>JBEKPG010000028.1:0-34671 GCA_049520955.1 Bathyarchaeia archaeon | reverse complement strand
TACACTACTTCTGATGGTTCAACGCCTTCGTCCGCTGTGATTCTCACAGGAACCGCTTTAGGTTCTGCGTATACACCGACTTTAACCACTACTGCTCAGCAGCTTTGGTTTGACAATGGGACGGCCTGGTCAGTTAATAACCAGATTACTTCTGGAACTCAAAGATGGATTGCTTTAAGTGGATATTCAGGCACTGTTTCCACAGCCGCCACAGTTGCTCCATCATACCTGCACCAATATCAATTGACTATGATTGCAAACTTCGGTACCACGAACCCTGTCACAGGAACGTGGGAAACTGCAGGCTCCACAGTAACGATTACAGCCACTGCCCCCACTCCAGTTAACGGCAGTGAGCAATACGTCTGGGACGGCTGGACCGGAACAGGCACAATAAGCTACACTGGCACTAATAACCCAGCCACAAACGCCGTCACAATGAATGGAGCCATCACAGAGACTGCTGCATGGTCTCACCAATACTCGATGACTTTATCCTTCAGCGTGAGTGGCGGCTCCGGCTATACTGCTCCAACTTTCAATGCTACCCGAAACGGCGTTTACGCCCCTCAAGTCTTAACGACTACCGCTACAGCTTACTGGTATGACGCTGGTACATCATGGACTGTAACTAACCCACTTGCCGGTGGATCAGGAACCACCCGCTGGTACACCAGTCAATCCACAAGTGGAACAGTTTCAGTGCAAACCACGGCATTCGCCTACGCATACCAAGTATTCGGAGTAGACACAAACTGCATAGGATTTGGCTCAGAATCGAGTTCAGGTTCAAGCCCCGTGCAAACGACCTCCATGACCGCACAAGCCAACGAGCTGATAATCGTAATTGTCACTTCAGGCCATTCAGGTTCTGGAGCGACTCACACGTTTACGGTAACTGACTCTTTCGGAACAACTTACACGCAGCGGGGAGCTACTGTTGTCAGCGGAACCAACGCTGAACAAATCTCTGAATATTACGCATTCACTGGCGCCCACACTGGAACCTTTACGGTAACCGCAACCGATACCAGCGGATATGGACGCAGCATTGACGTACTGGCTTTGGGAATCACAGGCGCTTCGACAACAAACACATTTGACACACACGCTGGCTTACCTTACTCAAATAATAACGCAGGTTCGAGCGCTCCCACCGTAACTAATTCAGTGTCAACAACTAACCCAACCGACATGGTCCTGGCATTTGAAGGTCATTTGACAGCCACAGCGGATACCGTTGGAACACTGGGCGGAAATGCATTCTCTGCCCCGGCAGCATTCCTCCAAAACGCAAACGGCGAAGGATGCAACGCAGAGTACCAAATAGAATCTTCAGCCCTAACGTCTCAAACTGCTACTTTCGGCACATCCCAAACAAACTGGGTAATGATGGTCGACGCTGTGGAAAGAGCATGGTAACTTTCCAATAACCACACCAAAACAAAAGCAATAATGCAAGGGCGGCAAATCACCTTCTTCTTTCCTTTTTAGGTTTTTCATAACACTCTGGCTTATGTTTTTACCTCAAGGAAATGCTTATCTGTGTACGTGTACACATACATATGGCATGGCAACTAAAACTATCTCAATCACAGAGAAAGCATACGAGGCCTTATTGAGAGAAAAGAAAAACAAGGAAAGCTTCACAGAAACGATTCTACGCATCACAAAGAAATCAAACAAGATTGCAGACTGTTTTGGCGCTTGGAAGATGTCAGATGCCGAAGAAGCAACTATTCACAGTGAACTATCTGATGGGTGGCGCATGACTCAGGAGAGATTATCAAATAAACTGTCTTGATACTGATCTGCTCATAGCTATTCTGCGAGGCAAAAAAGATGCGTACAGCAAAGTTTTGGCAATAGATGAAGAAGCGAAAGGAGCCGCCACTACAGCCATTAACGCGTTTGAAGTTTTCTTTGGTGCATACAAATCTAAAATGCAAAGCGAAAATCTGAAAGAAACCCTGCGGCTGCTTGACAGGCTAAACGTAATTCCCTTGGACTTTTCTTCTTCAAAAAGAGCTGCAGAAATATCCGCTAAACTTGTAGCAAAAGGTCAGCCAATCGACTACAGGGACGCCATGATAGCCGCGATAGCCCTCGAAAACGACTTGACCCTGGTTACACGCAACCAATCGCACTTTAGCAGAATCAAAAACTTGAAGCTTGACGCCTGGTAGAAAAAACGATTGTCGCTTGAAACGCTTCTTCTGTCGCAACTTCATTTTCTCTTCAAGCGAAACACCTTGACCCTTGCTTAATATGTCTTGGATGTTTCAGTAATCTTTCCAGAAAGAGCCATCAAATCAAGAGCGCAACTCTGACTGATTTTAAAATTGAAGTTTACATGGTTTATATTGACTCTTTAGGAATTAAATCTTGGGAACGCTATCTTGAAGATATGGAATCGCAAAGGGAAATCGGAACAGTCAGAACCATCGACGGTTAATGCTTCAGTTATAGATGCGGATACGCCTGGTCCAGTTGTGGAAACTCACACGGATGCTGCTGGCGGATCTGAAGTTGCTGAAACATACAAGGAGCATTATCCTCTTGTGCTTCCCTTTTCGTACGCTGCAATTGTTGAGGACGAAAGAAACGAGGTAAAATATTCCCTTCTTGAGCCAACGTTAACAGAGTTAGATGAACAGTTGTTAACTGAGCTGAAAAATATTCTCTGGGATGAACTTGCAATTAACACTAAGAGTTTTAAAGATGAAGAGGAAGCAGAAGAATTCTTAAAATACAAAATTTTAGAAACCGCCATAAAATACCGCATAAATGTGGATGCCAATACGCTGGGCAAATACCAGTATTTCATCACTCGAGACTTCTTAGGTTTCGGAAAAATAGATGGCATAATGAAAGACGAAAACATTGAAGACGTCTCATGCGACGGCACTAACTCGCCAGTGTTTGTTTGGCACCGCAAATACGAATCCATCCCATCAAACGTAAAATTCGAAACCCACAAGGAACTGGAAAACTTTGTTTTCAAGCTTGCCTACCTATGCGGCAGGCACATCTCCATTGCTCAGCCAATCCTTGACGGAACATTAAATGATGGCAGCCGAGCCCAAGTAACCTATGGAACCGAAGTAACACCTAAAGGCAGCACATTCACCATTAGAAAATTTAAGAAAACCCCGCTCACAATCATTGATTTAATTATTTATAAAGCTCTGTCACCAGAAATCGCCGCTTACTACTGGTTTCTAATTGAAAACAGGCACTCAGTCATGATCGGCGGCGACATCGGTGGAGGCAAAACCTCAATGCTCAACGCCATCAGCCTATTCATTAGGCCAACCCTAAAAATAGTAAGCATAGAGGACACACAGGAAATACGTTTACCCCATAAAAACTGGGAGATGATGGTTACAAGACAGGGGTTAGGCACAGGTGCAGGAGCAGTGGGCGAAGCAGGAATTGGCAGTATCAGCATGTTCGATCTCCTCAGAGCCGCCCTAAGACAAAGACCCGACTTCATCATTGTAGGCGAAATACGAGGAGAAGAAGCCTACGCGCTGTTCCAAGCCATGGCAACAGGACACTTAGGCTTAACAACCATACACGCCGAGCATCTTCAAGGTGTCCTTCACCGACTAACAACAAAACCCATGAACATTCCCCAAACCCAAGTTGAAAACCTAAACGCCATCTCAATCGTGCGTAGACTAGTTGTAAACAACGTCTCGTTGAGAAGAACAATCAGCGTATCAGAAATGCTGGGATGGGACCGAGAAAAAAACGACTTCAAAACCCAAGACATCTTCAGATGGGACATAGAAAAAGACATCTACGTGAGGATAGGGAGAAGCCCACTTTTAGATAGAATAGCATCTCAATGGGGATACACTGCAGAAGAAATAGATCAAGAATTGCAGATGAGACAAACAATTCTCGACTACATGGTTAAGAAACACATCCGCTCCTACGAAGACGTTTCCAAAATGGTGTTAGACTACTTCTCTGACCCACAGCAGATATACAGAAAAGCAAAAGTGAGCTAACAATGAAGTTTCAACCCTGGACAACTGCGTACACCTTACTTAACAAAAAACTAGAAAGAATATATCCGCAGTTTCAAGAGATCCACCTTCAACTCAAAAAGGGTGGCGTGCTAATTGCATTCAAGGCGTATATCGCCTTCATGGTGCTTCTCTCCATAATTGTGTTTGCAGCCGCCATCCCTGTATCATTTATTCTCTTGCCGCTTTTGACAGGTATTTCCATCTTGTCAGTAATGAATTTCGCATTTAGCCTAGTTATCGGTGCATCAGCTGCAATGGTAACACTAATCGTAATGTACATTTATCCAGGGATGAAAGCAAGCAACAGAAAAGGACCCATCGACAAAAACTTGCCCTACATAAGCAACTTTCTAACCCTTCTCTCAAGCTCAAATGTTCCCCCAAGCCTCATTTTCGAGTCAATGGCCAAAATTGATACGCTCAAAGAAGTACGTTTAGAATTTAGCAACATCATAAGAGACATAGAAATCTTTGGCAATGACCTCATGACTTCAATCGTTGACAACGCCAAACTAACGCCCAATGACAAACTTGGCGAAATCCTTGAAGGCTACGTAGCAACAGTCCGAACAGGAGGAAACCCAACCGAATACCTAAAAATCACTACAGACGCAGTGACAAAAGACCGACTGGGCAAACTAGACATGATGTTAGAGTCACTCTCTGCAATGGCAGAAATCTACATTATGATGTTAGTCGCCGCTCCATTGCTCTTCATCGTTCTCTTCGTTACTCTAGGAATGATAGGCAGCGGCACAATCGGCGGCTTGAGCATGTCACTGGTTCTCTACCTATTGACCTACCTTGGAATCCCCATCATGGGTACAATAATGATGGTGATAATGTCAACATTCGAAAAGTGAGCGCCAAATGAAAATAACCAAAAAAACAATAAAACGAATAACAATCGCCTCTTCAGCAGCAGCCGCAATCTTCTTCATTTTTGCATCAATTTTCTACCTCACTTCCCCCACATTAGACTACATGATTGTAATAGCTCTAACAATAGGTGTAGCGCCCCCAAGTGTTGCAAGCATCATATACAGTAAATGGAAAATCAAAATCGAAAAAGCAACCCCAGACTTTCTAAGGGACTTAGCAACTGCATCAAGAACCGGAATACCGTTGCAAGTAGCCTTAGAACACGCCTCCAAACGACTCTACGGCCCACTAACAGAAGAACTAAAGATATTAGTAGCACACATGAGCTGGGGCATGAACTTCAACGAAGCCCTAGAAGAATTTAGCGATAGACTAGAAATACCCTTAATCACCAAAGCAACCGTTCTGATAAATGAAGCAGCAAAACATGGAGGAGACCTATCAGACATCTTTGACTCAACAGCAAAATACCTTGACAGCATCAACTCATGGAGTACAAAAAGAAGACAGCAGACAATGCCCTACGTAATAATATTTTACTTCTCAGTTTTCATGTTCTTATTCATAATAATAATCATTTCAAACATGATGTTCACTCCCCTGAGCCACACAGCATCAGGCTCAATATCTTTTATTAAGCCAATAATATCGCAAGCAGAATCAAGAAGGCTGTTTCTGCATGCCGCTTTAATAGAATCATTGTTCGGAGGATTGATCGCGGGGAAAATTAACGAAGACTCATTCATCGACGGATTAAAACACGTAACCATCTTAGCTGTTTCCTCGGGATTAGCATTCTATCTGTTCCTCCATTAAAAAAACAATATAAGTTTAAGTGAAACTGTAGTCTGAGAAAAGGAAGTCGCTAAGCTGATGAAAAAAAACCCAGAACAAAAAATAGATGTGCAAAAACCAGCGGACCAGCTAACAAAAAACACTCTCGCAGATAAAACAGCAACAGTCAACGCTTTAGATTTAGAAGACAAAATTGAACTCGAACGACGAGAAGCATACATCGAACCCAAAGCACGCGACCTCCTAAGGAAACTCCTTCAAGACGGAGATAAAGAAGAAATAACTCCAGTCTACACTCCAGGTTTAGGATTCATGTACCAAATAACCGGCGGCAACGCGTCAAACAAAAATGAAACAGACACCCTCTCAAGAGAGTGTTTAGAAAACCTCGCTGAACTCAACATACTACAAAAGAGATTCTTCGATTCAGTTTCAGCATGCCCAAACTGCCAATCAACAATGTTGACGCTGCATAATCGTTGCCCAAAATGCAAAAGCCACCACGTTGACAAAACAAGCTTAACCGAACATATTCCATGCGGATACATCAACCAAAGAGACAAGTACCTAAAGGACCGCTGTCCCAAATGCGGCGAGCTCCTTGTAGAAGGGCAATACAGAAACATGGGACGATGGTACGTGTGCCAAGAATGCGGGGAAAAATTTGAAAACCCAGAATACGACGTAATCTGCCGCAGCTGCAACAAAAACTTCACGATAAAAGAGGCACAAGTAACGGACATACCAAAATTCTCCTTAAACTTAGCTAGAAAGAAGGAAATTAGGCAAAACGTTGCAAGCCTAGAAGACATCAGAACAATCTTAAATGAACTTGGCTTTAGCATTGAGATTCCTGGATTGACTATTGGACAAAAAAGCGGAATGCAACATCACTTCAGCCTTATCGCCAAAAAACAAATCAGCGGACAAGAAATCGTTATAGCGCTTGATCATGCAGTAAGCGAAACAGAAGTCCAAACCCAACCGCTGATTCTGTACGTTTACAAAACTTCAGAGGTAAAAGTTGATATTCCCATGTTCGTCGCGATACCGGGACTAAGTGACACAGCCAAGAAGATAGCCCAAGGCAACAACATCCTCATAGTCGAAGGAGAAACCGAACAAGACGAAGTAATGGACAAAGTCAAAAGTGAAATCGAAGCAAGAATAGAACAAATCAACCAAAAAATAATCAACGAATCCAAAACTCAACAACCAGAAAACAAACCAGAAACAAAATCCTTCTTTGGCAAACTTATAGGAACAAAAAAACGACCATAACCAAACACAAAGCCAACCAGCAAATAGGGCAACATAAAATATGTCCTGCTATCACCCAAATATCTCAAAGAAGAAAAGAAAAAAGAAAAACTTCTAGGGGCCCTATCCAGAAATGTTTTCAAAGGCGACCTATCGAATATGCAATTTGAAAAGCTAGAATTAGCAGTGAAATACTCTGATGATATTGAGACTTTCGGTTTCAAGGAACCAAGTATATTGGCTTTGGTGAATTGGCTAAAGAATGGAGGTCTTGACCAGACCTAGACAATAAAAAATATAATTTGCAGCAACTGTTCTGGCATTGCAATAGATCTTAAAGGAGAGAAAAATAATTCACTTGCTATTTGCCCTAATTGCCATAACGTTATGTGGAATACAACAATGGTGCTGACCGAAAAGGCATTTAACAAAGTCTTACTGGAGTCAATTGACGAAGCAATGTCCTCATTGGGAAACACCTCTAAAATGACTCTTTACTCAAATCTTGAAACAAAATTTACAATTAAAAAGAAAGAGATCCCAACAAAACTTGAAGAATTTTCCTTTGCACTTGAAAGAATTCTCGGCAAAGGCGCAGAACACTTTGATTTGCTGTTATCGGAGAGCTTTAAGAAAAAACTATCCTATTTCTGCCATGTGGAACAAAAAAGTTCAGATTTTCAAGAATACGTAAACCAAGCAAAAGCGTTTATGGAGAACAAGGAGAAAGAAAAGGCAAAAAAGCCTTTGATAGGCGCACTTGTTAGACGCCCAGGAAGACCAAGGTCCCAGACACACTCATTTAACTGAAGCACTAAAGGAATATTCTTAACTTCATTTTGGTATTTCGAGAAAATTAATATTTATAAAAGAAGTTTAAACGGTGTTTAATGAAATAAAAAATGTTTTTATGTTGTCAGGATTTTAAGGTGCTGTCCCGAGTTTAGATCGAAATTTCTTTAACACGCGTTTCAATGAATTCGGCAACTTTTTGTTCACTAAAACTCTTTTCATCTTCTTGTAGTTGCAGCTGCTCTTTTACCTTGTCGAGTAGTTTCGCAATGTCAACGGGCTTAACCAAATATGCGTCGGCATTCTTGTTTAATGCTGAGATTGCATTTTGCATTGATGGGTATCCTGTTACCATTATTTTTCGTGTCCTCGGAACATTATCTTTAATCAGTTTAAGTAACTCTACGCCTTCCATATCGGGCAATCGAATGTCTAAAAGAGCAATGTTATAGGCTGTTTTCCACGTCATTTCGACAGCTTCATTTCCAGTAGCTGCCAAATCTACAACGTATCCTTCGTCCTCAAGAATAGTTTTCATAGTTTTCCTTATGTTTTCGTCGTCATCAACTATTAAGATTTTAACGTTCTTATCCAACCTTATTCACCTCTGCGTCTTTCGCAAACCAAGACTTCAAGTTATTCTCAATACCTCAGTTACATGGAACAATTTTACGTGGGAGATATCATCTGGCTTTTTTGCTGCGTGTCACAAAATTTTTTTCGTGCACTGTGGATATATTCTGTAAAGGATACATCATCTATAATCCATTTAGACAAAGGCCATTCGTACTCAGCAGTTTCAATGTTAACCTTTATTTTGGGAAAAAGATTTTTCATAAACTTAATTTCAAGACGACTTGCACCTAAACCAAAAATCTTATGAATAATATCGGTAAATTCATCGATTTGGTTAGGAATTTCATTTTTCGGTATGTTAAAATTGTTTTCTAGCTGGAAATATACCGCGTTTTTAACGGGTGCACCCAATGACGTTAATGCTTCATCAATAGCCTCAACTAGATATTCGTCAAATCTACAGCCATTGTCATCTGTTTTTGAGGTTTTAAGGGGTTCCGAGATTCCTATTTCAATCAAGTCCGGTTTTTCAATAGAGAGTGAAGTTGCTGTTGATGAACTATTCGTGTTCTCTTGGCCTGAAAAATCGTATTCCTTTTTACTTTCCGTTTCATTTTTTTCGGAGACGGTTAGTTTTGGCATACTTTTTTTCCTTCAATTCCAATTTTGTTTCCTGATTTTTTTCAATAAAGCTTTTCAAGTAATTGGTGTGTAAATAAAATACGCTATCATGTATATAAACATTTAATACGTAATACTTAATACAGAATCTTAATTCAAAATAATGATTATAAATCATAAGGCTCAAACCAAACCTCAAAAAACATTTTGTCAACAAACAGGCTTCAAATAAAACACATTAAAACTTGAAGCTTAATTCCTTCCGAAAACTCATATAATCTGCAAAACCTTGCTCGTTCTCTAACTGATCTTTCTGAACTTAATTTAAACCTAAAACCGAATTATATCCATTTATCTGATATAACAAGATTCGAAATATCCCTTTTAATATAGAAAACTGTAATCGTACGATGTTAGACAGGGTAGAAAGCTACCAGTCTAAAGGACGCCAAGCCCTAAGCGCCCAAAAATATCAGGGCAAAATCGTGAAGGAGAAAAAAACATGAACCAATTAAAAACTCTAACCGTTATAATATTGATATGTTTAACTTTTTCAACCCTTAGTGGAACCATAGTCTATGTTAAAGCTTGTGACTCAGGTTCAAAACTGGTCTTCTCGGCGGGTGCCTCACAAATTTTGCAGGCAGGCACTGTTTCAAATCAGATTACAATTCAATTGCAGGATACATCTAGCAATCCTTACAACGCTCTTTCAGATATAACAGTTAATTTGGCTACGAACGCATCTTCCAGCGGACATTTCTACTCTGATAAAACTGGAATAAATCAGATTTCAGGAATCACCATTAAGGAAGGACAAAACTCTGCCAGTTTCTATTACAACGATATCCTCGCTGGACACCCAACTCTAACTGGCAGTTCAGGAACTTTAACCCCGGCTTCAACAACATTCACAATTAACGCGTGCTCAGCCACAAAACTAGTTTTCTCATCAGGTGGAAGCCAGAGTCTAAGCGCGGGCCAAATTTCCAAACCAATAGTTGTCCAGAGACAAGACCAATATGGTAATCCAACAACGACTGGCGGATCAATCATCATTTCCCTATCCACAAACAGTAGTGAGGGAACGTTCTACTCAGACTCTTCTGGAACAAGCTCAATAACATCAATCAGCATTAACGCGCTTGCTTCCGATTCTGCTGGCATCTACTACGAAGATACAGCTGCCGGTCACCCCACTCTAAACGCTGTCTCAACAAGCTTAGCAGCGGCTTCCACAATTTTCATTATAACTTTCGCCGCTGATGGAGCAACCCATTTTGCAGTTTCTGCTCCAGCGTCTGCCACTGCTGGGTTAGCATTCAGCATCACTGTGAAAGCTGAGGACAACTATGGCAACGTAGTATCGAGCTATGTGGGTACGGTTCATTTTACTTCGAGTGATGGTCAAGCTGTTTTACCTGCTAACTCTCTTCTCTCATCGGGAGTTCAAACTTTTAGTGTAACTTTAGAAACAGCTGGTTATCAAACAGTTACTGCGACAGATACAGCTAACAGTGCCATTACAGGATTTGCTTACTTGAATGTTGCGCCTGCTGGTACGGACGGCATAGTGATAAGTCCAAAGGGGCCTTCTATTGCTGCAGGTGAAACCCAAATCTTCACCGTTGAAGCCTTTGATCAATATGGCAACAGCCTAGGCGATGTCACCAGCGCCTCCGACTTTAGCGTTAATGGTGTTCCAATTACAGGAAACTCTGTAACTGAAACCTCAGTGGGATCATACTTAGTTACTGCGTCTTACGCAAGTGAAACCGACTCTACCACTTTAACGGTGACCCCTGGCCCCCTATCATACTTTACTATTAACATTCCAGTTTCTGCAACCGCCGGCGTTTCATTCACCGGAACAGTAACAGCGTATGATGCCTACAACAACGTCAAAAGCGACTACACAGGAACTGTGCATTTTACCTCAACCGACACTGCCACTAACGTTGTACTCCCAAGCGACCACACATTTATCGCTAGTGACGACGGCGCTCACACATTTACTGATGGTTTCACATTAATTACTGCTGGCGCTCAAAGTATAACTGTAACTGATGGTTCAATCTCTGCAACTGCTTTATTGACTATTACTGCAAACCCTGCGCTTCTGGATCATATTGTGATAAGTCCAAAAACTTCCACTATCATTTCAGGCGGTTCTCAAATCTTCTCAGTTGAAGCCTATGACAAGTATGGGAATGACTTAGGCGACATAACAGGTTCTTCCACTTTCAGCGTTAACAATGTTCAAATAACACGCAACGTGGTATCTGAAAAAATAGTTGGATCCTACACAGTTACAGCGACCTACGGAAGTTTAAGCGATTCCACATCTTTGTCAGTGACTGGGTACACAGTAACATTCACCAACAACGGACTACCAACAGGAACATCATGGAGCGTAACTTTTGGCAATTCAATTTACTCCTCAACAACAAGCTCATTAACAATTTCTGACGTTTCAGCGATCATTTATCCATGGAGCACTGCAACCTACATTCAAGTTGACGAAACAAGATATGTTGCTGCACAAACTTCATCAGGATCCATCTCTGTACCCAACCAACTAAGTCAAAACATAGACTACTCAGCACAATACCTAGTTACCTACGCCACTACCGGAAACGTTTTGCCGATTACATCACCAGCGGACCAATGGATTAACTCTGGAAGTCCTGCTACAGGAATATTCACACAACAAACAATAAACTCTGCACAAACCATACGCTGCAACCTAATCAGCGACAACAGAACCTCAATAATACAGCCAACAACGGTGATGGCGACTTACCAAACACAATATAAAGTGATTTTCAACCAGACAGGCGTAGATTCTGATGCAAAAGGAACTATAATGACAATCTTTGCTAACACAGAAAACTATAGTCAACTACCGTACACAATATGGGTCAACAACCATACCAAAGTAGACTTTACATTTGCAAATAACATTGCAAGTACAATAGCTAACAAACAATACACCCTAACAGGAACCAACGCAACCTCACCAATAACAATTGACATGCCCACACTAATCCAAGGTAACTACCAAGCCCGATACAGCTCAAGCTTATTCACAATTGGAGCATTCGCAATCGTTCTCTTCGCGCTGATTCTGCTATTGGTTCTACTGCTTGCATGGCGCAGACGAAAGAAGAAGACTGAAGAGGAAGAGACCGCAAAAGAATCCTTGCCAAAACCAATATCGTAGAAAAAACCCTTTTTCTTATTCTTCCCATTTTCTACATCATCCAAATTACAGAGTATGCACACAATTCTATATTCAATTCAACCCAGAATAACGATTGTGAGCATGGGAACGAAACCCCTCGCACCTCCATCAAGTTGCAAAAAACCCAGCAGAACTTTACAATGGCAAAGCCACAAAACTTATCTCATAATTAACGACTAACATCTGGCGGATAATGAAGCTGATTTAAGATGGATGATTTTTTCCCCGCTTTAGAAGAAAACGAGTTGCAAGAAGGCACAATGAAGCTTGTCTCAATTGATGGTTCTCCAGTTTTACTGATTAAGCAGGGTGGTCAAGTTTTCGCTATCGACAATCGCTGTCCGCATATGGGTTGTTGTTTTTCGGGTGGAACCCTTGATGGCAACGTCATAATTTGTCCTTGCCATGATTGGCGCTTTAACCTAAAAACGGGCGAGTACGAGGATCAACCTTCGATAAAACTGAAGATGTATGATTGGAAAATTGAGTCAGGCAAAATCTGGGTCAAACTTGAAGAAGAAACATAAAACAGGCCATTAATCCGCAGCGCACGAGATAACTTCATTTTTGAATCGGTATTTTTTGCAGAATTCCCAGAACGCCTCGGATGTGTTGAGAAGGGGCCTTCTTGGTCGTACCATGTAGAGTTTTCTTGGGCTTTTTGCTTCTTTAATTTTAAGTATTCTTACTAAACCTGCCGCTTGTGCTTTATTTGCAGCTATCGATGAGATTATGCTTACTCCGCGTCCTTCTGAAACAGCAGTTATGACTGATTCAGTGCTTCCAAGCTCCAACGCTACATTTAACTGTTTCAGGGGGAACCTGTTATTTTCAAAAAAGCGTTCGATTTCTTTTCTTGTTCCAGAAGTTTCCTCCCGGTTGATGAAAGGATACTTGGCAATTTCATTTAGCTTAACTGATTCTTGCTTGGATAATTCGTGACTGCATGGTACAATAAGCACAAGTTCTTCTTGTCCCACTTGGATGAAATCAAATTTTTCTTCGTACCCTTGTATTGTGCCGACTGCCGCAAAATCAACGTTATTGGATTGCAAGCTGCTTAGACTTGTTAGGCTGTCTTCCGCTTTTATTTTAAATTTTACCTCTGAATGTTTTTTTAGGAACTCAGAGATTAAACTGGGAATTACGTGTTCCTCTGGTACGGTGCTTGCCGCAATAGTTATCGTTCCAGAGAGGGTTTGTTTGGCTGAAGAAATCTTGGCTTTTGCCTCTTGGGTTTCTTGAATGATTTTTTCCGCAGTCTCTTTAAGAGTTGCCCCGGCTTCGGTGGCCTCAACGCCATTAGCTGTGCGTTTGAATAGTTCAGTATCAAAGTATTGGTTTAATGCTGCTATGTGGTGGCTTACTGTGCCCTGGCTTGTTCCAAGTTCTTTTGCTGCTGTTGAGAAGCTATGGGTTCTGGCTACTGTGAGGAATGTTTTGAGATAATCGAATCTTATAGTTTCCATGCGCTTAATAAAACTCCTTTGTGCCTCCTTAGATAATACTGTGCGGAATTTTTATATGTTATTTGTTTTTTGTTTTGGAAAATCCTTATATTAGTTTTTTGA
Source organism: Bathyarchaeia archaeon (assembly GCA_049520955.1). GTDB lineage: Archaea > Thermoproteota > Bathyarchaeia > Bathyarchaeales > Bathycorpusculaceae > Bathycorpusculum. Next base: position 20,890 of record JBEKPG010000028.1, on the reverse strand, counting down.
ATAAGTATTATTGCAAAAATTGAGGTTGAATGATACGGTAACATTCACTTTAATAATATACGAAGCCCCATACGCCAAAGAGCGTGCACTATCAGCTTTAAGATTCGCATGGACCTGCGACGTCGAAGGCCACAAAGTGAGAATTTGGCTCTTTGAAAACGGCGTGTACCTAGCCAAGAAAGGACAAAAACCAGCTTCTGGCTTAACAAATTACGGGCAAATGCTCGAGGACTTGATGAAAGGCGGTACTGAAGTGAAAGCCTGTGTCGTCTGTGTAGACGCCCGCGGTTTAACCCAAACGGATTTAATTGATGGGGTGAAAATTGCGACGGTTCATGAGCTTGTTGACTGGACAGTTAATAGTGACAAAGTAATAGTGTTCTAGTGGCTATAATTTGGATTTTGAAAAGTTAGATGTTAAAGGAAAAATGTGTCCCATGCCTGTAGCATTTACAAAGCGTAAGCTTGAAAGCATGGTTTCTGGGCAGTTTTTGGAGGTTGTTGGTGAAGGTGAATTGGAGTTTGATAATGTTCAGCGTTGGGTTAAGAATAATGGGCATGAGGTTGTTGAATCGTCTAAGTCTGGTGCGGAGTTTAAGGTATTAATTAAAAAACGCTGATGTTTAATCAATTTTTCTAATAATGTTTATCATAAATCTTAATAGGTTGATAGGTAATAGCCTTCCCATGACGTTGATTACCATGGCAGAAAAATACGTTGAAATGTGGAAAAACCTTGGAATGGATATTGAAAAACACGATCAACTCCTAAACGGTCTAGGCCAATATTATACAAGCGCCGTCTTGTCCCAAAAAAACCGACCCAAAAAATGGATTACTTTGACTTTGTTGTTTCTGAGGTTCATGGTTTAAGAATTGAAGAACTCGCAAAGCTTAGAAGTGCAGGAAAGAAAGTTGTTGGCGCATTTTGTATTTACGCGCCAGAAGAAATAGCATATGCAGCAGATGCTACAATGGTTGGGTTATGCGCAGGTGCAGACTTTTCAGTTCCTGACGCTGAAGCAGTTTTACCCCGAAACCTTTGTCCACTGATAAAGTCATTTTACGGCTTCAAAATAAACCGCACCTGTCCATATTTCCAGTCCAGCGATCTTGTCGTCGGAGAAACCACATGCGATGGCAAAAAGAAGGTCTACGAGCTACTCAACGAGCTTGTCCCAACTTACGTGCTTGAGGTCCCCCACAAACCCGACACTGCTCAAGGCAAAGCTTTCTGGTTTAAAGAGTTAGAAGCTTTCAAAACTGAGATGGAAAAGCTTACAGGAAACGAAATTACAACTAAGAAACTAAAAGAAGCTATTGGACTAATAAACAACAAACGCAGAGCCCTTAAGCGTTTATCTGATTTACGTGCGAAGTCACCCTCGCCAATTAGCGGCTTAGACGGATTACTTATCGACCAAATCAGTTTCATGGATGATGTGAAGCGGTTCACGGCTAAAGTGAATGAGCTTTGTGATGAACTGGATCAGCGCGTAAGAAAAGGCGAAGGCGTCGCAAGCAAGGATGCATCACGGCTAATGATTTCAGGTTGTCCAATGGCAGTTCCTAACTGGAAAGTGCATAGCATTGCCGAGTCAGTTGGCGCTTCAATAGTGGTTGAAGAAAGCTGCGTTGGAACAAGATACTTTACTGACCTGGTAGAACCCAAAGGAGAAAGTTTGAATGATTTGCTATGGGCTATAGATGAAAAATACTCCAAAATCCCCTGCGCATGCTTCACACCAAACCAAAGGCGGATTGAAAGCATAACTCAACTTTCTAAGCAATTCAATGTAGACGGAGTAGTCTATTACACACTTCAAAACTGCCACGACTACAATGTTGAAGGAGTAAAAGTAGAGCGAGCGTTAAAAGCCCAAGATTTACCGATGCTGAAGATCGAAACCGACTATACGATGGGAGATTCTGAGCAGATCAAAACAAGAATTCAAGCGTTCTTGGAAATAATTGAAGAGAAAAGGTAACAAGCCTTTCCTCCCTAATTTTTGGTCGATTGAATCTTTTTATAGTTTTTTAATAGTATAAATTCATTAAAGCTTAGAAGTAGATATTGAAGCTTGAGCATTTGGAGGAAAACGAATTGGGCTATAGGTTAACTAAAGTTGTTCCAGTGCATGGTTGCAGCTGCAAGCTTCCACAATATCAGCTGAGTGAATTGTTGGATAAAGCGGGTTTGACAGCTGATTTCGGCGAGGATGTGTTGGCTGGTCCATGGGAGAACTCCAGTGTTGTTAAAATTGCTGAGGGCATTGCTGTTTTGAATACGCTTGATTTTTTTACGCCGATGGTTGATGAACCTGAAATTCAAGGCAGAATTGCTGGAAGCAACGTAACAAGCGACATTTACGCGTTAGCTGTTACCAAGATTGTTAGTGTTTTGTCGATAATGGCTTTTCCCGAGAACATGCCTGACAAGTTAGCTGTGGGCATGTTGAAGGGGTTTGGCGATTTTTGCCGCGAGATGGGTGCACCTGTGGTTGGAGGCCACACAATTCGGAACCCTTGGCCAATTATCGGTGGTGCCGCAACGGGCGTTGGTGACCCAGAAAAAATCGTTTATACTCGGGGAGCCAAGGTTGGTGACCGCTTGTTTTTGACTAAACCGCTTGGGATTGCCCCTGCGATGGCTGCATATAGGCTTAGGAAAGAGACTGAAGGGCAAGAATTGCTCAAAGGGGTTCCAGAAGACGTAGTTGAAGTAGCTGTTAATGAAGCCATTAATGAAATGATTAGTTCTAATAAGCCTGTTGCTGAAGCTATGCAGAGAGTTCCAGTTCATGCCGCAACTGATGTGACAGGTTTTGGACTTAAAGGTCATGCTGAAAACATGTCAGTTCTGAGTAAAGTTGACATCGTAATTAACCAGTTGGTCGTGATTCGCGGGACGCCAATTTTGGCTGAGCTTTTTGGTTACCCATTGTTAACTGGTGAAGCAAAGGAAACAGCAGGCGGAATGCTTATCGCTGTGGCTAAGGAGGACGCAGATGATTTGTTGGATGAGTTGGATAAGCGAAAAGTTAGGCATTTTGAAGTTGGCTATGTAGTGGAAGGCTGTGGGAACGTTACTGTTCTCAAAAAGGCGAAAGTCATAGAAGCGTAAATGTTCTGCCTCTAAATAATACGTTAAACGACGGTAGATTCTTGCTATTAAGGTTAAGACTTTTGTGAAATCGTTAAACTTAATTCTTCTAAGTCCGTAAATAACAAGTGGTGACTAATCAGTGTGTGCTTTAGCTTATGCTATCAAGCTTTGGATGGTTAACGAAAAGAACGAAGCAGTTTTCGGCGACGGCTTAGCCGATTTACTGGATGCAATCGACAAGCACCATTCTATGTTGAAGGCTGCGGAAGAGTTGAGCATGTCTTATCGGTATGCATTGCACAGAATTACTTTGGCAGAGGGTCGACTTGGGCAATTGCTCGTGGTACGAATTCGTGGTGGAGCGAAAGGCGGCGGGTCTTCAGAGGTTACCGATTTCGGAAAAGATTTGGTTAAGCGATATCGGAGTGCTCAAGCGGATTTAAGCAGGGTCCTGAAAGAATTGCCCTGAGCTGATTATGACAGTTTCGGGCAACCCTTTCGTAAGTGATTTCTGGATTTTTTCTTTGTTTCGTTTGTGGTTGTTTATATTTTCCAAGAAATGTTTATAACAATCGACATTACTGACTGATAACATCGGATACGGTGAAAATGGACACCAAATATATCGCTATTACATTAGTAGTCATAATAATAGTGGCTTCAGCAATAGGTTATTTTGCATATAACGGAACATTTTTGGCAAAATCCAATATCTCCTCATTACCCACACCAACAGCGACCGTATCGTCCACGCCAACACCAGCTCCAACAGCCGCGGCAACGCTCTCACCCACAACATCACCCATAGCAACTGAAACACCTACCCCGACAGCCTCTCCAACACCCCAGCCAACAGCCACACCAACACCAACGGCTAGCCCGCCCCCTGTAACTCTAACAATATTTGCAGCATCAAGCTTAACTAACGTCATTGCGAACATGACCCAAGCATTCGACAAGGCAAACGACTGCAACATAGTAGTCAACTCTGCCTCATCAAGCACGCTGTACACGCAAATTACTTCGGGCTCACCGTGCGACGTCTTTATGTCCGCAGACATTAAATGGACCAAGCAGCTAAACAGCTCAGGACTCGTGTACAATAATTTATCTACGAATTTCACCACAAACAGCCTCTGCGTAATCGTGGCCCAAGGGAACCCGAAAAACATTACATCACTTGCAGATTTGGTTAAGCCCGGAGTAAGATTAGTTGTGGCAGCACAATCAGTACCTGTGGGCTCATATACAAATACGACCCTTTGGAAAATTGATTCAACTTGGGGCAATGCAAGCAGCCCCCAATACGTTAGTTCTGGTGCTTATGTAAACTATAACGCGACTTTTACAAAGAACGTTGTCTCCTATGAAACAACCGATGAAAACATAGTTGGGGACGTTTCTCTCAATTTAGGCACAGCCGACGCAGGCATCGTGTTTGTCTCTGATTGGGCTTACGGTAACATGACTGGATCGCAAGTTCAGTTCCTTCCGATACCGTCTTCTGTAAACACTGTTGGCACCTACGGCATAGCTGTACCCAGCGAAACTACACAATCAGCTTTAGCCCAAACTTTTATGAATTACTGGCTTTCACCCCAAGGACAAAACCTACTAACTGAGTATGGGTTTAACTCGTAAAAGTGAATATTAAGCACTCCTCACCCTTTTTTCATTAATCAACCGGTGTAAAAATATTGAAACACGTCTTCACTAGTTCGTTATCGAATAAGATTACACTTATAATTCTCGGCCTTATTGTATTGACCTACTTTCTTTTTGTAACCTTGCCGATCTTAGCAGTATTCTTAAGAATTGAACCAAGTCAAGTCAACGCTCAACTGCATAACGCTCAGATATTAGACGCTATAAAACTTAGCTTATTTACGTCCGGCATAGCCACCTTAATTGCCTTGGTCTTAACTGTGCCTACCGGCTATTTCATGGCAACAAGGAATTTTCCCGGAAAAGCAATTATTGATACCCTAATGGATTTACCCATAGTATTACCGCCTGCTGTGGCTGGAGTGGTACTACTTTATGCTTTCGCGCCAAAGGGACTATTAGGTCCCATATTTAACAGATTAGGATTCATTATACCAGGCAGCACAATAGCAGTTGTTATCGCTGAAACTTTTGTAGCGTCCCCATTTCTTTTACGATCTGCCAAAACGGGGTTTGAAAACATGGATAAGGACATTATTAACAGTGCCAAAATGCTAACTGGCTCTCGTCTCAGGGTATTCTTCACCGTTACTTTTCCACTATCTATACGAGCCATTATTTCTGGAACCATGATGACTTGGGCAAGAGCCATGGGCGAGTTTGGCGCAACTCTAATGTTCGCGGGAAACTTGCCAGGCATAACACAGACAATGCCACTAGCAATCTACGTGTTGTTGTATTCAGATCCTTTAGCGGGCGTCATGTTATCCATCATCTTGATCGTTATCTCATTCTCAGTCCTTATCATCGTCAAGCTTCTCGAACAGAAAAGGTTCGGAGTCAAAAAATGATTAAAATTGATTCAGTCGCTAAGTCATTTGCCGAAAAAAAGGTTATAGAAAACCTGACTCTCGAAGTTAAAAAAGAAGAAATTTTATCATTGCTCGGGCCAAACGGTTGCGGAAAAACAACTCTTCTAAACATGATTTCAGGTTTAACACGACCGGATAATGGAAACATTTACATCAACGATGTTTTAGTCAACGGAGAAGAGGGCACAAAAAGAGTTTGCCTTAAGCCTTCTGAACGTAAAGTTGGCTATGTGTTCCAAACAATTTCACTTTTTCCACACATGCAAGTCCAAGACAATGTGTCATACGGCTTAAAATCGCTACGTTTGCCTAAACGGGAAGTTAAGAAAAGGACCAGCTATTTGCTTGACTTTGTAAATCTCCGAGAATACGCAAAGTTTTATCCAAACCAACTTAGTGGCGGGCAAAAACAGCTCGCTGCACTGGCAAGATCTTTAGCTAATGAACCGCAAGTTTTGCTTTTAGATGAACCTGCCTCAGCAATTGATCCCCAATTGAGGGAATCCTTCAGGCTGGAGCTCAAAAACTATTTACAAGCACTTAAAATCACAGTGGTGTACGTTACTCATAATTTGTCTGAGGCGTTCATAATGTCAGACAGAATAGCTGTGATGGGTAATGGACGCATAGAGCAAATAGGCAGCAAAACAGAAATTTTTGACAAGCCAAGCTCTCAATACGTTGCAAAGTTTCTCGGAATCAACGCCTTCAAGGGCAAAGCTGTTAGAATTCAAGAGGGGTTTTTGGAAATCGCAGTAAACAACGTTCAACTGTTGGCGCCTTTGGCGCCTGATTTAATAGGAAAAAAAGTTATCGTCACAGTTAAACCTGAAAACATCATAGTTTCAAAATCAGCCGATTTGAATTTTAACTGTGCTTTACGCAATTCAATCGAGGGCACCGTCACTGAAATGGTTCAAATGCGGTCAACCGCCCAAGTTACAGTTGATGCAGGGTTTTCATTAAAAACAAGGCTTCCTATAAGTTCTATTAAAAACTTGGGCATTAACATAGGCGATAAAGTGTACTTGTGTTTCAATGCTGACGCTTTAAACGTCTTTGCGGACAATGGTAGTGAGCCATATATTGATTAATCCACAAAAACAGGAAAGCCAAAGACAATTTATAAAGCTAAGCAAATTGATTTTCAAACAGGAGCGTGAACCCGTACGGTTTTAGTAATTGCCGCAGTCGGCGTAAGTGGTTCAGGAAAAACTGTAACTTTAGAATACTTAATTTCTCATCTCTCAGCTGAAGGCTTCAAAATCGGCTCAATCAAGCACGTTCACCACCAAGGCTTCACCATGGACAAGGAAGGAACTAACACTTGGAGATACGCTAAGGCAGGAGCCAAAATTATCGTAGCAATTTCACCTGACGAAATAGACATCATTAAGAAAACCCAGATGGCGCTCAATGATTTAGACCAAATAATAGCTATATTAGAGCAGGAAAAACTGGACATTGTTTTTATCGAAGGCTTTCACAGCTTAATCGCTAAAAGAAAGGATGTGCCTAAAATTATTACCGCCAAAGACCAAAACGGCCTTGAGCAGACGTTGGAGGGTACGGTTGCACCAATCATAGCGATTGCAGGCGTAGTAGCCAAAAATGCAAGCACCGCGGCGTATTCTAACATACCCATAATTAAAGTTCCTGAAGACGGGCAAACACTCATCAAACTAGTCAAGAAACAATTAATGCAAGACAAATCTGAAAAACAAGTTAATTGAGGAAAGTTGCGATGACTAACCGGGCTGCACTCATTTTGGCAGGAGGAAAAGCCCGAAGGTTTCAATCGAGAGATGAAACTTGGCAAGACAAAGCCCTCGCCAAGCTTTCAGGAAAACCTCTCTTAATTCAAGCCATCGAAAACGTTCAGGGCGTTGTCGATGAAATTTCAATATGCGTAAACGACCAAGAACGTAAGAGCCAATACTCTCAAGTCTTAAAAAAATATGCCATAAAAAACGTTCAGATTGTGATTGATGAAAAAAATCACATAAGCGGACCTACTGTCGCGATCATGTCAGGATTAAAATCTGTCAAAGCCGATTTTTGTCTTACTTTGCCTTGCGACATGCCCTTTCTGCGACCAGAAGTTGCTGATTACCTATTTAATGAAATAGAGGGTTTTGAAGTGGCTGTTCCAATGTGGCCTAACGGCAGGCTTGAAACTCTCTTAATGGTGATTGAAAGACGTGGTGGCTTAGAGATTACTGACGCCTTGTGTAAGTTGAATCGTCCACGTTCGGATGATATACCCAGAGGCGCCTCCAAAATACTTCTTGTTTCTCCTGTGAACAAGATTAAAGCGATTGATCCAGAACTCCGAAGCTTCATCAACATAAACTCGAAAGAAGACTTAAACAGGTTGCAAACACGTCGCGCCCATGACTCAGTTACGGAAAACCTGGAGTTGAATTTGGGTGTTTTGTCAATTTCTGATTTGCTGCTTCTTCGGGACGGTGCTAAAATGCTTCAAGACGGCAAACTCTCAGAAGCCCAGAACACCTTAGCTTCATGCGCAAGCAACTTTGAGGTTGCAGCCTCATATTTCTGGGCAGCAATAAGCAGAAAGTGCCAAGGTGAAGTATTGCTGAAGCAGTCTCAACAGCAATTTGACTCCAAAGCGGCGACTGACCGGGATTTTGAAGGCAAAGAAGCTTTCCTTAGAGCTGCAAATAATTATCGAATAGAAGCTGAAATCTACGAGGAAAACAGCTGCTGGTTACTAGCTGAACGAGCGTTAGCTGACAAAGCATGGTGCGAATCATGGGGCATGGGAAAACAAAGTCACGTTCACAGGTAACCCGTCCAAAGAACGAGATTAAATTAGGTGATTTGCGACAATTCTAGTTTTCCGAACAAATGTACTTCGACTTTTGTCCCTTTAGCCAGGCTTGTGTGCGGAGGAATTATTGAGTAGCCGTTTGATTTGACGATGGTTGTTAACGCGCTTGAACCGCCCTCAACCTGATCGGCTAACAGTTTGCCTTCGGCTCGCTTTAGGCGAAGAAAAAGAAACCTAAATTGAGGTCCAGAGTCAACCTCTTCCGAAAGCTCAGCCGTTAAACATGGGAGCAAACCGTCTCCCTCAAGGCCACAGTAAAGGCGGATTAAAGGTGCCGCAAAAAGGTAAAACCCAGCGATACAAGACCCAATGTGCCCCGGCAGCATCACAACTGGCTTGCCATTGACAATGCCGAAACCCGAAACAGCGCCAGGCCTCAAAGATACGCCCTGCACAACTACACCTGGTGGACCTAGATTGTTTATGGCGTCTGGAACAAAATCTTTTATACCTACCGAAGTGCCGCCAATAGTTACAACGATGTCAGATTCTAGTAAGGCTTCACCGATTTTCGTTTGCACTTGGTCTAAAGTATCACGCATTATTCCATTCAGCGTTGCTGTCGAGCCCAATTCAGAAGCTAATCCAGCAATGACTAAAGCGTAGTTGTTTACGATTTTTGTTGGATCTTTTTTGTGTTCTTTGATTAATTCGTCTCCGCCTGAAAGGATGGCGATGGTTGGTTTTTTGAACACTTCAGTTTCAGACATTCCAATTGATGCAAGCAATCCGATATCTTGTGGTCGTACAATCTGCCCCCGATTAAGAAGCAACGCGCCTTGTTTTACGTCGTCGCCGAGCGGTATAATGCCCTCGCCTGGCTTTATTTCTCTAAGTACCTCGATTCTATCGCCGTCTAGGCGAGTTTCTTCCACTTTAATAGTTGACGCTATTCCTTTAGGTATGGGTGCTCCACAAGCAACGTACATTGCTTCGCCTCTTGCGACTTGAGCCTCATTTGGGATATCGGCTGGAAACAGTTTACCTACAACTTTGAACACGGCAGGCTTTAGGGTTGAAGCTCCAACGGTGTCTTTTGGGTTGATTGCGTAGCCGTCAATGAAGGTCTTGTCGTAACCTGGAATGTTAATGTTTGAATAGGTATCTTTTGCTAACACTCTGCCTAAAGCCTTAGCTAACCCAACTTCTTCGGTCAGCAATGTTCTTGAACTTTCTGCATCAAGCAGTTTGGCTAGTGCTTCTTGAGGGTTAGCGCGTTTTGGCAGTCGCCTAATATCAGGTCTATTCATATAGGCACCTACAAGATTATTCTTTTCTCTCCAGTGTAAACGTTCATGCGGCTTCCACGTACAAACCCCACTAGGGCAATGTTGGCTTTTTCAGCTGAGGAAATACCTGAGTTTAAAACCGCAGCCACAGAAGCAACGATGGGTAAGCCGACTTTTGCTGCCTTGTATATCATGTCGCCCGGAACACGTCCAGTTATAATCATGAAACACTGGCTGAAGTCCTCTTTGTTTAGCGACGCCTCGCCTATAACTTTGTCAACGGTGTTGTGCCTTCCCACATCCTCAGAGAAAGCCACGACTGATCCGTCGGCTTTGAAAATTGCAGAGTCATGCAGCCCACCAGTCTCTTTAAAACCTCTAGCAAGGTTGTTGATTTGATTCATTGCATCTAAAATAACTTTGGCTTTGATCTTCAGCTGCGATTTTACGACGGGTATTCGTTCGTCATGCTGGTAGGGGGATGTGCTTGCTTTGATTAGGGGGATGATTCGAGTGCTTCGCCGCGAGTTTTTCATTCGCTCATCCAAATTAACGCTTGCTTTCAGCTTAAGTTGGCAGCTGTTCTTTTGCTCGTTGCTGGTTAACGATTTGATTTCGTCAACTGACCTTAAAATGTTCTCAGAAAGCAAGTAGCCGACAGCAAGCTCCTTAAACTGGGAAGGCGAGCACCAAATAACGAATGTGTAGGTATCATTCAAAGAGATTTGGAGAGGAACCTCTTCTGCAACGCAATCTTTCGTTTTCTCTGCCTTTCCAGTTGATAAGTCAAGCCTCAACATGTCAACTTGACGCATAATGATGTCCTCTTTTATTGTTGTTTTTGAACTCAGCGCTGTTGATAAGGCATTCGGCTAACCAAATCACGCTTTTAAATCGAAGAAGGGGTAGAGCTAAAAATTGAATTACAAATTTAGCGAAAGAAGAATTAGTGAAATTATAAGTATTTTTCGTATGTTTTTAGCTGCGTGTTGTTGGCTTTGGAGACGAAGATTTTGCCTGTGCCATGCTCTGCTAAGTCTCCTAGAAACACGTAGAATGGTCCTGCGACGCTTTGTGTGTCGTCAATTTTGACTTTAGGCTTTATGCTGTCTATGGTGAATGTTGGCATTACTTCTTCGATTGTGCCTGTTATGACTATTTTGCCGCCTGTCATGCATGCGCCTGCTCTGGTGTCAGTTTGCTTGTCAACTAAGATTGCGCCGTCGCTCATGTGGTAGCCGAGGAATCTGCCTGCTCCTCCAGCGATTTTGAGTACTCCGCCTCTCAGGTAACAGCCTACGTCGCTTCCGACTTTGCCGTCTACAGTTATTAAGCCGCCTTTCATACCTGTGCTGCTGCTTCCACGGTATGGTGAAGCTAAGTAGTCGCCTGCGTCGCCGTGGACTTCGATTGTTCCAGCTTTCATTTCGTTGCCTGTCCATCCGCCTACGTTGCCGTTTACGGTGATTTTGCCGCCCTGCATTTTTTCGCCTGTGTGCATGCCGCAGTCGCCGTTGATGACTATTTCGCCAGTTTTCATGCAGGAACCTATGCGTTTTACTTTGCTGGCGTCGCCGTTTATTGTTATTTCTGGGGTTTCAGTGTTATCTTCAGTTATTTCAAAGAGGTTGCATAGTTTCAGTTGGCGGTTTCCCTCTGTAACAGGTAAGTTTGCTATTTCTGCGGTGGTTTTGCCTTTGAAGACATCTGGGCTGATGCATGCCGCTTGAACAGGTACTTCAAATTTTCTTAGTGGCACCAAAGTTATCATTTTAGACACTTGCCTTTATGCTTAGTTTTTCTGGTACCTTGAGGTAATGGTCAAAAACTGGATAATTGTCATATTCAATTGTCCAGTATTGCTTGAACTTGCGTTTCATCTCTTCGTCAATTATGCATGGCTCTTTTGTCTGCACATCAAGCCACATTGTTCTGCCACTGGCTTCACCAACTACTTCACCGTCTCTAACTACGATTTTGCCGTCCTTAATCGTGTAGGCAGCGTGTTTGAAGGCTCTGCGTGTAGTCTTGAACTTTTTGGCTATGTCGGTTGTTTCAGGATTAATATTGAATATTGCCACGTCTGCGTCAGCACCAACGCCGAGGTGACCCTTATTTTTGAGTCCTAAAGCTTTAGCTTGCCCCGCGCGAGTCATTATTGCCAACTCGTACAGCGACAGTTCTCTGTTTATCGATGGTAACAGGCTATTTTTCTGAGCTTTCTTGTGGCAATGATTTAATGTTGCCGTTCGTGCATCTTTACTCATGAGCCAAGCGAGAATTCTTGGATAAGCAAAGAATGGTCCAGCATTAGGGTGATCTGTTGTTAGGAAAATTTTCCAAGGGTCCTTAATTAGTAAGGCTAACTCTAAGCCGATTGACCACTGGGTCGCGTTGACGGCGTTATTTTTCTTGTATTGGAAGGGTATGATTCCGCCGCTTGTCTCAGTTTCAATGTCGCTGTTAACCCATTTGTGGCCGCTTAGCTCGTAGAGCGTGAACTCGAATGGGCCGTCAGCAGTCATGGTCGTGGTGTCTGTGAATATGATTTGTCCCATGTCAACGGTTATGTGGTTGTGTGCGTTCATGTAGCTTGAGATTTCTTCTGCTGCTGACTTAAAGTGGCTCCAGCCGTCGCCGCCGAAACTGCTAAATTGCAAGTGAGTTATATGTGCGACTGGTTTGCCGTCTGTAGATAAGTTTTCAAGCGCCCTCATTGTGTCGAGTGTTGTTGTGTAGTTGCCTGGCAAACCCAGATTATTGGTGTGAAGATGAATTGTGTGCGGAAGATTTAGCATCTTGTTAACCTTAGCTAAACCTCTCATTATTTCGCGTGGGGTAATGCAGAAGTTTGGGACTTGATCGTCGATACTGTGAACATTGTGGCCGAAACCCCAAGATTCTAAGCCTCCTGGGTTGACGATTTTAATGGCATAACCTTTGGTCGTATCAAGCATCCAGGCAACGTGACGTGCGCATTCTTCAATGTTGCCTTTTGCTAGATTTTCTAGTACAAACCACCAGTCGCCGATAAGTGGGTACGTGGCTTTGTCAACGAGCGGAATATCGTTTAATTCTTCATGCGTGTGCTTCGCTTCCAGTGGGGCCATAGAGGGATTCATGATTGTTGTGTAACCCATTTCTGAGTAACGGTACCCGGTGACAAATGTCGATGGAATTGAGTAGCCAGTGCCTGACCGAGTTAAGGCTGTTTTTCGTACAACATCTTTAACGTGGTCTTCCGGGCGCACAATTCTGCCAGTATTAACTTCTCCACCCGCAACGTGAGTATGGATGTCAACGCCGCCGGGCATAACTGTTAAGCCGGTAGCGTCGATCGTTTGTGCTTTGCGCGTGACTTTGGCAACGATTTTGCCGTTTTTGATTGCTATGTCCATTTTTTCGCCGTTAATCCCATTGATGGGGTCAAAGACGAAACCGTTTTTTATAAGTAATTCAGTCATTTAGCAAGCCGCCTCAATTTTAATCTCTTTCTCAACTTTTTGTGCTTTAATTGCTCGGACTTCGTCAAGGATTCTCTTTAGAAGTTGTTCGTCGTTTAGGATTCCTGGTGGTGGCTCAACAACTTTGCGCAGCATTATCGGTACGTGATCCATTCGGTAAGCTGTGCCCTCGTATTCTATGCCGCACCATTGCGTTGGAAACACTACGTCGCCGAGCCTTGAGATAGCGTTCATATCTGGGTTAATAGTGATTAATGGGTGCTTCATCATGTTTTGCATGGCTACCTTAGGAAAGTGCGCACCTGGATCTGATGAAATAACTAGTGTTGCGTCGTTGTCACCTCGTCTGAGCAGATCAATGGTTGTGAATTCCCCTGGGTTATATTGTGGGTAGCCTTGTGAGAAGTCAATGGCATATGGGTATCCTGTTGTCCAAGCGAAAACCACGTTTGCGCCTGTAACATTGAAGTGACCTCGCATAGGTGAGATTACAAATTTGGTTCTTCGATTAAGGTCCCGGGTGAGCGCAATTGCTATTTCGATGTTTCTGAATCTGCCAGCGCTCTGCGTTAAGCCTAGACCGAAGAAGATAACTCCGAAGTCGCAGTTCACCATTGCATCAGTTACTTCTCTTAAGTATGCAACTGGAACACCGCCGACTTTGTCCACGTCCAGCTCTTGATCAGCTACCAAGCATCTCATGGCATCAAGTATTTCGTAGTCTTTGTTTGGTTGAACTTGGATAAAGTAATCAGCTGCTTCGGCAGTCATGGTTTTTCTTACGTCAACAACAATCAGCTTACGCCCTAACTTCTGCATTGTCTGTGGCGGCGCACCTACAGTGCATGCTTGTGGTGCAACTGGAGGATTATAACCGGCTAATATTCGCCGTGAAGCCGCTTCCACTTTTTTCTTGCTCTGGGTACCTTTTAGTTTTTCTAAGTAACTTTTCCATTCGCTGCCCTCAAAGCGTCCGTCAGTGAAACTGGTGTATCTTTCAAGGTGTCTTGGGTGTGAAGTCCATGGATTGCATGCCCAGTAAATTATTAGATCTGCCCGATGCCTAATTTGCCCAAGAGTACATGCGGGGATCCCAATTTCTTGAGTTGCCATAACTGACGGCCCGTGGCAAACGCTGCAGCAGTTATCTAAGGCTGAACCTAATTCTTCAGCCAATTGAACCCCGATGCGCTGTGCTTCGCTGGTTGAACTGCTCCAGCCGAACAGTAACGGATACTTTGCGTCTGTGAGAATTTGGGCTGCTTTGTGCACCGCTTCATCCATTGAAACGGGGACTAACTCGCCATCCTTTCGTATCATGGGTTTTAGAATTCTCTCTTCGCTTTTGTAGCCGTGAACCATTTTGGCTTCACATTGGGCGCAACCATTTTTCATTTTAATAATCTCGTTATTTTTCACGGTTACTTCTATGTCATCACATAAGCAGCCGCATATTGGACAAACAACTGATTTTATTTCTGTCATAACCATTACCTTCCATACTCCTCTTTCAAAAGACCATCAAGCGTCAAGACGGCTTGGTTTGGGGCAGCTTCAACCTCAACTGTAAAACCCTTAAACATCGGCATACCCATGCCGAAGGTTTCATCTCCGCAGATAGCATTTGCCCATAAACCGCAAGGGATGAAAACCAAGCCAGGATTGGAGCCATAGGGGTTCTTTGCTGCTTTAACAATTACTGAACCGTATTTTGAAGTGACTTTAACGTTTGTTCTACTTTTTATGCCAAGCTTTATCATGTCAGATTCATCAATAATACAGATGGCCGAGCTGTCAAAATACTCTTTTGAGCCTTTCCCCATCTCTTTTCCAACGCCTTGATCGATTGTTCTCCCAGTAATTAGAATTGCATGCAACTTTTGCTCTACCATGGTCTACGACCTTACCCAATAGAGTTTATAGAGTTATATTTAAAATTAAGTTTAAGAAATGCAAAATTCATCCTTAACTCGCTGCGTTAGAAACGGTTTAGCGCATGATTAAAGCTACTTACAGCTTGACTTTAAGAAGTTAAAGGTATTTGTAAAGTAAAATTACCCTAAGAGAGGCTTATTTGAGTTTGGCGTGCTCAGCCTTGAAAGTGGCATTATACGTCCTTTTGCCAGCTGCGTTAAGTGCGCAAGCAACTTTTCCGTTGAGGGTAACTCCTCTTAAACGCCTCAGGTCTTTAGTCATATCTGGCTCAGTGTCGTCAAACCAACACATCACATAGTGATCAACCGCACCTTCAGGCGATAAAAGATAGTCAGCATCACCCATCAGCGTGAAGAAATCTACAAGGTTGCCAACTACTTGAGAGTTATCGGAACGGGAGAGCATTAATTTTTTTGCCTTCACAACTACGAAAGGGTCTATTTCAGGGTTAATGTCGCGCTCTTTAAAGATGCACACGACAGGTTTATTCCAAACAAATTCCGACAAAACATTTTCCTCAAAACAACATAGTTTAAAGAATTATATAATTATATTGCAAAAGGGCAGCCTGCCTAGTCAACCCTGCTTTATTGAGGTAGCGGTTAGCAAAAATCATCTTTCAATGACCAGAAAAATAAAGGACGCCTGCTTCTCTTGCAAACCAAAAACCAACAAAGTTTTCATTCGTATTATCGTCATAGGACATCGCAATCAACTCATCACAGAGGCTACAATAATTCATCTAATTCTAACTTTTCATCAGTTTTTAACTTTTTTACAAGACAAAGACCGGTAACAGCCTCAAGCGTTTTCAACGATTTCTCGCTTGGTCATATGCCTTCGCTACTGCTTCACTCGTCAGGACACCTACTACTTTTGTAGGTGATTCCTTTTCAACAACGGGCAGTAGGTCAATTTTTTCTTTAGTCATGATTTTGTAAGCTTCAAATACTGCCTCATTTGGATGTGTTGAAATGTTCTTTAGCGGCATCTCCTCTACTTTTAGGTTACTGCGTTTCTCCGGTGCAACCTTTATTATTTCATTCCAAATTACAACTCCTTGGAAGACGCCGTCTTTCTCTACAAGAGCGTCATGATAACGATTCTTGAACATAACTTCGAAAGCTTCAGCAAGAGTTTGGTCAGGATGAACTGCCCCAAACTCAGATTGCATAACATCTTTGACCTGGACACTAGCCAAATTGGTAGAAATTATCGTTTGTTCTGCTTCTTCACTAGCACCTATGTAAATGAAAACGCCAATAATTATTAACAATGGATCAATCAAAAACCCAACTACCACCATCAGAATGCCAAATATTCTACCAATATAAGCCGCGTACTTTGTTGCCTGAGAAAACTTCATTCGTTCAGCTAGCAAAGCCCTGAAAACCCTGCCGCCGTCCATCGGGAAAGCTGGAATTAAGTTGAATGCGCCAAGCAACAGGTTTAGGGATCCTAAGTCTAGCAAGATGTTTCCAGTAGAAAACAATAATGCGGAAACAGCTGGAAATAAAGGAATTTTTACTGGTAACAAATAGTTTATTCCTATTAGGGCAGCTCCCAATACTAGGCTTGTTAGGGGACCAGCGGCTGCCATTCGCCACTCTATATGGGGGTTTTCTGGTATTTCCTCAATTTCTGACACTCCGCCGATTGGGTATAGAACAATTTTACGCACCTTAATATGATAGCGTCTTGCAACAACACTGTGCGCAAGCTCATGGAAAAGCACAAAAACAAATAGAAACACTACGAGAATGAACGCGTAAATTTGATTGTAATAATAAGCCAAGCCAAACACACCTAAAATTAGCAAAATAAAAGTGAGGTGCAATTCGATGGGAATTCCCCATGCAGAACCTATTTTAAAAGACAACTTCATAATCAAGATGAAGCCAATGTCTGCTTTTTAAATTTTCTATACGTCTGCGATTAACTCCACTTGCCTTTATTATAGTAGCACTTATCGTATTCCTTACAGTGAAGATAGCTAAAGAATGGAAAATAGATTACACTTTCCACTCTTTTTTCTTTTCTATGGTTCTTAATTGCTGCCAACATTGTATTCAATCCTGTGTGGTTTTAATTGCAAGTGAATAAGATGCTAGACTAAACTAATTATGAATCTAAGAACGGAATCAGGTTAAATGTTGAAAAGACAAAATATATATTCTTGGAAACAAACCCAGACTTGGTGTTTACTTGATAAACTTTGA
Organism: Bathyarchaeia archaeon; assembly: GCA_049520955.1. GTDB lineage: Archaea > Thermoproteota > Bathyarchaeia > Bathyarchaeales > Bathycorpusculaceae > Bathycorpusculum. The sequence goes on along the minus strand of JBEKPG010000028.1, from coordinate 3,546 downwards.
TAAAATCATTGGATTGCAGGTAATAACCTCGGGAGCACATATTCTCGGAGAAGTAAAGGGTGCGCGAATTGACACAAAGACTTGGGAAATAAAGTGCCTCAACGTAAAACTTGCTGATGATGCAGCAACTAGACTTGGAATGAAGAAGAGGTTCGGAAGCCCAATCATCAGTGTCCCAGTGAGCTTGGTCCAAGCAGTCGCAGGGGTCATTACGCTTTCCAAATCTTTGGAAGAATTGGAAAGTGGAAAGGAGCTTGAAGAGAACAAAGAGTAATAAGAATTGGCGGCTTGCGCTCTGTTATTAAGGTCTCAATAATTGTGCAACTCTGATAGGGAATCTTCTTTTTCTGATTGTGCGATGTAGTAATTCCAATTCTATCAATCAAAGAAACCTGAGAGCTAAAAAGTGTACATTAAACAAGTCGTAGGGAAAGTCGTGTTAGGGAAATACATAGCGTAAGACGGAAACTAAAGCAAAATGAGCTTGAAGAGCGACCAACGAATAGCCTAAACATGGAAAAAAAAGGGCTCTGATAGAAGATGCTTGAAAAGAAATACGTTATGCTCAAAGGGCATAAGGAGATAGTTAAGGGCTGTGAGTATTCTTAAGAGGAAAGATGGGTGAATGCCACACAACCCGTAACCATTTCATAATCAGGCGATACGCATAAAAGATTTTTCTATAAATCGGTATGAACTTCATAGGGTTACAATTGTTCGTTTATTGCCCGTTTTGTAGCCAAGATTTTTTTCCTCCTCTATTGCAGCTTAAGGACGTTGTTCATAACCTCTTGAGGTTCAGATGTTTTGTTGTATCTATGTTGTGAATACATAACTTTTGACGGCTAATTCAATACCGTGCTAAAGGAAATGTTTGCATGGCTAAATGTCCAAACTGTGGCAAAGAAGTAGCTGAACCTGACAAATTATTAGAAAACCGTTTGTTTTGTGCTGAGGCTTCCTAACCCCAATGCTGGTGGGGCTGGAGAGATTTGAACTCTCGTCTATAACGCCCGAGGCTACAAGCCTAGACCAAGCTAGCCGACAGCCCCTTCAATCACCTTTATACGGCCATTTTTTTGCGGATTTATAGAATAATGTTGACTTAGGCTTTAAACTTTAACGGTCAAGCAAAATTTGTTTTTGAAAAGAAAGAGAGACTTAAGCCGCTACACTGGTTGCCAAAGTCGGAGTCGGCGAAACTGCTGTTTCTAGCTCAGTTTTTGGGACTTTACCAAGGTTCTTGTGATATAAGCGGGCAGCGATACACAATGCCGCGGCAACGATTGCAAGGTAGAAGGGCAGTTGAAAACTTCCTGAAGCCGAAGCGTTGATGCTTAAGCCAGTCGAGATGAATTGCGTCGGCAAAGAAAGATTTCTTGAGCCCATAAGAGGAATGCCAATTCCAAAGAATCCCGCAATTACTATAACTGCAACTAGACTAACCACGAATAATATCAACAAATACAGTGGCTTTTTGTACGAGAAACCAAGCAGATGCTTAGAGTAAGATTTTGACGGATAAACTGAGTAAATCAGCATTACAACGCCGCAGGCGGTGAACGTTAGTATAGTTATAAGGTTTAAAGCCCAAATTAACGGCACGGTAAATTGGGTACCGAAAAAGCCGAAATTTGTGTTCACTGGGGAGACATTTATTTTTATTAGGTTTTGACCAATCGTTAACTGCCACCAAGGAATATAAAAAGAAATAGCAAGCATAACTAAAATCGTGATTCCAGCGCTGAGACCAAACCAGTTTATGTTTCGACCCATCATGCTCCACCCGATGGCAGGGGAAGCTGCAATGCGTTATTTATTTGGTCCATATGCACGGTGACACCTGCAACGTCAACATTTAGATTTGCAAGTGAAATGTTCATGCTGTTGACTCCTGGATTTTGAGCTTCAAATTGACTTATTGCAGCTTGATTCAACACTCCCGAAACACCTATAATAGATGTCTCTCCCGACGATATCTGGAGAGGTTGACTTATTGATATATTGCCCAAGGATGCACCATCAGTAGATTTTACGTCTGCTGACAGTTTATCGATTGAAATTCCAGTTGTTAAGGGATTAGTAAAGTTGAAAGAAGCAGTATACACGCCCGTTTGAGCATTATATTGTGGTTGCCCTACTAGGGTGGGCGTTTGAAACTGCGACGCAGTAGAATTGCCACTTGTTAAATTCTTAACCTGGGGAGGAATCACCAAACCCGCTAGGTTACTCCTATAAACGACGGCTGCGCCAACGAGAGGACCAACTACAATTAAAATGGAAAGTAATGTTAAAGCGATCTTTACTTTGTCCATGCCAACCTCAGGTTGTTTACTCGTTCAATATGCTTTTAACCTTTCGCTAAGCAGAGCCTTGAGCGCCTACTGTTCTACACATGTTTTGTCCTTGTAAGGTGTGCTTAAAACCTCTTTCACCTTGTTAGTTATCACAGGGCCAAGGCCGTCGACAGCTTTCGACCAATCATCCACGTTAATTAACGCATTTATCGGTGTTTGATAGGAATCCAGTATGGCTGTTGCTTTTTCCCGCCCAATATTAGGCAAACTGGCAACAAAATATACTTGCGCATCCGATAAGGTCTCGCATTTTTTGAAGGCATGCACAACTGGGCTTCTTTTCTCAACAATTTGCTCCTGCCTAGCGGCCACGTAAAGAAAGTCAACAGTATCTTTATATGACGCCGTGTTAACTAACGAAATTCCGTTTTTTGCTAAATTAAACATCGCGCCCCAAATTGCGCTAGGTTGCACATTGCTGTACTTGTAAATAATGGGCAGGTAACCTTCAAGAACGATAAGCGATTTGGGATAAGCCTCTTTAAGCCCGAAAAGCTGTTCGAAAAGGTACCGCCGCGTAAGGGTGTAGACAAAATCGCGAACAGTTTTACGTTCCACAGCGCATTGGTCGGAGAGAATGTAGTCGCCTTTCTCTAATAACTCAGTTTTCACGTTGACTCCACGTTCAATTAAGCCTTTAACAATTTTTTCTGCACTACTCGCCTCTCGGCTATCCACTATTATTGTGGGTTCTTCACCCTTCTTCTTTTTATCACTCATGAAAGGAATCAACGTTTCAGTTCCGGACATGCAGTTAACCCGTAATAGGTAACCGTAACTGCATGTTTATTTTGCTTACGCTTCTAAAAAACTGGAATGCAAAAAAAATTAAGGCTGAAAAAAAATTTCGGCCTACCCAGTAAAAGGTTAAGTCGTTAGACGAATCTACCGATTGAACCAATCGTTTGCTTTGGCAATCATAGTTTTACTCGTATCTGATTAAGAATAATGGTTTTTTTGCTTCTTTGCGCCTATCTTCGAGTGACACATCTCTCAATGATATACACTGAAGCCTTTCGCTTAAGCGTCCCCTTTTTGCCCTATCAAAATTCTTCTCTAAGAGCACGCTGGATTTCTCATCCTGATAATCCATTAACCCACACCTTTACTTAAGCCACTCTCAACTATACGATATATACGATTGTGACTGTCACATGACAGCAACAAAGCTTCATAAATTAAACGAAAC
>JBEKPG010000027.1:0-36304 GCA_049520955.1 Bathyarchaeia archaeon | reverse complement strand
CCGATAGCCGTTTGATGCGTGTAGACAGCCAAAGACTCGATGTCTGCTATAACGTCCAAACGTCTGTGGACGCGAAGCAACACCTCATTGTGAAATATGATGTTTCGAATTCCCCAACAGATCATCACCAGCTAACGAGTGGCGCTGTAGCTGCGAAACAAACGCTTGACGTAGACAAGTTGGAGGTTCTGAGCGACAAGGGATACTACGTTGAGAAAGGACATTTCGGATTGCGAGGAAAATAATGTGACTGTGTTTATGCCCCTACCGGCGGTTTTGAGTCCGTATAAGAGTGTGGGCGTTCCTGAGCCTGAGTTTTATTCCGACCGCTTTGCTTACGATGTAGCCAGGGACGTTTATGTTTGTCCTGTGGGAAACGATATGCCTTTTTGGAAGCGTGGTGGTCGCGGTAAGGGACTTGAGGGCAGATTATATAGATCGTCATGTTGTGCTTGCTGTTCTGTGAGAAGCAAGTGTACTAGGAACAAGCGTGGACGGTACATGTTCAGAGGAGAGTATGATGGCGCTGTTGATCGTCTCAGGGCAAGGTTGACGAGTTTTGAGGGAAAAGAGAAGGTTGGTTTGAGGAAGATGTTGGTGGAGCATCCGTTTGGAACAATGAAACGAGCTTTCAATCAAGGCTATCTACTCTTGAAGGGACTTCGGAAGGTCAAAGGAGAACTTGGATTTACTATGCTTGCTTACAACATGAGAAGAGCCATCAATATTGTCGGCGTTGGAACGCTAATAGCTTTGGTGAAAGCGTAAGAAAATAAAAGGCAAGCAGTAACCAAGTGCTAGACTATTCAAGTGCACTTTGTTTCTAATTCCAAGTTTTTACACGGTCTGAATCAGATTTAAATTTTCTGCCATAAAACAAAACCGAAGTCATACGACATTTAGACTCTGTGAAAAATTATATATATACAAACAAGAGATAATCTGCCACAAGGAGATTAACGATGAAAATTCTAGATTCAAAAGCAATAACCAAAATGCAAGCAATAATAATAGTGGTAGTTTTGATAGTCGTAGCTGTCGCAGCTTCAGCATATTACATTACGCTTCCACCGGCGAAAAATACCATTTTGTTCGGATGCTCGCTTTCTTTGACTGGAACAAATGCCCAAGAGGGTGCTCTTGTCTTAGAAGGATATCAATTGTGGATGAATTATACCAATACACATGGCGGTCTCATAGGGGAAAAGGTTAATCTAATCTATTATGACGACCAAAGCAACCCAACCCTAGCCGAAACACTATATGAGAAGCTAATAACAGTTGACCACGTAAATTTCCTCTTAGGACCATATTTCAGCTCAGTCGGGGAAACCGCGGCGGTTGTTGCAGAAAAATACAATATGGTTTTGATACATGCACTGAATAACGCGCTCGCCTTGTACAACCAACCTACCTACAACAACGAGTTTCTCGCGCACTCTGAAGGTCTATCCACAAACGCCCAGAACATACTTTTCCAGATGTTGTTAAGTTTGCCAAGCAGTGAGATGCCTAAGACTATCGCCATGATAAGCCTTAACAGCGCTTTTCCAAGCTCTGAAGCTTCAGGTGTCCAAGGCCTAGTTAAACAGTACAGCAGTGACGGATTCTCCATTGCCTTCCAAGCAACGGTTCCCTCGGGAGTTACAGACGTGACAACGCAAATAGAGCAAGCAAAGGCTTCAAACGCTCAAATATTATTCTGCATTGGCGATGCCACTTCCGAAGATTTGATGGTAACCACAGCAGCAGAGTTCAACTATCATCCAGAAGTCATCATGACAGCCACCGCAGCCGGAGTAAGTACGTTCAGAACTCAGTTGGGAAATGACGCTTATGGTTGCCTCTACATTTCAGGATATAATCCAACCGCGAACAATACACTCACACAACAATATGCACAAGAGTTCACAGCCAAATACGGCACCGCACCGAGTTCATATGATGCACTAGGCTACCGTGCTTGCCAAATACTTGGAGCCGCAATCAGCGCTACGGGTTCACTAAATCAGAATACAGTAAGAAACTGGCTAACAACAAATACAGTGCAAACAAACTGCGGACCATGGACCGTTGATCAAAGCTTAGTAGCACAGGGAATAAAGTACGTACCAGTAGAATCAGCAGTCATAACACAGCAGCAACCTCAAGGCAACGTTGTAGTATGGCCACCTGCCGATGCAACCGCACAATTCCAGTTAAATGGTACAGTAGCATAATCACTGTTGCCTAAGACCATAATCCCCTCTAAAAATCCCCTTTTTTTTAATCTACTTCCAACTTCGATATTTAATTCGTGTTCTATTTTCTCCTGCTCTGTCCGCACCTCAGTTGATTGCCCTTTTCATTTTTACAAAGAAAACATCTCGTTCGTGCCCACTAAATTCCATAAACCTTTGAGAAGTATTCTTCTTTGATTAGTGACGCAGACGTCTGTGTCATCTAATTATCATTTAACTTTCCGATCCAAAAAGCGAGGAAAGTCTTATATGCGAACCAAAATCAACTTATCCTCAAACTGTTTAAGGCGCTTATGATGGAATATCCAAATAAAATCCTTGAAACCGATGTGCTCATCATCGGGAGCGAAGCTGCGGGAGCCAGAGCAGCGATAGAAGCCAGCAAACATGGTCTTGACGTTTCGATAATAACCAAGGGAAGAATGACAAAGAGTGGCGCTACAATAACCGCAATTATGGACATGTCGATCGACAGCCGTAGTGCCAAAAAATTATTGGGACTGCCAGGCGACGAGAGAGATAGCCCCGAGTTATATTTTGAAGATATCGTGAAGTCAGGAGCATACATGAACAATCAGAAACTCGTGGAATTACACGTCAAAGAGGCTCCTCTAAGGGCTAAAGAACTGCAGGATTGGGGGCTAAGATGGGATACAGTAAACAAGCTCCCGGGTCACAGATTCGCAAGAAGCTGCATGTCCACAGGCGTAGCGCTAATGGCAACGTTAAAATACGAAGTTCTAAAGCTGAACGTCAAAGTTTTCGAGGACACAATGGCACTTGAGTTCCTAAAATCGAAGGGAAAAATATTGGGAGTAATCGCTCTTGATCTTGGAACAGGCAACCTAATGGTTTTCAAATCCAAGTCCACAGTTTTGGCAACTGGAGGAGCAGCCCAAGTTTATTTGCATTCAACAACCGCCAAAGAAATGGTCGGAGACGGATATGCAATGGCTTACCGAGCAGGAGCAGAGTTTGTCGACATGGAGTTTCCTCAATTTATGCCAGCGGCTTACCTTTGGCCTCCAATTGTTCGGGGGCACCCTGCCTCTGCAAACATGCTTTGGACTCTAAATGGCTGGTTGCTGAACAAATATGGCGAACGATTCCTAGCAAATTGGGATCCAGAAAGAATGGAAAAAACCACGCGAGACGTTGAAACAAGAGCTATCTGGAATGAAATTCAAGAAGGCAGAGGAAGTACCAGGGGCGGGATTTTTGCGTCCCTAGCTCATCTTCCGGAAAGAATCATCACAGATTTCATCGAAGATCCATCAAAGGCTCATCTGAAGTGGACCTACGAGGCGGCAGATGTGGCGAAGGAAAAAGTTATGGAAATCATACCACACTCTCACTTTTTCGACGGCGGACTAAGAATAAATGAGAAATGCGAGACAAATCTCAAAGGATTATTTGCTGCAGGTGAAGTCGCAGGCGGTTTAAATGGCGGAAACAGACTCTCAGGTGTAGCAATTGCCCAAACCCAAGTACAAGGCGCTAATGCTGGAAAAACTGCGGCGGATTACGCATTGAAAAACCCATCCAGCGAAGAAATTGATGAGAAGGCAATTGAGGATATGGTTAAGAAATGCAGATCATCACTCGATGCAAAAGAAGGCTTAAGCCCAATCAAGACTAGGGTTAAGGTTCAAGAACTTGCATGGCAAAAGATAGGCTTGGTACGCAACGAAACCGACCTTAAACTCGCAATCTCCGAAATTGCCTTGCTCAAAAAAGACGTTCCTAAACTTTGCACACAAAACAAAAGTTCAATTTATAATCAAGAATGGGTTAACGCGCTGGAAATAGAGAACATGCTCTGTGTTCTTGAAATGATTTCTCGAGGTGCTCTTATGCGAACTGAAAGCAGAGCAACCCACGTACGAAGCGATTACCAAAAAATGGACAACCAAAACTGGCTCAAGAATATAATAATCAAACAGGTGAATGGAGAAATGAAACTGACAACAAACCCGTTAATTGTTACTCGTCTGAACCCTATAGCTTGAGTGAGATGAAAGACATGTCCAAGACTTTAAAAAATATAACCGTAAAAATTTCAAGATTCAACCCAGGAATCCAAAAAGAAAGCAGTTTTGCATCGTACAATGTTCCAATAACCGCAGGTATGAGCGTACTAGACGTGCTTGATTACATATACTCAAATTTAGATAGCAGCCTCTCCTATTACAGTTCTTGCCACAGAGGATACGATTCATGCTGCCTAGTTGTTGTAAACGGAAAGATCACCCGAGCATGCACAACACCTGCGATTGACGACCTAGTTATAGAACCAATGCGAAACCGTAAAGTCCTAAAAGACCTCGTTGTTGAATCCGACATAAATGCCCGTCTGACCAAAAAGAAATAAGTCGATACGTAAACGTTGAATGAAGCCAAAATCTTAAATACACTAATTAAGAGACTCTTTCGCAAATACTAGATGGAGTAGATTGACAATGATAATTGATTTTCATTCGCACTATTTCCCTAAAGAATACATAAAAGAATTAGATAATGGGGGACCTTACCTACGCCGTGTTCCAAAGCCAATATTGAAGGAACTGTGGGACATTGAAACGCGCTTTAAGGACCCAGAAAGGAAAGGAATAGATGTTGAAGTCATAAGCCTATCCAATCCAATGCTGGATTTTGTCACCCGAAAAAAAGCTCCCGAACTTGCAAAAATTGTTAACAACGACATCGCTGAGGTTGTGCGCAAGTACGATGGAAAATTTGTTGGAATAGCCGCACTGCCGTTTACCAACATGCCCTTTGTTCTGGAAGAGCTTGACCGTGCCGTAAAAGATCTAGATCTACGTGGAGTAAGCGTTTGTACGCACGTCGCTGGCCGATCCATAAATGAACCTGAGTTTTGGCCCTTCTGGAAGAGAGTTAACGAATTAGATGTGCCTGTATTGCTTCATCCAGAAAGTCCTTTTGGCATGGAATGGGGAAAAATGAATGAATATACTCTCACTCTTTTCGTGGGTTTCCCCTTCGAAACCACCCTTACGGTTGCTAAACTCATGCTCAGCGGGATTTTCGAACAATATCCAAACCTAAAGGTCTTTGCACCACACGGAGGTGGAGCACTTCCCTACTTAATAGGCCGACTTGACACAGGATACAAAGCCTACAGTTATGTCAGAGAAGACGCACCTAATCCTCCAAGTTCATACTTGAAAAACGTCTATATTGACGGCATAACCTTCTACAAACAACCATTCGCTCTTGCATACCAAACGCTCGGCGCAAACAACATGGTCTTCGGAACAGATTACCCCTACAGAATAGGTACAACCGCTGATCTTGTAGGAATCATCAAGAATGCTGAAATGCCCGAAAACGAAAAAGAAAAGATCTTCAATCAAAACGCAAAAAGGCTCTTACGAGTAAAATAGGTGATAATGATGTCAATTGACGAAGCAAAAAAACGTCTTAAAAAAGTCCCATATTACGTAGAAGGCGAACCCCCAAATTGTGTACCCTGGCAAACCGAAGTTGACTACTTAGACCCTGCATGGATAAAAGTTGTCTGGGGTGAACAATGGGGAGCACAAGGAATAGGGAAACTAAGGCGTGCACTTGTTTGCTACGCAGATGATTCGGAAGACAGCCCAGAATTTGCGGCTGACCCAACATTTTTCGGTCGTCTCCACGGACGACCCAACATCAAAAAATGCCGAAAAGAACAAGAAGGCGCATTCAAGGCACTTGAAGAACAAGGGATAAAACTTGATTATCTTGAGCATCCGACAATGGAGAAAACACCTTGGCCTGGACAACTAGGACCCTTTGGCGTTCCTATAAAAATGATAACGTCAGCTGCTACGGCTTTTGTGATAAACGGTGGAGCTATAATCCCACGGCGAGGCGTGACTTTCAAAATCGGAGCAGAAGTTGTAGTAGCCAAGAAACTTATGGAAATAGGCTGCCCAATCCTTCACACGGTAACGGGAAAGGGAGTATGCGAAATAGGAGCATCTGCATGGTTGGACTTTGAAAACTGGGTCATAGGCGTCGGCGCAGCTGAGAACAATTGGGAAATGATTAACCAGGTCAGACCTGTCATGGAAGCATCAGGAGTCAAGGAAATATTAACATCATCATGCGGAGGCGCCTGGGGACACAAATGGGGTTCCAACGCTTACAGATGGGGACACATCAGCTGGGGACACATCACAGAATCTTTCAACACCGTAGACTTGGGATTGGCGATAGCGTACATACCAGGTCTGGACTATGCTTTCATCGGAAAATTACTCCAGAAAGGAGTAGACGTAATAGAAGTTCCCGAGGAAGAGAAGAGCTGCCTAAATCTAACCATAATTGAACCCGGCAAAATCATAATGCCAGTCAAAAAAACCAAACGCCCCGAACAGACCCTTCGAGCCCTACAAAAAGAAGGCGTTGACGTCATTGAAGCTGACTGGGATGAAATGTTAGTCTTAGGCGGAGGCTTGCATTGCGGACTAGGACATCTTGTAAGGGACATGCCTGGACCAAGCTTGAAAGAACTTGGCGGACGCAAAGGCAAAATCATCGCAACAAAATAGCGAATTAAAGGCTAACCTAACCTTTGCTTCTTTTTTTTACGTCTTCAATATCTTAGTTTATAGAGTTTTTCTTGAATTTGTAGAATTTACGGTAAAACGTCTCGTAAATTGATCATTGTTGTCCCTAAATTTCCACCAAAATTAGCTGAAGTGATTTTCTTTACGCCTTCAATTTTAACAGCTGCCTTTATCCCAACTTTCATTGCCGTTTTTACTGCAGCCAGATTCAAGCCGTCTATGCATACTTCATAAATGCAGTTTACGCCCTGCGGAACTTTCGAGTCTTTGGCTTTGTTTGCGATGGGAGGACAATAAACATGGTTGAGCGTGGCTGTAGCGTCTTTGTAGACCAATCCGCCAACTTTGGTTCCAGAGCCTGCAGGGCCAGCCCCATACGCTCCCACTACGAAAGCAAACGGCACTTCTTCAATAGCGTTTACGGCGGTTTCCGAGGCTAGCAAAGCAGCAGCCTGTGACTCGCCCATAATCAAAAGGTTTCCACCTGCAACACCTCTCGTAATCCCCAACTGAGTATCTACGTAGAAGAACCCGTCCATTCGAGGCACTTTATACAGGGATCTGCCATAGAGATCCACAATTTCTTCGAAACCGTCTCCGAAAGTCTGAAGGGGAGTACCTTTTACATATATTTTATCGACAACCATTTCCTTTGGCATCACGTCGAAAGCGGAAGTAGTGGGAACTGGAAAAGCGCCCTTTCTGATTCTGGTGATGAGATAATATGCTATTTCCTCTTTTTTCATTTCTCCCACGATTAACACATAACCTGGTCTTCCGTCAGGTGTGTCAACGTTTTTCATTTCGCATTCTATTCCTGCTTCACCTGGAGCTCTTGGCTTCATCGTTGATGATGTCCCCAGGCCCTTTGCTTCCAAAGCCGCAGCTAAAGCCCACCGACGAGTCGCCGCTGTTATCACGACTCTTCCATAATACATGGGAAATGCTTCTGCAAAAGTATCTTCTATTTCCACGCCGTTAAGTATCATAGTCTACCCAGCATAATTTGTAGAAGTTTCAAATAGGATTTATATCCTTTTCCAATCAAATAAGACCTTTAGAGGAGAAAAAGGACAATGGCCAGAACTGGCGAACAGAACGTGGAAGTTGACGAGGTCCTGCAGAAAATTGATCATCAGAAGACAATATCCATCTTGGATGAAATGGTCAAGATTAAAACTGAAAACCCGCCTGGAAACGAAGAAGCCCTTTGCCTTTACATAGAAGAAAAATGCAGAAGCTTAGGTCTTGAAACGAAACTCATCTCTTTTCAAGATAAACGACCTAGTCTGGTCGCGAAGTTCTCTCAGGGCCATAAACATCGTTCGTTGCTTTTGAACGGACACACAGATACAGTCGGGATTGGAGAACGAGAGGCATGGAGCATGGACCCATATGGCTGCGCGATAAAGGACGGAAAGTTCTTTGGAAGAGGAACATGTGACATGAAAGGCGGGTTGGCTTCAATGCTAGTTGCGATTGAAACCATAATCAACAACGGATTTGACCCGATGAGTGACTTGATTTTCAGCGCAGTCGCAGACGAGGAAGACCTTGGACGTGGGACGATGGCTCTGACTTCAAGCGGTGCTCTAAAGGGAACGTCATTTGCTATCTTCGGAGAACCAACAAACATGGATATAGTGACAGCACACAGGGGAAGTCTGTGGCTTGAAGTTTCTGCTCGAGGAGTAGCTGCACATGGATCAATGCCTGTCATTGGAGCAAACTCAATTGTTGCCACCAGCGCTTTTGTTGATCAACTCGCGACTATTTTTTCAAATAAAGATACTTTCAGCTTTCCAGATGACGTTTCATTAAATATTGGTATGATTTGCGGGGGAACTAAGATAAACGTCGTTCCGAACATGTGTTCATTAGGGCTTGACTTCAGATACAGTTGGGGGTATGACGCTAATCTTATAGTTGCAATGCTGAAGAAGATTATGAAGGCGAGTCAAGAGAAAACCCCCATGATAGAACTAAACTTGAAAGAATTGCAGAGGAGACAAGCAGTCTCTACTGAGGCAACAAATCCGTTGGTTCAAAAATGCTTAACCATAACGTCCGAAGTTCTTAACAGAGAAATGCGTCCTGTAAGTATGCCCTATTCAACGGATGCTTCAATTTTGGCTCAGCACATGAAAATTCCCGTAATAATTCTCGGACCTGGAAAACCCTCGCTGGCTCACAGTTCAAATGAATACGTCGAATTGTCCGCTCTGCAAGACGCTACCAAAACTTACACAGCCCTAATTCTAAAACTATAGAAATTAATGGTCGCTTTCTTCTTATCTTCCGTTTAAAGCATGGAACATATTTTATATACGGAAAACCACTGTTATGGCTTAAAATGAACTACAAGTGGACGGCTCTCACTGTAACCGTTGTAGGTACGCTGATGGCCGGAATTGATTCAAGAATAGTGATAATAGGCCTTCCTACGATAGCTAGCCAGCTTCATGCTGGTGCAGAAGCCGTCATCTGGATTACCCAAGTGTATGTTTTAGCATGCACGGTAGGTTTGCTTCTTGTTGGAAGAATCTCGGACATTTTTGGACGGATTAAAATGTACAACATTGCTTTTATGATTTTTACTGCAGGGTCAGCGCTTTCAGCCTTCGCCGCCAATGCTCCTCAGTTGATTGCGTTTAGAGCTATTCAGGGTGTGGGAGCGGGAATCCTTGTCACAAACGCCTCAACAATAGTCACAGATGCCAGCCCCAAGAAGGAGCTTGGGACAATGCTTGGGATTAACCAAACTGCTTTCAGAGTGGGTCAAGTGGCTGGGCTTACCTTATCCGGCTTAATTCTTACGGTTGTGAATTGGAGGGGTTTGTTCTGGGTTAACATTCCAATAGGTATCTTCGGCACAATTTGGGGATACAAACGGCTCAGAGAAATTGCAGCAAAAGACCCCATAAAAAAAATCGACTGGACAGGCTTCGTCCTTTTCTTGGTAGGCTTTACCCTAATTTTGCTGGCTGTCACGTTTCTCAGTTACGGTCTATCAGGAACAGTCGAAGGATTCAGCTTTCTGATCGTGGGAATAGCTCTGTTAGCACTGTTCATCAAGTCAGAAACTCGAATATCTTTTCCCTTACTAGACCTTCAGCTATTCAAGATTAAACAGTTTGCAATGGCAAATATATCGCAAGCATTGAACGCGGTAACTTGGGGAGGATTAGCCCTTCTCCTCAGCTTCTACCTACAAATTGGTCAAGGATACACTCCACTGCAAGCAGGAATCGCCATTCTGCCACTCGATGTCACTTACGTGGTTTCCTCTTTAATCGGCGGGAAATTGTCAGACAAACATGGAATAAGGATGCTTACGACGGTGGGGTTAAGTATGAACGCGGCCTGTTTCTTTGTAATGGCCACTTTTGGTCAGGCAACACTATACGTAGAAGTGGCATTAGTGCTAGCCTTCTTAGGTATCGGAAACGGACTATTCACTCCGCCCAATCTTAGAGCAATAATGGGTTCGGTGCCTCCCACGAGAATCGGAATCGCTTCAGCCTTTCGCAACACCATGTTTTACATGGGATTGGCCGTGAGCTACGGCCTTGTTATATTATTCATCACTTTCGGCATTCCATACAATGCTTTTTCCACTCTTCTCCAAAACACGGGGGTACATGTCAGTTCATCAGTGGCAACACTCGAGTTCTTCAATGGATACAGAATCGCCTCTCTAATTATGGCGATAATAGGAGTGATAGCTATAATTCCTGCTGCCATGCGGGGAATGGATGATTCTGGAATTCGACAAAAAGTATCTGAAACTGACTTGGCAGCGGCCATGGAGTAATTTTCAAAAGTTCCCAATATGATTGTAAACAAGCTGTTCAATTTTCACGTTTGATCAAACGGATCCACGCAGTTTGAGAACCGAGACGAAGAAAAAAAAGCGCTCGTAAACTTATCCAAGATAAACTTGCAATCTTCTAACTCGTATTCCAAGAAGGCTTCAGCGTATACTCTCCTATCCGATCAACGATTTCTTCTGCCGACTTCTGGGCTTTTTCCAAGACGCGTTCTTCATTTATTGTGAGCAATTCTCGATTTTTCATAACGATTTTTCCATCAATCATTACTGTCTCAACGTTTGAACCGTCGCAGGAATAAACCAAGTTTGGGACAATCGAGAAATCATGAATGGGAATCATGTTGGACTTATGCTGATTGACTATTATCAGGTCTGCTTTCTTTCCTTTCTCTAACGATCCAATTTCTTTGTCCCAACGCAGGCAGCGAGCGGCAGTTGCAGTTGCCATTTCAAGTGATTCCTCAGGAGAAACAAGTTTTGGATCAAGATACATTTCCTTATTCAAAGTTGCCGCTACCCACATTGCCCTAAACATGTCCAGAGTGTTGCTTGCAGCTGTGGAGTCACAGCCAAGTGATACGGCAACGCCTTTCTTGAGCATAAGAGGAATTTTTTTGTTCACATTAGTCCCCAAAGGCTGTTTCATTCCAGAGCTCGGGTTGTAGGAAATTTTCACGTCATGTTGCTTGAGAATATCAATCTCCTCGTCAGCTACCCAGCCCATGTGTATCATGAGCCAGTGCGGACCAAGCACGCCCAAGTTCTCGAGATATTTTACGTCGGTAAAACCGGTCTGAGCTTTGACCCATTCTACATTGTCCCTCCAAAATGCTGCATGAACCTCAATCCCAGTGTCATTTTCTTTTGCAAGTTGGTTTAGTTTGAGGATTAATTCTCGGCTGACATTTAGCATTCCGCGTAACGCAATCCAAACCCGAATTCGATCATCAGCTTTTCCATTGTATTTGCGGAAGAACTCCTCATTAGCCCTTACAACCTCGGCTGTTGATTGTTGCAACCGACTGGGCAAGGGATGGCTTGAATCCTGTTTGTCCACGCTAGCTATTGCGAGAATTCCTCTTAAACCAGATTCTTCCACAGCACGTGCGGCATGCTCCATCTGATAGCCGCCTGGATCACAGAAACAGGTGGTTCCTGTCCTAATCATTTCTAAACACGCAAGCATACTGCTGTTATATGTATCCTCTTCGGTCATGGAGACCTCGTAGGGAAAAATGCGTTTATATAGCCAATCGGACACGCTCACGTCATCAGCCAATCCTCTGGCGAGAGTTTGAGTCAAATGAAGATGCGTATCTATAAGTCCTGGAAGAACTATCTTTCCTTCAGCATCAATGGCGTTAGCTTTAGGAAACTTTGCTCGAAGTTCAGGCGTGTTGCCAACGTCAACAATCCTGTTGCCGTCAATGGCTACCGCCCCTTCCTTTATTATTCTGCGCTTGCTATCCACAGTTATAATCGTACCGTTTTCAACTAATGTTATTGACATTTCTATTCCGCCTAGACCCGCCAGAAGCGCATTCTTTATGCGCGTATTCTGGCTGGACTTTTAATCCTTTAATATTTTCTTATTCCTGTACTAATAAGCTATCACCCATTCAAATTGTCTGTTATAGAAATTTGGAAGTTTGTCTCATTGGTTATTTGACGATGGGAGCAAAGCTTACACGAGGTTTTTTCATGCCTTTGGAGAAGTATGCATGAGGAGTTAGCTCTACGTTTCTTGCAGCGCCGATGTTTCCATTTTTATCCATTGCGATAATGGCCAACAGGATTTTTCCTTTTTCTTGTCTACTTACGCTTCTGACCGTGTCTTCTATGAGGGTCTGAACTGAGGAAGCATGGTTAAGGTTATCAATTATTTTTTTTGCTAATAGGTGCTTCATTACTACTTCGCCGTGACCAGTTATCGAGACGCCTCCGACTGAGTTTTGAGCGTATGTTGAACAGCCAATAAGTGGAACGTCTCCGACTCTTCCAGGCAGCTTCATGGGAAACCCACCGCTTGATGTTCCTGCTGCTATGTTGCCGTTTACGTCAATTGCTACGGCTCCAACAGTGTCACTTGCGTACTTCTTGAGTATCTCCCAGTACTCAAACATCGGCAGTTTTTCTCCTTGCCTTAATTTCATTTTCATTTCCGCCCACTCAGCTTTGCGCTCTTTGGTCATGGGGTCATATTCTGCAAAGCCCGAGGCTCTAGCAAATTTTTCCGCGCCAGTTCCTACGAGTAATATGTGGTCAGTTTCCTCCATTACTTTCCTAGCGACCAGAATAGGATTCTTAACTTTCTGAATACAGCCTACGGCTCCAGCCTTCAACGTTCTGCCATCCATTATTATCGCATCCATCTCTATCTCGCCGCTAAGGTTAAGCCATGACCCTGTACCTGAGTTGAAGATTGGGTTGTTTTCCATAGTTTCGATTGCCTTGGTCACAGCGTCAAATGAGCTTCCATTCTTTTCTAAGATTTGCATTGCAGCAATAGCTGCTTCTGAAACGCCGTTGTTGAACTCTTTGTTAAGAGGGTTAATTGCTCCGCCGTGGATTATTATGGCTGGTTTTTTGTCGCCTTTATCCATTTCCTCGTGTCCATCCATAGTTAATTCCTCATGGCTATTTTGTTAAAATCTCGTTTTTATAACTTGCCCTTGCACTAGACGGACATAGCTCGAATCTAGGATTGGAAAATAACTAAGGATTTTTTGAGTCACCTTAACCTGAAGCAATGCTTGTTGACTGAATTTGCTCTAGCAAACCATATATGTCCTATTAGGAAAAATGTGGTTACATGATTCCCAAAATTAATCTTGACAGAGTTCACAGTCTGATGGATCGGGAAAATGTAGACATTCTGCTTGCCTCTTCACCCGCCAACGTATTCTACATCTCGGACATTCCATGTACTTGCACGGCTCCAAACCGACTGCTCTTCACAGTTTTCCAAGCAAGTCCCGTTTTCTGCGTTCTTACGAGGACTGGGGCTTTTAAGCTAATCATTACTAATTCCGCGCTTGAGCTGGCAAGCAAAAGTTCCTGGATAAATGATATCATCACATACAAAACTGGGACGTATATTGTTAGACCGCAAGGAGTTTCAACTCAAAACCAAAGGCTCTCATCGGATGTACTGATCGAAACATTAAAAGAAAACAAGCCTAAGGTGCTCGCCTTGGAAAAGCCAGTTCTTAACTATGAATTGCATGAAAAGATAAGAAAATCCCTTCCAGGCACAAAGTTGATTGATGCTTCGCCTTTATTTAAAGAACTGCGGATGATTAAAACAACTGAAGAAATACGGCGCGTTAAGGAAGCTACCCGAATTCTGGGCTCAGCAACAATGAAGACGATTAACTCTATCGAAAAAGGAATTACCGAACTTGAACTAGACAACATTTTGAAGACTGCTATTCTCTGCGAAGGCGGAGACTCATGGCATCAAACCACGATTGCCACTGGCCCTGAAAATGGTCCTGACATTTTTAATCAAGCATCCAAAAGAAAAATCGTTTCGGGGGACATAATAAGGCTTGACATAGGATGCCTCTACCAAGGTTACACCGCTGACAACGCTAGAACTGTAGCTGTTAAACCTGTAACCAGAGAAGCGGAGAAGATTTACGATGCAGTCAAGGAAGCCACCGACAGAGCCATAGACGTTATGAAACCAGGAATAAAAATCTGTGAAATACACCAGCTGATAACAGACATAGTGAAGCAAAAATATGATGTTAATTATACAAGGGGAAACGTCGGGCATGGAGTAGGAGTCGAATTGTACGACAACCCAGAAGTAACGGCAAATAACGAGCAAAAGTTATTGCCCGGCATGACAATATCTATTGAAGCCCCCTACCACAAACTCGGAATAGGAGGTTTCATAGTGGAAGACAGCATTCTCATCACTGACAAAGGCTGCGAAGACTTGACCACGATGAGCCGAGAACTCTTTGTAGTCTAGTCAAGTCGTCTCAGCAATGTTGCTCCGCGAATTCAAACGTAAACTACCGACTTCCCCAAGAATAACTAATCGCTCAATATTGTCAGGTTGACTCCCAGGCAAAGCCAAAGACCTCTCGCCTTCTAGACAAGCGAATACCGTTATGAGAATACGGCACCAGCCCAGAAGATAAACCCGGCATAGTCTTGTAGGGAGAGGGCAGAAATCTTGGGCTTTCTTCTTGCGACCTCAGCCATTTTACTCGGTCCAAATCTAAGTTCGCGATCATTATGCCTTCACCGTTCAATTCAACCAAAACGTCCTCTGGACTAGCAATCATGCCTATAGTGTCCTCCATCCCCCAAATATGCTGACAAGCGGCCGTATAAGCAAGATTCTCTATGGCTCGAGCCCAGATTAGCGCTTTCCAGGTTTTTAGCAGAGTTGGTCTTGGGTTTCCGGAGGGGAAAAATAAGATTTCAGCACCCTTCAAAGCTAGCGATCGAGGTATCTCTGTACAATAAACCTCTGAACAAATGGCTATTCCAATTTTGCCAAATTTCGTATCGAAAACGTTTAGTTCATCTCTTGGAACATCTGCCCCTTTTGACCCAAAAACATGCAGTTTTGGTCCAGGAACCATAACACGAGCTTGTTGCCCCACTTCAGATCCGTCTGGACCAAGAACATACATAACAGTGAAGTATCTATTAGGCTCTTTAGCGGGTTCCTTGCGTCCAACTATAACATAAACTCCGCGGTCTTTGCATTTTTTCTTCAGTTCCGGAATTGCATCGAAATTCCTCGTGCAAGTGAAAGGCCCTGGATACGCCTCCGGAAAACATATTAAGTCGGCTTCCAAATCTGCAGCCTTATCGATGTATTCCAGGCACATCTTTATGTTTTTTTTCTCTTCAACTCCAGAATAACTCTTGGGCTGGACACTTGCAACTTTTACTTGAATTTTTATTCCTCCTTTAGTTTTTGTCTGTGAGGGTTCTGCCGCTTAGAAACAGCCTTTTTTGGGTTAGATGTTGGCAACTCCGTTTTTTGCTCGTTGAGGTCGTCTCGCTGATTATTCTTTCGAGCTGCTTTGGATCTGGCGGAGCGATGCATCCTACGCTGACATATTCATCTTCATATTTCACCATATGATTGGTTCCGGGTTCCACAAACACGACATCTCCTTCTTTGACTTTGTACTCTCTACCTGAATCCACGTCAACAACGGTTGCTTTTCCCTTAGTAATCATAAAAACATCCTCCGAACCCTCATGAGTATGCACTATCGAGCTTTGACCAGACTTAGCCGTGGTTACTATAAAGCAGCAATTCTTTGAGCCCACGCCCGGCCAAACAACGAGTTTGGCAAAACTTCCTTGAACGTGTCGTATCTTTACGTAATCCTTGTTGCTATCAAACACTTTTATTCCCATTTTTTGCGTCCCAGCTGCATGATTTCTGCTTATGCAGTTTTAGACCCGCCGATTTAAGCTTTC
The DNA here is from genome assembly GCA_049520955.1 of Bathyarchaeia archaeon. Taxonomy (GTDB): domain Archaea; phylum Thermoproteota; class Bathyarchaeia; order Bathyarchaeales; family Bathycorpusculaceae; genus Bathycorpusculum. The sequence continues at coordinate 20,195 of JBEKPG010000027.1, read as the reverse complement.
CCCAACCTGAGGATTAACCTTTTCAACGTATTAACTGTAGACACAGTGGGTGCGTCTTATGGAGCTAACCTTGGTTAGGTATCTCCACAGCAAGGTCTCTTAGTACTTTACAATTTCGCAAAGGTTCAATTTCCAATCTTCCTGGTTTATCTATCAAGGTTTTGCAAGCGAGTGCAGGTTTGCCGTTAACCATGACTTTGCAGAGTCCACAGAATCCGGAAAAATCATCGCAAGAATACCTGAAAACTAAACCGTCTTTTTCGTTTATCTTTTTCAGTAGATGCAGTAGGCTAGTTACCTTTTCGAATGGAAAGGAGTATTCCAATATATGCGGTTTTAAATCAGATTCCGGGTTGAATCTTGTAACGGCTAGAATTATTTCTTTTTCATTTGTCAATGTAGGTCATCTCCACAGGCACTTCTTTAGTCTCAAAACGGCTTATTACAATATTTTTCAGCCACTTTTCTGAGGCATCTGGGTGATCAGTTCGGAAATGGTTTCCCCGACTCTCGGTTCTGATGAGTGCAGTTTGAGCAATGATTTCTGCTACGTTAAGCAAGTTTGAGACATCGAAAACCATGAGCCATTCCGGGTTGTATTGGGAGACCTGAATTAACGGCGCCATTCGGGGTACTTCCTCTTTCTTTAACCGTTGGATTTCTACGAGGGCTGAAGTAAGTCTCTTCTCATCTCGAATAAGGCCGATTTGTTCCGTAGACAGCTTTTGGAGTTTCTTCAGAATTTCAAGGGGTCTTATTCCATGTTTTCTTTCTAAAGGAGCTTCTATCCGTTGGCGTTCAGCCGTAATTTGTGTATTGTCTATTGAGGATGATTTTCTCGTTTTAGCGTAACGTGCCGCGTTTTTGCCTGCTATCGCTCCTGAGACAACAGTATCTGGAAGGGCGTTTCCGGCAAGTCGGTTAGCTCCATGAACTCCCCCAGCTACTTCTCCACATGCATATAAGCCGGGCAACGAGGATTCCCATTTCTCGTTAACTCTAAGTCCGCCGCACATGAAGTGGGCAACTGGAGCAATCTCCAAGGGAACTTCTCTGATATCGAGACCGTGCTCAAGCAGATTCGCTCCTCTAACGGTCCAGTTTGGGGCAACCTGTGCAATCCTAGTTTCAATAATCTTTCTTGAGAGAAAAGTGCAGTCCAGCCAAACGCCCCCGTTAGGAGTCCCTCGTCCTTCGAGCACTTCAAGAGCAATTGCCCTCGCCAACACGTCTCTTGTCGCCATCTCCATTTTCGCATGGTCATACTTTTCCATGAATCTCTCACCGCTCACGTTGTATAGATGACCACGGATGAAGATTCGAGCAACGCTAGTGATTAGTTCGTCTGCCCTGAGAGCCGGTGGATCAATTAACGAGCACGGGAAAAACTGGAAAAACTCCATGTCCACTAGCTCGGCGCCAGCTTTGAAAGCCATAGCAACCCCGTCACCAGTAGAGCCATGCGTTCCTCCGTTCAACTCGTACAGCCTAAGTGGAGGCCCCGTTGCATCAACAACTGCTTTAGCTTTGAAAAAGCAGAATTTCCCAGTTTTCAAATCAATTGCCGTGCAGCCAGCGATTTTTCCTGTTTCATTTTTTACATAGCTTGTGACGAAGACTTCACTTTCAACCGGAATTTTTCTTTCCAGAACTTGGTTCTTTAGCCCATTTATCATAGCCAAACCAACGGCATGTTTGACATGCAAAGATCGTGGGTAGGTGTGTCCTGGAAGATAATCTTGAGCGTATTTTTCGCCTACGCGATCCCACGCAACTCCGTAAGAGGCAAGTTCCTCAACTTCAGCAGGGGCTTGCTCGCACATTATCTTTGCAAGTTTTTGATTATTCATGAAATAGCCGCCTCTCACAGTGTCCTGAAAGTGGATTTCAGGGGAGTCTCTTGGATCAGCATGCCCCAATGCTGCGTTGTAAGAAAAAACTGCCTTTATTGTTACGCTGCTTTTTCCGGCGATGCCTTTATCGATCATGAGAACTTTTGCGCCTTCTCTGTTTGCCTCTATTGCAGCCCTATCGCCTGCGGCACCGCACCCGATCACCAAAACTTCAGTTTCTCTTAACTCAAAATCCTTAGTCAATCCTATCATTCCTTCCCTGGTTGTTATCTGTCCTTTTAGCTTTCAAGTACGGTTGTTTCAGTGCAGATTTTGCAACTGCGATTCCATACTTATTCAACAAATTGTTGCGCTTCTGTATTTAAATTTGTGCAGCGAATTTGTATTGGTTTGACAGCATGAAAACTGGTTAGTCTCGAAGGTACAAAGAAACTGCAAACTTATTTTCTTAAAAACTCGTCGGCACTAAAGAGCTAAGAGCTTTGCTGACCCCAAGCTTATAACTACATCTAAACAATGGGGTAAGCGATTAAATCTTAAATTTGAAGGTGAAGGAATGAGCAAAGAAATTGTTTATCCAAAGAAACTTTTTGACCCTGGCAAAGGCATTTCAGGAGTTTCAGAAGAAAGAAAGGGCATGCCTTGGTCTCAGGCGGTCAAAGCGAACGGTTTCTTATTCATCGCTGGGCAAGCATCTGTAGATATGGATGGAAAAGTTGTATACGTAGGCGACATTGTTAAGCAGACTGAGCAAACGTTTGAAAACCTCAAGCGCGTTCTTGAAGAAGCGGAATGCACCTTAGAAGACGTAGTTCAAACAAATTGGTACACCACAAGCGTTAAGGACTTTTTCGAGAAAGGCGCTTCTGATGTTCGTCGACGTTATTTTAAGAAGGATTTTCCAACCAGTACACTTGTGGAAATTAGAAGGTTAACAATGTCGGAGATGCTGGTTGAACTGCAAGCAATCGCAACATTGCCCAAATAACTTATCAAAGCAAAACAACACGAATCCAAGGGCATGATAACGCAGAATTTTGCAGCACATTTTTCATTAAGCATGTGAAGCTGAAATATACCATGTTTTTGCGTCAATGTACAGAAGGAAATCTTATATCGTAGTTATATTCAAGTATGCTTAAAATCTTTAAGGGATGTCAAAATGAAAAAAGCAAATGCTTCCGACGATTATTCGTCAAGTTACCTAAATTTTCTGGATGAAGTTCGCGGCAACTTCAAGATTCCTAAAAAAGTGATGATTCAAGACATAACTCTGAGGGATGGCGAACAGCAGGCGGGTATCGTTTTCAATAAGGACGATAAAATCCGGATCGCTAATCTGCTCGATGAGGTGGGTGTTGACAGGATTGAAGCTGGAATGCCCGCAGTCTCGTCGCAAGACAAAGAAGCAGTGAAAACGATTGCGCATTCTGGCTTGCATGCCAAGATCTTCGCTTTTGCACGCTGCATGAAACGAGACGTCGACTTGGCACTTGAGTGCGGTGTGGATGGTGTGGCTATGGAGATTCCGTCCAGCGAGCAAATAATCAAGTATGCCTACGCATGGCCACTCCAGAAAGCCATTGATCTCTCAATAGAAGCCACAGACTACGCAGCCAAGCATGGTTTACACGTGTCATTTTTCACGATAGATTCCACTCGAGCAAGCTTGGATTGGTGGTTCAAAATAATAGACAACGTTGCAGCAAAAGGTCATATGGACTCAATGGTTCTTGTGGACACTTTTGGCGTTTGCAATCCTGAAGCTATACGATACTTCACGAGAAAAGCTCGTGAGCACCTTAACAAACCGATTGAAGCGCATTTCCACAATGATTTCGGTCTTGCTGTTGCCAACTCCTTGGCAGCCGTGACTGAAGGTGCTGAAGTTGTGCACACCACGGTCAACGCAATTGGCGAAAGAATGGGAAACGCAGATCTTTCTGAAACAGTGATGGCACTTGAAGCTCTCTATGGAGTAAAACTCGATATCGAATACAATAAGCTGCGCGAATTATCATTGCTCGTGCAGAAACTCTCCGGGATTAAGATGCCTCCTCACAAACCAATCGTTGGAGACAACATCTTTAACGTTGAATCAGGCATAGTTGCCGCTTGGTGGCTTAACCTCAAAGAAGCAAAAAAACCCCTCATAATGTACCCCTACACATGGGATCTCGTCGGCCAAGAAGGGGTAAAAATTATACTGGGAAAGAAAAGCGGAAAAGAGTCAATTGTGAACAAATTGAAAGAGCTGGGAATGGATGCGTCCAAAGTCGACGTGGACAAGCTCCTGATGCTCGTAAAAGATGAATCGCTGAAGAAGAAATCTCCCGTATCCGACGAGGACTTCAAGAAATTGCTGTCAAGGCTGAACTAGAAAAAACTCTTAACCTGAAGCGGTGAAAAACGCACGTCAATTCCAAGGAAAGGCTGTGCTGTATGCGGCAAAAAACTCGTCTATATGCCAATCCAGCAGAAGCTGGAATGCTTCTATTGCCACAAAATCGCCGACGCTAACGCAAAATGTGAAGACAACCAGTTTGTATGTGACGCTTGTCACAGTCTGCCAGCAGATGAACTAATAGAAACCACATGTCTTGCTAGTTCATCAAAAAATCCTTTAGAGCTTGCTTTGGCTTTAATGCGAAGCCCACAGGTGAAAATGCATGGTCCAGAGCACCACTTTCTGATTCCTGCGGTTCTGCTAGCCTCCTACTATAACACGAAAAATGACCCTGAAAAGAAAGTATCCACTATAAAGGAGGCGAGGCAAAGAGCCTCAAAAGTGCTCGGGGGCTTTTGCGGATTCTATGGAGATTGCGGTGCAGCAGTAGGCACAGGGATTTTTGTAAGTTTAGTCACCAATGCAACTCCCCTTTCTACAACGGTGTGGCGACTCAGTAACCTTATCACTGCTCAAAGTCTTTTTGAGATAGCAAATCACGGTGGACCAAGATGCTGCAAACGTAACACGTTCTTAGCCATAAAAGAAGCAGTGAATTTCACCAAAGAAAACCTCGGTCTCACCATGGAGTTCAACGACAAAATAACCTGTGAATTTACTGATCTAAACAAGGAATGTTTGCACAAAGAATGCCCATATAGTGTTTCATAAGTATAGCCAAAATAATATCAGGTGCCAGAGAATAGGCATGCACTGGCGGCTCATCAGAGAATTTCTTAATATAAACTTAGGGATGTGCATAATTTAAGGTGCTTCTTCAAATTGCTTTGTTATGGAAGCCTGTGAGGTTGTCAGGCTTTTCGTCAACAAAGCTGTTGTTCTTGCTGAAACTAAAAGACGCGGAAATCCGGGTTACGGACGACTCAGAGACATAAGAGTTCTGGTTTTTTGCTAGGCTGAAAGGATTAGAGAATGACACGCACATGGTTGAACATCTGAAGACGCACGCTTTTCCGTGTAACAAAATCCAACATCGGATTGGATAGACTTATGACTTCAACGAGGATCCCTTTCCTTTCTGGGTTTCAATGTCCCCAAGTTCTTTAAGTATGGGTTTTGGAACACGGTGTAGATAGGGACCTCCCGCATCTAGTTCTTTAATATATTCTTTGAGAAGCAGCCGCTAAACTTGCGAATGAGATTTTTGTCGCAGAAGCTGATGCTGTGTTTATCAGTTACACAAATCTTCGAACGATTTAGATTATTGAAAGCTTAGACTCGAAATTGGTTAAACCAGTCATTACGAGTACTCAAGCATCAATGTGACTTGCTCTTAGACAGCTGAGGATCAGAGAGGGACTTAGCGGACACGGAAAATTACGTAGATTTTCTCTGAAAATTGGAAACAGCTATTGAGGCCTATGCGGTTTTAGCTACCTTAAAATAAAGCATAATTGAAATTAAAAAATTAGAAATAATCATCAGCTTTGTTATTTTTATTTAACAGTACAGGCAATGGTTGAACTTGTATCCTGCTTTATTAGTCGACTCATCCTCTGCAATGTAATTAGCAACGCATTGTTGATTATAATATCGATATCAACGCCCAAGTCAATAGCTGCGTCCTTAAGCTTGAGGTAAAATCATTTTTCAACCAATATTGTTGCAAAATTGGTGTTTGAGTAGTTTGTGAGGTTTGCTATTTTCTCTGCTGGCTCCAGAAGTAACTCGTCCTCCCCAGTTGCAAGCAATGCAACTCCATTCTTGCGAGTTTCTTTTTGACTTTTTGGTCCTCCTATACCATGCCTTACTTTAAGCTCAACAGAAGCATACTTCATAACCCACCTGTAACTCATTCCAGTGTTCTGGCCTTATTAAATTTATGTCAAACGCAAAGTTTTTTCAGTAAAATATTTCAAATAATTTGAAATCCTTCTGGAAACCTATTTTTCGCTATTTTTTTCCTTACATATCAGGAAACCGTCAAGTTCGTAGCTCACCTTTCTGCTGCTCGAACATGGCGTTTGTGCAACTGTGCAATTCTGTTTGATCTTGAGCAAAAAACGTGTTGTATGTTCCACGCTTAAGGCTTTGCATTAGGAGACTTTGCGAATGATACACAGAATTCTTCTACCGTTCGATTCAGCGTTAACTCAGCCATGTCCTGTCCATAGTCTAGTACTCGTTTGCAGCTGTCTAGGACAAGCCTTAGAATCGCGCTGGAGTTGGGGTCCATTTTTTTGCGGCTCATAAATCTGATGAGTTCGTTTTCAAGTTCCATGTAGTTCTGACGCTTAGGGATGAGCGCATCAGCATCGTTGTAATCACGTTTGAATATGGCTTTCATGGCATCCTCAAACAGCTGGTTGGCAACGTTGTTTAAGTTGAGCAATTGGGAGTAAATTTCATCATCTATCGGCTCTTTAATGAAGAGTACTTGGTCATCCACAAGCTTTTGGACATCGACGAGACTATTCATGATGTTTATTGCGTTCTCGCCGATGTCCTTGATATCATTTACGACAACACGGTATAACAGGAATTCTTTAGGACTCTTAAAACCGAGTTCTCGGTACATGTTATGTTCTAAACCAAACTTCAACTGGCGAACTATGTAAAGGCCCAGTCTGTTCGAGTCATGTTGTGAGATAACAATGCTCTGGTAAAGCTCCTTGTTTCCGCCCTTCAATGCCAAAATGACATCACGGTGTGCGGCCAGTGCCACGATCACCATGCGGCGGACGGCTTTCTCGATGGGGAACTCTGAGTGCTTAACTAGAATCTGCAGCGTCAACTCGTCGTCTGTTTCATCGATGATTTCAGAACCTAAGAAGGTTTCTTTGGCAAAGTTCTTGATTTCGGTTTTGCATTTGGAAATGTCACCTTTTCCACGCAAATGAACACATATAATGTCAGCGCTGATTGCGTAGAGTGCTTGCAAAAGCCGAAGAGTGGACTGGAGGCTTTCATCAGTATCAACGCTGATGTAGTATTCTTTCAGTTTGCCGACTTCTTCACACAATTTTTCGCGAATTTTCCTCGGAGTCAGGGTGAGCGACGAGTCGGGTTGTAGGTCGAACGCTATTTCGCTGCCTCTTTTTAAACCAATGTCTTGGACCCATTCTTTGGGCAGGGATATTATGTATGAGCCTCTTCCTGTGCATTGGACTCTTCTATAGCCTAAATCTTTTTCAGTCATGAACATTCACCATCCCATAGTATATACGATTCACATATTTATATAACCTGTTTGTTATAGATAAGTGATTTTGCACTTTTGCTAGCGCGCGTGGTTGTTCCGAAATTAGTTTGCGAAGTATCTTATGCTTCTGGCTTTGCTTGATTTGTGCGTGTTGATAGCTGCTTGGGCCGTGAGAAGCATAATTAGGACACATAGTTGAGAATGAAACGTTATTTTGGCTAATCCTCTCAGATTATGCTGCGTGAGACTTGCCAGGTTCTTGAGTCTGCTAAAAACTCGCTCAACAGCAACCCGTTTCCTGTAGGCTCTCCTGAACTGTTGAGGTCCATGACTGCGAAATTTTCTATCAACCCTAAGAATGCCTCTGACGCCTACCTGCTGGTTTCTTGGATACGGAATAACGGGTAATGCTCCACCTTTCAATGCTGTTTCCCGCAGATTTGCCGCGCTGTACTGTGAATCCGCTAAGAGCTTTTTTGGCTTTACGTATTCTGATGCTTTCGCAAACAGGCTGATGGAATGTTTCTTTTCATTCTCGTTTGCTGAAACAACGATCATAGCAATGGGCAGCTCACTTTTGACGTCGACTGCTAAATGAAGCCGGTAACCCAGGTCTTTGGCTTTGACGGCTCTTCCAATTCTTGATTCAGGATCGCTGTAGCCTGCCGGTTGTCAAAATTTCGTCGACTGTATCCCTTAATGAAGGTAGAATCCAATGCTAAGACTTTTCCTTTGATTGTTACTTTCGGCACGAGCACCTCAACGACCTGATCTACTATTCTTGATAGCCTTAAAGGGCCTACTTTGCTTTTGAACCTAGACAAAACTGCAATGCAAACAGGGTGGGTCATCCGCTTTTATGCCACCAGATTCTCTTGACCCGTGGGTCTTTCCACATTTGGCGTACAAGCATTCTGTCGCTTGGAATATGCTTCAACCGTTTCACAAGATGCGCTTTGAGTATTCCAAGTGGTTTTCTTTGAGGTCTTCCCGGGGAGCCAACCGGGTGAAACGGCTCGTTTAGGATTTTTTGGGCAAAAGATAAATCCACTTTGCAAAATAGGGTTTCTAGAGCCTCGTATCTCTTCATTGCTCACCCCAATAAGAGGTACGAGACGCACTTTATTAATTTGGGAACACGCACGCGCGAAATGGAATCCATGAGAGTACAAGAGCGGCATGGTGATTCTATTAAGCGCAATAGATTAAAAGATTAGGGGCGTCTCAGATATTCTAGGCAGGCTTTGTAACCCGTCACGAGTGCCTCGCCGCTTGCCTTGAGAATGTTGTACGATAGTCCCTGTGAGGACCATGGGCTACCGTTTACCGATATCTTGGCGTTCGCCCTGACCCTGGATTTGGTGCCCTTGCTTATGTCGACCACGTCCACGTAAAAGTCAGTAAGCTCTATGTCACTTATCTCGGGATAAGTCTTCCTCAGGCATCTCCTCAATGCCTTGTCGAATGAATTGACCGGACCTTTCCCGAATTCAACAAAACCCTCCGCCTTTGCACCAATGTCCATCGCCACAAGTCCGTATGAAACAGGACGTTCCTTGCCTTCCCAAGCTGAAGCAATCTCGCATGAAGTAACATTGAAGGGGTCCACCCAGTCATTTTTGGATTCGAGTATTATGATATAGAGGTTCGCGTCCGCCTTCTCGAACTGATAGCCTATCCTGGATTTCCTCTTGACATTCCCCATTACTAATCTTGCTTCCTCCATACTCAGGCCTATCCCAAACTGCTTTGCCTTCGCTATGAAGTTGTGCCTTCCGGACATCTCGGATCCGTAGAGCTTCATAATATTACCAACGTCCTCGGGCCTGAAGTGGAGGTACATCTTAGGGTGCTTGGAATGGGTGCCCGCCTTGGTTGCAGTTGCGTCATCTCCGACATAAGGCCGGTCTTTGCGGGGGGGTAGATGAAGCAGTGTATTTGTTGTATCAGAAATACTTTTCAGCTTTGTCAGCTCCCTAGATTTAACAGTAGCATAGCCCATCTTAATCTCCAGATTCGGAATGACCTCCATCAGGTCCGCGTTTCCCGTCCTCTCGCCTATTCCGTTGACCGTTCCCTGAACGTGGGTCACACCTACCTCGACAGCGGCAATGGTGTTTGCAACTGCAAGCCCGCAGTCGTTATGTGCATGTATTCCCACAGGCACTCCTGATCTCTTGAATTTCTTCACGACATATGCAACAGTTTCCCTAAGCGGAGTCATCATCGTTCCGCCGTCTGTGTCGCAAAGCACCAAAGCGTACGCCCCTGCAGATTCTGCCATCCTGAGGCATTCCATTGCATAGTCACTATCGCGCCTGAACCCTTTGAAAAAGTGCTCGGCGTCGAAAATGACCTGCTTAATGTGAGGCTGCCTCTTGAGGTAGTTAATCGACTCGTAAATCATGTCCAAATTTTCTTCAGGTTTCGCACCGAGTTCGGCCGTCACATGCAAGGGGTCAGCCTTGCCGAAAAGTGTGACGACTTCCGCCTGAGTTTCAACAAGGCATGCGAGATTAGGGTCCTTATCTACGCTAATCCCCTTCCTTCTCGTCATACCAAACGCTGAGATCTTCGAATTCTTCAACCCTAGATTTCGCACGTCCTTGAACGCCTTCAGGTCCTTCGAAGATCTGGAGGGAAAGCCCAGCTCGATTATCTGGACGCCAAGATCATCCAACATCTTCACGAGTTCCATCATGTCCGGTTCAGATATAGTCGCTCTTATGTTCTGCCTTCCATCTCTGAGCGTTGTGTCTAAAATCTCAACGTTTCTATCCATTGATGCATCTCAATGGAAATGAGCAGACAAGAATAAGATTCATTCGGTTCGGCTTATCGTTTTTTGTTGGTTATGCCTATCACATAAAACCAAATGGCATATGCCTCAAGGCGGTTATGGTGTTCGTCCAGAAGACCACTACTGCATTGGAAAAGCTAATCGGTGCATTGCTCAAGACTGAATTTAGAACACTTCGTCTTGGCCATTACATATTGAACAAAGACAAAGACTTCGAGCTCACGGAAGTGCAGCACTAGCCTATAGCATATGGTGGTGTGTCGCAAAAGAAATTTCGATGTGGATGTGGGATCTTGGAAAAACGTTCAGTATGAACTTGATCAACGTTATCAAAGAAAGACTTGATTTTTTTGTTGCTCAGGGAATTAAAGGTGCAGATGCCATGCTCTCCGCAATCGGCCCTCCTTTGGAAATATTCTGGCGTTACAACAAAAGTGGAAAAATAACGGGCGAAACAGTTGAAACTGGAGAATCTTTGGAGAAAGTCCTTGAGGTTGTTGGTCATCATAATGCGCTTTCTACGGTATTGTTAGAACAAGAGCTTGGAAAGGTAGATGATCCTTCCGCACTCCATGTGTTGTGGAAATGGAACTTTGAGCAGTTTTCTTAAGCAGCAGATACGTTAACGGCAATCGACAACAAAAGCCAACGGAAAACAGGCCACCGGATCAAAGACCTTAGTTCCTTGCGACGAAGCTCTTAAACTTGTACGTTTATTCGGGATAGAGATAGAAAATCTGCTTAAGCGCGCGTTGGAGTCAAAAGGCTTGAGAAAATCATGAATACACTGCTCGACGAGTTGATTGATAACAAAGTTGTCAAGGGGAAGAAAGTGGTTTTTGACGCCACCTTCATCAAGGCATACAGCAAGCGAGACCTTCACGATAACAGCAGAGGCGGCTCGGATCCAGAGGCAAGAGTGGGAAGGAACGGCAAAACCTACGAGCTTGGTTACAAACTGCACCTGGCGGTGGATGCTAAGTCTGAACTGCCTTTGGCAATCACGGTGGCGCCGGCCAACGACAACGAGAAGAAGCATGCACCGAAGCTTTTCAAGAAGGCTTTGAAGGCAACGAGGAAGAAGATGAAGCTCCTGGTTGCGGATTCGCAGTATTCTTGCAGGAGTCAACGAGAACAAGCTGCCGATGCTGGGGTTCGCGTGGTTATTCCTTACCCCACTAACCAGATGCGTGTGAAAGAGGGGCTGTTGAGGGTTGACAGGTTCTTTCGCACCCATGGGTCCAAGCGTGAGCAAAGGGCTTATCGGCTACGGTCTTCTGTTGAGAGGGTTAATTCCAGGCTTAAAGAGCAGCTGTGCTTGAAGAATCATAAGGTCAGGAGTTTGCTGAGGGTTACGGTTCATTGTTTGCTCTGTTTGATTGGGATGCTTCTGAATGCAGTGGCTGCTATGAGGTTGGGAGTCATTAACAAAGCTCGATCGATGTCTTTACTCGCAAAATGAGTAAGGGTTAATCATTAAAAAGCTAGTTTAAGAACCCATCGGCGCTGCTAACGTAGAGGAACTAAGCGCCGTTAAGTCTCTTCACCGTTTTTTTCTTCGCCTATTTCTTGGTTTGGAGCGGGTTTCATCTGCGTTGCTATCGTCCGCAGCCATGTTGAGCATTCCGACGATTGAAGGAGCTATGACGCTATAGATTTTATGTTTCTCTTCAGTGGGTAGTTCTGAGAACTGTTTTTCCACTTCACTCCAAATGGTCTTGTAGAATAAAACGAACATGCGGATCATCTGGTTGAAATCCTCTAATTCTTCCTTGTTCATTGCCATGTGCATCGCATCCGTAGCAGTAATTTTGGATATGTCTGTATAGGTTAAATTGTTTTTCTGATGTCTGGCGCTAATGAGACAATAGAACGAATCAGTTTTAGCTCAATTTGAAAGCTGTCAATTACTTTTACCATTCTTGCCGAGCCATTGAATAGGGTAGGTTTCTACATGAAGAAATCGATTTAGCAACAAGCTGGCGCGCGTAATGGAATTTAAAGCCTGACGGACCGCCATCCAAGTTTTGTGGTGAAAGAGGTTATGAAGCTGAACTTTGAATCCCTTCTGTCTGAGAAATGAATGAATATAAAGATAACCAAGCGGAATCGTTTCTGCGTCTATCTCCAGTTCGTCAATGTTTGGAGGATTTACCAATATAATCCTCCTGTCATATTTTATTTTCCCTGCGGCTCCTTTGCTCAGTTAGCTCTTAATTCTTATTGTTCCACGTCCAAAAAAACTTTTCCAACAACTGCTGTGCGCAACGTCTGATGAGTTTGTCGCGTAGCACTCGCTTTGCGCATGACTTATCTTTTATGAGCGCGCACCCGACCATCTTTCCCATTGGAGAAGGTTATTTTCGACTTAGATTTGTATTTCGGTGGATTACTGGAGTGACAGATATGTTTAAGAGAAAAAAATAGTTTATACAACCTCACAGGAGCACAAAACAGATGCCAATCCGCACTTTAGACGAAGTAGAACATGAACTTATTGAATTACTGGCGAATTTAATCAGGATAAACACAACCAACCCGCCGGGCAACGAAACTCAAGCAGCAAAATTCATCGCAAATTATCTATCTGAGGACGGATTCAAAAATGAAATATTTGAGTCAGCTCCTGAAAGGGGCAATCTGGTCACAAGGCTGAAGGGCACAGGCGAAAAACCCAACCTCCTTTTGCTATCGCACCTTGACGTGGTTGCGGCTAACGCCAAAGAATGGAGCATGGACCCGTTTGCCGGCACAGTCAAAGAGGGCTACGTTTACGGAAGGGGCGCTATCGACATGAAAAGTATGGTGGCTGTTCAACTTGTTGTAATGAAACTTTTAAAGAAAAACAAGGTGAAATTAAAAGGAGATGTAGTTTTGGCCGCAACTGCTGACGAAGAGCAGGGTAGCGTTTCTGGCGCAAAGTATCTTTTAGAACAGCATAAAGACAAAGTTTGGTGTCCATACGTAATTACTGAAGGCGGAGGACTATCGATTCATCAGAAAAAAGGAGACGTGTTTACTATCCAAACAGCAGAAAAAGGCGTTTTTTGGTTTAAAATAAAAATTAGTCCAAGTGTTGGAGACAATGCAATAATGGTCATGAACAAAGTTATTAAACAAATAGACGATTATCACCCTGAAATTAGATTTATTCCCACCTTGAAGCGCTTTCTCAACGCAATGAGCCAGTATAACCCCGACTTAAAAGATACAATTGAAGACCTGATAAGAAATCCAAAAGAAAGCGACGAAATACTCAAAGAATTAGCGAAGAAAGATAAAGCTTTAGCTGAGAATATATGGCCTCGAACGAGGACAACGATTACCCCAACTATCATCAAAGGTGGTGTCAAGGAAGACATCATTCCGTCAGATTGCGAAGCAGTTTTTGATTGCAGGGTTCTTCCTGGAGAGACAATAGCTGAAACCTTTAAAGTAATAAAAAGTTTACTTAACGACTGCGACCTCGAGAAGTTAACCTTTGAAACTATACAGAGGCATGATGGCACGGAGTCACAACTTGAGACGCCTCTATACAATATCATAGTGGACGTTGTTAATGAGTTCAAGCCGGGATTCGGTATTTTACCAACTTTGAGTACTGGAGCAACGGACTCGCGGTTTTTCAGAGACTCAGGAAGCGTGTGCTATGGTTTCCAGCCCATGATTCCAGACGAACCAAATGATCAAATAGAAAGACGAATGCACGGGGTAGATGAACGGATAACCACTGAAAACCTAGTCTTTGGAGCCACAACCCTTTACGAAATCATTAAAAGATTTAGCAATTAACCTTCAAACAAACACGCAATCGCTTCCATCGTAACATTATTATGGTTTGCCGAGCAATTGCCAATGCAAATTCTTGAGAGCGTGGTTCTTAACTGTGAGTTGTTTAGGGCGGCCCATAACGAATTCAAACCCTAAAATTAAAAATTATAAAATTTGGTGGCAATAATCTGCTTACCGAAAGTGATTTAAGATTTCATGTGCAATTAAGACATAGCGCGCTGCCTTGTCTCTATAATGGTTAAAAATGGTTTTAATTGCGCTTCTTATGCCAGGGTCGACAATGAGAGTTCTATTTCTGAATGGAAATTGAGAGCAAACCCGATTATCAAAATGGGAATAAAAACCATTTATGACCATTTTAGGAACAGACATGCGCGCTCGGAACCAATCAAGTCTGGGCCATCTGGTGTATATTTCGAAAATTGAAATCAGCCCTAAATAAAACGATGTTGTTCATTGAGTTTAGCACTGGCGATAGACATTGAAGGAACCTAATGGCTAAGTGCTGTGACATAAGAGACTGGGAGTGATTTTATGAAAGAAAATCGAATACGTACGGAGAAAGTAAGTAGTACAACCAAAATCAGAATAAAAGAACTGGAAGCAAATTTGCCTATCATAAGAATGGTGCGATTCAAGGAGGTCATTTTCAGTTTTAGAATCATGGACTTGAGATCAATCGGAATTGGAGAAGAGTTAGTGACACTAATTCGAAATCATAAGAAGAAGATTCAACCCGAACTGCAAGCTTTCAAGCTACCTAAAATAGTTAGGATAATAGTTTGGATGAAAAATCCTTTTTCTGAGGCCAGCTGTGGAACTTTTGGAGGATATTTGCCGATGCTCGACCCGCCTGTTCACATGTGCTTAAACACCGACAATTTGATTGAAGAAGAGACTATGTTTCTGCGGGAGAACTTTGAAGCCAGGGCAAGTGTTGTGGGTGTTCTTTCATGAATTGTCTCATTTTGTCACGACTAGCGATGAAACCGCCGACAAGATGGCCATCGATACTTTAAAACGCTTAGCAAAGCAAAAGATTGTAAACAGTAAATAGAGGTCAAGAAGAGTCAATGGCCAAAAAGGATATTTCTCAAAGACATTGAGGATTTGATGGAGGACCTGAAACATGAATTAAGACTGTATGGATATACTCTCAAAGTGACAGGCGGACTTAAAGAGAGAGGTTTTACAAGTCATGATGTCGATTTAGATATCAGCATGCCAACCTCTGAGCCTCCAGATGAAGAGATTTTTCGAATAATAAACGCTTATGGCAATGAGCTCTGGAACAAATGTCACTTGGACTTTGATTTGAATTTTTGTTACAAACGCAAGCTAAGGTACAAGTTGGACAAGGAGAGTTTTTTTGAGTATCAAGAGGATGGCTCGCTTGAGCGTTTTTCTCCACTTTAGTTAATGACTTTGCTCCTTGAAGCGCGCGGTTCAAGCACGACTCGGCTCACTTTCCATTTAGAAATGCTTTTTGTAAATTGTTTTTCAAGTGTTTTTCTCAAAAGTTGGTGATTTTAATATTATGGTTCCGCCCCCTTTTGGGGTCAAATCCCAGCGGGCCCGCTGCCTCAAGAAACTCATTAGAATTCATCAAATGGGTATTTTGCTGGTAAATTGGTGCTAGAATCCCCCACTTCCTGCGCCACTTTACCAAATTAAGGCAATATTCGATGTGATTACTATAAAATAAGTCCAAATCATGCTTATTAGCTTAACGGTTAATGGGTCATGCTAATTTCTATTCACGGATTCAATGTAGTCAGTAAGCAAGCCACTTCTTTGAACCCCAAAACAGGGTAGGGAATAGTACTTCAAGTCAAAAGCCCAGCCCCAATTCTTCAGGATAAATCCCCAGTTCAAGACGAATCCCCAGTCTTTGGAGACTGAAGGATATTTGCGTTTTCTGAAAAGCTTGAGATAACCCATTTCGCAAACGTATTCGTAGCCTGCTTCTATTAGTTGGCAAACTTCTTGTTCCCAGTGAGCAACTTTTGCTGTATTGTTATCAATAGCTCTTGCTACGACCAGGCGAGGTCGAAGCGGTCAAGGTTCATTACCTTGTTCCAAGCCGCTACGAAGTCGTGCAGGAATTTCTCCTGGGAGTCCTCACATCCGTAGACTTCCGCCAAAGCCCGGAGTTGGGAGTTCGAACCGAAAATGAGGTCAACACGGGTACTGGTCCACTTGAGCTTGCCCGTTGCGCGATCACGACCCTCGAACATGTCTTCGTCTTCCGAGGTTGCCTTCCAAGTTGTGCTCATGTCGAGCAGATTCACGAAGAAGTCATTGGTGAGAGTCTCTGGCCGCTTGGTGAAGACACCAAGCTGGGACTGTCCAAAGTTGGCATTCAAGACGCGCATACCGCCAACGAGAACCGTCATCTCAGGAGCAGTCAGCGTCAACAGTTGCGCACGGTCAACCAGCAGTTCCTCTGCCGATACGGCGTATCTGGTTTTGAGATAATTACGGAACCCATCTGCAACCGGTTCTAGCACGCCGAATGACTCCACATCAGTTTGCTCCTGCGATGCATCCGTGCGTCCCGGTGTGAAGGGAACGGTTATATCGTAACCGGCATTCTTCGCAGCCTGCTCGACACCTGCGCATCCACCCAAAACAATCAAGTCAGCGAGCGAAACCATCTTCCCACCTGACTGAGCACCGTTGAACTCCTTTCGGATTCCCTCAAGGGTCTGCAGCACCTTTTCCAGTTGAGTCGGCTGGTTAACTTCCCAATCCATTTGCGGGGCAAGACGGATACGAGCCCCGTTCGCACCACCGCGTCTGTCGGAGCCACGGAACGTGGACGCAGATGCCCAGGCGGTTGAAACCAGTTCCGAGATCGACAGACCAGAGGCAAAGATTTTGCCCTTGAGGTCTGCGATGTCCTGCTCATTAATCAGCTTATAATTGACTGCTGGTATTGGGTCTTGCCAGATCAGTTCTTCCGCTGGGACCTCCGGGCCGAGATAGCGCGAGCGGGGACCCATATCGCGGTGGGTAAGCTTGAACCACGCTCGGGCGAAGGCATCTGCTAGCTGATCCGGATTCTGGTAGAAGCGCCTTGCAATCTTCTCGTAAACCGGGTCGAACCGCAGGGCGAGATCAGTGGTCAGCATGGATGGCGCGTGACGCTTCAACGGGTCGTGCGCATCCGGCACGGTATCGGCGCCTGCGCCACCCTTCGGCTTCCACTGGTACGCACCGGCCGGACTCTTGGTCAGTTCCCATTCGTAGCCGAACAGGTTCCGTAAGAAGTTGTTGCTCCACTTAGTTGGCGTCTTGGTCCAGATAACTTCCAGGCCGCTGGTAATCGTGTCATCGCCTTTGCCCGTGCCAAATTTGCTCTTCCAGCCGAGGCCCTGTTCCTCGATGGGGGCGGCTTCAGGCTCGGGACCCACTAGTGACGCAGCGCCAGCGCCGTGGGTTTTACCGAAGGCGTGGCCGCCTGCGATGAGGGCCACCGTCTCCTCGTCGTTCATCGACATGCGCGCGAAGACCTCGCGGATATCCTTGGCCGCAGCAAGCGGATCCGGGTTGCCGTTCGGGCCTTCCGGATTGACGTAGATTAGCCCCATCTGCACAGCAGCAAGCGGATTTTCGAGGTCCCTCTCCCCTGAATAGCGTTTGTCACCTAGCCAGGTGGTTTCGGAACCCCAGTAGACGTCCTCTTGCGGCTCCCAGATGTCCTCGCGTCCACCGCCGAAACCGAAGGTCTTAAATCCCATTGACTCCAAGGCGCAGTTGCCGGCGAGGATCATCAGGTCGGCCCAGGAGATTTTCTTGCCGTATTTCTGCTTGATCGGCCAAAGCAAACGGCGCGCCTTGTCGAGGTTGACGTTGTCCGGCCAGCTGTTTAGAGGCGGGAAACGCTGCGCGCCCCCGGATACGCCCCCGCGACCGTCACCCTTGCGGTAGGTGCCTGCGCTATGCCACGCCATCCGGATGAAGAGCCCCCCGTAGTGACCGTAATCGGCCGGCCACCAATCCTTCGAGTCGGTCATCACCGCATAGAGGTCCTTCTTCACGGCTTCCAGGTTGAGTTTCTTGAATTCATCAGCGTAGTTGAACTCCTTGCCCATCGGATTGGACAAGGGGGAATGCTGGTGCAAAATATTCAGGTTCAACTGGTTCGGCCACCAGTCTTGGTTCGACGTGCCCCGCGCACCTGAAGTAATCATTGGTCTCTTTTTTTCGGTCATCTTAAAAATCACCTTAACTAAGACTACACGCATATGTTTGTAGCCATTATTATTTAAGTATTCTTATTAATTAGATAAGACGTTATTCAATCCTGCAGGAAGTCAAATGGTTATGGATATCGAACGAATTATCGCTAAATTTCATGAGAAAGGTTTCAAAGTCACTCCTCAGCGTCTAGCAATATGTGAGTATCTCCTCCCAAACAAAGATCACCCAACCACTGATATGGTGTATATAGAAATGAAGAGGAAGTATCCAACCGTAAGTTTAGCTACGGTCTACCAAATATCGGGCTACTCCAAGAGTTAAATTTGAATGATAGAATTTCAAGATATGATCCCAAAACTTCTCCCCACATTAATATCATATGTAAGAACTGTGGAATGGTTGAAGACTACGAAACGGAAGACATGGAAAGACTCTGGGACAAAATAGTGGAAGGCTTAGGATTCGAACCTGTGGGGCAGCGCATAGATGTATACAGATACTGTGACCAGTGCACGAAATCTACAACACGATCCAGCGCGCGGCTTGACAAATGAAGAGAAGAACCGCGCTAAGCTCTAACTAAACGAAGGGTTTTGAACCCGTTTCAGGTATGCAACTCGGCGACCGCACCACAATCCCGGTTCAAAATCATAAGGTTACGACCTGAAAAGGGGTAATTCCATCAGGTTTCGCAGGTAGACGCCATAAACAAGTTTGTTCTTTAAGCGAAGCGAGCCATGCGGAGCAGCGTGTTGCGGTGCTACAACATTTTAGTGAAATGAAAGCTCGTATGTCAATCGCTGCTTTGTTTTTTTAACTCGCAAAGGTTTCATTACATACTGTTTTGTTGAGCGAAATTTTTTGGTTTTTGGCATGTTACGATTTTGGAAATATGGCTTTTATAGGCTTAAAGCCCGTACATTAATTTACTGCTTACAGCGATAGGAAGAGGGTTGCTTGCGGAAACGTGGTTGGGGAACTATTACGATAGATATCTTAGAGGCGACGTTGACTCCTCAGAAAAAAATGAGAATAATGTACAGGGCCAATTTGAATCATGCGCGTTTCAACAAGTACTTTTGTGATTTCCTGACGAAAGGTTTCATCGAGGAGACTGCTGACCATGACGGAAAGGTGTGCTACCTCATTTCTCAGCGAGGGAAAACTCTGTTGGCGGTACTCAAGAAAGCAAATGAACTTGCCCTTTCCGATGAACTCTAAGCGTTTTGAAGGGTCCTAGATTTTGCTATTGATTTAGATAGCGACTTTTAGTTCGATTTTATTGATGTGGCTAATCTGAGTAGATTGAACTTTGAGGGTTTTTTCAGGCGGGATTATGGTGTGTTACTGTGGGTTCAGTTTCGTCTAGGCGAAGGTTTTGCCATTCGGGTTTGATTTTGATTCTGTGAGTTCTATGTTCGTATGCGATTATGTCGTGTTTGGATAGGAACTGTAAGAATTCGGTTAGCTTGTCTGCGTGCACCTGGATTTGGTCTGATAGGTCGGTTAAATCGTGCCATTCTCCGTCTTTGAGGATGACGAAGAGTTTTTCAGTCGTCAAGAGTTTTCCCTGCTCAATATCAGTGAAAAGCGCATTTAAAGCTGATAGAACATATGATACTAGTTTAACTTGACCTGTTTTCTGTTTTTTCGATCTTGTTTTCTTAGAAGCCGCCGAGATGATCAAGAAAAAGGGGAATTTACACGAATGTCTTTAGAAGAACAACAACACTCATTTTGCATTTTTTGTTCAGTTTGTTTTGGGTTGCTTTTTTGGTTTGGGGTTTGAATTGTTTGCAGGTTGCGGCTAGAAATGTGTCGGGATGTGTCGGGATGTGTCGGGATGTGTCGGGATGTGTCGGGATGTGTCGGGATGTGTCGGGATGTGTCGGGATGTGTCGGGATGTGTCGGGATGTGTCGGGATGTGTCGGGAT
>JBEKPG010000026.1:0-35798 GCA_049520955.1 Bathyarchaeia archaeon | reverse complement strand
CTGGTGCCACATGCCTGGATTACATGGATGAAACTGAATGCTGTGGTGCCCCAAGTGTTGGAGTAAGCGACAAGGTTGCCCTGCAGTTGGCAAGGGACAAGTTGACCCACATCAAAGCAGTAGATGCACAAGCCATGATAACGATCTGCCCATTCTGTCACATCATGTACGACACGAATCAGCAGCGTATTGAAAAGATGTTCAGTGAAGTCTACGGTATTCCAATTCTGCATTATCCTCAATTGTTGGGCCTAGCGATGGGAATGTCACCTAATGAATTGGCTTTCAATGAATTGCGAGTTGACTGTTCAAAACTATTAGGGCAAGTGTGTGAAGGCGGAAAAACAGATGGCTAAAGAGAAATTGAAACTTGGCTTCTACTGGGCTGCAAGTTGCGGTGGATGCGAAATAGCAGTGTTGGACTTAAACGAGAAAATATTAGATGTGGTGCAAATAGCGGACATAGTGTTCTGGCCTGTAGCCATGGACGTCAAGTACAAAGACGTTGAAGCTATGCCTGATAAACACATTGACATATGCTTCTTTAACGGTTCAGTCAGAAGCGAAGAACAAGAACACATGGCTAAACTCATGAGACGAAAGTCCAAGGTGCTTGTAGCATTCGGCTCCTGCGCTCAAGAGGGATGCATACCAGGACTGGCAAACCTCCATGATCGCAAAGAAATTTTCAATCAAGTTTACTTGGAAGCCAAATCCACTTTCAATCCAGAAAGAGTTCTTCCCAAAACCAAGACTGAAGTGAAAGAAGGCGTCTTGAAGCTTCCAGAATTCTATGACACTGTGAAGACTTTAGATCAGACTGTTGAGGTGGACTACTACCTTCCCGGCTGTCCGCCTCCAGTTAAACTAATAGCAAACGCCGTTGAAGCCATAGCGAAAAATGCACTGCCTCCCAAGGGTTCGGTGCTTGCGCCCTTGAAGTCCGTATGTGATGAATGCCCAAGAAAAAAAGAAGACAAAAGAATCTCGAAGATATACCGCGTTTATGAGAAAGTTCCTGAACCGGAAAAGTGCTTGCTTGAACAGGGAATAATATGCATGGGGCCAGCAACTCGCGGCGGCTGCGAAGCGAAGTGCTTAACCGTTGATATGCCCTGCACAGGCTGCGGCGGACCTTGTCCGAACTCGATAGAACAGGGAGCAGCCATGCTTAGCGCGTTAGCTTCAATACTCGGGTTAGAAGGAGAACAGGAGCATCACTCTGAGGAAGACGTTGAGAATCTAATAAGACAAATCAAAGATCCAATCGGAACCTTCTACATGTACTCGTTACCGTCATCAATCCTCAGAAGAAAGACTATGGAACAATAAATGAAATTCTGCAGGACCTTGGCACTTAAAAAATTAAGGATAGTCGTGCAGCACACATATCGGCCCAGTGCTAAATCGATTCTTTTGCATTATTCACTTCTCTTTGTTTTGCTAGCATTAGGTGAGGGATCTGGCTTTTTCCAGTCTATTCAATCTTAACGACGCTAATGCCCTTAGGTATATGGCGATATATTGCCGATTCTATTTCCCTTCATCTCGAGGTTACTTGATTAGTTTTTTATGTAAGCGACCCATCTCGCACACAAGTAAGCGTTTCAGTTGTTGCTCTTCGTCAAGAATCTCCTCGCAAAGAGAGCGTGTGTCCGTATCCTTTTCTTTCGTCGCTAATCCGATGATTTCCTTAAATGTTGATATGACATCATTCTCTGCCTTGAGGTCAAGCTCAATCATCTCCTTTAGCGAACTTCCAATGTTAACAGGTGCCGGTTGGGTAGTAGGGACCCCTTCAAGAAAGAATAGGCGTTCACCAAGCGCCATCCCTCGTCTTAATTTCTCAATTGAGGTATCCCTGAAAGTATCCTTTAAGATAGGATTCAATATCCGTTCTAAAATCACGTACTGCCACATGTAACTTATGCTAGCGCCCAGTTCCATTGCAATTGTTTCATCCAACAAGTTTACAAGTTCATCCGTCATAATTCCATCAATTCTATTGATGTTGAATAATGGTATAAAACTTGTGATGAAGACGCATATTACAAAATTTTTGTGCCAAAATTACTCTTAAGCAGGGCAATTATTTTTCGATATCAAATGCTCAAAAATGAAGAATGCTGCTTTCAATCATCAAGAGAAAAGTAAAATCATCAGATCCTTGAGAGAAAAACCATTTTTGAAAATTATAAAGAATTGCATATTTTTAGTTTTTTCGCCGAAAGAATGATCGATAAAGCCTAAAACTTTCATAATATTTTGCTTCGTTGGGTAAAAAGCTTAAACACATTAATTGGAATTTGTGGTTGCGTTCACGACTTTTATTAGTGTTTTAGGAGTGGAGGATAGCATCTTGTAATACTTTGGCTGTTTTGATCAAGGCGTAGGCTTGCTTTTCTGTTAAACCTTTAACTTTTCGGTTCTCAAGTCTTCGGATATATTTGTCTAACGCCTCTGCAGCTTTGTTTCCGCTTAGCGTACTGCTATCGCATATACTAACTGTCAATATTAATCGCCGAAACAGTAATATGCTAAACTTCAACATAACCTTTTCAAATGATAATTAGAACAACTGTTGCACGATTGTTCACTAAAGAACCAACAAAGCACGCATTCTGGAAACAGTAAACAGCTAAATTTTAACTATAAATGTAAAAGTGGTTGTAGCCTCGTAGCACAAACAACTTTTCAAATCTGCATGAGTAAATATCCTGCTGCAAAACCTGACTCTTTCTTATTTCACGCCGAGTAAACTTGGAATTAAAAATGAAGTATGCTTGAACTTCAACTTTTTCTATTCAATCTGCCGTCTAGTTTTTTCAGCCACTCGAGTAAATGTTAGACACAGGCATACTTATTACTTGACCATTTAGTTCACAGATGATTACGTTCTGCCCTGCAAAGATCAAGTTGCCAGGTCCTAATCCTGCACTAACGTTAGCTGTTTTCAAGAGCGCTCCTGTCTCAGGATTCAGCACGAATAAAGTTCCATTACTGTTCACCATCCAAAGATTGCCATTAAAAATGTTGGCATTGGAGGTGTCTCCGCCAGTTTGGAAAGACCAAAGCTGTGCACCGCTTGAAGCATTAACAGCGTAAAGAATCCCACCTTCCGTAGGGTCGGAATAAACTATGCCGTTCCAAACAGTAACCGGCGGGACTTGAATTCCAGAAGGTTCAGCTCCCGCAGTTTCGTTAAATTGCCACAAGATTTCCGCGATATTTGCGGCGTTCATCGCAAATAGAAACGGCTCCAACAACCCATCAGGTGTCTTCACCGTATACCCTGAGATTACGATATTGTTCCAGATTGCAGGTGAGCAATCGTCAAGGCCGCCGTATGCAGGAATCCATGTACTCCAGGCTATTTGTTCTTCCGTTAGATTAACAGAAGAAAAAATATATGGGCTTCTTGCCCCAAAATATATGGCGTCTCCAGAGAGAGCTGGAGAAGACATGCTAACAGCTGATCCTTGAGGAAGGGAGGCGATCCACACTTCTTTACCAGATGTTGCGTTTAAGGCGTACACCACTCCGTTTCCGTTAGCCCCGACCACCAAACCTTTGTAAATCAGGGGAGTAGGAATATCCTCACCTTTCGTTGAAAAAATCCATACCACTTTGCCTGTTGTAAAATTCAATGCAGCAACGTAGTTTGTCCCAGTTCCCCTAACAGGTGTAGAAAAGGGCGACCAGGCTTGGAATTCGGTATTGCCTAGACCAATTATGACTAGGCCTTCATAAGTGAGCGGCTGCGTCATCACCCTGTTAGGGACAATAGTCTTCCATACCATTTGACCATTCTGCATGTTGATTGCGGCAATCCCTCCAGAATCCTGAGTCGAATTAGAATTATTTGAAATTGACAGATCCACTAGAAGGAGCCCATTATACAACGTTGGAGGGACTACGATCGAAGCACCTACAGTCATGTTGAATGTTGCTAATGTGCCGTTTAGAGTATAATTGTATACGTGTAAGTTGTTTTCTTCGAATTGCCAGGTGCCGTTTCCCAAGTTTGGATTAGGTTGAAATGCTGAATAATCAGTGGTTACTGGTGCTGGTGGGGGATTCGAAGCGGTGTTCTTGCTGTAGTTAAGTATCAAAACGCCACCAATAACTCCCGCAACTATTAGTATGAAGATGAGGAGCGTAACTTCCATCCTGGAAATCGCGTGCGTTGTTCGACCCTTGTTTTTTGGGTTCATTTTCGATTTCCTTTAAACTTTCGCAAGAGATTATTGACACCATACATTATATTTTTTTCCCATATGTTTACTGACTCCACACCAAATCCAAATCTTTCTTTTGTATTGATAATTCCCGCGGGGGCTTTCTTGTTATATTGCCACACTCTTGAACGTTTGAGCTTAGCTATTGCAAGAATAGTTGAAATTGAGTTACTTAGATGTTAACATCTGTGTAATCAGAGGTTCTCAGACGGCAAAAATTGCTCTAAACTCAGATAATTACATGCTATCGACAGTAATTCTTAAAAGGGCTATGGAACATTCTCTTAATCTATTCGTGAGGAAGAAAGACATTTGGCTTCAAGTTCAGGCGTCAAAATAGTTCTTACGGCGTCAGCTACAGAAATGAGTGATTTTTTCAACAACCATTTTATTGCTTTCGTTGCCGGCTTCGGAAAAGGTCTATTTCCAACTGGATTAGTTAGAAAAGCCCTTTATCCCCCCGTGGAACGCAAGCCAGACGGTCGAGCAAGATTTGCACCTTATGGCTTAAGAAAAGTGGAAGCTATGCTTTTAGAAAATGGCTTTACAGAAAAAGAAGTAGTTGTAGTTCATCCAGATGACCTCGAAGACTTCATAGGCCCAGAAACCAAGGTTGTAGGAATATCTTCAATGGATCCAACAGGCATGGGCTACGTAAGCAAAACTTACTCCTCAATAATCGGCGGAGGAGAACCCATGAACGCTATGGAATTTCAAAGACTCGTTACTAACCCAAGCATCAAAAAGTTTAAGCCAAAAATTATTGTAGGGGGTTTTGGGTCTTGGCAGCTTGAACGCCAAAAGGTATCTGACAGCTACGGCGTCGATTGCGTGCTAATAGGCGGAAGGCCAGAACCCATAGTTCAAGTTTTCAAGAAAGCTGTGAACGGCGAAGCTCTACCACGCATTGTTAAAGCTGATGAATCCATCAGCAACTGGGATTACAATGCCATAATGCCTTTGACTAAACATGTGGGAATTCATGGCGCAGTGGAAATTTCAAAGGGCTGTGGAAGAAACTGCCAGTTTTGCACACCTACAATGCAGCACAAAGTAGATGTGCCGCTTGAAAAAATCATGAAGGAAGTTGCGTTATCTACAACAGAAGGAAGCAACCACATAACACTTGTCACTGAAGACCTCTTCTTATACGGTTCTAAAGACCAAAAATTTGTTCCAAACAAGGAAGCCGTAGTAAACCTAGTAAAGAGTGTTGCTCAGTATCCAGGCGTTAAGAGTATTCAAGCTTCTCACATGTCCTTGGCGCCAGCAGTTCATAATCCGCAAATGGTGAAGGAGCTTGCAGAAATACTGATTGACCGGAGCTGGTATTCTTTTGGCAAAAAAGCGATAATTACGGCGGAGACAGGAATTGAAACAGGCAGCACAAGACTAATGAATAAGTACATGGCTGGCAAAATGTTGCCTTTCAAGCCTGAACAATGGCAAGAAGTTGTCGAGACCGCTTTCGGCATATTTAATGATAACGATTGGTATCCGTTGGCAACATTGATTGTTGGTTTACCAGACGAGAAAGAGGAAGATGTGCTGCAAACGCTTGAGTTAATGGACAAACTAAAAGATTATCACGCTTTCTATGTGCCCCTGTTCTTTGTTCCACTCGAGAATTGTGTGCTTATGAATAAGAAAGGTGCCGAAATGGATTCGCTCTCAAAAGTACGCTGGGACTTTTTCATAAAATGCTGGGAATACAACATTAAAATTTGGAAGCCAACCTTCCTAGAAAACCGTTTCCCAAACCCCATCATGTACAAGGCTTTAGATCAAATAATTATTCCATATTTTGGTAGAATAGCGGGCTTCTACTATGGTTGGACACGCGGCGAACAATTAAAACAAGCTTTCTGGACGCTGAGCATGTCGCATCCGGCAACCATTAAGGCTAAGCAAAAATCAGGCTGAGTTTAGCAGCTTTGATCTGCTGCCTGTTGTTTTTCCTCTGTTTCCAGAAGCTCCACTGTTTCTAGTTTGGGAGTGGGCTCTGGAGCTAGCTCTGGCATTGGTTGCGGTGGGAGTTTGAGAATTTTTCTTGCATGCGTTATGTACCCTGTGTGTCCGGTCATTAGTGTTTGGGGTCTGGTTTTTCCTCGTTCAACCTGCATTGCCCGCATCATGCACTCAACGGTTTCTATGAATACGAAGCTGTTTTCTCGGAGAGCTTCGGTTGTTTTTACAACTTGGTCGATGGTTGGGCTGAAGGATACGATTATGCCTGAAGGCTTTAGGGCTTCATAAGCGTGCAGTACCACAAGCCATGGGGTTGCCAAATCTAAAATTACTGCATCGACATCTCTCTCTTCTATGCCTATGGTAACGTCTCCGCTTTTCATTTCAACGTTATCGATGAGTTTTGAGCGTTGCAAGTTTTTGGCAGCGTTTTTTTGGAATTCGCCTCGCAACTCATAGGTGTAAACTTTGCCTGTGGGTCCAACGTAGTGTGCAAGGGCCGTTGTTAATGCGCCTGTTCCTGTTCCTGATTCTACCACGCGGCTTCCTGGTCCTATTCCGCTGAACATGACTATTAACGCTGCATCTTTAGGGTAGGTGATTTGTGTGTTGCGTGAAGACTTCATGATGTAGTCTGTTAATGCGGGTTTGAGTGTGGTGAAGTAGATTCCGAGGCTGCTTTTGACTGGTTCGCCATATTCTCTGCCGATTAACTCATCAAGCTTCAAATAGCCTTTGTGCGTGTGGAAGGTTTGCCCTGCTTGCATTTTTATCATGTAGGTTCTTCGTGCGTCTAAGTAAATAAGCACGTAGTCGCCTTCGTTTATTTTTTGGTTAGCCAACCCTTGTTCCTCGACGTGATTGAAAATGTAATTGTGTCATTTAAGCTGTTTGATTACTCAGAATTTAAGATTATTCGACTAATTGGCTTGTCAAAAATTAGTCAAAGGCTGTTTTAGAGTTTTACATCCTTAGGGTGTTCTTATGTTCTTTGTCCAAAAGAATCAAAGGCAAATAACCAATGAGTTTCTCTATTCTCTGTTCTTTTCGGCTTCATCCTCAGCAATCATTCGCTTAAGCTTCTTCTCCATGTTCAGTTCATATTCATGTTCCTTAACCTTGGGCGGCAACGTTTTTTGTTTAAACAAAGTGTCTGGGGGGACAATGCGTTGTTCACCTTTTTTGACGGTGGTTGTCTCGCCTTCAGAGCAATCCTCGAAATCCTCCAACGCTTCAACCATCCAGTAGCCTTCACTTTTAGTTAAAATCTTAACCTTGTATAATCCCTTATAGTAACTGAATTCACTCATAAAATCACCAATATCATTTTCTTTCGGGGTTATTTAGCTCTTGTTTTTTGTATATATTTGGTTTCGATATTTTTGTTGACTAATGAGTGTCTTTGTCTGATAGAACAACAACACTCATTTTTGCATTTTTTGTTCTGTTTGTTTTGGGTTGCTTTTTTGAAGCAAAGCTTGAATTGTTTGTAGGTTGCGGTTAGAAATGTGTCGGGATGTGTTGAAATGTGTCTGTTTGTCCTATTTGTCCCCTGTGCGTCTGGGCGCGTCTAGCTGCGTCTAGCTGCGTCTAGTTGCGTCCCGAAAAGTCTCTTGAAGGTTGAGTTGGGTTGCGGGATGAGCCATGCCTTGACGGCTGGGCTATGGAAGTTACCCTTGAACCCACATAATACGTACTAACAGCGGTAAATGCCGAGGGAAAAATGTTTAAACTAAATACGAACTGTTATTCTTTTCTTTATGCTTTTTTCTCATTATGAAAGCCAGATAAGTATATTGAAAAATGAAAAACAACTCCTGGTTTCCATATAGAACGGTGTTGAATCATATTTGAGCCTATTAGAAGCATCAGGCAGACTGGGGTAGGATGTGAGATCGTCTGGTCTTTTACCATGCGCTGTCACTTTGGTGCCTCTGCATTTTTGCAGACGTTTGAAATAGCTGAAACAATATTCCACATTGTGAATATGCTAAAAATCCGTGTATACTTGGAAGTCCCCGCTTTTTTAATGTCGTCGATGTTTCCTCCCGCCTTCAAGTAGCCGTTAATGAACGCTGTTGCAATCGATTCGGCTTTAGCCGTCCCTTTACGCGGTTGAAGGTAATGTCCTGAATAATACAGAAATACAGCTACATCCCAAGCTTTGTCGCCACCTTGCGTGGCTTGCTCGAAGTCGATCATGTAAATGGAGCCATCCTGTTTAACTATCATGTTTTCTGGTTTGGTGTCGCCTAAAGTAATATTATGGGAATGAACGTTTGCAAGTATTTCGCCTGCTTTAGTTAGGTTGGAAAGTTCTTGTTCGAATGTTTGGTGCTCCGTTGCCGTCGTTATGCGTTTGATGGATTGGCTCAGGTTCTCTCCCTCAATATACTCCATAAAAACTAATCGTTCGGCATTACTTACACGCAAAATCTTTGGTACATTAAACCCTTCACTATGCAAAAGGTCACTTATCGCGCACTCCTTTGCAAGTCTAGCTTGTGCTGTGATAGCGAAAGGTCTTGTCCCACGAGACCATATCGTTAACGGGAACCATTTGAATCCAGACCAATCCCTAAAGCGTTTAGCTAATACCTTCCTTTCGGTGCCTTTCCCATGAACACAAATCAAGTAAACGTCGTTTAGCATTCCGCCGATGGGTTCAACTTCAATGTCTTCGCTTTGATCTTTCAAAAGCATCTTTTGAGCGTAACCCTTGATGTCAATTTTATCTGACATAGAAACTAAACCGGCTGATGTTTGAAAGAAAACGTATTTTTGTGGATCCATAAATAAGTAGGGTTGCTCCGGCTGTTTTCTCCAATTAATCTTTTGAGACTTCACAAAAGCTTCAGTACTTTGCGAAATAATATTTATTAATTGAGGAAAAGTCCCAAACAACGATGAGAAGACTGTCCTTGGAGCGTTTTTTGAAAAGTTCATCAATTTAATTCGTGGATCCTCGCAGTCAACTAAAAATTGTTTTGACATTTTCACGTAATCATTTTCGAAATAAATCTTTTCTTCAGCTTCAAGCTGCTTTAAGGCTTTATTGTAACTGCCAAGGTTTTCTGCTTCATTTAACTTAAGTCCATTGAATAAGGCTGCGCTGTCATAGGCAAGTAAAGGAAAAACTCGGATTCTATTCAAAAGCACTTCATACATAAAGTATTGTGGCTTAATTTGAATACGGGGTGTAAGCTCTGGAAAACTTGAAGCCAAATTCTGAAGTAATTCCAAAATCAAACGTTTCTTTAACGCTACTTCTTTACCCTGTAAATAGTTCTCGCCATAAAGAGGACTGTGGGGAAAAATAAGTTTACTTGCAATGGCTTCTCCCAGAAGGCCTATTTCAATATCGCGTTCAAAAATCCATTGATCAACTGCAAGGACAAAAATGGTTTTGTCATTGAAGGTTTTTATGTACCTCATTATTCTTGGTTGAAAATTTTTGATTACAAGCAATACGTCAATTATTGTTCTTTCGTTAATTGCTTTGTTTGAATAGTTGTCGACGTGAGCTATAGCGGTGATATTTGCGGAGCCAGCGACATGTCTGCAAAACTCAAGGATTTGATTACTCAATACATTGTTTGCGAGGCTACTGATTTGTTTCAATTGAGTCTTCCAAAATAGAATTAGCTCTCGATATATTTAAAACAAGTTTGTCTTAAAGTTTAGCATGGAATTTCCCATTTGAATGCCAAAACCAAGAAAGAGGCTATTTTTACCGAAATGTAATTTTATTTTTCTTAGCGCATTTGTAATGATAGGTGATTTGTTGGCGTACTTCTCTCTTTCTTGGCCATTATGGCTACTGCTGGCTGGGTAGTTTGCATAGTTTCTGTGTTTGTTTGCACGGTTATTTTTCGGCAAATCAGGTTTAGGGAATCTTCGGTGAAGTTCAGCATGTTTTGTCCATTGCTCGTTAGGCTGTAAATTTTTCTTGGTCTTTCAGAGGTCATGTTCCATTCACTTTTTACGAAGCCTTTCTTTTCAAGAGTGTTTAGCAAAGGATATACGGTGCTTGGGCCGAAATACACGCCAAAGTTTTTGCGGATTTTGGTTATTACTTCGTATCCATGCATTGGCTGGGTGCTAACGAGTTGCAGTATTATTAGGTCTAGCAAACCTTTGGTTAGTTTAGTTGAAACCTCTTTTTGTGAGTTTATTGCTCTTAACATTTTTTCTTTCTCCTAACCTGTTTTTTTGTTGAACAGTTTTGCTGTTCTACGTGTGTGCAATATGTCCTTTTTCAGACATATCTTGAGTATTTAATATTAATAAACCATAATATAAAGCTTCATACATAACCAAAGCATACAAAAGCATAACAAAGCCATAAAACAATAAAGAAAATTAACATAAACTAAATAAATGAAACAGCAACAAATCCATACAGCAGCCCACAGGAAAGAAATCCATGTCTGAAACATACAAGAAAGAAATTGTACAACACATAATCAGAAACTTACTCGACATTCAGCTATTACGAATAGTACAATCTCAACCAACATGGGGATACAAAATAAAAAAACAAGTCGAAGCAGATTTCAACGTAAAACTAAGACATGGTGCACTCTACCCAGCACTAAACAAGCTTGAACAAAGAGGTTTTCTTGAAAGTAAAAAACAACAAAAAGATGGACGTTCCCGCAAAGTCTACGCCATAACAGAAAACGGCAAAGCCTACCTACAAACCTACTACAGCATACTGCAGGGTCAACTTGACAATGAAAACGATAAAACCGGTTAAGCTCAAATTCCTTTATGCTGTAAATTTTATTTTTCTTATTCATATTTTAAGGCACAAACTAGCTCCGCCCACGAATAAGCATGAAAAAGCTTTTATTCTAAAAAAGACGACTAAAAACAGAGGAGAAAGCAATGAATTTAGAGTCAAGCAAAAATTTGGGTGGCATAGGCGCAATACTGTTACTAATAGGCTCTGTACTTTCCAGCTATACTTTTGGCGTTCTTGACCTTGTAGGCGTAGTACTTGTTTTCATCGCATTGAACGGTTTAGCTGATTATTACAAAGAAAGAAGCATATTTGGTAATGCAATTTACAGTCTCGTCGCGGGCATAGTCGGTGTTGTAGTGGCAGCGGCAACGGCTTTATACATTTTTTTTGACACAAACATTTTCAAAAATCTTATAATTGACCTCTATCCTAACTGGAACGGTCAATGGTCAACAATTTCATCGGCAGTTTCAGGTCATACAGCCCAAACATCGAACTTACCAATGAGCGATGTCGTATCTTTTGTTGGTGCGTTATTTTTAGTGCTAGTGATCCTTTGGGTTTTTGCTATAGTCGCGGGTTTCTTTGCTAGACGGTCACTAAAAACCCTTTCAACAAAAACAAGCGTAGGATTATTCTCGACTGGAGGTCTGTTGCTGCTTATAGGCGCGTTTCTAACAATAATATTTGGCCTCGGATTCATACTGATGTGGGTTGCAACACTGTTAATCGCTATTGCCTTCTTCCAAATAAAACCGCAGTCTGAACAACCAGTAGCAACAATGGCACCCCCACCATCAACCCCCACGCCAGTCTAAGACCCAAAAAACAATCCATTTTTTTTCTTTTGTCTTGTGTTATTCTTACCTTCATCGAGGCATTAATTCTCAAGAAATACTTTGTTTATGATTGATGATGCTACATTGTGGGGAATGATTTCGCCGTCCCAGCCTTAGGGCTTAGTAATCTTTTATTGTTTGTTTCTTCTGTTTGTTGTGTTGATGGTGTTTTTTGATTGTTTAGGCTTGCTATTTCAGGGTTTATTGGGTTTATTTTTATTTTTCTTTTGGATTCTTGAAGGTTTTTAACATTCGTAGGGCCATTCTTCTTTTCTTCGGAATTTTCTTCCTCACCCTCTCTTTTCATTGGTCGCCAAAACCTAAAATAAAAAGAGGCTACGAGTAAAACCACGACAAAAACAGAAACAATAATCCAAACCCCATTTTTGCTGAACCAAACGCCTAGATTGTTGCGAAAAATGTCCGTAGCAACCACTAATGAGGCTACAAGTATCATGAGAATTAATAAATTGTCGCCTTTGTCCATGAATTATCTTTAATGCACTTCGTTCTTAAGAAACTTAGCTTGGTTATAGCTTTTTCATCAATTAGTTAATTAGCAATTTGTGACTTAAATCATATTAGCGCCTAAACTTTCGACACGACCAAATCTATCGCCACTTTTTGAGTGAACATTATTTAGCTTGTTTTGGAGAATTTTTTCAAGGCTAAATTAATAAACATCATATCTACTTAACAAAGTATGTTAGAGGCTGGTATATTGTCTTCGAATCACTGGATAAGAATATCTGAAATTGGATACTTTATTTTTGTAGTTGTTGTTGCTGTTGTTTTGGTAGGTACATACCATAACAATTTAGGAATAGCCGCTCTTTTGGGAGCAGGGTCATTCGTAGCTTTAAGCCTTCTTGGATGGTATATATTTGAGAAAGTACTGCCTGAACATTAATAAATAAAAAGCCTCGCCAGCATATAGCGAGCCCGAAACTGCCCATGAGGATATCCGAAAACTTTTATTTATAGTATCTAAATCTAGCTATTTAGGAGGATTAATTTTTGCCAAGTTTAAAAGAATTAAATGGACTAAAAGTTGTGACCACGGATGCTTTTACAATAGGCGAAGTTGACGGAATTGAATTTGATATTGCAAAGGCGACCATAAGTCATTTACGAGTTGATTTGACGAAAGAAGCAGCAGACGAACTGAGATTTAAAAAACCTTTTATGGGTAGCGTCATAATCTGCATACCCTTAAACTTTATACAAGCATACGGTCATGTAATCAACTTGAATGTCCCTCTCACCCAGATAAAGACCTTACGAGAGTGTCAGTGAAAAAACGCGCGTTTCTCTAATTTCTTTTAGTTTTTTTAACTAAACTTTTTTGTAAATAGTTTACGTATTTGGTTCTGTGACTTAGCATTAAAATTTTTAATTTCAGTTTCTATATTGTAGTCATTTTTTTCGATTTCGGTTCAGTGGATGGGTGTTCTCGGGAAACTCAGCTTTATTAATGTACGAGCATAACACTAGCTTTTTCTTTCTTCGTTTGGTGGTTTGTTGTGTTCCAGTTTCGTTCTAAGTGTCTTAGTAGCTTGGCTGTCTTTTTGATAGTTGATTGTTCTTAGGCGTTTTTCATCATCCAGAACATAACATTTGTTATGTTTATTTTTCCTATGTCTTGGGGCTGTTGGTTTACTTGTTCTTGTTTTGTTTTTTGTTTCCCCATTCTTTCTTCACCCTTTCACCACAACCCATTAAAAGTCTGGAACGATGCATTATCAGCGGGGGATGATGTCGCCGTCCCAGTCTGATCGGGAAAGATGAAGAATTAAAGTTGACAGACCCCAAAATACTTTCGAGTCTATTTGCCTGGAAGATAAGCGGGAAGTGTCATTATTATACCACTTTGCGCTATTAATTAGCGCCCTTTACTGGTGCATTCAAAGAATGGGGAAAATTAGAAAAAGCGCGGTTCAGATTAGATTTGAAATTTTAGAATACTTCTTTTTTAATTCAAAAGCTCAGCTTAAGACAGTAATTTGGCGAAAATCAACAAACCTTTCCTACGATGATTTTCTGAAACATTTAGCTTTTCTCGAAGAGAAGAAACTGATAAGAGAAACAACGGAAGGCTTCTACATGTTAACTGATGAAGGGAGAAAACTCTACATTGAACTGCGCAAGTCGCTGCCTTCAATACTTTAAGTCTTTTTTTATTCATCTCTGGTGCATTAGGTATAAAAGCTAATAAGCTGAGATACAAAAGGGAAGCAAAATGACTAAGGAACCGAGCGAGGATAAGCCTTATCCAGTAAGGTCTTTGCATGACTTTTTGTCCGAGTTAGACAAGGAATGGACAAAATTTAGAAATGGCACTCTAATCGGGCTTGTATCTTCAGGAATCTTGTTCTTACTTGTGGTTTGGTTACTTTTGAGAACTAGGCATTTTGGGTTGGGCTTTGTGGATTTTGTTCTTTTGGTTTTTGCAGGTATCTTTCTAGGCTACAGTATTTACGCCATGTACTCTCAATACCGTTTCTTCAACAGGTGGGAGCGTCGAGTGGGTCTGCTTCTGCATATGGAAGAACAAATGTTATCTGAAAAGCTAGATGAAACTAAGCCTTAGTATTCATTTATGGTGCACATCAAAAGTGCGGCTTCTTTTTTAAAGACAAAAGCAAAGAATTGATTAATGAAAAAGTTGGAGGAACAAAATAAATGGTTAGTTTAAGCAAGAAAAGTAAAATTGTGATAGCCGCGATAGTTACAATGGCAATCATAATGGTGATAACTGTACCATATGTAAGTGCTCAAACCATTGCAAACAACGCCGCTTCAAACATAAGAACCCTCAACGCCCGAGGCAACATTTACCAAACAATCGACAGCGACACAATAAAATATTACCAAGCAAACTTGACCCTGACAATTCAGCCAAACTCAATCAGCGGAAGAGTTAAACTTTTTGATATTACAGGCGGAACATTAGTAGCTAATGGCGTTTCATACACGTTTACGAGCGGAAACGGAGGCGTACTAACAGGGAAACATGTCGTTCTGTTACAGGCACAGGGTACTGACCCAAACGGGCAACCAGTCACACTTAAGCTTGCGGGGCAATACTCTTATTCATGGCTTGCCGGCAAAGTTGCCTTAAAAATCGGCGCTAAACTGCAAACATCAGACACAAACTATACTTTGCTAATGCTGGCACCTATCTAAGCAGCATTTCAAAAATTTTTTTTCCCCCTTTTTTGCGGCAATCGAAAGCCTTCTTAAGTTTAGAACGTTAAGAGCTTGCCGAAACTTTTTGCAGTACGTATATAAGTTGGGGCTTAAAATATTAAGTTAGGCGCATTCTAGGTTGTAAACGTTGTCTAATTCGGCCCTTTTTTGCGCGATCAAAATGTGCTATCAAATCCGAGGTTACCTAACTTCATGTATTCAGCAAATAGTCAGGAAAATGAACAGCCTAAGCTTCCTCCAAGAATAAGCAGATTATTCGAGCTTGCCAACAACTTATGGTGGAGCTGGCATGAGGAAGGACGACAGCTTTTCCGCTCTTTAGACTATGCCTTTTGGCGAACCAGTGAGCATAACCCAGTCAAGCAACTGCGCAGTATCACCACGGAAAAGCTAGAGGCGGCTGCAAGAGATCCAGCCTTTCTAGAGCAATATGATGCTTTAATGTCGTTATTTGATGAAGAAATGCTAAGAGGGCACGAATGGTGCGGGCAAACAAAAACCGGCAAACCAGATGGGCAAATCGCTTATTTTTCAGCCGAATACGCTATCCACAATTCCCTGCCAATTTATGCAGGCGGCTTAGGCGTATTAGCGGGTGACATATGTAAAGAATGTTCAGACCGCGGGTTACCACTTGTCGCAGTTGGGTTCATGTATCCTCAAGGTTATTTCCGCCAGCGCCTTTCACCCGAAGGCGACCAACAAGAAGATTATACGCAGCTAAACTTTGATGATGCACCTATTTCGCCTTGTGCTTGGCCCTATGGTTGCGGTCCACTTATTCCAATTCAACTTGCAGACCACCAGTTATATGTTAAGGTCTGGCAGGTACGGGTTGGCCGAGTTAACTTGTTCTTGATGGATACTAATGTTGACGAAAATCGTCCTGAAGATAGAATGTTGTCAGCTCGCCTTTACACAGCCGACCAAGAAGAACGCCTCCGCCAACTCATTGTCCTTGGCGTGGGTGGAGTACGCGTGCTGCGAGAGCTTCATATGCAGCCTGTTGTTTGGCATGCTAACGAAGACCACACCGCTTTTATGATGCTTGAACGCCTAAGAATAGAAAGAGCTAATGGGGCCTCTTTAGAGTCAGCAATCGAAAACGTACGCAGATGTACAGTTTTCACCACTCACACACCCGTTCCAGCTGGTCATCACGTCTTTAGTTTTCAATTAATGGACCGTTACTCCCGTAATTTTTGGGAACCCCTCGGAATTGACAGAGAAACTTTCTTGAAGTTGGGAAAGGATCACGACTTTGACCAAGGTAAGTTCAATCTTACGGCTTTCGCATTTCGTTTAGCGGGTCAATCCAATGCAGTATCAAAACTTCATGGCAATGTAACGCGGCGAATGTGGCAAGTCCTTTGGCCTGATAAGAAGGAAGAACAAGTACCGATTTTATCCATAACAAACGGTGTCCACTTACCCAGTTGGCAAGCCCCAGAAATCAGGGAGCTCTGCGAAAAACACCTAGGTTCAGCTTGGCTTCAAAAACAAGATGAAGAAACATGTTGGGAATGCATAGATGACATACCTGACGAAGAGTTTTGGCAGGTGCGTCAAACCTTGAAGACTCGGTTGATAAATTTTGTGCAAGATAGAGCTCAGCAGCGCTGGACGCAAGGCGAGGTCAACACCCAACAAGTGATTGCAATGGGCTCGTTGCTGGATCCATATGCTTTAACCATTGCCTTCGCCCGCCGATTTACAGAGTACAAGCGTCCCTACTTAATTTTGTCCGATATTGAACGGCTAAAACGCATAATAACAAATTCTGCGAGACCCGTGCAGATAATTTTTGCAGGTAAGTCCCATCCAGCAGATTACCAGTCAAAGCAGCTTCTCAAGCAAGTATATCAGGTAGCTTTGGATAGAAGATTTCAAGGGCGCATTGCATTTGTGGAAGACTACGACCTTAATGTGAGTCGAGAATTGGTTCGAGGAGTTGATGTTTGGCTTAATACACCCAGACGATTGCAAGAAGCATGCGGAACCAGCGGAATGAAAGCTTCAATGAATGGAGTGATTAATCTTAGCATTCGAGACGGATGGTGGGATGAAGGGTACAATGGCAAAAATGGGTGGGCAATCGACAGTTTTCAGGGCGGCGGTCCTGAGCAAGAAGACAGAAAAGATTCTGAATCACTCTATAACCTACTCGAAAACGAAATAGCGCCTCTTTACTATGAGCGAGACCGCAAGGGTGTACCGCACCAATGGATAAAAGTAGTCAAGGAAGCAATAAAAACCATCACTCCAGCTTTCAGCGCTTGCCGAATGATGAAAGACTACACACAACAAATGTACTTGCCAGCTGCCGAACATCAAGTAACAAATAATAATATGGTTGAAGGGAAAGAAGTTGGAAACACAAAATAATTTAACTCAATTGTTTTTTAACCAATCAGATGCCTTCATGATTGCTATCGACAGCAACGAAGCTGTTGTCGACGTTAACAAAATGGCATGTGAAATTCTCGGATATTCAAGCGACGTTATTAAAGGCAAGAATTGGTTTGACAACTTTCTTCCAAAAGCAAAAAGAGAAGATACCAGACGTCTTTTTCACGATACTCTAAACGGCACCCTTCGTCATGTACATTATGAATATCCTATTATTACTAAACAAGCAGGAGAGCGAATATTTAACTTTCACAATATAATCGTCGTCGACGAAAAAGGTCGCACGATTGGAATACTTAGCTCAGGGGAAGATGTCACAGAGCGGAGTCGAAAAGAAAAAGCCCTAAAAGAGGTCGAGAATCGACTTCAGATTTCATTAGAATGTATGATTGAGGGTTGTCAAATTATCGATTACGACTGGCGTTACGTTTACGTAAATGAGGCGGCGTCAAAACAGGGACGCAAGAAAAAAGAAGAACTGCTAGGCTATTCAATGATGCAGGTTTATCCAGACATAGACAAAACAGAAATGTTTAATCACCTTCGAAACTGCATGACAAATCGTGTGCCACACCAAATGGACAACGAATTCACCTTCCCAGAAGGATCAAAAGGCTGGTTCGAACTTCACATGGAGCCTGTGCCAGAAGGCGTTTTGATTTTATCCATGGATATCACTAAGAATAAGGAGATCGAGGCAGAAATAAACAAATATCGATACCGGCTCGAGGAGGTGGTTGCACAACGCACTGCTGAATGTGCAAAGACAAACGAAGAACTTACACGAGAAATCCACGAACACCAGAAGATGGAGGAAGGGCTTAAACTAAGAGCAACGATTCTAGACAACGCAAGAGAAGCTATATTTCTTGTAAATAATAAAGGCGCCTTTGCTTATGCAAATGAGGCAGCATCAAAAGTATATGGCTATAGCCTTGATGAATTCCTCAACATGAATATTCGGTCACTAGTGCAGCCTCAAGACGTGCTAACAATTGAATCGCATCTGGGAAAAACTGTCGAAAAAGTACTCATAAGTCCTGAAATGGTTCACATGCGAAAAGATAAATCCCTAATATCTGTAAAGGTTTTCTTTAGTTTGGTAAAAACTCTGCATGGACAATTTATCGTCGCCGTTATTCGCGAAATCTCGGCTTAATCTTGCGACAAGGAAAATCTCGTGGCAACTTCAATGAAATTGCCAACCGTGAATTCAAATACAATGTAAGCCGTCATTAAGTGATATCCATGATGTAATGTCTGCTGTTTAGACTGGAAATCTTGCACTTAACCACTCCAACTTCATTTTGTGTTTTCAAAGTAGCAAAATGCGAGAAGTAGTATTACTTTTAGCTAATAGACCACTTGAAAAATTTGACATTAGCTTTTGGTAAAAAAAACACAAAAAAATATAAGACTTGCTAATATTTTACAATTAGAGTTGTGCCATTTTCGTTTGTCAATGAATAGATTATCGCTATTTTGCTAGATGGGCTGTTTCCAGAACTGAACAGTGATGTTTGAGACGGGATGCATCCTTCTTGGTTTAGATTATATCTTGGGACTTCGTTTAGCTGCGCTGGATGGTACTGTGAAATAATTTGCAGGTTCGAGTTTTGTAAACTGGATATTTTACCAAGTGGGTTGAAAGTCATTTTAGAGTTAATTAATACTATTTGGGTGTTGATGGAATTGGTACTAACGCCTTTAATGTATGCTGCGCCTACATAGGCTGAGCTTGTTAGGACTGTTTTGGGAGTTACATACCCAGATTGGAAATTGACTAAGGCGAGAGTGGTAGTGACGCCAGCAACGATTATTAGGCTTGTAAGCAAAATTGACACAATTATCTTGCTGGGTTTTAGTTTTTTTGTCTTTGTAGTTGTTAGTTGGTTTATGTTTCTTAATCGCAGGTCTATTTTTGGGTGACCTGAAAGTATTTGTGGTCTATGAATGATTGGTGATGTTACTAGAAGATTTGAGGTTATTCGGATTAAACTGCCTTCTCTTGGCAGACTTTGCAGTGCAGCTGTAATTTTTGTTAACGCATTTGCTAAGCTGCTCGGTTTTTGTATGAGCTTTGCCCCGTTCTCGTCAGCCAGCATTTCTCTTTCCCTTTGGCTGTTGAATAATGCGAAGAATGCGATGGGATTGAAGAATGACACTGCTGTTAGTGCGTTACTTAAAGTCTTAAATAGGAAATCGCGATTTTGGACGTGGGCAAGTTCATGAGACGCTACGGCCAATATTTCTTCTTTGTTTAAAATATTTAGAATCCCAACAGTGAAAACAAGTTTCGTTTTGCGTCCATACCCCATTGTGAAAGCATTAGGCCTCAAGTCTTCCACGAGCGCCACTCTTGGAGTTGGAACGGACAGTTTTTTAGAGATTTTCGCTATTTCTGTTTGAAGCCATTCATACTCGTTAGATCCGAGGTCGATTACATGAAGGAGCCTTGAGGCGACCCAGTCACCCACCAAAATTGTTGTGACAGCGTAAATCCCACCAAGTGCTAAGCCAGTTATGCACAGAATTCCGGTAATTGAAAGAATCTGATTTGTTGAAAGTGTAATCACTGTAAGCATCGCTTGTGGCGAAGGCGACTGCATAAAGTGAAATGGACTAAAAAGCATGGGTCCTTGAGAAACAGGGATGCTGAACGATCCGATCAAATGAGAAGAGACTGCTTGTATTACAATCTTAGGCGGAAATGAAAACATAACAAAAAGTGGTGCAACTACAGGGATAAGGTAAATCAAGCTTTTGGTTTTACTGCCTATAAATGGGAAACATCTTACAATTATTTTTATGCAAATGAACGATATGGCCAAAACTATTACTGAATAGTAGAAGTAGGGTTGAAAGACCTGAACGAGAACGTCTTCAAAATTCACTCAAGTCGCCTCTTCAGACCTTCTTCTTATTTTTCATTATTCTTTATTTTGTCGAGCTGTTCTTGTAATGCTTTGCGTTCTTCTTCTTTCATGTTGGTTTCTTCGATTAAACAGCTAGTGACGACTTCGCCAAAATTTCCAATTAAGCTTGCAAGAACCTCGCGGATGGCTGATTTTTGAAAATTTTGTTTTTCAAGTTTAGTCCAGTAGACATAATAGAGCCCGCCTCTTCCTTTTTCTATTTTCCTATCTAGCAAGTCTTTTTCAAAAAGTCTGTCCATGGTCGACATAACTGTCGTGTAGGCTATTTTCTTAGTTTTAATCAGGGCTGCGTGGATTTCTCTGACTGTTATGGGTGTTTTTTTTGAACCCCATATTGCCTCCATTATGTTGGACTCTAGTGGGCCTAGAAAAGCTTCTAATGCTTTGCCTTCTATGTTGTATTGTGAGAATCCTGGTTTTTTCTCTTCAATCATAGCTTGCAACCACATTACTATCAACTATAGTAGCTTTTTAAGTTTTCGAAACAAAGTTGGAAAAATTTTTCCCTTTGCCTTGTCCAAAAAAAGAAAGATAGAGGCTTGCCATTTCTATGAAGAAGTTCCTGAGCCTGCAGGGGCAGGGCGTGTGCCTAATACCACTGATATGTTCATGGTCTGGTTGTTTCGTATGATTGCTAGACTGACGGTTTGTCCTGGTAATGTATTTTCTTCGAGGTATGTTGATAGGTCGTCGGAGTTTCTGATTCTTGCACCATTAATTGCTATTACGATGTCGCCGCCAGTGTTTATTGTGTTTCCGTCTACTGTTGTTTGTGTGGTGCCTGCTTTGAGGCCGGCATTGGCTGCGGGTCCACCGCTTGTTACTTGTTCAACTAAGACGCCGTACGTTACATTTGCTCCTATTTGGTTCGCAATATCATAATTCATATCCACTGTGCTTATTCCTAGATACGGATGTTGAGAATATCCTCCGTTATTAGCTAAGTCTGCGACTTCCCTAAGTATGGTGTCTGAGGGTATGGCGAAGCCTAAGCCTTGCGAATTGCTAATTATAGCTGTTGTTATGCCGATGACTTGACCTTGGTAGTTGAGTAGTGGTCCGCCTGAGTTGCCTGGGTTTATTGCGGTGCTTGTTTGTATTATGTCTGCTATGGCATATCCGTTTGCTGTGTCTTCTGTTATTGTTCTTCCTAAGGCGCTGATTATTCCTGTGGTCATTGAGCCTGTCAATCCGTAGGGGCTGCCGATTGCTATGACTTGGTCTCCGACTTGGAGGTTTGATGAGTTGGTGATTGTTAGTGGAACTAGTTCGTTTGATGGAGCGTTGGTTGAAAGTACCGCTAGATCTGAGTAGACATCTGAGCCGAGTACTTTGGCCGTGTAAGTGTTTCCGTCTTGGAAGGTGACTGTTATGTTTATGCCGCCGTCTACGACGTGGTAGTTTGTAATTATGATGTCTTGGCCGTTGAGGTCATAGGTGAATCCTGAGCCTTGGACTTGTGAATAGTAGGCTTGGTTGAAAATGTTATATGATGTTTGGAAGTCTTCGATTACTACTACCGATTGTTCAACCTGCTGGTATATCTGTGAAAGTGAAGCGTTGTCGAGTGTGGCGTCGGTTTGAGAGGTTGAAGGGGTTGAGGTTGTGCTTGGTTGAGTTTGTTGGCTTGAGGTTTGGCTTGGTTGATTGTTGTTAGTGGAGCTTGCTTGGTGTCCTATGTAGTATCCTGCCAATCCGGTTGTTAAGGTGGCTATTATAAGTATAGTGACTATTAAAATGGCAAGTTTGGTTTGTTTTGGCTTTTGGGGGGCTGGGATTTCCATTATCTTTTCTCCTTACAATATTTGTGCTACTATCTTTGGTAGTAGCTTATTAACGATATAAATGTTGCTATTTATCCTCCCTGACTTTTTTCCAATAGGCAAGATGACATCCAGAACCTTCATAAATGGGGTGTGACCGTGAAATATGCGATATTAGTTTTGATAGCAGCTACTACCTTAAATAGTAGCTGTGTGCAATAGATTAGGGGAGAAAACTCGCAGGAGTACCAACATGTTAAACAATAATCGACCAATGAGACAATTAATAGGATGGCTTATTATAGGAACAAAAGGCGGCAAGACCCGAGCTCAAATAATAAAAACCCTAAAAAAATCTCCGCAAAACTCCAACCAATTAGCTGCCCACCTCAAAGTGAACTACAAGACAATTAGACACCACATCCCCATTCTTGAGAAAAACAGATTAATTATATCCGCTGGAGACCACTACTCTACCGCCTACTTCCTTTCAGAATTAATGGAAGAAAACTATGAGTTGTTCGAAGACATAACAAGCAAAATGGATGAAACAAAGAAACGAACAATCAGAGTGGCACAAAAATAAAGCTCAAACCTTAGTTTTAATCTACCCTGATAATTCGTAATCTTTAATAACAAAACAATTCCACGCTGAACTGGAGAAGAAGAAAAATGCCAAACAGCGAACTACGATGTCCTAAATGTAGTTCTTCAACGGTAGAAAAAACCAGAAATCAAGAGTTTCATTGCAAAAGCTGCGGAGAAATATTTTATTTTGTTACCCCAAAATGCGGTTCATCTGATCTTGCAAGATACAAACTTTAACATAATACATGTGTGCTCAATTAACCAAAAATCCCAGGCTTTTCTTGCTTCGCCAAATGTTACATTTTGGAGAATTCTTAACTAATTTTCATATTAGTTAGAAATGTGGAAAAAGTATGTATGCTTGATTAAAAGGAAACGAAATTTACTCCTCTAAGGAAATGCAAACTTAGGCGATAGAGGATAGGCAACGATCCCTGTTCAAGCGAGCAAGGAACTTTACATTAAGCTAGAAGGCTTTCTGTTGGGCTATGGCCGGTGGAAATCGCTAGGGTGTTGCCATGTTTGAAGCCGAAGCATGCGGGAACTTGCGGAAAAAATCATGCAGAAAACTTGAAGTACATAGAAGAAGAAACACCTAATGTGAGGAAAACAAATGTTTACAGACCGAGACCAAATGCGTCGACGGTTACAAGGAATAATTGAGAAGTTCCGCCAAAAAGGAGCTACAAGCCCAGAAAAAGTCATGACTGCCCAAGAACTAGGTTTGCCGCCGCGGTTTAAGGAAGCCATGCATCGAAGACTTGGTCAATCAGGCATTTTTGTTGAAACAAATGGCAAGTACTATCTAAACGAGGAGCGGCTTAAACAGATCGAAGATCAAAGAGGTAAAATGGGGTCCGGAAGTAGTGGCGGCAATGCCTCGCGTAGAGGGGGTTCGTCGAGTTGGTATCGGGTCGCTGGGATTTTTCTTATGTTGCCAATTGGCATTATCATTGCGCTTGTGCTGTTTTACTTTGTCGCCTTCAGAGATGGAGGATACTTTCCAGGCGAATTTCTTGTTGTTTTGCTGGTTATCGTCCTGGTTTTGTTTGTAGTCCGATTGCTTTTCTGGAGGTCAAGGAGAAGATATTGGCGTGAACAGTGGAGGGACACCGGAGCATCAGCGTTATTTCATTGCTGATGCGCTAGCAAAAAGCTGTTTTTTTCTACGTAAATTGTGATGTTTATGTGCCTTGTGAAAGAAGGCTTCTCTGGAACTGTTGGATTATTTTTTGGGTTTTAGAATTGCAGTTGCATAGTTTTCATCTTGAAAGTACTTGTTAGCTACTTCAGAAATGTCTTGTTCAGATAACGAACATATCCTGTCTTTATAATTGACTAGAGCGTTTTCGTTGCGAAAATAGATTTCCATGTCAGCTAGAATTTCAGGCAATTGTTGAGGGTTGTCAATTGACCTAAAAATGTCGCCAAGAATCAAATTTTTGCTTTTTTTCAGTTCATTGTCTTTTATTGGCTGGCTCTTTAACTTTTGCAATTCGTCTTGAATAATAATTTGGGTTTGCTTTAAAGACTTAGTCTTAACGGCACAGTTTACGGAAAAGAAACCGTAATCTAGGCCAGACGCATTAATTGAGGTAAAGTCGTAGGTAAGTGCTCTTTTCTCCCGTAATTCTTTAAATAACCTGGAGCTTTCTCCCCCGCCTAAGATTGCGCTTATAAGATCAAGTGTCGGAGCGTCAATTTCTTTAGCCGAACAAGCCCTAAGACCAAAGCTAAAATAGGCTTGAGTTAGACCAGATCTTTCCATTACCACTTCTTTTCTGGGTTTGCTTTCCTCAATTCTTCGATCGACCCTTGAAACTGCATTGCCGTTTTCTCTTCTCCTATAGTCTTGAAGCACATGCTCCGCTTCTCCATCTGAAAACCTTCCTGTAAGCACCAATATCATATTACATGGAGCATAATGGTTTTGATGGGCCTTCTCTACATCATCAAGTGAAACCTGATTAACTGTCTTTCTTAATCCAAGAACTGGATTCTTTACAGGATGATGCCTGAAAAGACATTTGAGCAGTGTCTCCCCTGTTT
Organism: Bathyarchaeia archaeon; assembly: GCA_049520955.1. Classification (GTDB taxonomy): domain Archaea; phylum Thermoproteota; class Bathyarchaeia; order Bathyarchaeales; family Bathycorpusculaceae; genus Bathycorpusculum. The sequence goes on along the minus strand of JBEKPG010000026.1, from coordinate 11,051 downwards.
TTTCTTGAGGATCATCTGAATTTTCTGCAATCTCATTTAATATTACTTTGCGTTCAAGTTCAAGTTTGTCTTTCTCAAAAACAGAATCAAAAAGCAAACCTGCGAGAACCTTTGAAGCTTCAGCTATTTTTTCAGGGAACACATCAACTGAAGTAAAAGTGCTTTCCTCAGATGTTTCAAAATAAGAGCATCCGCCTAATTTTTCAATTTCATTATGAAGTTCTATTCTACTCTGTGACCCACCCACTATCATGTGCTCCAGAAAATGGGCAGTCCCAGAACTCCCTTCAGAATCATCATTTGACCCATACTCGATTGCAAGCGACAATTGGGTGGTTAGCCCGAAAGGTTTGGGAAGCATTAGCACTCTCAAACCATTTGGTAGTACCTGTCTTTTCCACATCAAGTTATTGTTCATAGCAAGACAGAGGTTAAGAGATTTAAAAAAACTTTGGTTTGACTTGAATGAATAAATTCTGCAAGCGCATCAGCTTGTTGCTAAATCGACTTCTTCATGTAAAGTCTGATCTTGAAATTGACTTAAAACCATGTAAACCCAATTGCAATCTCGAAACTTTCTATTCCGTGAATTTATCAGAGCCTTTAAAGCCCGCATCTGTTTTTGATTTTTAAGAAAATAAAAAAAAAGAAAGAAGTTGATTTTGTCGTCGTTTGTTCGCTTTATGGTTTCTTTCTGAGCATAATCAACGCGAGCACCGCGCCAATTATGACTATGACTACAATGACCGCTACAATGCCGTACTCTAAGCTTGCAGATGATGCTAGGCCTGTGAGTGGTGTAGCTGTCGGTGCGGATGTTGCTGGAGCACTCATTACGTTAAAGCTGGTTTCGTCGCTTGATGGCCAGTAACCGTTGGTTCCTGCGAAGTTAGCGTAGACGGTGTAGTTGCCTGTGATGTTGGGTGTCCATGTTAGTGTGTACCTGCCGCTTGGGTCAGTTGTGGTTGTTCCGATGGTTCTGTAGTTGCCGTTAGAGTCTAAGACCGATAGCGTGACTGGTACGCCTTTGAAGTTGGTCGGCATTGGTTGCTGCTGGTAGACGTAGCCCATCCATGCTGTCATGCTTGCGTCAGAACTGACTGGAACTCCGTTTGGAAAGTCACCTGCCTGCTCAGTTTGTTTTGTGCCTGCGGAAATATCCATCACCGTGCCCGATATGACTACGTTGTCTCCAACGGTTGTGACCTGTGGTCCAGCGTTGACTGTTGTTTGGCTCGGTCCTTGGCCCACACTGTAGACTTGGTTGTCGTAGCCGTTATACATTATTGAAAAGCCGTCTGCGATGGCGTAGCTACTAGTCAGGAATTCGCCTACGTAATCCGAAAGAGCCCAGATTTGTAGTCCGGTTGTTGCATTGATGGCACGTGATACTGCACCCTTGAAAATCGGTGTTTCCTCAGTGTGCTCGGTGGTAACCGTGTATATTACTCCTGAACCAATAGCATTTACGAAGGTTGGATAATTACCGAAAGGAGTTTCAACACCAGCATTTGTACTGTTGTCTGATCCTACTGGTCCGTTGCCGTAGGTCCACAATAGATCTCCAGTTAATGTAGAATAACAGTAGAGTATTCCTGCGTAGGCGCTGCTGTAGATGTTGCCGTAAGCGATTGCATCGCTTATACTACCTGACCCGTCTGAGCCATAGTAATCAAGTGACGCTTGTTCTGGGGTTGGACCCCAAATTTGATTGCCTGTGGCCAAACTGAATCCGACGAACTGCATAGTTTCCCTGTAGTTTTCGACGAAGACATTGTTAACTGGGTCGATTCCGGCCCATAGGACAGTGATGTTGCCTGCGGGTGGTTGAAGCGTGTTTGACCATAACTCCGCACCCAGGTTACCGGAAGTTTGGTTGAGGCCGATGCCATACCATGTATAGGGAGTGGCGCTTGCTGCGCCAAAGAAGAGGTCTTCACCAGCTGAGGGCAGATTGCCAGCGCGCGCAAGCAATATATCACCTTGGATGCCTGCGGAAACAGTTATGGATCCTATGAGCGCGCCGTTGAGCGTTGCAGTGTTGAGCCACGGTAACGAAACGTTAAAGTCGTATAAGCTTGGTTCATAAGTGGTTCCTACATAGCCGCCTGTCCAAGCCCCGTTAGTTATCGGCGGAGGCAAAGTTGGCGTTGTTGATGGACCAGAGTATAAGTTATCCCAAAGCATAGATGAATTCCATTCATACATGTACCAATTTGGCACTGTTGCGTTTCCGTAGTTGTGGAGGGATATTGACAGATATTCGCCGTTCGGACCCATCATTGCTGTGCCCGATGGAGGGTTTGTCATGTTAAAGAGTGCGGTTCCTGTGAAAGCATCAAAAAATTCCCATCCAACACCCCCAACACTCGCAACTATCATTGGTGGCCAAACTCCGTGTTGGTTGGGGTCTTCGGCATCGTATACGTAGGCGAATGATATTGCAGGCATAGTAGAGCTGCTCCAGATTTGTTGTCCAGTTTGCAGGTTAATGCAGACGGTTGGTCCACTTGAGGGTTCAGTTTGACTGATTGGTTCTTTGAAGATGAGCATTCCGTCCACAATTATCGGGTTTTGGAATTTTTGATCGTATGCAGATCCCTCGGCGTAAGTGTTTGCAGGTATTGTAGTGGCAGTTTGTCCGACGACTCCGCCGCTGGTTAGAGGCATAGTCCACATAACATGAGAAGTCAGAGGCCCTACGTTCGTCGTTGGGCCGAACTCTTCTCCGTTGCCTCCCAAATTGGGTCCGCCGCCGAGCGCTATGTAGCCAGGTGAACCGAAACCTAACCAGTTTGACCCAAGGGCGTACCACGCGGTATTTTCACCGTATATAGGTCGCGTCCAATACGCCGTCGGAAACGGAGTTTGCGGAATTGAGGCTATTGGCGTTTGCTGAACAGTGAGGCTTGTTGATGCAGACGTTGGTAGATAAGTATCGCCAAGGAGTGCTGAGGTGGGATCGTTGCTGGCAGTTATTGCTGTTGCAGGAAAATTGAAGGTTATAATGTACGAGCCGGTCGTGATAGGAGTGAAGAAATAGTCATAGTCCGATGTTGAGCTTGTGACAGTGCCTAAAGTAGTGGTTGTATTTGTACCATCTGGCGCAGTAATGGTGAGTACCCAACCTGTAAATCGATAATTATTGGGTATTTCCGCATTACCCCCAAAAAGCACATTGACCCACATGATAATTTCGACTCGTTGATTGACGCCTGTTGGGTTGGGAGCGACATTGATGTATGCATACACTGGAATATTATCCGACGCGTGCGCGATTGGCACTAGCATCATTGAAGCTGTCATTGAAAATGCTAAGATTATCGTGATGGTAATAGCTAAAGTTCTGTTTTTACTAATTTGCAATTTTTTGTTCATTTTTCTTTTTTCTCCATTTTCTCTAATTGACTTACCCTTTGGGTTAATATTTAAAACTTTACAAAATTTTCAATAATATCGAATAAAATTGCCTTTTTTGCAAATAAAATGCAATAACATAAGTTTTTTCTTCTAACAAACGTAATAAAATCCATTAAATAAAACCGCAAAATGCATATGCTACGATGAATTTAAACATACAGAAAACATCTTGAACGTCAACGAGGATAATAGCCTTACCCGACCACATTACCGAAGTGCAAGCAAAAATTCTAAAAGAGTTTACTATAATTTATATTTTTAACAAAATGCGTTTAGGGAGAAAGGAGAGCTTCAAAGAAAGGCGAAAAGGGAAAATTTTCCAGTTGTTTTTGGCATTCACAGCCGTCGCAATCTTGAGGTAGCATCTTGTCACCTCGACCTTTTGAGTGGCATTCTGTCGAAGCGCGCCAGTGTGTTGCTAAATTGGCTTTTTCGTGTTAATTCCTGCTCATTTTGCGAGTAAAGTAACGGATCGAGCCTTCTCTGCGACGTTCAGCCTGACAGTAGCAACTGCATTTAGAAGCATAGCAATCAAACAGAACAAATAATGAATCGTAATTCGTTTCAGGCTTCTTATCTTATGATTGCCCAAGCACAACATTTGCTTGAGCCTTGAATTCACTCTTTCAATCGAAGACCTAAGCCGATAAGCATGCCTCTCGCTTGTGGGTCCATGAGTCCTAAAGAACCTGTCCACCCTCAACAGTGCCTTCTGCCCACGGATCCGGTTAACAGGATAAGGAATCACCACTTTTACGCTTGCGGCAGCAGCCTGATCCCTTTGGCCTCTTTATGAATATTGCGAGTCAGCGACCAAAAGCTTCATTTTTCTCTCAGTGGACTCCCATGCTTTCTCAAAGAGACTCGGAGCATGCTTCTTCTCATTGTCATTCGCTGGAGCAGCTACGACAGCTAATGGAAACTCAGACTTTGCATCAATGGCCACGTGCAGCTTGTAGCCGAGCTCATAGGTTTTACCGTTTCTGCCTGCTCTCGCTTGCGGATCTGAAGCGCCTTTGCTGTTATCGTGAGATCACGCTTGCTGTAAGCTTTAACAAAGGTAGCGTCGAAGACGACTTGTTTGCCAACAATCAAATTAGCCTTCATCAACTCGTCAATTAAGCTGTTCAAAATTTTCTCAAGCCTTTCTACGCCAACGCGGTCTCTGAAATTCGTCAACTGGGAAGGATGATAAGGTTTTTCGTTCTCTTCGATGTCGCAGACTTCTCTTAAATCCTCATCATTCCACAATCGCCTGTACAGCTCTCTATCGCGTGGTATCTGCTTGACTCTTCTGACTATGGAGCGCTTTGAAAATGCTTATGGGTTTCCTTGGGAGGTCTGCCTGCGCCTTTTTGGTGATAAGTTTCTGATAGAGTCTCTTCTACGTCGTCAAGGTTTAAACTGCGCAAAATGGAGCAAGAACTCTCATTCTTCTCCATACTAGAACAAGAACTAATCCAAATACAAATTTGTTTAGCATGAAAATGTCAATCAAAATAATTTAGCAATAAGCTGGCATGCTTTTTCAATTTTGTTACTAACTAATGCAAGTTGTACTCAGTATTCTCAATTCATAACTGATTTATCATGAATTCATTAACTAATTGAGCTAGGGTATGGCTAATACAGCACCTCAATCAAAATAAAATAATTGTTAAATCAATTGAAGAATTGGCGCCTTCCAAGGAAGATTCGCTTAGTGTAATCCGAATTTTGCATGTTGATGATGACCCTTCACTACTGGAGATTTCTAAGCAGATTCTCATGGATATAGGCGCCTTTGAGATTGATCATGTATACAGCGTTGATGAAGCTTTTAGTAAACTTTCGACTAAGAGTTATGATGCAGTGGTATCTGATTATGAAATGCCAGCAAAAAATGGGTTACAATTTCTCAAGGAACTTAGGGAACAAAAAAACGATATTCCTTTTATAATGTTCACAGGAAAAGGCAGAGAAGAAGTTATTATTGATGCCCTGAATTTGGGTGCTGACCGCTACGTCAACAAGAATGGCAATCCTGAAACAATTTATTTTGAATTGGCACATGCGATTAATGTAACGGTTGAGCAAAAAAGGTCTAAGGCAAAAATAGTGCTTTTGGAAGATTTTGGCGAAAGAGTAATTGATTCGATTAGTGATCCTCTTATAGTAATTGATCCAGTTGATTACAAAATAATAGATGCAAACAAAGCTTCATTGGAACAGCTGAAATCAGTGAGGGAAGAGTTGATTGGCAAAACCTGCTTTGAAGCGACACATCACAGGCTAATGCCTTGCGCCTCACCTCAGGACATTTGTTCCATGGAAGAAGCGATAAAGACAGGCAAACCATCAGTTGTGGTTCACCGGCATTTTGACATGAACAACAAACCGGTAGATGTTGAAATCGTAGTTCACCCTGTGAAAGATAATGATGGGAAAATAGTTCAAATAATTCATATCAGTAAAGTCATATCTGAATGCGAGAATATAGCTAAGGAAAAAACCAGAGAATCCAGTGAAGTCAATAAAATCTTGGACGGTATTGGGGATCTGCTGTTTGTTATTGATAAAAACAGAATCATTAATAGAATTAACAAAAGCACTTGTGATGCCTTAAAGAAAAAACCCGAAGAGTTGATCGGAAAACATTGTTATGAAGTTATGCATAAAACCAATAATCCTTGGCCGAATTGCCCCGCAGAAAAAACTTTTGAAACAAAACGAACTGCCACAGTAGAAATTAACGACCCAAACATAGGTGTGCCTTTACTCGTTACAACCTCACCAATTCTTGATGAACAAAGAGAACTAATCCAATGTGTTCACATTGCAAAAGACATCACAGAACTCAAAAAAGCAGAAAATGCATTAAGGAAAAGCGAAGAAGAATTAAATTCTCTTTTCGCTAACATGATTGACGGGCTTGCTTATTGCCAAATGTTATTCGACGAGACAGGAAAGTCGGTTGACTTTGTTTATCTTCAAATTAATGATGCATTTGAAAAGATCACGGGTCTAAAAAGAGACTTAGTTGTTGGAAAGAAAGTGACCGAGGCTATACCTGGAATTAAAGAAGCTAATCCTGAGCTTTTTGAAATTTACGGCAGAGTCGCTTCCACGGGTCAAAAAGAAAGGTTTGAAGTATTCTTTAAGCCTCTAAGCATTTGGCTATCTATTTCAGTTTATTGTCCAAGAAAAGGCTATTTTGCCGCCATATTTGAAAACATTACTAATCGCAAAGCAGCTGAAGCAAAACTCGCAAGTTTAAAGGAATTCGATGAAAGAATAATTGATTCACTTGACGATGCTCTTTTAGTGATCGACCCTGACGACTATAGGATAATTAGTACAAATGAAGTGGCGTTGAAACAATTAAAGCTCAGAAAAGAGGAACTAATTGGAAAGACATGTTATGAAACAACGCACCACTCATTGGTACCATGCAATTCTCAAGAACACATGTGTCCAATTCGGAGAGTGATTGAAACAAAAGAGACCATAATAGTTGAACACAAGCACTTTGATGAAAACAATAATGAACGAATTGTGGAAGTTTCGGCGCGTCTTGTCAAAAACCCTGAAGGAAAAACAGTCGTAATTCATGTATCCAGAGACATTACAGAAAGAAAACAGATGGAAACAAGGATTCGCGAAGCTGAAAAGAGGTATCGGGCATTGTTTGATCAAGCACCGGTAGGTATTCTAATTATTGACCCTGAGACCGCGGTGCCAGTTGAGTTCAACGAAGTAGCCCATCAACAACTAGGATATACCAGAGACGAGTTCGCAAGACTACGCATCTTTGATTATAAAGCAGGTGAGACTCCAGATGAAACGAAAGCTAGAATAGAAAAGATATTGCAAGGAGGCATAATTGAATTTGAAACCAAACACCGAACCAAAACCGGTGAGATTAGAGACATCGTAGCTACTTCTCAGGCAATTGAGTTGTCTGGAAAAACATTCGTCCACAGCATTTATCGAGACGTAACAGAAGCTAAGAAAATGGAAAATGCCTTGATGGAAAGCGAAGCGAAGTACCGCGAGTTGGTGGAGCTTGCGCAAGAAGGTGTTTGGGCATTAGATAACGACAATCGCACTGTTTTTGTTAATCTACATATGGCAAAAATGCTTGGATATACTGAAAGTGAAATGATTGGAAAGACTTTGGGCGCTTTTTTGGATAAACCCGACTATGATCTTGCTAAACACAATTTGGAATTGTGCAAACTAGGGAACCAGGGTCAATGCGAGTTTGAGTTTATTCAAAAGGATGGCGCCCGCATGTACGCAAATATTGCGGCTTCATCCTTCCAAGATGATGAGGGCAAGAGCATTGGAACACTTGCACTGGTTGCAGATATGACTGAACGCAAGAAGGTAGAAATAAGCTTGAAAGAAAGCCATGATAAACTGGAAATGATGAATGAAAAGTTGAGTGTAGTTGGCAGCTTAACTAGGCATGATGTTCGAAACAAGCTTTCGACCGTTACTGGTTATGCGTATATACTCAAGAAGAAGCACGGTGATCAGGCAGACATTGTAGAAGGGCTTAGCAAGATGGAGCAGGCCGTTGCGGAATCGGTGAAGATTTTTGATTTCGCCAAAATGTACGAACAACTCGGAGTTGAAGACCTAGCCTACATCAATGTTGAAGCCAAAATGAACGAAGCACGCGCTTTATTTTCGGGCTCACTACCACAGATAACTAATGAATGCCAGGGTCTGAGTGTTTTGGCAGATTCATTTGTAAGGCAACTATTCTATAATTTCATTGATAATACTAGAAAATACGGTAAAAAAACCACGACTATAAGAGTACACTATGAAAAGGCGGATCAAGACAACCTAAAATTGATTTATGAGGATGACGGTGTAGGCGTGCCTTCTGAGAATAAATTGCGTCTTTTCAAAGAAGGCTTTAGCACAGGAGGAAGCACAGGCTTCGGACTTTTCCTGACTAAAAAGATGATGGATGTTTACGGTTGGATAATTCAAGAAGTCGGTGAAGCGGGCAAAGGAGCAAAATTCGTGATAACCATTCCAAAACTCAACAAGAACGGAAAAGAAAACTATCGAATCGTCCTATAAACAAATAGAAGTGTAAATCAGCAAGAAAAAAGTTAAGGCAAAACATGCTAATACCAGTATGCTTGGGTCACTTCCACCAGATATCCGTACAAGGTTTGGAGCCGCTCGGATCAATTTTATCGCCATCCAGCAGTTGCTGTCACCTCAAATTACTTTCACTATCAAGAATTTAAAAATTGGAGAATTGTCAAGTTCGGAGGAACCCGAAAAAGAAGATCAGAAGATTACTTCTTCAGTTCCATCACGATGAGGTCTATTGTTGTCTTTCCAATGTTCTTCACTTCGTGATCTTGCGCCTCGAGGAAAATCACTGAACCAGTTTTAATATCCATCTCTTGAGTCTTATTTCCAGAATTAAAGGTCGCTTTGCCACCTTTCAACGCATATACCACATGTTCAGGATGATGATGCATCTTCGCTACGTCACCTGGCTTGAAAATTACCTCCAGAACACGTACCCTATCATTTTCATTGAGACACTTGTAAACATTGGAAGCCGCCATCAACGGATCCATTTCTTTCTTCATAAAACCATTCACCACCTTAGAACATCAAGCTATGAAAACATTCACATTCAGGCACATAAGGCATTGTGACTACACTAGATTGCTACAAACAAACTGTTAAGAAGGACTTCCCGAAAAGGAATGAATTATGAAGCTGCGGGCGAGTCGCCAAATATAGTTCTGGATATTATTAGTAATTGTAGGTTAAAGGGCCTGAACAAATAAACTCTGTAATTCAAAACATTTTAGAAATGGAGGATTTCTCAAAGAAAATTAATCGACCAAAACTTTAGCCCTAGCTTTTAGGAATCCAGCCAATTGACGATAAGTACTACGGTAATGGAACTTAGACCGAATTGAGAGTGGGCCGGACCGGGCTTACCCCCGAATGAGCCTGTGTGAAAACTATTTTCAATTTCAGAAAAGTGCTACTTTTAAGTAAACAATGTTAGCTTCAATAACTGTTCAATACACATTTGAAGCAATTTTTTGGGCTCGATTTGAGTTTTTACACAGTCTGGAATGGGTCTGAGTCCCTTAGATAAAAATAACTGTTAAAGGCTATTTTCACAAGTTTAAGCCAACATTTGAAGATGCAGGTTCCCCAAAGACTCAAGGGGGAGTTTGTGTTTTCTTTTTATTCATTTGATTTTGGGAAGTCTTGTCTCAAATAGGAACAATACTTGTCGTCCAAGCGGTCGTAGTACCCGATTTCCATTCCCCTGGAACTTAACAATCCGTATTCGGTGCATCCAAGCATCCAAGACATAACGTGCGCTAATTCAACCCTCTCATTTGAAGCAAAGTAGTCATTCTCAATCAACTGAACAACAATGGCGCTCATGTTTTTGAGAAGATCAATGAACTGGTTAAACTTGTTTTGTCCAAAATCCGCAATTCTCTTATCAGGCAGCCAAGCGACATATTGTTCAAAACAGTTTCCTGCAACTGGGTCAACTACATACTTATCTTCTGATAGCAGTGTACCTAGTTTGCAAGCTAAGTTGGTTTTGATCATTTCTTTGAATTTTGGTTCAACCATCACTCTGAAGCTGAAAACAACTTCATCCTCAACTCGATCTCTGATTAAGAAATGCAGACTTCGTACACCTTTTAGGCCATCAGCAAACCTGTAGACTTCAACAAGAACCTTCTTCACCGAGTCAGGACTACATTTGAAAACTGCTACACACCATTCGTTAGAAATTGCCATTTAACATCGATAAGCGTTTCTCAAGTTTTCGCTTAAAAATATTGCTTCAATAGTTAAAGTCATAGCCTACAACCTTAACATAGTGGCTAAACTAAATTAGAGACAGAGCCATTTGAAAAGAAAAGAATAAATAAGGACTTCACAAAGGCGCAGTGCGCTAGTTTTTCCTTCGGTTCTGAAATTTTTTCAATATTCTCTTTTTGGGCAGCTTTGGTCTTTCCACACGTTCCTCATCAGTAGTTTCCAAGATAACTCCCCGAATTTACATTGCTCTATATTTCTTTTATGCATTATTACCAGCGCGCCTTTCTTAAAAGCATCATGCGTATTCACGAGTTCCATGAGAATAAGGTAATTTTGGTTACGGCAAAAGCTGGGAGTGAGGCGTAATTTGGGTAAGATTTTGAAAAATTGTTTAATAACACTTCAGCAGTATGCATGAAAGGCAATCAAGAAGAGAAAAGAACATAGAAAATGGTCATAAGCCCAATAACTGCCCAAATAAAATCCCCTTCAATTCTCTCTTGGTTGCCTTTTAAAATAAAATGTGAAAGTGTAAAATACGGGAATCATAGGCAGAGCAGTAAGAAATATTTCAGCGCGCTAGCCAAAGTCTCCAAAGCCAAGTAAGCTGTTATCACTTGAGATAAGTCTTAAATCTGTATAGAGTTGAAATAGAACTAAGGTGAAAAAATGAGTGAAGATAATGTACAAAAGAAAGCACTAAAGGAAAAATACCTAAATGATATAGCTCAAGAATTAGATGCTGAATTGAAAAACAACATATCTAAATCTCAATCCCTTAGATCTATAAAATTTGATGAAAAAGGGGA
>JBEKPG010000025.1:0-63812 GCA_049520955.1 Bathyarchaeia archaeon | reverse complement strand
TATTTGGTTTACTGGACAAGGCCATGGGGAAACTCAGAGCAGAAACAAGGCGTAACACTTGCTTACGGCACGAAGGAAGAAATCATGCAAGAAGCGAAAGCTATGGGTGTTACAGTTACGGGTTTAGAGCCAATAGACGCGTTGGCTCACGAAAAACCAAAAGGGGTTAAACCCAAAAAAGCTTCAGTGAATAGTTAATTTTTAGCGCGCACTTTTAAGCTATCGAGACCTTTCTCAGTGTGTGTTAATCAGCGCTGACAAGTGAAGCCTTGCGCACGCTAAGGAACAGCAAAAATATAAAAACTTCTGTAGCCTAAGCATCTAGTTATGGTAAAGCTTAATAAAAAAACTGTGGATGAAATCTTAAGCAACCTTGAACCAGGAAGGAAAGAAATAACTGAGAAGTTTCGTTCCATGGTCAAGAACACAATTCCAGATGCGACTGAGATAGTTAGACGTGGAAGAATCACATATGTTTTGAATGGAAAAGACTTCTTGTCAATAAGAACTACCCAGTCTCATGTTGACTTGCTCTTTGTATGTGGAACAACATGTAACTCGCGCCTTTTGACGGGAAGAGGGTCAGAAAGCGAACCGAGTCATGTTAAAATTAAAAACATGAGCGATTTTGATGAATCAGAACTCATGAGACTGCTCAAAGAGTCGGAAAGAATAGCAAAGCTATAGTCATGTTTCATGGTTGTCTGGAAAGATTTAACCCGTCCACGTGGCAACCCTCTTTTTTTTAATTAAATTTTAATCCCAAACCCAAAGAATGCATAGGACATCACCGATGGGATAATTGGTAATGTCCCTAAAAAGTCCTCTAAGAAAGCGGAGTCAATGGGGCACTAACATTTCGCGTTTTTTTCATTAACGCAATCTTCTTCTTTCGCCGTTTAATATTTGTCTTTGTTCGAAAAATGTTTCCATGAGTGTTTTGGTAAAACTTGTTTCCTTTATTTCTCAAGATATTTTCAACCCTTTAATTTACTGATTGTAACCTGGTTATTTGAGTATACCTATAGGTTTCTTCATGAAGCAACAATGATTAAGAGCTAAAAAATTGTGTGTGTGGATTAAATTTTAATCCCCAAAAATAACTACGACTACGGTGGTCCTCCCCCCACCTGAAACATGCAGGAGAAGAGCCCGGCATATGTCTGCCCCCATGCTCGTTAGTAATAGTACCCCTGAAGAGGGGGAAAGGCAAGAAGGAAAGGTATTACCATTTACTATAACGTCCATTTGAGCAATACTGTTGCAATGTTGAACAGTTTTGAAAGAACATTGGAAACACAAATTGTTTATTAATATATTATGTATTGCGATTTATTTAACTTGAGAAGTGTTGTGGAATTTTATGAGCGTGAACAGAATTGACGAAACTCGAAAACAATTCTTGCGTAACTCGGAGTTATACAGGCAAGCCAGACCCATAATTAGCAACCAACTTTCAAATATATTGAATGGACGAGAAAAACAAGGTCCAGTGCCAACTCCCCACGAACTTTTTCAAATGAATTGTGTCGATATTTACGAAAAATGGAAGGAAATCGCTGAGTTGTCGAATATTTTGGGTGATATGAAACGAGACGTTAAATACTCTACAGAAAAACATAAGTCCATTGGCAAAATGCTTTGGTTTATGGGACTTGTTGAGAGTTTAGGAAATACATTGACTGATATGGTGTTGATACTGTTTATTGCAAATGGCAAGGCTGTTCATACTCGATTACCTTATGTAAGGCATGTTAAAAGTTTTTTAGAGCTTACGCAACTGGATTTGGATTATAAACTAAACATTCTGAAAGAAGAAAACGTGAGTTTAATATCAAAAATTCTCAATTTAGAGTTGAGGAATATTATAGCTGACCTGAAATTTTCGGTGGATGAAAATGGAATAATTAATGATCAAGGAAATAATGTGATTCTAATTGATCAATATATAGCTGATTTTTGGATCGGCGTAGACACTCTAATGACTCTGTTTGAGGATTTGGAGTTCCCAAGATGGCTAGAAACCACTAGTTATGTGAAAATGGTGAGTTGAGAAATCACCAGTCGCGCCTTTGAGCAAAATGACGCTTCCCACTCAGCAACAGCAAACTCTTTTGAGCAGGCTCAGAAGTTGATGAATTAGGGTTTGACTACGTTACAGAAATTGATAATGTAAAGATTTTCATAAAGTTCAGATTATAGCTAGCTATCAAGAGTCATAGTTTTATTTTCTTGAGCGGTGTTGCTGCTGGTGGTTTGATAATGTTAATTACTGCTTCTTTAACAGTTTACTTTGCTTTTGGTATTTTATGTGGTCACATATCATTTGGGTTGACTGTTGTTGGAGGAGGCTATATTATTTGTTACATGAGAGGAGGATACAGAAATCAATTGGAAAAGATTAATAAATTGATAAATAGAATTGAAAACAAAGAACGGCTTCCCACCATTATTGAACTAGAATCTACTTTTTAGTTGTTTCTTTTGGTCCCTGAGATAGGTTTAAATTGGGAGAGATAAAGTATAGAAGAGATATAGATACATGGGGATTCCAGAATGAGCGAAATGACAACCGAAATCCTTGAACAAAACCTCAGCAAAGTCGTACTTGTACGATTGAAAGGCGGAAAAAGCCTCAGGGGAAGACTGAAGGGTTTCGATCAGCACCTAAACCTAGTTTTAGAAGAGACAGAAGACACAACAAACATTGAAAACCAAAAGAAAATGGGACTAATAATCGTCCGAGGAGACAACGTAGTCCTTATTTCGCCTTCGCCTAGGTGACCGCCGTGGGAAAAGGCACACCATCAATGGGCAAGCGCCAAGGCAAAACGGTCCACATAAAATGCAGGCGCTGTGGAAGACGCGCATACCATGTGCGCCATAAACGTTGCGCAGCTTGCGGATACGGCGAAACCACAACCATGCGGCATTATTCTTGGATGAGAAAGACTCTACAAAGGGTTAGAGTCGTCTAATCAAAGTTTCATTACTTTATTAAAAAAATTTTTTGCGTATTTGTTTATTCTTTTTTAGAATTTTTTATCACGTAACTCCAATCTGTGTTTTTTTCCCAAAAATCTTTGAAAGATTTTCTATATTTTGGTAGCCTGGATCTTCCTCTCCAAGTGCTTTTGTCCGCAAATTTTTTTATGTTTGCGGATGGTTTGAAATAGGGAATTGCGTTTTTAACACTGAGAACAAATGGAGGATACCCGTAGTACATGTTTATCCAACTTGAGATTATGCTGCCCGTCCTGTGATTGCCTTCAATGAATAGTTGGGGGTGCCCAAGTATTGCTACATAAACCTCCGCAGCGACTTTCAAAGGATGAGGCTCTTTTTTCATGTGGTTGTCGTACCAGTTTTTTATTGGATCAATATGTCTGTAATATTTTTCTGAATTAGCAGCAATTGCCCTCCTATACTCCAGTCTTAATCGAGAATCAAATCCATAATGCACCAAATTATTTAATTCGCAAATTTCATCAAGACTTTCCTTCGAGAAGGGTTCAATGCCCTTTTTAAGTAAATCATCTAGAAACCTGTAGGCGCAAATCATCTTAGCTCTAACATCAGCATTGAATGGTGTATCCTTTCTTCCTATCTTTTTTAAATCTAATTCATCATCAATCTCTTTCCAGTTTTTCTCTACCCGAACTAGAGATTGCTCAACTTTAACCAAATCTAATCTCAATATGCCCTTTTCTTTACTCATTTAATCTATCTTGAGTATTCTCACATCTAAAATAGATTGCCTAAACCAGAAAATCCATCCACATAAAACAGAAACATCAAAATGCAGAAAAACTCTTGTCGTTCTCTTAGACAAACAAAAAAAACTCCAAGCACCGATACTGTTTGACTTTTTCGATTACAATTAATAATTAAAGCCTTATAAAGACTATTAAAGACTATTTGGGACTACTAGTGACTGTTAAGGACTATTAGGGATTATTTTAGACTCTACCTGCAAACGATTCAAGCTTTGCTGGAGCAGAGCAAATATTCTCCTTTTGACGCGCAATGACGTCTGGTGACGCGTAGCACCTTTTCTAGCCTCAACTAGCAAGCGATTCTCCTCTTCAACGTAATTCTTGAAGTTAACTCTTTGCGTTACCAGCAAATTAGCCCACCCCGTTTCCACACATTGCGACACATCCCGACACATCCCGACACATCCCGACACATTTCTAGCCGCAACCTGCAAAGACATCAAAGCCTAAAAACAAAAAGCAGCCCAAAACAAACTGAACAAAAATGCAAAACGAGTGTTGTTGTTCTATCAGACAAACTTCCATCAAATAACACAGCTAAGAATACACCAGATATTTTTTCTTTCTGAGAAGAATCTTCAAGCAGCTTCTGTCAAACTTTTTCTTAGCTTTTTTCCTTCGCGTCTTTTTCAGGGAACTTCTGCAGTATTTCTGCAATGGTGTTCATGTTTCGGGTTGTTGTCTTCAGTTTTAGCTTAGCTTCAAGAAAAGGGTTAGGCAGCCCTCCTTCACCTCCGCCATGAGTCACGCTGAAAACCTCGTTGCCCTTCACTGAAATTATTTGCGCCGTGGATTTTGGAATGGTCAGAGGCACCTTGAACGGAAACTCCAAGGGCGCCTCAGCAAGAAATGTTACCAGAAAACTTGCCCCTTCCTTATCATAGCCGCTGAAGGGTTCACCATTAGCTATTGCTTTGAGCTGTGGAAGGGTGCGCACAAACGCTGCCACATCGTAGCCCAACACCTTGCAAAGCGTTTTCTCTACTTTTCTCTTAATTTCGGATGGATCTGCCTCGTCTGTTTCAAAGATTACGTTGCCGCTTTGTTTGTATGTCAAAACGTTTTGGTATCCTAAGGAGACGAAGGCTTCTTGCAACTTTGCCTTAGCGACACTGTGCCCTCCGACGTTAATCGCTCGAAGGAAAACAACAAAACGAGCCATGAAAAACAGTGGGGATGAAACCTAATAAATCTGCTTTTTCAAAAAAACTGTGGTAAGCAGAACGCTTACTCGGTTCCGGAGCTATAGTAGCCTTTGTCTACTTTTACAAAGATTAGTGGACCTTTGCTTTGTGCCATCTCTCGAGCTTTCCTCAACGCTTCATTAACGATGGTGAAAACTCTTTCTCTATCGGTTAGGTTTTGAACGCAGCTTTCTCCAAGCTCCATCTTGAGTAGATTTTCAGACAGAATTTCGGTTCCACAAATTTCACCGTTCTTAACCAATGTAGAGATGATGAGTTCTTGGAGTTCTTGCTTTTGCTCAATTTTCTTCCACAGTGGTTCAGCGTTAGTTAGAGTTTTAGAAACCTTATTCCATCGGCTAGCGTTCTGGTCTCCTATAAGCAGTTTAACACGCTCCTTCCATTTTTTGAACCAGATTCCAATCCAAACAGTTAAGAACGCATCTAGCTCCGCTGAGTCTTCTTGTAAAATCTTTTCTAATCTTTCAACTAGTTCGCATTGACTTGCTTCTTTCCCAATTAGATCCCAATGGAACTTAAGAAAATTCGTAAAGTCTTGGCAAGCAACTTGTAAAACTTTTCGGTCTGACCCCATAATTTCGAGAGCCGAATCCGCTTCCTTCAATTTCTCCCCTATCATCAATTCAACAAAGTTCATTCTAATTCCCGCTCCGAAGCCTTCTCCAATATTGATTTAAGATAAGCTTTTTATTAAACTTTATTTTTATTGAGGAATATAACTGGCTACTTCGGTTTCATCAATACTTCAAATTCTGATATATGCCACCGAATTATTTGATAAACTTTGGAAGTGCATTAACATCATTTATTATCAAATCTGGGGATTCTTTGAAAAGCTCTTCACATTGAAAAAGCCCGGATAACACCGCTACAGTTCTGGCACCTGCGGCTTTTCCAGCGCGCACGTCGTTAACCGAGTCTCCTGCGATGAGGCACTCGCGTGTTTCAACACCTATGGCTTGAACGCATGCAATTAATGCTTCCGGAGAAGGTTTAGGCTTAGAAGTATCCAACGCGGTTACAAAGTGAGTGAAATATTTTGATATGCCGAACCACTCTAGCTCTTTTATTATCGTTTGTCTTGGAACATACCGCATGGTTATTAAGACAAGTTTAGTTTTTGCCGACAAAGTTTCAAGCGTTGCTGAAACGTTAGGGATAAGTTTAGTTTTTTCTCGAGTGATCGAATAATAAGCTTCAAAATATTTACTTAGAAATTTTTGAGTGCCGCCATCAATCAGATCGCTGATGGTGAGACCTCGCTCAAGTCTTCTGGGAATCTCAAAGGCAATTTTACTTTCTAGAGGTTTTTTCCCTAAGGCTTGAAATGCTATTCTTGCCGCTTCTATGTAAGCTTCTTTGGAGTCAACTATGGTGCCGTCCAAGTCTAAGAAAATGACCTTTGCTTTCAATCCATTTTTGTTCATCAGGCTGTCTCTGGCTCTTCAGAGATGGTCTCTTATTTCTTAAACGTTTCTTACATTCTTAAAGAATTAATCCTCAATATTGTTTTTCTATATATATATTATAGAGAGAATCTCTATAGGAGCCTCAACATACTACATACTTTGAAAAATAAGTAGAGGTGAAAAAAGAATGCTCTCAAGAGATTGCGACGGCTGCACCATGATTAAGAAATGCAGTGTGCGATACAAAAAAACTGTTAAAGGCGACAAAGTTTGCTGTCCAGACGGAACAGCTCACCTGATTGACAACTCCAGCATAAATCAAAGCCCAGATGTAATATGTTTCTTTGAAGCCTTTCAATGAATATAAATTATTTTACACTTCTCAAAATGGTGAGAAATAAAGCTCGCATATATTATTTTCTTTGGTTCAAATGGAAAATTTTCAATCTATAACTCAAAAGAGCTAGCACTCTTAACCGGATACAAGAAATAGATAGATTTAGAAACTAGCTCAGTACTGATTCAACGTTTAAGTTAAGCACGACTTCGGAAATGTCACTAGCGTATTCTGCTGTTCTTCTTACGCTCTCAATCAGTAGCCTTAAATTAGCGATTTCTTCAATCTTGGCATGTTGCAAGTAAAGAACCGTTTCTTTCTCCATTTTGTGCACTTGGCTTATCTTTTCAATTACGCTCTCAGCTAAGTTAAAGTCATGCCGAAATAATGCATCCATAGATGTCTCAAACATTGAACTAGCCAAAACGCTTAGCTGACTTATTTTTTCTATCAGATCCACGTTTACTGTCTCTTTCAATAGAAGAGTATTTTCAGCAATTTTAGTTGCGTGATCTGCAGTTCTCTCAACCGCTTTGGCTATAAGCCTATACCCTAAACAGTCTTTCTGGTTGTTTAATCCGATTTCTTTGACAATTCTTGGATTTGAAACCGCCAGCTTAAGCAACCGCACTATATACAGGCCGAAGCGATTTACTTCACGGTCGGTTTCAATAACCGATTTTGCAGCTGAATAATCCAATTTCTTTAGCGCAATTATAGCCTCTTTATGCATGGAAGAAGCTATTATTGACATGCGGCTTAGCGCATTTTGAACTGTGAGTTCAGGATAATTAAGTAAAACCTGCAGAGTCAACTCGGTTGGAGTGGCAATTACGATTTCTGTTCCAACCAAATAGTGCCTAGCAAAATTTTTGAGGTGATTTCGAAGTTTCGACGAAAGCACTTTTTGCCCTTGCGCTCTAATATGCAAAATGTTGAAACCGTCCAAATAAGCTGAAATTGCTGTTCTCATCACGGCGTCAGGATTATCATTTAACGATGCCTTGATGAAGGCTTCATCTTGCTTTTCCTTTTTTACAAACTTTGAAGGTGCTATAGATAGGGATCCATCGTCTTCCTCTCGAACCACCATTGAGCTTCCTCTTTTAAGTTCATTTCGAATCGCCCAATTCTTGGGTAACGAGAGTATGAATGTGGATCCGCCTGTCACCTGAAGCTTACGTTGCTCTTCGTTTTGTTTTTCGACTTCTTTAGTCACGTTTGACTCCAAGTTCTCTTTTATGGCACATCATATATTAGTTATATCTATATAGACTATAAATTATATGGTTGTTTCCTCAGTTTACTATATAAAATCTTGACTTTTCTTAGCTAAAAAACGAAGAAACAAGAATATAAGAACTAAATAAACACCCTAATCA
Source organism: Bathyarchaeia archaeon (assembly GCA_049520955.1). Lineage (GTDB taxonomy): Archaea > Thermoproteota > Bathyarchaeia > Bathyarchaeales > Bathycorpusculaceae > Bathycorpusculum. The sequence continues at coordinate 55,703 of JBEKPG010000025.1, read as the reverse complement.
CAATATTTGCTCCATCGCCACAATGAGGGTGCCAGTGCAGCGCAACGTTACCGTTCGTAGCATATCAATAGACTAAATAGTGCTGGTGTAGGCGCTGCCCCCCTAAAGATAATTTCGAATTACCTGATAATTTTGCAGGGAAAAGATAAATGTGAATCCACTCAGAGTCCAAAGGTTCTCTTGTTCTTTGCTTCGATGGTTTGTAATTGTCACATATGACGCATTCTTTATGCATTTTATGATCAGATTTCTTTGTCATTATGTAACATATGGTGCCATACATACTCCCATTATTATTCTATATAGTCTATAGTGTTTATGAAGAACACACTCATATAATGAAGCACTAAATAGGCTTTATCGAAGGGAAAGTAATGAAAAATACGTATGTAATTATAGCAGCAATTGTTGTAATCATAATCATCATAGGAGGCGTCTTCGCCTACATATCCTTATCACCACCCGCAAAGACTTCCGCAACACCCACACCAACACCGAAACCTACAACTGCACCCACAACTGCACCTACAGCAGCACCTACAGCAGCACCCACAGGTTCACCAACCGCTGCACCTACGGCTTCACCAACAGCAACTCCAACTCCTACGGCAACTCCAACCCCAACTCAAGCGCCACTAGCTTCAGCAACGGTAAACGGAGCAGGAGGTACACTTGTCTACCCGCTAATGACTGTATGGCAAGGAGCCTACGGAGCAGCTGAGCCACAAATAACAGTTAACTACAATCCAGTAGGAAGTGGAACCGGAATTACGCAGTTCCAACAACAAATAGTCAATTTCGGCGAATCGGATGCACCAATGACGACTGCACAATATGGAAACCTTCCAACAGGCACAACGGCTCTAACGATACCAATATCTGCCAGTGCAGTCGTACCAGCATATTACTTAAAACTTACTAACGGATCAACTTGTCAAAATGGCCTCAATTTCACAGGCACCGTTCTAGCAAATATCTTCTTAGGAACCATAACCACGTGGAACGATTCAGCTATCCAAGCTCTACAAAGTCCGGCCGTAGCAAGCGTGCTGCCTAATACACCCATAATCACTGTTCACCGGTCTGACGGAAGCGGAACCATGTTTGCCTTCAGTGATTTCTTGTCTGACTCAAGCTCAGCATTTAACACAACGATTGGAAAGAGTACAACTCCAAGTTGGGTAACCACTCCGGGCGGTACCATAGCAGCTCCCAAAAATGCCGGTGTAGCAGCAGCCATTTCTGCAAACAATGGCGCGATCGGTCCCCTTGAAATTGCATATATACTTGAAAACACAGGTCAAACTTCACTTTTCTATGGCACAGTTCAAAACGCTGCAGGCAACTTCATCCTAGCTAACGTATCAAACATCGCTGCTGCACTTCAAACCGGAGCCTCAATGCTTCCAGCAGGAAGTGCATCATGGACACCTGTCTCAATAGTAGACAACATATTCAGTAACACATCTGCTACTACTGTCTACCCGATAGCAACCTTAACCTATGCATTAGTATATCAAAACCAGAGTGCTGTTCCCAATACTAGCTACGCGACGGCTGCCGCGATGGTCAACTTCATCTCATGGATTGTGAACTCAGGCCAATCATTAGGAACAGGGTTAGGCTATGTCCCATTACCAGCTAACATTGTCGCCATTGACAACACAACGATTCTGACGATAACATACAACGGAACCCCAATAGTTTAGAATTAAATATCTATAAACCCCTTATTTTTTTATATTAACTAAGTATGCTGAGGCGCCAAAGTTGCAATTCAGACTGTTAAGAGGAGATACAATATTAATAATCATTCTTGCCGCCGCAGCTCTCTTTATTATAGGTCTCGTAATCGCACTTGCGGTTGAACTTTACAGTGGCTCAGTCGCATCAATATTCCAATTCGGACCAGGCTTCTTAATTGGGTCACAATGGGAACCTGGCAAGAATGTATTTGGCGCTTTGCCTTTTGTATATGGAACATTAGTGACTTCCGCGATTGCTATTGTCATTGGGTTCCCAATTAGTCTTGGCGTAGCTATCTTTATCTCGGAGAAGCTGAAAAGCCATCTAACCTTTGGCTATTTATTAGGAACAGTAGTTGATCTCTTAGCGGCCGTACCTAGTGTTATTTACGGTCTATGGGGTGTGTTCATCCTAATTCCCCTCTTACGAGATTATGTTGAAAAGCCCCTACACAGCTCTCTTGGGTTTATCCCCTTATTCTCGGGGCATCCTTTTGGATATGATTTTTTTACTGCTGGAGTCATATTAGCCATAATGATTATTCCAACAATTTCTGCAGTTTCAAGGGATGTTTTAAGTGAGGTCCCGAATAGTCAGCGTGAAGCAATGTTCTCACTCGGTGCCACAGATTGGGAAGTTACTCAAAAAGCTGTCTTGCCCTATGCCAGGTCTGGTATATTTGGCGCTTTCATTTTGGGTTTGGGACGTGCTTTCGGCGAAACAATGGCTGTTACAATGGTAATCGGAAATATTCCTTCAATATCTTCAAGTTTCTTTTCACCTGGCGCCACATTATCTTCGATTATAGCAAACCAGTTCGGTGAATCTTCTGGAATTTTCCAATCTTCTATAATCGAACTAGGATTAATCCTGTTTTTTGTAGCTTTATTAATTAACGTTCTTGCCCGACTTCTGCTTTGGAGGATGACTCGTGGAACTCGAGTTAAGGTTTAGGAGAAGCTGTAGTTATGAGAACATCTGATCTGCCCGCGAGTATTTCCCTCTGGCGAAAAATTGTTAACAAGTTAATGACCATATTGGTAATAGTGGCTGTCATTCTAGCTGTAATACCCCTATTACTCATACTCGGAGACGTTGTCATACGAGGGGCGCCAGCTCTAAGCCTAGGCTTCCTGATCCACTCATTGCCTACTTCAACGAAGGGTCTCAGTGGAGGGATCGGACCTGCTATAGTTGGATCTTTCACGATGGTTGGTATAGCAGCACTTATTTCTGTCCCAATTGGGGTTGGAGCAGGTATCTTTTTTTCAGAATGGGCTTCGTCTCGGCTTTCCACGATTTCAGGTTTTATGAATGATGTCCTTACAGGTTTTCCATCAATTGTAATAGGACTTTTCGTTTTCGTTATAATTGTATTACCAACGAAGCAGTCTTCTGCTTTTGCAGGTGGAGTGGCCCTTAGTTTTGTAATGCTTCCTATTATCGCTAGGACAACAGGTGAATCTCTTAAGCTTGTTCCAATGACTTTGAGAGAGGCCTCGATGGCTCTTGGAATCCCAAGATGGAAAACTGTGATTAGAATCGTTATTAGTACAGGCAAAAGAGGGCTCTTAACGGGAATACTGTTAGCGGTTGCACGTGCAACAGGAGAAACGGCTCCTATTCTCTTAACGGCATCTACTAGCATTTACTTCGCAAAAAGTATATTTCAGCCGACGGCTTCATTAACGGTCTTCATCTATAATTACGGTACTTCAGGTTCTGCATCTTGGCAAACGGAGGCGTGGGGAGCAGCTTTGGTCCTAATACTCATTATGCTCGGGTTGAATCTTCTGGTTAAGCTTACAATAGGAAGAAATCCAATAGGAGCAAGGATGGAGCTGTAGAATAACGACTAAAAATTCAATAGGTTGGAAACAGAATCATGTTGGGAGGGACATTAAAAATAAGTAAACATAAAAACTTGGATTTATCGTCAGTTAAGTTAGCAACTAAAGACTTGAAAGCACAATTTGGCAAAGCACAGGTCCTGAAAGGTATCAACTTAAACTTCCCTGAAAATAAGGTAACTGCGATTATGGGTCCTTCTGGATGTGGAAAAACTACATTGATAAGGTGCCTCAATCGAATCCACGAATTGACTCCAAATGCGAAAGTCGAAGGAGAGGTCATTTTAGATGGAGTAAACATTTATTCTCCACAAGTCGATCCAGTTGTGGTCCGCAGAAGAATAGGCATGGTTTTTCAGAAGGCTAATCCCTTTCCTACTATGTCTATATTTGATAATGCTGTAGCAGGCTTGAAACTCGCTGGAGTAAGAGACAAAGAGAAGCTTGACAGCGTTGCGGAAAAAAGTCTTCGAATGGCGTTTCTCTGGGATGAAGTCAAGGATGATCTCAAGAAATCTGGAGTTAACTTGTCGGGGGGGCAACAGCAGAGATTATGCATAGCTCGAGCTCTTGCTGTTGAGCCAGAAGTTGTCCTTATGGATGAGCCCTGCTCAGCTCTTGACCCTCTCGCAACGGCTAAAATTGAAGAATCGATTGTAGCGCTTAAGAAGGAGTTTACGATCATAATTGTGACGCATAATATGCAGCAGGCTGCTCGTATTTCGGATTTTACTGCTTTCATGTATCTAGGTCAGCTCATAGAATTCGACACAACTTCAGAAGTATTCGAGAACCCGAAAAGTGAGTTAACAGAAAAATACATAACTGGCAAGTTCGGATAAAGTGGAATTATGCAAAGACTATTAGACAAGGGATTGGAAGAATTAACAACATTAGTTTATAAAATGGGCAAGGATGCTGAGAAAGCCGTGGCAATATCGATAAGAGGCTTTCTTGAAGGTAAAGAGGCATCAAGCAATGTGCATGAACTTTCTGAAATTCTAGTAGGCACAACTGTTGAAGTTGAGGAAAAAGCTTTTGGTTTGATAGTAAAGTATCAGCCCGTAGCATCTGACCTTCGAATCATAAACTCTTACATGAAAGTTGCATACGATTTTGAGCGTTACAGTAGATATGCTTGGGACATATCCTTTATCAGTACGCGCTTCAATGGTCAAAGTGCTTGTAACAAATGGATATATGATTACATAAGTAAAATGGCTGAAAAAGTTCTTCAAATGATCGCGATAAGCATTAGCTCCGTCAAAAGCCTAGACACGGAACTCGTTAAGAAAATAACTAGAACCGAGCAGGGAGTGGATAAAATGTACCTTGAGTTTCTAGGCAAACTTGTGGAGCAGGCAGGCATCACAAACGAATGCACTATCTCCAGCACGCTCGTAGTAAGATATCTCGAACGTATTGCGGATCACGCTACACACATCATGGAAGACGTAGTCTACATTGCCACCGGCGAAAAAGTGACCCTAAGGTAACAATCAAGAAAATTAAAGCTAAAAAAACCCAAGGCACTATTCAGAAGGTAACCCTTAAATTACAAACGTTTCCTACCGCTAAATCAGCAAAAAATATCCATTTTCACTATTTTAGTTCTACACAAAAACAATGAAATGCAATCTTCGTTTGTGAATTAGCCCTTGATTTCCCTTCTAACCGGTTGAAGTAGTAATAACTTCTAGAGATTAGAAGCCACTTTTCTTCATTTTTTATCACTTTTCTTCACTTTATTTCACGCAACCTGCAAACACTTTAAACACTGAACTAAAAAAGCAACCCAAAGCAGCCTGAACAAGAAATCAGGAAAGAAACTAGTCAATAAAGCCACAGCTACAGGTTCAAGTAAAAGTAAGGAGAAGGGTACGAAATCTTGGCTAAGAAAGGCCTGCTAAACGTGTCAATCATCAATTAGAATAACTCAAGTATTCTATTCATTGTTGCTTTTCTTGAAAAAAATAAGCAACATTCAAAAGCAACCTCTCAACCTGAAAATATAATAATGATACCTCTTCTGAATGTTAATTGGGAAAGCCTTCCAACCGACTACTCCCTCAGCGAACGCGACGCTGACGTGTTGGCACTAATAGAAAACGAAGACTTAGCTACATTCACATTCGATGGGTTAAAACGAAGAACAGGCCTGCATCCAGAAACACTCTCTCGGATACTTGTTCGGCTTGAGCAAGAAGGCATCGTGAAAAAAGGACCCGAAGGCTACAGAGTCACCCCCAAAATAACTAAACTAAAACTTAACCAACCACGCAAAGAAGAACCAACAGCGACGCTGATTCAAACTTTCCTTCCATCAGACCTTATGATGCAACAACTAATCTTGGCTATTAAAGGCAAATGGTTTGGTTTGCTACGTTGGCTAGGGATATCAGAAAACAATCAAGGAGTCACCTTAAAATGGATCACAGAAGACGGCGGCATCCAAATAGCCGCAAATATTCAAGGGACAGTGCTTAACATAGAAGCAAAATTCTTAACAAACCACGACTTAAACTTAGCCTTAAAAGCGTCTTATCAACTCATGACAAATATCAGCAAGCTTTGCCAAAGCTCACATGCTGCTAGAACCATAGCTAGAAACGTTGCTTATTACGGCAAGCCGAACTATTTAATGCCAGCTTAAATTCTGTCTCCACTTTCTAATGCAAAGCGAATGGTTCAACGAAAGCCGAATTACGCTGAAAAATGTAGTCGTAGCCGCGAAATAGCTATGAAAGAGGATGTTTGATTTTAACCATTATTTATTTGAATATTTCTGTTTTTTAGGGGTGGAATTGGGAAAAAGCATTTAAAAAGAAACATACAAGCAAGTAACTGGTAAGGATTCCATAATGGTTAAAAACCAAAAAGAAGACGAGAAAGTTAGGGTTGCACTCAAAAATATTAATTATCACTCTACCCGCTTCTTCTCTCTTCTTTTGTCATCGCTGTACATAGTAGCCGTGACTATTTTCTGCATAGAATACAAAATTATTCCGGGGCCTGAATTTCTAGTTTTAGGCATACTGATTTACTGTACGTATAATGACCGGACCTGGCGTGCCCTTAAAGATTGGCTTCCGTTTGTTACTGTGTTTGTCTCTTATGAAGTAATGTTTAGTTTCATAGGCACTGTCTCAATGTATAACCTTCATGTAGGACCATACAATTTCGATGTACTATTATTCGGGCAAGTTCCAAGCCTCATGCTTCAAGAAACGATAAAGATGCCAGTTCTAAATTACGTGGGAGCCTTTTTCTATGGCATATATTTCTTTGTGCCAACAGTCTTTGCATATATCGTTTGGAAAAAAAGTCCAAAGAACTATTGGAAATACACTGTTGCCTTCGGCGTATTAACTTACAGTGCTTTGATAACTTACCTCTTTTACCCTGTCGCGCCCCCATGGATTGCGGTTCCAGATGTAACTCGAATCTTAACTGGATCAGTTGACGCTAGCCTGCGTCTTCCTTTTTACAGGACCTTATTTGATTTCTTAAGCCCAAATGCCTACGCTGCATTTCCCAGTATGCACTCAGCTATGCCTTGGCTAGTCTTTCTTTTCGCGTTCAAAATTTGGAAATGGAAAGCGCTCCCCGTGTTATCAATTCCAGTCGGAACATGGTTTAGCGCAGTCTACCTTGGAGAGCACTATTTTACTGACATCTTAGGTGGAATCGCTTACGCCACACTCGCATTCATTGCAGCAGATAAACTCTTACCTGTATTAACTTCGAGGATTGGCTTTTTGAGGAAACATGTCTCAAACTAAAAAACATTATTACTTCTGAACAAACGAAGAAATGAAAGGTCTCGAAAACCAAAATTCGGCACATCATTTAATGAAGTTTCCCACTTGGTCTCTGACATGAGGCATGACACCGCAACAAAAAATAGCCGAAATAGCGAATGCAATCTTAGCAAATTCTCAAAGCCGAAAATCAAGAAGAAAAGAGAATATTTGACCAATTAATAACAACCTAAAAATTTCCCTGTACTTTACCAAAAAAGTTATCGCAATATTTTAGAGCAAATACACCTTAAACAATATATGATAAACAATGGTTAACGTAGATTTATGGAACATAACTGTACATTGCCTTAAATGCAATAATGAAAACAAAGCAACTCTTATACAACTTAAACGAGGCGAAACTATTCAGTGCAAAATTTGCGGCACAAGTATTGGTTTAAAAGACAAAGATGGAACTATAGAAAATGAAATAATGAACGTTCAGGACGCGGTAAATCTACTAGAATTGGCTGTTAAGAAAATCGGCGTCACCATTAAAGAACAATAGTGCAGCTTTAAAAGCTAGTACACCTTAACAGGGGGAGCGAAGCGGTGAATATTTTGAGTCAAACAGTGCATGGAAGAATAGTTAATTACAGAACAGGTCCCAAAGCGCAATATTCAAGAGAATGCTTAATTGAATTTGATAAAATTGATTCTGCGTCTTCAGCAGGCAAACTCGTGGGGCAAAAAGTAACTTGGGCAAGTGGCAACAATAAGTTTGTTGGAAGAATTATGGGTCCCCATGGAAGAAATGGTATGGTTCGAGTAAGATTCTCGCATGGTGTTCCAGGTCAAGCGATAGGTACACGGGTTGAATTAGCAAGTTAACACACTTGTTTGACTAAAATTAATGTTGCATTCAAACTCAGTTTTCTGCTTATAGTTCGCCTAAATCTTCAGTTTCATATACGAACTCTTCTAACCGAACTTTTTCTTCTTTAATTACCACTTTATAGTCAGCTTCGCAAATCGGGCAGGCAACTATCTCGCCGCTTTTAACCTCATTCATTTTGAAAGTATTTCCGCATTCTGAACATTTTAAAATTATTTTTTTTGCCCACCTTTTTTATAGACTAGTCTAGAGAAAAAGTAAACTTGCAAATTGCTGATCTAACTCTTCCCCTTAAGAATTCTAAACATTAAATAAAAAGTGCGTAGAACTATATTAGCGTAGCTAAGGAGTAAACAGTTTTTCTATGGTTTATTTTACGTTTGTTAAACATGTTTTGAAAATAGGTTTTTGCTCTTCTAAAAAACCATTTGCTTATACATGACTTTATAAGCGCGACGGCAGAACTGATACTTGAAGAGTTTCTCTTATTCCTCTTGGGCTTCCCTGTCGTATAATTGATTCTTTTCAAAAAATGTGAGGTATATGAACATGTGTATCTTAAGAGCGGGTCTAGTTAAGAACTGTCGCAGATGTAAGTCTTCTGTTCGGCTAACTTGTGTATACAGAAAGAAAGTATCAAAGAAAAGCTTTACAGATAACAAGAAAAAAGGCGAAAAAGCTTAATTCATAACCAAAATTCCCAAATTTCCAAAGCTAATTTTTCTTGCTGTAGGATGAACGAGGTGAAAAAATGTCTCAAAGAACTGTTTACGAAGTAAAATGCACTACTTGTAATCAAACTGCCACTGTGCCTTTCAAGCCTACTCCAGGCAAGCCAGTTTACTGCAAAGCTTGCTTTTCCAAGCACTTGACCAATCAGCCCTTAAAAACGGCGGGTCCGCATGCTAATTTTGAGCCCAAACAGGCGTGGGCAAGGCGAAGACAGTAATCTAAACGCCCTCTATTTACGTAATTCTATTTCTAATGGTAATGAGGCTTGTAATAGGCCTTGCAGGAAGGCAAATAATTTGAAAATCATTAAAGGATGGAAGAAAATAAGCAATCAAGGCGGCTATGTTAACGAAAACACTGGTCAAACTCTGATCGTGGCAAAAAAAGAATTCAGCGAAAACTACCATGTATTGCTTTTTGCTGGAGAGAAAATGGATGAATCTGAGAGTAAGAAAATCTCGCCTGAGTTCTCGAAGGAGACTAAAGCAGAAGCTTTCGCTTTGGACTGGATGGGAAAGCACCCAAACGGAATCATAGAATCGAAAGATTAGTTTGGTTCAGCTAAATTTTGATCATAATGTATTCAAAAAACAAGGGTAACTCTAAAAAATTAGAGCACATCTGTCTTTGATTAAAAAGGTTGTCAAAACCGAGTTTGATTTATCGGTTTCCGTATCTTTTTCTCATGCAAACTTGACAAAAATTTTTTTTATACCGTCTTATTCTTTGGGGCTGAAAAGTTTTGCCGCAAGAACTGCACTTGATCTGAGCTGTCTGTGAAGGGTCAAGCAGTTTTAGTCTTCTTTCAATTTCAGTTTTGATTTCAGAGTCATTTTCCGCCTTTAAAGCTCCAGTTAACAATATTTTAGCCTGTTCTAAACTTCTGTTCCCATAAACCTTCAAGAAAACACTGTCTGGTTTTCCCACCCCTAATTTTAAAGGTAACATGCAAACGAAGTTTGAGGGGTAACTCTTAGATTTGCTGAAGTCAACTACTGCGAAGCGAAAGCTTCTTCGAAAAGGATTATCATCCTTGCCGTTATGCTCGAAAATTTGCAGCTTAACACTCATCTTTAATCCACACTTCAAGAGTAAAAGTAAACCAAGGTTAATATCTATACCTGATTAATTCTGATTTTTAAAATTGCCGTTTGGCTTTTCACGTTAATTACAGTGTTTTTTTCTCGTTAATTGTTGGTGTGGTTGAGCAGTCACATACTTTTAAGAATTAAGAGCTGCCTTAGAAAACTTGAAAGACAGACTGAATTGGAAAGCACAGATTAGTTGAGATTATGGGTAAGTTATCGAATTTTTTCCGATTTCGGCGAAGCGAAAAATGCGAGGCCAGCAAATCCTCAGATTGTAGCTCTGAGAATAGATCGCTGTCGGTAACGGAAGTTGATAAAGTTGGGGAAGTTGGTAGCCAAGACCTGAAGCGAAGAGAATTCTTAAAGCTATCAGCAATTGTAGCTGGCGGAGGTTTAGCTACAGTTGTTTTCGAAACCTACCTAAAGCCTCTGGATTTAATGCCAAAGGCAACTGGTCAGCTTCTTGGGGGTTCAAGAAAAGGAATCGTTCAAATGGGGTTGGTGGAGCCTATTGACGTTTCTGTGCCTACCATTTTGGACCCGTTGAGTATCTCTATGTTTGAAAACCAGTTGACTGGTCCACCGCCTGTATATGCGCCTAAATTAGTGACAAGCCAGGGCAAGGTGATTCGACACGAATACACGGTGGCAATGGCCAGTTTTAAGGAGCAAATCCTTCCCCCTTCGATGAATCTACTTACTCCAGTTTGGGGTTATGGGGGCACAGCCAATGATGCGATAACTGGAGCGCTGTTAGGTTTTGTTCAAAGTAGTCCCGGCCCTACGTTTGAAGCGGTTAGAGGCATCCCAGTTCAGGTGGAGTGGCAAAACAATGTTTCCTCGCCTTATATGTTTGCAGTTGATCCCACTATTCACTGGGCTAACCCGAACAATAGTCCAATGTTCACTTCGCCATTTCAGGCGTATCCTCCAGGTTATCCAAATGCGCAGAGTCCAGTTCCTCTTGTCACTCATCTTCATGGCGGCGAAAACCAGTCTTTCTCAGATGGAGGTCCCGATGGATGGTTTACCTCAACCGGAGAGCATGGTCCAGCATACAGCACCTTTGAAAAGACTGCTTCAAACGCTGCGGTCTACTATTATCCTAACGCACAGCAACCTACGACCCTTTGGTACCATGATCATGCTTTGGGTCTTACACGTCTCAATGTAGCGTCAGGGCTTGCCGGTTTCTATCTCATAAGGGAGCCCTTTGGAAATGATAAAGTTGCCTCTTTGCTGCCTAGTGGAAAATACGAGATGCCGCTTGTCATTCAAGATAGAACTTTCAACAACGATGGCTCATTCAACTACCCATCTACAGGTTCCGATTCTGTTACCCATCCATACTGGGTAAACAGTTTCTTGGGCAACGCCATAATGGTGAATGGCAAAGTCTGGCCTAACATGAACGTGGATAGTGGGCAATATCGGCTCAGGATCTTAAATGGGTCAAATTCTCGATTTTACAATATTAGCTTTTCAAATGGAATGTCTTTCATCCAAATCGGAAGCGACGGCGGCTACCTTAAAACGCCAGTTACACTAACATCCTTACTCATAGCACCTGCAGAACGTGCCGACATTATAGTGGACTTCTCAGGGCTGTCTCCAGGAACAAAAGTGATTCTTAAAAACAGTGCACTAATTACAAATACGGTTGCGGAAACACAAACGCTCGGTCAAATAATGCAATTCACTGTCACCAGCCAAACGGGATCTTCACCCTTCGTTCTTGGTCAGGCGCCAAACCCTTTTAACCCGACGCTCGCGGTCTCAGGTTTTCCCACCTTGCCAAAAGCAACAAAACAACGAATTCTCACTCTATTCGAAGTTATGAATCAAAACAATATAATGGTGGAGGCATTACTTGACGGACAAACTTGGAGCGCGCCAATCTCTGAACAGCCCGAGCTGGGAACTACCGAAGATTGGATAATCGTCAACCCAACGATGGATCCACATCCGATTCATCTGCACCTAATTCAATTCCAACTGGTCCAAAGAGAAACGTTCGACCCCACAGTGTACATGGAAGACTGGAAAGCTCTCAACGGGGAACCTCCATTCAGTCACCCAACAGTAAATGTCCCCAACCTTAATCGATACCTCTCTAACCTGGTTGTGCCTCCCCAACCAAACGAGCAAGGCTGGAAAGACACCATCACAGTGAACTCAGGCGAAGTCGTAACCATCCGGGTACGGTTCGCGCAGCAAGACGGCTCCAGCTTCCCCTTTGACGCAACCGCTGGGCCAGGATACGTATGGCACTGCCACCTGCTTGAGCATGAGGACAATGACATGATGCGTCCTTACAAAGTTACCCAAAAAACCTCCATAACATTGCCCCTAACTGTATCCGTAGCCGTGGCAGCGGTCGCTGCTTTCTTGTTACTTTATGCTTACCAGAGAAAGAGAAAGAAAAGACCACAAGCAAGCGTGGGGTCGATCAATCAGCTTGATTTTCTGGGCGAACATGGTGAAACGCGGCTGCCTGAAGAAAATCGAAGTGAAAAAGAAGATTACTAAGGTTTGGGGATTAGTTCTACTGAGAAATGGTGTAAATCTAAGTAAAATGGCAGAGTCAGCAGCTTTTAACGGCATCAATATCGTCTAAATAGTGAAACTGCTTAAAATAGACGTAATTTTCGAGTAATTTGGTGTTTCCGGCAGGATTTTAAGACCTTTTGTGGCTTTGAAGTTTACTTGTGAATTAGTGTGCACTCATTTTGCATTTTTTGTTCAAGCCGTTTTGGGTTGCTTTTTTGGTTTGGGGTTTGAATTGTTTGCAGGTTGCGGCTAGAAATGTGTCGGGATGTGTCGGGATGTGTCGGGATGTGTCGGGATGTGTCGGGATGTGTCGCAATGTGTGGAAACGGGGCGGGCTAATTTGCTGGTAACGCAAAGAGTTAACTTCAAGAACTACGTTGAAGAGGACAATCGCTTGCTAGTTGAGGCTAGAAAAGGTGCTACGCGTCACCAGACGTCATTGCGCGTCAAAAGGAGAATATTTGCTCTGCTCCAGCAAAAAGATTACATTTAGAACAGTAATTCAGCCGTGCCAGCATGGTGCAAATTTCCAAATTTCCAAATTTGTGCGATTACAGTTACAAACTTGAAGCAAACAACTTATAAAGTTGTGATAAGCGTTTTAACCTTTAGCTGTTACAACTGTCCTTAAGCAAAAATCTGCTTGGATGGACGCATATTGTTCAAGTTGGCGCAATCGCTTTTGCAGATTGAGAAGCCAAGTCTTGCAGGCTACATTTTGTGATAGCTCTTGAACCCAATTAAAATATTCTGTTTAACAACGTAGTTGAAGCTATGATGAAGCCTGTTTTGCTAAGTTTTCGTAAAGCTAAGTTTTTGAATCTGCATAGCTGTAAAACGGTTAGGGTTTCTTCTTTGAACCAGCGCAAATCTTATATCTTACTATTGTTGTTGTCTCTTTTCAAGAGACGGCTTAAGTGGTTAGTTGTTCTAACTGCTTGTTTCCGAAATATGGAGGAGTAATAAAATGAATAATCAATCTAAAGGTTGCAAGGAAAAGCTGGAAAGTGATGTTGTTCAAGTAGTTGTGGCGTTGAACGACGTTCCACTTGAAGTGAGAAAAAAATCTGACAGCGAACCAATTTACTTTACTCACCTATAAAGCAAAAGCGCGAATAGCGAGAAAAAAAAGCACATTTAAAAGAGTGCAAAACTGATTGGGAAAAATATTTCAACGGGCAAAACACAGCTTTCGTTCAAAGTTGAAGTTGTGCATATCGGAAGCAGTCTACTAAATGATCGTTTACTAGCCCGGCAGCTTGCATGAAGGCGTAGCAGATTGTGGGTCCTACAAATTTGAAGCCCATTTTTTTCATTTCTCGACTCATCGCTGTGGATTTCTCCGTTTCAGCGGGTAGATTGGACAGTTTTGTAAAGGCATTCTGTATAGTTTTTCCATTAACGAACTGCCAAATGAAGGTATCAAAGGAGCCGAATTCTTTTTGAATCTTGAGAAGCTTTTGCGCATTGTTCACGGCTGCGGCAATCTTTGCTCGATTCTTAATCACGCCCGGAGCCATCATTATTCGTTCAACATCCTTTATGGTGTATTTTGCAACTTTCGCGGGGTCAAAACCGTCGAAAGCCTCTCTAAACGCTTCCCGCCGCTCCAAAATCAGCCACCATGACAATCCCGCCTGGAAGCAGTCTAGAACCAAAAACTCAAACAATTTTTGGTCATTATGAACAGGCACACCCCACTCCACGTCGTGGTACCTAACGTACAATGGTTTATCAACGTTCCAGCATCTTGTTGGAGATGTGCTCATGGCTTTGTTGCCTACTTTCTGAAACTTTTTTCAACAACTAAGGGCTTCTGTTTTGTGTTTTAAGATATTCGTTATTTGATGAGTTCTTTTCCTATGTCCCAGGCTTTGGCGATTTTCTTGCCAAGGGTCCAGTAGCTTCGGTCATTCATAACAAACAAGATAGGTTGTACCTTTTCAAAATCTACTGCTCCTTTTGTGAGAACAGCATCGTCGCAATAAGTGGATACTATTTTGCCTATGAATATGTCGTGATTTGGAAAATCGACGGTTTTTATGAGTTCGCATTCCATGTTGATGCTGCATTGTTCAATCATAGGAGCGGTTTTGAGTTTTCCATAAAACGTCTGGAACATGTCTGCTTTGTTTTTGTTTTTTCCTGACACTAAGCCGCAGAAGTCTGTTTCTTTAATCATTTTTGTTGAGGGAATGTTAATGCTGAATGTTTTGTTTGCTTTTATGCCTAAATTGGTGTAGTGAATCTTGCCCATTCCTAAGGAAACCGATTCATAATCCATTATACCAACATGGGCGATGGTTATGTAATTGGGTTTTCCATTCACTAACGCTCCAATCAATGTGGTTGGCAAGGGATATAAACAGTTTTTTGGTCCAAGCTCAATCTTCATTTATTACCACTCTCGAAAATTGTCTATTCTGTTAATGAAAAGTATTGTCTGTCAAAGGAATATTAATCTTAAAAAATTAAAACTCCATAAGGCATGCGGAATCAATTGTTTCATACTTTCTGATAACTCTTTTGAGGATCTCAAGAAAGCAAAAACAAAATTTTCATATTCCTCCATTCCGTAGTATTCAATTAATTGTTGGGTGATTCTTGTGGAAGTAACAGTCAATTTTAGGCTAATAGATGAAGAGTCCAACATGAGGTCTGAGGGGGAGGCAAAAGTCATTCTTGACGATCGATTCGTAACCTTGGCTGTCGAATTCGGCGAGCCCATGCTTATTTCCTACACAGACATCGTCGGAATCTCAGAACAAGAATACATTATTAAGCTAATCTTAACATCCAGAGAAACATTAGAACTTTCAAGATTGGGCTATCAATACGAAGATTTTCTTTCTGAGCTCTTTAGGCTACGAAACGAGATTTTGCTAAAATACATGTTAATGGAAGAATCGCTGATAAAGTCAGGGTTCAAGGTGCAGTTCACCTGGTTTGACTCGAAAGAACAAATTAATCAATCTGGCAATTGTGAGTGCCGCTTCTATGAGACGGCACTTCTCATACTTCCTCAAAAAAACAAGCCTATTCGCGTTCCGTACTGCTATGTCCTACAAATCAGCAAAATAGAGTACAGAATCGTTCTAATTACCGAGTTCGGAGAGAAGTTTGAATTCTCAAATCTGGGAGACAAATTCGAAACCTTTGGCAAAAGCTTGTCGGAAGCATTTAACAAAATGATGCTAAGGTCTCAAACAATCATTAAGGACATGATTCCAGAAACTGACCCCCTCACAACAAACAAGATAGCAGCATTAATGAAAGACGGACGAGCGGCTAAAAGAAAAGACATAGAGCCCATTTCGACAGACCTCTGGCGTCGCCTAACAAAAATTATCAGTGAAGCAGGAATGGATCAAGAATACGGCTTTCTCGATGCAATGTCACTGAAAGATCAAGAATGCGTCGGCGTGAAAAGAGGGCTCATGGGAGATATATCTGGTGATTACATTTGGTTACAGTTTCCTTTATGCGCGTCAGGATCAAAAAGACTACTTAACGCAGTTGCTTTGGAAGCTTTTTCAGCAAATGCAAACAACGAACAAAAACCAGAAACGCAACCCCAGAAAAATAATTCAACGGTAGCCTCACCTGAAGAGGATTCGGAGGAGAAAGGCTCCATTTCAAATGGAAAAGCGACTTATTTTTTCAGGATTCTGAGCAGACAAGCCTACGCTCAAACTAGTGACGAAGAGTTGAAAATAGAACTAGATAGTTTTATCAGGAATATCAATCGTTGCATGATTGAAATCAACTTCAGGAGAGAGCCAATATACTTGTCCGATGACGCTCTTGACAGCCCCAAATATACTCAGTATCGCTTTGCAGTTGCCGAGATTCCTTCATTGCGGGCTTTGAGGAACTTGTTCATCGGCAGAGTGATTCATTCGTCCTTCGACCAATGGAAGAAAGATGTTACAGATTTATTAGATTTCAACACTAATAGTAGTGATGATTCGACAAAATGGAAAAAAGGAGCTGAATGAGATTGCCTGGATTTAAGCACCCATGCAAGTACTGTGGAAAATTGGTGTCTTCAGACGACAATGTTTGTCCTTTTTGCGGCAAAGTCAATCCAGCAGGACCCACAAGATGCCCAAAATGTCAAAATCCAACCGAAGTGGGGCAAATCAGTTGCAGCCACTGTGGCTTGTCTTTACAAATCAATTGCCCCTTCTGCGGAAAACCAACATTCTTCGGCGACTATTGCCAAAGCTGCGGTCTTCGACTGATGGTTGTCTGCCCAAAATGCAACACCCAACAGCCTCCTCTAGGACAGAAATGCATAAAATGCGGTAAGCCGTTATACCCTTTAAGGAGATGAATTAAATGCCTCTTCAACCTTTTACCAGAAACTACCAAGACAACAGCACTGACGCCGGTTTTCAGTTTACCTTTTTGTGCGACATCTGCAGCGACGGCTATAAAACAGCCTTTATCCAATCAAAGACCTACAAAAAAGCAGGTCTATGGAAAGGACTAGGCAGAGCAGCCCAAATCGGCGGACAATTAACAGGCCACAGTAGTGGATACAGTGTAGGACAAGGCGCCGACGTAATGAGTCAACAATTTCAGGGCATGACCCCAGAATGGCACAAGGAGCACGAATCAGCTTTTGAATTAGCTCAGAACGAAGCCAAAGGACACTTCTTCCGATGCCCAAGGTGCCACAAATACGTTTGCGAAAATGACTGGAACGAACAACAGGGTCTCTGTATTGATGACGCTCCTCGAGAAAGCACCGAAGTCGCAGCAGCCCGTAATGAAAAAATGGTTGCAGACATAAAACAAAAAGCCCAAACTACACAGGTCTTCACAGGCGAAATAAGCGCTCGTCAAACAATCTGCCCAGTATGTGGCAAACCAGCGGGACAAGGTAAATTCTGCAACAACTGCGGAGCACCCTTAGACTTAAAAGTCTGTCCTAAATGCGGAGCAAAAAACCCGGCAGGCACAAGTTTTTGCGGTGAATGCGGTACTCGACTTACTTAATCACAGCCACCCAACTGCTGTCCTCTATTCCAAAAATCTAATAAGACCTAAAAACCAACTCTATGCATTTCAGGATCCAAAAAAATCAAAAAAATTTCCTTTTTTCATTTTTTCACCTACGTCTTATGAATTGTAAACGTCTCAATCGGACTTTCCACTAACGAGACTTACGAAGGGTAATTTTAATTTCAGAGAATTACCGATTTGTGACGATTTGGAAGGATTGAGGACACATTTTCGTTATGAAGCGCAATTTCTAAAACCAAATTTGGCTTTTCACACTCACTGAAACAGGTACGAGCCTGTTTCAGGAATTTGCTCGGGGATTTTTCTTTCGGAAAACACTCATATTTGTGGTTAATAAGCCAAAATAAGCTCAAAAAGAGGCTTAAAAGTGCTGCGGGCTAACTTGAAAACCGTCGTTTAAACCGTCGGTTGAGCCTTCAATGTACGAATTTGAGGGTAGTCGGACCGGGCTTACCTCCTAAAATGATCTGGGTTCCTCTGCTCAAACTTACTGAAAAAAGCTATTTCGTAGGCCAACTAAGTTTGTTATTGATGTCTGGGGGCGCTGTAGAAAAAGGATGACTTTGACCAGATAGCTGTGAATCATTCCTTCATTATGCAGAGAAGATCGGTTAACATCGGGAGACATGTCTCATTTAGGGTATATGTAACTTTTATTCCGTCTATGCTTCCTTGAATGATTCCTTCTTTTCTTAGTTTATTCATCTGCCAAGTAAGCCCTTGCGAAGTAATTGACAGCTGGGAGGCTAATTCGTGATGTGAAACCGTAGTCTCGTCGGTTATTCTCTTAAGAATTTTTCTCAGTGTTTCATGTCTTAGAAGCGAAATTAGTTTCATTTCTCTCAACGAGAATTTTTTCGTGACAAAAAACCGTTTATATTTGCCATCACGGATGAATGAGATTAGACCAGCTTTCTTGAGGACCCCTAAATGGAACTCAGCGGTTCCTATTGCGATATCTAATCCAGCGCATATACCTCTAAATTGAATGCCTGGATTTGCATCAATAAAGTTGTACACCTCAGCTCGTGTTGAATTGGTATCTTCAAGCGCGGCCTGACTAGATATGTTATTAGTAGTCGCGACAAAAGTTGTTTCAAAAGTGGCATGGCCTGCCAAATTAGAAGTGAAAGGGACATTTGGACTGAAGCTTAATGAATTGTTTTTTTCAAGTTGAATGACGGCTACAAGTGAGACGACAATTACAAACGATAAGATTAAGGCAAGCGATATTTTCTGCAGATTCAATATCAGTTCCCTTCAGACGTATTTGTCCTTACCTGTTTTTATTATTATTTGTAAGCAAATGTACTAGTAAAGGAACGTACCATAAAACATATTTTAACTCATAGCTTATCAAGGATTATGTCAAAAACTTTAGTGATCACAAGTCCTGAAAAACAATTCAGTGTTGGGCGGGCGACTCTTTGATTAGAAAACGATTCTTGACTCTAATAATTACTGCCCTATTGATTGTCACAGTGGTTTTAGCTTTTTCTTTTTACCCCATTCCAACAAGGGTGGAACACATTGGTGGAAAGTACGATGCCACTGTTACTTATTGGCCTAGCCACGTACAGCTAGCATATACTGACGAGACAGGGCATCATGTTTCAGACTACTTTGACGACCAAATGATGACCGGACTAAATTGGATCAATAGCTCAACTCCTGAGAATGCAACTTTTCTTTGTTGGTGGGACTATGGAAATATGATTAAAGCCGTGGGAGAAAGAAACGTTATTGTCCGAAACCCTTCTCAGGAAATCATCAATTCCGTTGCTGACCCTAGCTCAATAAAAGAGTTTGATCCAAACGAAAAGATAGTGGATGTAGCCTCAGCTTTGACCACTGACAATCAGTCAGTGACAGTTCAGATTATTGGAAAGTATAATGCAACATACATTATGATAGGAAAAGATGATTTGGTAAAGTCTGTTTGGTTTTTCAAGGCAGCTGGATTGAACTATACTGACTATTTGGTGAATCAGGGTTCTAGTTTAAGTTTTACCGATTTGGGAAACAATACCATGATTGCAAGGCTTTTGGATGACAGGAATACTGGTCCATTTGCTTTGGTTTATCAAGACCAACAAATGAAAGTTTACAAGTTAGAGTGAGTGTGCGAAGCGAACAATGGCGTACCGTAAAGGGCAAGGTTGCGCCGAACAGAAAAAACCCAATGTACAATCGGTTTTGGTTCTTATTTTTGCAGCATTAGCCTTTGTCATGCTCCTTTTTAGTCCGTTTGGTCCTATCAGCAGTAGCTTTATTCCATTCCACCCTATTGGCTGGGCAGGAATATTTGTCTTCTTAGCAATGGTTACCTTCTATAGCCAAAAATATGAGGAATCAAAGGATAATTTTTGGTTTATTTTGGCTCTGATGTTCTTTCCCGTGCTTATTTCTGATTTGTACTTCTTTCCAATACCAGAAATTATGGGTTTTGGCATGGCGGAGTGGATGGGGGTTCAGGTTGCCGTTTGCTTTGTCTGCTTCGCAGTCGTGAGCAAAGTTAAGGTTTTGAGGTATTCCAATCTGTCGATGCTACTACTTCTTCCCATAGCAGTCGTACTGTATATATTCCCTCAATTAGGCTTGTCCGCTATTCTTCTGACACTATCTTTCATGTTTGTGGTTGTTATTGCTGTTACTTTGTCGCACTATGCATTTTTGTATAAAGAGTATCTTCTAATTTTGGGCGTTATCCTTAATTTTCTTGTGTCGCTACCGATTCCTAATTTGTACATTATAACCGGATTCTTACCGTTTGGTTGGACGCAACCCTTGATGGCAGTAGTAACCGATAGGATAGCGATTTTCGGAAGGATATTGATGGTGCTCAGCTTGCCGATGATGCAAGACTTTGTACAACACTTGAAGAATATCAAGAACAATCAATGAATAGATGCTTTTTGATGTTGAGTTTTCATACTTTTCATGCTTTCCAATGCGGATGTATGATTTGCAAACAATCAAAAGTTATCGAGGCAAAATTATAGTAGTTACTTGTCGGGCGCGGTTGAAATATAAGCCTCAAGAAACTTGAACCCATCGGTTCCGCACATCAAACGGTGCAAGTCTCTATGGGATTTGAACCCAAACTTGGCAGACTGACTTTCAAGGAACCACAAATTATTTTCACATTGTTAGTCGCCAAACCCAGCTATTCTCTAAAGCATAAGGTAGCAGCATTCTTGCTCGCTTAGAACATATCTGCAATGCGGTGCAAGCACATTTTTAAAGCTTATTTTGGCTTATTTACCTAAACTAGGCTCAAAATAAGGCTAAAAGTGCTGCGGGCAGGATTCGAACCTGCGAACCCCTGCGGGAAAGGATTTCCCATCTGGAGGCCCTTTCAGGCCAAATGTTTGATCTTGAGTCCTTAGCGGAATACGCATTATGCGCATTCTTTCACCTTTGACCTGGCTTGGTTACCGCAGCGCGGTGTAGCTAAAATTGTCTGGGTTCTGTCTTATTAATCATTTCCATACTTTGCCAGAGTTAGATGACTTTTTCTAAGTTTACTATGAAGCGCTCGAAAACATTTAAGCCGCCTTTCCAGAAGTCATATGCTGCAATGTTCAAGTCGACAATTCTGCCAATTTCCAATGGCGACACGCTGCTGCCTACCGACAACGCTTTCTCCAACTTTGGCACAAACGCCTTTCCCTCCTCCAAATACTTCTCGTACAAGGAGTAGACGAACATTTGAGCGTATACGTAGGGGTAGTTGTAGAAGCGGTAGTTTGCCATGTAATAGTGCGGTTTCATGGTCCATTCTGCTTCCATTTCAGGGAACCATGTGACTGAGTCGCCGTAGATTCGGTTCCTCGCGCCCGTCCAGTGGCTACAAATGGTTTTGTAATCAAGGTATTCGCCCTTCTGAATGGAGTTGTAAAGTGCTTGCTCGAACCATACTCGTGCGGTAACTTGGAAAGTTGTCATTCCTGCTTCGTCGAGAACTTGGCATAATATTGCTTTTTGTTCTTTGTCCGATTTTGTCTCGCTAAGAAGTAGGTCTGTTAGGAGCAATTCGCCGAAGATTGATGCGGTTTCTGCAACAGTAGAAGGTACAGCTGTGTTCATGAGAGTTTGGCTCCGAGACATGTAATAGTCATGTGTGGCATGTCCCAACTCATGCGCCAACGTATAGACGTCGTTGAGAGTGCCGTTGAAGTTGCCGAGAACAAAAGCGGATTTGCCCCGATACCAGCTTGCACAGAAGGCGCCGTTGCGTTTGCCAAATCTGGGTGTTGCGTCAATGCGGTGTCTCGTAAACATTTCCCGAATGGAACTGGAGTAATCTTCATCGAAGCGACTGTATGCCCTCTCGACGAGTTTTTGGGCTTCTTCAAAGGTAAATCTTAACTCGTTTGCATCTGGCAGAGGTGCGACGATGTCGTGGTTTCCTAGAGTGGGCAGGTTCATGAGTTTTGCTTTGATTTTAAGGTAGCGGCGGTACGTACCAGCGGCTTCTTCTATTACATGCAGCAGATTCTCAACTATCTCCTTCTGAGTATCATTGTTCATGAGGCTGGACTCCATGGGTGAGGCGTATTTTCTGCGTTGGGAAACTGTGACCCAGTCGTTGCAAATATTGCGCAAGGCTGAAGCGAAGATTTCACCGTCTCCGCCGAGCAAACCGTAAATTGCGCGGTTCGCAGACTCCCGAGTTGTCCTGTCCGAATGGGACAGCAATCCGTTTGCTTCTCCGTAACTTAGCGTCTTCTTCTCGCCAAGAACAGCGATGTCAAAAGTGCGTGTGTTGAGCCATTTACTCTGCAGCTCCTCCCAAGCTTGCACGCCGAATTGATCCTTCTCGATGATAAGCTGCTCCTCCACCTCAGTCAACAGATGAGCTACACGCAGTTGCACACGTTCCAACATGTGCCTATAACCGGCCAAAGCTGGCTCCGCAATTATCTCGGGCTTAGCTTTCACAAGCGCGCCAAGTTCCAGAGAAAAGAAAGCCAGCTGTTTACCTAACTGCGCCTCAAACTTGCTAACCTTATCGTAGAGCGCCTGAGTCTCCGGCATTGTCATGTTGGCTGAGAAAGATAAGCCTGAAAAAAGCGAGACGTCGCCCATCTTAACTTCAAATGCTTCCAACTCCTGAATGCATTCAAGGAGATGGGTCGAGTCAAATGAAGTTATTTTTCCACGGTATTTTTTCTCAAAATCGTCTGCGAAAACTTTTGCTTCACTTATTGCTTTTTCGATAGATGGGTCTTTGATGCTGGGAAATAGTTCAGACAAATCCCACGTAATTTCCTGTTCCTTGTTGATCATGGTTTTCGCCACAGCTTTAAACTCGCTGGGCTATTTTGGGTTTGCTTTTTGATAAAAGCCATATTCTTGAACGAGCTAACTGCGTGGTTATAGGAAGGCATTTATTTTGCGAAAAAAGGAAGATTTTGGAAGCGTGTTGGCGTTCGGAATGAAAAGTTTTGAGTGCGTTGTTCTTCGGTGGGTAAACTGCCTATTCTTTCTTGGACAGCCTCTGTATCCCTTCCAACAGGCTTTTGCCTTAGGTGAACGCTCATGAACAAGTTTTAGTTTGTCGCATTTGTATTCAGGGCAATATGCGCAGTTTTGAACCTTTTTTGGTACTCTGCAAGTCCTTATTTCGCAGGCAATACAGTAGCCAACATGCGGTCCATCAACGACCGCGCATCCGACACAGGGCATGTCCTCTGGTTTCATCTGATCCCAAAATACCTTGACCATTCCTCAGCGACTGCCTTTTTCATTTCGGTATCATTCTTCTATGAGGCAATAAAAGTCGTGCATTCACCGCAATCTACCCCACAAAAACCCAATCAAACTTTGTAGTTGAATTGTTCTCAATTCTTTCGCTCATAAGTATTTGAGTTTTTTATAGACCGTTACAGATGAGTTAGTCGCCCGACACCGCAAAAGTAAAAGCGCTGCAAATGCGATACATATGAGAGCACGCATGCATACAGACCACAAAATAATCCTTGGCAACGGTCAGGAAATGCCTGAACTAGCTGATGCCAGCATCCAGTTGATGGTTACTTCGCCGCCTTACCCTATGATAAAAATGTGGGATGACCTCTTCGCGAAGGCTGACCCAAGAATTGCAGCACTGTGGCAAAAACTGAGCAAAGATGGTCAAGAGGAGGAAACGGTGACGCAAATCTATAATGCAATGCATAATTATCTCAGTAAAGTTTGGGAGGAAACTTATCGGGTCCTCGTTGACGGCGGTATGGCATGCATAAACATCGGCGACGCAACACGAACAGTAAATCGCAAATTTCAACTCTACCCCAATCACTCCAGAATAACGGAGATTTGCGAAAAAATAGGCTTCACCACTCTTCCTTATATTCTATGGAAGAAACCCACAACCAAACCAAAATACAAAGGTAAAGGCGCCTTCCTAGGTTCTGGTTTTCTGCCGCCTAACGCCTATGTTACTCTTGACTGCGAGTTCATTCTCCTCTTCAGGAAGGGCAGCCTCCGCAAATTTCCACCCCACGACCAAACGCGATACGCCAGCGCCTTCTCAAAATCCCAACGCGATGAATGGTTCAGCCAAATCTGGGAACTGAAAGGAACACGCCAAACCGTAAGCCAACTTGAGCGGAGAACCGCAGCTTACCCAGACGAAATCGCCAATCGCCTAATCAAAATGTTTAGTGTAAAAGGCGAAACTGTGCTAGACCCATTCTTAGGTTCGGGAACAACAGTAAAAGTAGCAATGCAAAATGAACGCAACAGCATCGGGTTTGAAACTGACCAAAACCTGCTGCCAATCTTAACCAAAAAAACAGGAAGTAACAGCTGCAAAGATATAGATGTGAAGATAATCAAACGCTAAATCAAGGATGTTCAGTATTTTTTGAACTGAACTTTTGATTATTACTGACTTTTATTGACTAATTTTGACTTTTCCTGACTTTATTCGACTTTTTCCGACTTTTTTTGACTCAACCTACAAATGGTACAAGCCCTAAACCAAAAAAGCAATCCAAAACAAACAGAACAACGCAGAGCGAGAAACCACTTGCCTATTTTTTCCTACATTTAGTACAAGCTAAAACTCGCTTGAATTATTTTATTTTGCTAAAAGTGCCTTTTTCATAGAGTTTTATGCTTAGGTAACCTAAGCTCTATGCTTTTTTCGTTTTGCAATTGATTTTTTGTCTTGTTTTGGAGTTTTCTTCATGCAACGGCAACCCTCGAAATTTTTTTGAAGCTTTGCCTTTAGGAAAGTTTATTAGTCCTTAATTTTAGCCAGCATATGCATAATAAAGTTTATTAGATAGCTCTGTAGCATGTGTTTGTGCTCTTAGAAAAGTCCTTGGAATCCTTTTTCAAATTGGATGTATCCCATATCGAAGGAGTTGGAAGTTTGAAAACACTAACGAAATCACCAAATAGTAAAATTTATGGAGAATGAAAAATTGACTGCACTTATCCAAAAAGAAGATATCCGTGAGTTATTAAAAACTTTTTTCCAACAGAAGGGTCTAGTAAGGCAACACCTTGACAGCTACAACGAATTCATCGACCACGGCCTACAAGAAGTAGTTGATGAAGTCGCCGAAATCCCCATTGAAGTTCCAGAAAGCCCCTACAAAGTTAAACTTGGGCAAATCTGGGTAATCGACCCCCAATCAAGAATAACCAGCCCCTACGTAACCGAGGTCGACGGCACAAAACATGAAATATACCCGATGGAAGCCCGACTGCGCAACTTAGCGTACTCAGCTCCTATAGCTTTAGAAATGACGCCGGTTATCGACGGAAGAGAGCAAGACACCGAACTAGTTTATATCGGCAACATTCCTGTCATGCTTAAATCAAAACTTTGCTTCTTATCCCAACTGTCAGAGGAAGAACTTATTGCCGCAGGAGAAGACCCAGATGACCAAGGCGGATACTTTGTTGTTAACGGTTCCGAAAGAGTCATTGTCGCTATGGAAGACTTGGCACCTAACCGCGTAATCGTAGACATTGACGAGAAAGGAACCTCACCTGTTTATCAAGCAAAAATCTTCTCAACAACCGTCGGCTTTAGGGCAAGAATTGAACTTAAACTCAAATCAGACGACGCAATCTATGTCACCATGCCCGGAGTACCAACAGAAATCCCGTTCGTCGTAATAATGCGCGCTCTAAGTCTGGAAAAAGACAAAGACATTGCAGAGGCAGTTTCACTTGACAGCGAAATGCAAAGCCAACTTGCCGCTTCATTCGAAAAAGCCATAGGCGTAGACACACCTGCAGACGCAATCCTATTCATCGGTAACCGCGTAGCCCACGGACAGGTTGAAGAGTACCGTTTACAGAAAGCAGAGACTGCTCTTGACAAAAACTTCTTGCCACACTTAGGCAGAAGCGAAAAGAACCGAAAGGAAAAAGCAATTTTCCTAGGTGAGATGGCCTATAGAGTTTTGCAGTTAAAAACGGGCAGAAGGCAACCAGATGACAAAGACCATTTCAAAAACAAACGTTTGCGCCTCGGCGGCCCGCTGCTAGCGGATCTCTTCCGCGTATCATTCAGAAACTTAACCCGCGACATAAAGTACCAACTTGAGCGTATAGGTGTTAAAGGACCAATTATAACCGTTTCAGCAGCGGTTCGTCCAGGTATAATTACTGAACGTTTCCAGCATGCGTTGGCAACTGGCAACTGGGGAAGAGGCAGAGTCGGCATCACCCAACTGTTAGACAGAACAAACTACATCTCAACCCTAAGCCACCTGCGCAGACTTCAATCGCCTCTAAGCAGAAGCCAACCAAACTTCGAAGCCAGAGACCTGCACCCAACCCATTGGGGACGCCTGTGCCCAAACGAAACCCCTGAAGGCTCTAACTGTGGCTTAGTTAAAAACTTGGCGCTGTCAGCCTCTATAGCGGTTGGCGTAAACCCTGACAGAGTTAAGCAAATACTTTTTGAAATGGGCACTGTTCCAGCAGGAGAAGCTAGCCGCGATTTACGCATTTCAGGAGCCAAAGTTTTCGTCGATGGAAACATCATAGGCTACGGCAATAACCCACAGGAAATGGTAAATTCATTCAGAGAAAGAAGAAGAGCTGGGGAAATTTCAACCGAAGTAAACATAACGTACTTCTCAAGAAAGCAAACTGAAACCGAAGAAGTACACGCCAACTGCGACGAAGGCAGAGTCAGGCGCCCACTCATAATCGTTGAGAATGGAGCTTCAAAACTTCAGCCTAAACATTTTGAAAAGATTGGTTTAGGCGAGTGGACTTGGGAAGACGTAGTTAAGAACGGTTTAATCGAGTATTTAGACGCTGAAGAAGAAGAAAACGCTTACATCGCCTTAACCTTTGACGCAATTAACCCTCAAAACACCCATGCAGAAATAGCCACTTACACGATTCTTGGAATCTGCGCCTCAACAATACCGTATCCCGAACACAACCAGTCACCTCGCAACTCATACCAAGCAGCTATGGCTAAACAAGCGCTGGGTGTTTATGGAACCAACTTCCATCACCGCGTCGACTCACGGTCACACATTCTACACTACCCACAAGTGCCGATGGTGGAAACAGAACTGATGGAAGTCATGGGCTACAAACAACGCCCCACTGGACAAAACTGCGTCGTCGCCGTGCTCAGCTTCGAAGGCTACAACATGGAAGATGCTCTAATATTCAACAAAGCATCCATAGAACGAGGTTTAGCAAGATCAACCTTCTACCGAATTTACGAAGCAGAATGCCGCCAATATTTAGGTGGGTTAAAAGACAAGTTTACTGTTCCAGAACCAGGAACTCGTGGTTACCGAGGCGAACAATACTATAGGCTTTTGGAACCTGACGGAATAATCAGTTTAGAATCACAAGTTGTCGGTGGAGACGTATTAATAGGAAGAATCAGTCCACCCAGATTCCTTGAAGAATACAAAGAATTCGAAGTTAAAGGTCCGTCAATGCGTGACACATCAGTCGATATGCGTCCCTCCGAAACTGGAATTGTTGATGGCATATTCATAACGATGTCAGGCGAAGGCAGCCAACTTGTAAAAGTAAGAGTCCGCGACCAACGAGTCCCCGAACTCGGCGACAAATTCGCATCACGCCACGGACAAAAAGGAGTCATAGGTTTAATTGTCCCGCAAGAAGATCTGCCCTTCACCGATGACGGCATGGTACCTGACCTAATAATCAACCCACATGCTATACCTTCAAGAATGACCATCGGCCAATTCATCGAATCCCTCGCAGGAAAAGCTGCATCAGCAAGAGGAAGACCCGCAAACGGCACACCATTCTCAAACGAAGGCCCCACAGAAGTACGTAAGAACTTGGTAAAACTTGGCTACAGTCATACCGGAAGCGAAGTCTTCTACAACGGCACCACAGGCGAGAAATTCGTTGCAGATGTCTTCGTCGGCGTAGTTTATTATCAAAAACTTCACCACATGGTCGCTGACAAAATACACGCCAGAGCACGTGGTCAAGTTCAAATGTTAACAAGACAACCTACTGAAGGCAGAGCCAGAGGCGGAGGTCTCAGATTCGGAGAAATGGAACGAGACTGCCTCATAGGTCACGGCGCCGCCATGCTGCTTAGAGACAGATTGCTGGAAGAGTCAGACAAATACACGCTCTACATCTGCGAGAACTGCGGCCAAATCGCTTACTTCGACATGAAACAGAGACGCTATGTCTGCAGAATATGTGATGAAAAAGCGAAGATTTCACCCGTAATCGTCTCATACGCGTTCAAGCTTCTATTGCAAGAGCTTCAAAGCCTCTGCATTACACCAAAATTAAGACTTAAGGAGAAGGCATAACATGTCACAACAGGAAGAATTAATCCACAAGATAGTTGATGAAATCTCATTCGGTTTAATCTCCCCTAAAGACCTGCGTAAACAATCCGTCGTTGAAATCCAAACCCCAGACACCTACGACGAAGACGGAGCCCCAATCACTGCAGGCTTAATGGATGGTAGACTAGGCACACTTGAGCCAAGACAACGATGCAAAACCTGCGGCAACACAGCCATTCGCTGCCCGGGTCACTTTGGACATATTGAGTTAGCTGTACCAATTGTGCATATTGAATTCACAAAAATTATCTTTGATCTATTAAAAGCCACTTGCCGTAGCTGCGGTCGCATACTTCTATCAGAAGATGCATCTAAGAAGGCGCGTGCGCGAATCGAACGGTACAACGAGCTTTTAGGCACAATTCCAGATGAAGTTTACAAGGAAATAATGACTGAAATAAAAGCAAAGCAATGCCCCTACTGTGCATCCCCGCAGTTTAAGATTACATTTGAAAAACCAACAAAGTTTATCGAGCAGACTGAAGCGGGATCCGAGCCATTGACACCCAGCATGATACGTGAAAGGCTTGAACGCGTTTCAGACGAAGACCTTGAAATCTTAGGTTTCAACCCCAAAGTTGCACGACCAGAATGGATGGTGCTGCAGGTTTTGCCTGTCCCGCCAGTTTACGTTCGCCCATCAATCACTTTAGAATCAGGCATCCGCTCTGAAGACGATTTAACTCATAAACTAGTAGACATCATTCGCATTAACCAGCGTTTAAAAGAGAACATGGAAGCAGGAGCACCTACACTCATCATTCAAGATCTTTCAGAGCTTCTACAGTACCACGTTACTACATACTTTAACAATGAAGCCTCAGGCATTCCGCCGGCAAGGCACCGAAGTGGCCGAGCATTAAAGACTCTCTCCCAAAGGCTCAAAGGAAAGGAAGGCCGCTTCAGAAGCAACCTTTCAGGCAAACGTGTTGACTTTTCCGCACGAACCGTAATTTCTCCCGACCCTAACCTTGACATTAACGAAGTTGGTGTTCCAGTAGATGTTGCCATGCGGTTATCTGTTCCAGAAAAAGTCACAGCATGGAACATCGAGGAGCTCAAAAAACTCGTAATTAACGGTCCAGAAAACTATCCTGGTGCTTTATACATTATTAGGCCAGATGGCAAACGCATTAGGCTTGAATTCGTCGTTGACCGAACCAAAATCGCTGAAGCTGTAGAGTTAGGATTCATAGTTGAAAGGCACCTCAAGAACGGCGACATTGCAATCTTTAACCGCCAACCTTCACTTCACCGAATGTCAATCATGGCTCATTACGTTCGGGTTTTACCGTACAAGACATTCCGTCTGCACCTCTGCGTTTGCCCACCCTACAACGCTGACTTTGACGGTGACGAAATGAACCTTCACGTTCCACAAAGCGAAGAAGCAAGAACCGAGGCACTCCTACTGATGCAGGTTCAAGATCAAATCCTTTCACCTAGATTCGGCGGCCCCATCATTGGTGCAATAAGAGACTTTATCACAAGCGCCTACTACTTCACTCGAAAAGGAAACTACCTGACTAGAAGCCAAGTTAACAGGCTACTAACCACAACGCAATACGAAGGGGAACTCCCAGAACCTGAAATCAAGGAGCCTCAACCTATGTGGTCAGGCAAACAAATATTCAGCATATTCCTGCCAAAAACGTTGAACTACGTTTTAAAAGCCAACATTTGCCAAGGTTGCACTAAATGTGAAGAAGAAGAGTGTAAACATGACGCTTACGTAGTGGTCAGAAATGGCCAGTTAGTCTCAGGCGTTATCGATCGCCGCTCTATCGGCGCTGAGCAATCTGAAAGCCTCCTCCACAGAATAATCAAAGACTACGGCACCCCAGCTGGACGAGAATTTCTCAACAAAATAACCCATCTGCTAAAATTATACATTTCAATGCGAGGCTTCAGCTACACCTACGATCAACTTGTTCTCTCGCCGAGAGCCCGGAATCGCATGGCAAAAACCATGGAACGTATCCAAAAGAAAATCGATGATCTCATCGAAAACTTCCGTAATGGAACACTACCGCGTTTGCCAGGACAAACCATAGAAGAGTCCTTCGAAATCTATGTAATGCATGAACTTGCCGTAGCCAGAGACGAATCAGGCAAAATAGCAGACGAAGATTTTACGCTGGAAAACGCAGGAATAGTTATGACTCGGACAGGCGCAAGAGGTTCCAGCTTAAACATTGGTCAAATGGCTGCTTGCGTTGGACAACAATCAGTGCGAGGCAAACGTATCTTGCGAGGCTACGCCGGACGAGCCCTGCCACACTTTGTTGATGGTGACCCCAGTCCACGGGCAAGAGGCTTCGTTTATAACTCTTACCAGAGTGGTTTGGACGCAATCGAATTCTTCTTCCATGCTATGGGTGGCAGAGAAGGTCTAGTTGATACTGCCGTTCGCACTCAACAGAGCGGTTACATGCAGCGCAGGCTAATCAACGCTCTTGAGCATATTCGTTTGGAATACGACAGTACGGTACGTGATTCAGCCGGTGATATCATTCAGTTTAGATACGGTGAAGACGGTGTTGACCCAGCTAAGAGTGACCATGGCAAAGCTGTAAACGTAAGTCGTCTTATTGATCAAATAAAAATTGGCGAAGAAAAAGGTGAAGTTGCCTCATCGGAAGAAATCAAGAAGCAGTTGAAACGTGTTGACGACCAGCTTACCCCGATTTTGATGAGTCAGCTTAAACAAAACTTCGCAAAGAACAAGCTTACCAAGAAGAGTGTTGAAAAAGCCACTACTTCGACTGCTGAGCAATACAAGCGTGCTTTAATGGAGCCTGGAGAAGCAGTAGGAATCGTTGCTGCGCAATCAATAGGTGAACCTGGCACACAGATGACTCTTAGAACCTTCCACTATGCCGGTGTCAAAGAACAAAACGTTACCTTAGGGTTGCCGAGGCTCATCGAAATTGTTGATGCACGTAGGATTCCGTCTACGCCGATCATGACCATCTATCTAATGGGCGAAGCTGCGAAGAGCAAAGAGGGAGCGGTTGAAGTTGCAAGGAACATAATTTACACATCTGTTGAAAACTTGGCTTCAGCAATCTTTGAAGATCCTGTGCGAGAAGAAATAGTTATTGAATTAAGCAAGTCAATGATGGATGACAGAAACATAACAATGGATGAGTTGAAAGAGCGGTTAGAATTGCAAAATGCAACAGTAACAATCACTGACTATATGGTGCAGATTAAGCCGAAAAAAGCTGAACAGCTAAAAAGAATGTTAACCAAGATTCCAGGTTTTCAAGTTAAAGGTGTACCTGACATTAAACGTGTGCTGGTTACTGAAGAAAGCGGAGAATGGGTCATACGCACTGATGGCTCAAACTTATCTAAAGTCTTAGAAGTTCACGGCGTAGACACTTCCCGAACAAGCACTAACAACATTCACGAAATAGCCAAAACTCTCGGTGTAGAAGCATCACGAAACGCATTAGTCAACGAGGCAAAAGGTGTCTTGGAAGACCAAGGCTTAGACGTTGATGTACGCCACGTTATGCTCGTAGCAGACATGATGACTACAACCGGCGATGTGCAGCAAATCGGCAGACATGGCATCAGCGGCAAGAAAGCAAGTGTTCTAGCTCGTGCGGCATTCGAGATTACTGTGCCTAACATTGTTGAAGCAGCCGTGAAAGGTGAAAGTGACCCGTTGGCAGGTGTAACAGAAAACGTTATAGTTGGGCAGTCGATACCAATCGGCACAGGCTTAGTTGAATTGTACATGTCAACATTTGACAAACAGGCAAAACAAGGAGGAAAAACAGAAGCATGATAGATGTAGATAAAGCGTTAGCTACAGCAGTGAAAACAGGCAAAGTATCATTTGGAGCCAACGTTGCATTGCAGAACGCTAAAACTGGCAAGGCTAAGATGATAGTTTTAGCCTCCAATTGTCCAAAAGACATAAAAGAACAGATAGAATATTATGGAGAAATCTCTAAAGTTCCAGTTATCGCGTACAAGGGTGGCTCAATGGATTTAGCGGAAGTTTGCAAGAAACTCTTTATTATATCAGCCTTAAGCATCCGTGAAACTGGGGACTCAGACATTCTCAAATTAACTGAAGAAGTTAAAGAATAATATTGGAGGAAAAAACCTGACAACTGGCATAAAAATCACCTGCGACGAAATGCGTTACATAGCTTTGTTTGAGAGCATAAGTGGCGCCAGCGTGAAAGACTGCATTGTTGACGAAGTGGAGCAACGAGCGATATTCATTGTCAATCAAGGTCAAGTTGGTGTTGCCATAGGAAAAGGCGGCAGAAATATCCATACACTTGAGCGAATGACAGGCAAGAAACATGAAATCATCGAGTACAGTGAAGACCCAGTTACATTCATGAAGAATGCGCTTAAACCAGCAGCAGTTAGAGAAGTACGTGTAACCGAGCGGACTGATGGCAAAAAGATGGCAGTAATAACCGTCAATCCGAAGGATAAGGGCGTCGCTATAGGTAAGAACGGCAAAAATGCTGAACGTTTGCGCTTTTTGGCAAAACGGTATTTCGACATTCAGAACGTTAGCATCACCTAAGCAGTTCGTTTCGGGCTGAATAGGCGGATGGAACGTAGCTTAGTCTATCTTCTTAGGACTAATCAAAACGTAGCCTAAGCAGGAGCGAGTGTAGTTTTGTTTCGGTGCCATTTTTTGTTCAGTTTGTTTTGGGTTGCTTTTTCGAAATAAAGCTTAAATCCTCTGCAGGCTGCGTATTAAAAAGTCCTAGAAAGTACTAGAGCGTATTAAAACGTCCCTGTTCGTACCGAAAAGTCCTGGAAAGTATTAGAAAGGCGATTTAGTTGCCGTTAAGTGAACGGGTTAGTTTCAAAACGATGTTGCAGAAGCAGAATCGCTTACTGGTTCCTGAGCTGGTACGATGGTAGTACAAGTTGGAATCGTCTGATGTCTTCAAAGTCACTGTGACCATTGTCGGTTTGTTAGGCGTTAGAGAAAGTTTTTTGGCCAAGATGCAAAAGGATGGGCGCATTGGTATTCCAAAGCTTACGCTGGCATTATTGAAGCGTGATGAGCCAAGTCTTGAAGGATATGCTATGGAAGTTACACTTGAACCCTGTTAACGAAAAGGTTTTGGGCGAATGGACTCGCCTGCGTACTCACTTGCCCAGATGCACGCTTGCCTGCCGCCCCGGGAGAGAGAAAGCAGGTGTATGAGTGATTAAGTAACAGAGAAATTGAGTGATGCAGTGACAGTAAGTGATGAAGTGCCAGTCAGCGATGTAGAGATAGGATTAAACTTTAGTCCACACACACCAAAAAACGACCTATCCCTGAAGTTTAGGGTGTTAAGGAAAAGGTATGGTAGGTAAGGTATAGTTAGTTAGTAGTACGAGGAGTAAAAAACATAGTAAAACTTACCCCCTGTAAACTAACTAAAATAATACTATAATGGTAAAAAATACATGAAAAGTTACATCTCGCAGAAAATTATAGTCGGAAACGAGCATATGCACGAATTGTCGTTGCATAGGGACGTGGTCTGCGACTTTCGATTTTTGGATAATAATTCAAATTGTCTTCTGCATACGCCCTTATGAAGCGATTTCGTTGAGACGCTTCATTAGCTCTGCACTCTCCTCCCTCTTATTTGCAAGGCTGTGTTCATCTTTTTGAATTAAGTCTTTCTTTTCATTTCCTCATGCATTCTTCGTTTCTTCTTTTCCGAGCAAGAATTATCTTAGCGAAGTAATTGAGAGAACAGAAGCGGTTAAGCATCATATTTTTTAGACTGAAGCGACTTAACAAAGTAGCTATCAGGTGTTTGATGTGGATAAATCTGTTCAGAAATACCTGTTGATGATTAAGTTAAGTCCCAACATGGCTGCAAAGCTTTATGAGCCGTTGATGGGATTCAGCGAACACCCTATGGAAGGTGTGAAACTTGAGGAAGCATACCAAGTCTTTGGGCAATGGGATTTCGCAGTTCTATTTCAAGCAGACACCAACACGAATGCCCTACATTTTGTTGGAGATAAAATCCGCTTAATAGAAGGCATTGTTGAAACTTTAACCATACCACTGGCGCCGATAAAAGATTACCGCAAATAACAATTTTTTTATTATGCTTTTTCGAAACGACGCCGCTTATTAAATTCCAAAAAACAAACTTGAAATAGAAAATGGTTCAGCTTTAGGTTTAAATTTAATCCAACCAACCTAAGAAGAAAAATAGCCAAAATAAGTTTACAATAATTTATATCCAAAAATCTTAAATCTGAAATAAACTGTCTAAACTATACGGTGATTTATTGCCCAACAAACAATGGGAATATAAAATAATAGATTTAGTTCACGAAGATGAAACTCTTAATTCAGAAGAATTGTTAAATCAATATGGTTTAAACAGGTGGGAATTAATAACCATCGTTAGTTCTAGAAACATAAACAACGCACTTACCGTAAATGCATATCTAAAACGTGAAAAAGCTCCTGACGAAACAGTCAAAATGCCATAACAAAGAAGTTAACATCTTTTCAGTTTCAGCTAAGAAGCAACTCTCAATCATCAAACTCTTTTCATAGTTGACGAATATGGAGAAAGACTGCCAGCGATAGCGACTTACTGACAGTGACAGACAGAGTGGCTTACAACCTGAGACAAACAGACATTAGGGATTAAAATTTAATCCAACCAACCTCAGGTTCTGATTTTTCTAAGTCTTTCGTGGGAAGCAAGGAAACTTTTTCCTTTCGTTGTGATGACGTACATTCCATTGTTTTGCATGAGCATGCTTCGCCGCGTAAGAATTGTCAAATATGATTCTGCTTGTACATCATTCAAACTTAACCGGTTCATAATTTTTCCCTTATCTTTTGATGTTTTGCAGAAACGGATAATATGAGACACAATTCCTAATCTATCATTAAAAATCATTATAGCTCAGAAGATATTGACCTGCTGGTAGCAATTAAGCATGTGTGATTGTTCAGCAGCTATAACAAATGTTCGCATACTCGTTTCCGACTATAATTTCTTGCGAGGGGTAACTTTTCTTATGTTTCTTACCCCTAATAGGGGTATTTTGCATTATTTTAGATAATTAACAGGGGGTAATTTTTCTTATGCTTTTTACCCCCTATACCGTTAATTGACTATTCTAATTTTTTTCAGTAACCTACCTAACATACTCTTACATCTGCAACCTTCTTCAAGAATGGTCTAATTTTCACTAATTTCGTTGGTTGGTTGATTGGATTAAATTTAATCTTTTCCCCCCTGCCCTTCCCACACACACTAACTCGCCTAACACTTACTACTGTAACGACAGTGACTTAACACTCAAACGCTTAACTCAGCCTTTTCCACTCTCACTTATACTCTCTCTAATCCCTTGCCCCATCTCTCTATTCCAATTACAGTTAAAGTTACAATTACAGTTACAGTTACATACAGTTGCAGTTACAATTACAGAAAAAACAAAACAAGTCTTAAAATCTGCACAGCAGAGAAGAGAAGAACAAGCGAAAAAAAACGCAAATTATGCAAAGACAGTGTGGTTAAGTCACTATTTTAGATAAGTAATTCTTATATTGTTGTAGCAAGTATTACGATATGACGATGAAAGAGCGCGCCAGCCACCCATGTAAATAATAGATAAGTGCATTATAGGAGAAAAGAACGGTTGAGCAAACTTGGAGAATTAACCAGAAAATGGGCTTTGCGCTACATAAAATATAATATTATAGGCTTAACCGTTTTTCTATTAAACTTAGTTCTTTTTATTATTCTTTTCAATTCTTTAGGAGAATGGGCATACATCGTTGTCAGTGCGAATGGTGGTATTATTGAGTTTATTTTAATTAGTTACGTAAATAGGAAAAAAGCATGGAGTAATATTTGACAGTTGCCCTTCAATTGATAGCAAATCAACTAACCCTCATTAATATTATTTAAGCGTTGATTCAATTAAGCTAAAATATGGCTGTCTTAGGCTCGGAAATTAAGATTTCCGATATTTTCGGGGAATATAGTTGTTAGAATTTAGTTTTTGTTGGTTTCTTTGTTCGCATGCCTTGTCCAGATATTATGTGTTGATAGTAAGTTCTTTCCTCTTTTTCTCTTCTGTTTCTACTTTAAGGCTTGGGATTCACTGATATTTTGCATAGATGTAAATTGATTAATTAATCATTTAAATAAATGGCTTCATAGGCTTCTATTCTGGAATACCCTATTCTTGGAATTCATTCTTTCTTTTCGTTTCTCAGGTATTGGCAAACAAAACAATTCTTGAAACGTCCTCTTTTTCTTTAAAATAATGTATGTCCTAATGAAATGTAGGTCTCAGTGAAATGTACGTCTTAATCTTCTTTTAGCACATACATTATTCTTACCTACCTACCAATACCAAAGAAAGGATTGATTATTTTTTTAGCCTACACCAGAAGCCACTATTTAGCACCCCAAACTTCACCGTCGTTTGTGTGTGTGGGATTAAATTTTAATCCTCTGTTTGGGCTTTTTTCTTGCAATTTATTCGTTTTCTTCCTCTGGTGTTTCTTCTTGTGGTTCAGCTGTTTCTGCTTTTTGTTCTTCACTTGAGAGCAGCATATTGATTAGCGCTTTCTGGTCAACTTCTGCCCTTGTTCTCCAATCCAGAAATATTTGTCCGTTATCGTCTTGTTCAAGGTAGCCGTTGCGAACGTATCTTTCAATGTTTAAGCCGATTTTCCAGTTTGGCATTTTCTCGCCCAGCAATTTTTCTACGTCTTTTCTTGGCGCTTGACCTTTCTTGCTGATTATGTAAGAAATTGTTATGGCTAACCCTGCTAAATCGTCAATTCGCCAACCCATCAACTTATCTTTCGTTGCCAAGTCACCGCGCAGGGTAACGTAGAATCTTGCTTTATCAAGCTCTTCTAAGGTTGGCTTTTCTGGAGTTTTCTCCTCTTCAAAAATCGTTTTTACTTGTAAATCCAGAGGTTTTAGGTAATCGTCAAGCAAATCTAGCACTTTAGGGTAATCTGAACCTAACGCTTTACGAAGTTCCCAACCTTTAACCCCTGGCTTCTGGTGCCGCTTGTAGAAGAGCATCTGCGTTGCCTTCTTGATTTTGCTGCCGTAAACGCCTTTTCTCCTGCTCAATCCAATTCGCCTCTTTTCCATTTCTGCCAGTCTTCACATGAGATTGCGATTGGAACGGATGTTGACTGTTCAGTTAAAACGTCGGTTCTTGGTTTATCGAAGGGTCTTATGAAAACTTGTTCTTCTAACCTGTCAATCTCCAGTGTTGCGTAACCGTAAGTAACTAGAAAACTCGTTAAGAAAGCTTTTTGAACTGTTTCTTCGTAGGTGTCTGCGCCAATGAAATCCCAATAGTGAATTTTGCCATCCTGCCCTTTCTTAGTCACGCAGTCTTTGAGTTCATTCCAGTAACAGTTCATTTCCTCTGAAAACTCTCTGATTCCTAGAACTCGCTGCTTAATCAATTCTTCCCTGCTTGCAAAACCCATCGAAACCTCAGCGGCGTCAATGTCTTTCCATCTTTCGCTAATCGGAGCCAACGCTTCCCAGTAAAGCAATCCTTGTGCTAACATGTTGAGGCTGATTTGTTCAAACTCGATTAGTGGATTCCAAGCTTTAAGAAAAATATTAACCATCTCTTGCTTGCCAATTTGCAAGATTTTCTCTTCCAACAAAAACGGGTCAGTATAAAGTGAGGTTGACCGGTGCTTGACCCATTCGCTCTGCAATTTGATAACTGAAGCTAAGTGGTGAAGCGCTTCAGCGTCTAGTTTTAACTCATCAGGATGTTCCCAATGTGGAAAATATTCTCTAACTATTTTGATTATTTCGTCGATGTTTAAGGTGAAGGGGTCTACCGTGTGGTTTTCGATGGCGAGGCACATTTCAACTATGCGTTCAAGCTTTTCTTTGCCTAGCGCCTTGTGTTGTTTGGTTGACTGCATCAGGCAGCTACCTCTCGCACAACTGATTTTCCTTCAATATTCTGAACTGTAATGACGTTTGCGTCTTCCTGGGCAAAGGTGATTTGACTTGGAGTAATGACCACATATTGAGTGTTTGCATCCTTAATCAGAGCGAGTAGGATTTTCGCGATCATTTCACGGTTTTTAGGGTCCATGTGAATGTCATATTCGTCCACAGCTCGGAATGGTGAGCGTACATGTTGCTGTAAAGCTAAGAGAAAACTCATGGTTGCCGTGGTTCGCTCCCCGCCGCTTTGCGTGTAAGCGTCAAGTGCCACTGGTTTTCCACCTTTAAAGCCAACTAGGATTTCTAATCCAGCCGTTTCAATGTCCTGTACACTTGACAGATGCACTTCGCCTGTAGCCATAGTTTGGCTCATGATTTTTTGGTATTCTAAGTTGACGCGTTCAAGGAGGTTTTCCATGACGCTTCGCCACGATTGCAAACGGGTTTTGACTTCTTCAAGAGTTTTCTCGCGGTTTTCCGCCACAAGCTGCGCTTTTTCTTTAAGCTCCAGGTAGAGTTTGGAGTAGGATTCATACATGCGCTCTATGTCCTCTGACACGTCTGCGAGTGCTGCTAAATGCCCTTCTGTTAAACTGATTTCATCTTGGATTTCAGAGGTGCTTTTCAGGACTGCTATTCGTTCACCTGAAAGCTCGGCCTTTAGAACGATTGCCTTTAGGTTTTCTTCGGCTTCTTTTAGGGACTTTTCAATGTCTTTCAGGTTGACGATTGCGTTTGCACGCTTGAACTCAAGCAAGGCGAGGCTTATTCGTTTCTCTAGCACTTCGCCTGTAACCTGGTCATTTGATTCTTCCAAGGTGAGCATTTTTGCTTGGTTTTCTTTAACTTGTTCGACGCCATTTGAGATTTGTTTTTGTGAGTTTTTGAGCATTTCTTTGAGGTTTTCGTTTCTGAGCAGCTTAAGTTGACTTTTGCTGTTCTGGATTGCTTGCTGTAGCACTTGGGTTTCTTCAAGCAACTGTTCAATTAGCGATTGTACGGATTGGTTTTGGGCGATTTGCTGTTCTAGGCTTAACCTTTCGTTAAATGCTGTCCTTGCTTCTTTTTTTAGCGTTTCCTGATGGTTCTGCTTGTTGTTTAGCTGGTTGGTTATTGTTTGTTTTTGTTCTTCGATTTTGCTCAGGGCATCATGGTTTTTGTTTAGATTTGATTGTAAGTTTTTAACTATGCTTTCCCGTTTTTCGACTTCTGCCCAAGTTAATTCTCTGTCTAAAAATCTTCGTTTAATCTGGAGCTGTTTTTTCTCTTGGTATTTATCGTATTGTTCACGCCAGTAATTGAGTGTTTGCTGAGCTTGTTCTAAAAGTTTGCTTACGGATTCTTCTTGTGTTAGAATCCGCATGAGCTTTGTTTTTGCCTGTAGGACATTTTCTCGGAAAGGCTCTAAGCCGACGGCTTCTTCAACCATCCGAAGTTTTTCTGTGTTGCTCAAGACAGTGAATTGTTCAACCATGTTCTGATGCATGATAATTAGCATGTTGTCTGGGTCAACGCCAAATCTGCTGAGCAGTCGTTCAACATCCTGTTTGCCGACGGCTCGGTTTTCAAGTTCAAAACCATATTTGCCGTCCCTGCGTAGAGTGCGAGTTAGGAAAAGTTGGTCTTTTTGATATTTTGACACTGGACGCTTGTTTCCCTGTTTGCTGTTATCTAAAATAAGAGTTACTCGCGCTTGGTCTTTACCCCACCTAATTAAATCACTTAGTTTCCTTGAGCGTTCCGTATATGACTGTCCCAAGCCGACAGAAATTGCCAGAAGAAGCGAGGATTTTCCCGCTCCGTTAGGTCCGCCGATTACGTTTACGCCCTGTTTAAAAGGTACCCTAGCGTACTCGTAACTCATGAAATTTTCAAGTATAACTTCTTGGATTAACATTAAGCTTTCTTGGCCTCTAAATTGAACTTCCTATCTATGCAAAACCGTGTTATTAAAACAATTTCTCATTAATTGGAGAAATCTCCCGCAATAATCCCTCTTTTTTTTATAGTAATGATTGGGCTAATGAAAAACTCCGTTTTGCGATAGCTACGCTTCAGGGCAAGATTGAAAGCTCTATCTGGAAAAGACGCTTATGCACAGCTCTCGTTATCAAAAAAGAGCTTTTAGAGGCTGGTTATGTTTGGCAATCTAACCGTATCGATAATTGGATCCATCGACTTGAGAAGCAAGAGTTAGCCAAGGACGAGATCCGTTTACAGCGCATCAGCGCTGACTCTCAGAAGAGCAAGAGAGAGGCTTCTTTATGACGGAAATTGAGCTTGATCCGTTGTATGAGAAGCAACAATTAGAGGGTTATTTCGGAAAAGAAGCTCAAACTGAGCTTACAGGTTCTAAGCTGTCTGATGCTATTTGGACGGCTGTCTCTAATTCTTTCCGTCAAGTTAGATTAAACCCTGCTAGAGACTACCTTTCGCGTCCAAGTCAAGCAGATATTCCCTTAATGACGTCGATTTATAGGACGTGGGTCCAACAACCTGAATGGATGTTGTTAGAAGGGACTCATTGCGAGACTGAGGAAAAACAACGTATTGCCGTCAAGACTTCCAAGCGTGGGAATGATGTTTTTGAACGTAGGATGGAGAGAAACCTTGATTTTCTATCAACGTTTGAAAGGACTGAGTTCTTCAATGTTGAGGACCTAGAGAAGCTAGGAAGGGCTAAGACTCGTATGTTGTGGACGACGTGGACCTGGGACCCGAGCAGAACGTCGCTTGATGAAGCTTGGAGAACGTCGTCAAAAGAATGGAATTTGATGGTTACTAAGCTCAGAAAGGAATACGGGAAGGTTAGCATCTTGGTTTTTGGTGAGGCGTTCCCAGATAGGAACGGGTCCGCTTTTGGTTATCCTCACTACCATGCTGTTATGTGGTTCCATGAGCACGAGTTCAACGTCGTTCTTAGGTGGGAAAAAGATAAGGAAGGCAAGGAAGGACCTGTTTATCGGATTGCTGACGAGGAAAAGGACGCTTTGAAAGATACGGCTCAATGGAAGGCGTTCAGTGACATCAAGGCTCTTAGAACAATGGACGCCGTGATTACTTACTGTAGGAAGCACGAGCAAGGTTCATTCAGTCTCGAGCACAACGACGGCTCAGAGAATACAGAGGCGTTGATGAACTGCACGATGCAATGGTTCTATCACAAGCGTACGTACTCAGTCAGTCGGACGTTTAGAGAAAAGGCGTCCGAGTTCATACGCCATATGCGTAATTCAAACTGGGCTCAGTCGAGGCTTGATGGGGGGTCGTTCCCTGTCTGGGTCTGGGAGAATAAAGGAATACGTTCTCTCCCTGAGTTGGTGAAGTGCGGGCTTGATGAGGCATGGACTCATGAAATATCGGACCCTGACGTCTGGGAAAAGCTAGTCAAACGTGAGTACTATCAAGAAAGTTGGAGAGTCGATTAGGAGTTGACGGGTGAGAATGTTGTCGGTTCTTGTTGAGATCTCGGATGGTTGCCGTTGCGATCGGTGTGGATCCAGGATCCCGAGAGGCGAGAGGGTTGTTGTCGTCCCAGAAATTCAAGCGTCTTGGAATTGTCCCATCGTTGTTGTTCCAAGGAAGCTTTGTTTAAAATGCTTTGAGGCCTGGGAGTGATGGCGAGTAATCCAGGGTATCAAAAGAAGCGTCATAGATTTGGCGCTAAGAAACATCACTTCGGTTCTAAGTATCCGACTGACCCAGGTCAAGCTAGATCTAGTTTGGTTGTTGATCGGCTCGGTCATGTGGCTCGGGTTGTGAAGGATGGGGAGAGGTTCCTAATTGATAGCTCCTAGCCCCGGGTTTTTCTGTCAAGTTGTCTCTCTCGGAACATGGGCTTGTTGCTAACAATCTCTCGGTGCTCTATATCCTTCCGTTGAGGTTGTTAGTGTGTTAGTCTCTTCCTGGGTTAGACGTGTAGGTTTTTGTTTGACTTGGGCTAGTCTTTTTCTGCAAAGTTGGCAGGTTGTTGATGGAAAGGGCTCTCTTGGAATGCAAGCCCCGTTAGTGACAGAAACGGTGAGCTCTTAATCCTTCCGTTGGTATCGTCACTCGGTCACCAAGATTGTGTTAGTATGGAGAGGATGTTGGTTTTACTGTCTTTTGTACCGAGTTTCATCTGTTGGTTGGCTCTGTTACGTGGTTGGTATGGTGATTGATATTAGTTGGTAGGTGCGTCTTTGGGTTAGTCTCTGCTTGTTAGCGTTGTTTTTCTGTTAGTTATTTGGTTTTTTGTTAGTTGTTGGGTCTCTAAGTCTCTGAAAGTGTGTTGAGAGTTTGTTTTTTGTCTCTAAAAGGTGTTCTTGGCGTCAATTTGGCGTGTTTTTCTAACAAGAAGGGCTCGAAAGTGTGTTAGGAGTGCGCTTGAGACCGCTAAAAGTCGTTGTACACGGTTTTTTGGAGCTCAAAAGGTCTCAAAAGTACTTGATAGTGCCTAAGATTGCTCTCTGAGGGCTCTAAACTGCTGAAAAGTGAGGTTAGAAGGGCTTTTTTGGGCTAAAAACGGGTCAAAAGTGGTTTTTTTGTGTGTTTTTCCATACTTAGAGGGGTTTTTGCTGTCACTAAGTTTATTTTATTGAATGTTCCTTAGTGATTTGGCTTGCTAACCTCTGAATGCTTACTTGAGTCGGCGTCGGCATCGGGATTCAGGTGTTTTCGCTCTCTGGGGTTGGTAGCTCAAGAGGACGGGTCACTGTCTCATCAACAAAAGCCCCTCCTCTTGTTGGTTTTTTATGGGAAAATGTCGTTTTTTGTTGAAATAGTTCTCAAAAAATTTTGCCTATGGTAATTTTGTGCTATTTTGATACAAAACAGTGTTTTCTGATGGGAAAATGTCGTTTTGATACAATGATTTTTTACAGTTCAATGGGAAATTTCAGGCTCATTTGAGCCGTGAGTTTTAAAATCAAGACAGTGAAATAAGCTTTGATGAGACAGTGAAAATTGATGATGCTAATCAGAAGTTAAATTTTGTAATTGCTACTCTTAGGTGTCCTGAGTGTGGTTCTGATCGTAACTTTAAAGATGGTTTTAGAGATCTGAGCGATGGCTCCAGGGCTCAGCGTTTTTTGTGTCGGGATTGTGGTTATAGGTTTTCAAACGTACCTATTGATTCAAACGTTGATGCTTCCATAGGG
This sequence comes from Bathyarchaeia archaeon, assembly GCA_049520955.1. Classification (GTDB taxonomy): domain Archaea; phylum Thermoproteota; class Bathyarchaeia; order Bathyarchaeales; family Bathycorpusculaceae; genus Bathycorpusculum. Next base: position 12,109 of record JBEKPG010000025.1, on the reverse strand, counting down.
TCTAATCGCCAATTATGCGTTATCCTGCAGGAAGCGAAAAAATTGGATTCTGCAACGGAATTAAAGACTGTTGCGGGAGAGAAAGACGGCAATTTAATAGAGTACGCATGGCGACAGAAGAAAAAAGGCAATAGCGACAAAACAATAGAGCAAAGGTGTTACCTTCTCGGAGCTTTGCAGAAAAAAGGAGCTAATCTCAACAATCCTGAGAGCGTAGAAACAGTTTTAGCGACTGAGCCAGAGTATAATGACAAAAATCAACCTAGCAAAAAATACAATGTAGTAAAAGCATACCTAACTTACGCTAAGACAATGAAGATTATTTGGGAGCCTATAGCAGTCAAATATGAGCCAAAACAAGCTTTTATTGCGACACCTGAGGAACTTTTGCTTTTTGTTAACAGCGCGGGACATCGTTTAGGTACATATTTGCAAGTAACACATGATACGGGAGCAAGGCGTGGTGAGGTAGCTCATATAAAATGGGTTGACATCAACACTGAAAATCATACTATTAGCATCAATGAACCTGAGAAAAACTCGAGATCTAGAACAATCAAAGTCCCTGAAGCCACAATAGCAAGAATCAAAACACTCAGCCACAAGTATGGAGATTACGTTTTCAACCCAGACGCACATCAATACGGAGGTCTATTTGACGATCTTAGAAAAAAACTTATTAGAATGCACCCTGACAACGCTGAACGTCTTAAGCAGATCCATATTCACACTTTTCGATACGGTTTTGCCCATAGACTAATAAAACAACTCAAGCCTCAGAAGGAAGTACAGCAAAAACTTGGTCATAAATCAAGCTCCAGCACTGATAGGTACACTAACACAGTGGTTTTTAATGAAAATGATTGGGAAACAGCAATAGCTGAAACGATAGAACGAGCAGAGGAACTAGTCCGCGAAGGCTATACAAAAGCCGATGAGTTCAACGGAAAACATTTGTACCGTAGGCTAAAGCCATGAAAACCCTATTATTAAGTAAAAAACCCTACTTTCAAAACAATTTGACATGTTTATGCCGTTTGCTCCCATTGAACCTTATGCCTGAAACATTTTTGTCGATGCTATTTTGTTAATATAACCAAGCCTTGATTTTAGTTGTCGCTTTTCTGCCTAGCATACCGCTCCTTTGGCAGCAAAAGAACACGAAAAGCAGAGATATCTAGTGCTAAACTGCTAACACAGCAACATAACACTTCAAGTCTTCCTTGTCCACAAAAGAAATTATCTGCAAACCCGCTCCTTCAAGAACATCCATGAATGTATTAACTGAAAAAGCCTTCTTCAGCCCAGTCGCAACAACATTGCCGCCCAGCTTGGAAACCAGCTTAAACTGGTTTAATGTTTCAGAGGGCTTTGGCATATTCTGAAGTAACGTAAAAGCGAAAACAGCATCAAAGAACGCTTCTCTAAAAGGTAGGTGGTCAGCGTCAGCCTGCAAAACAAAAACATTTCCCAAAACATGTGCTTGTTCTTTTGCTTTAAGTAGGAGTTTGTGTGAAACATCAACGGCCACAAGTACCTTTGCCTTTTTTGCGGCATGACTGAAAAATAAGCCTGAGCCGCATCCGACGTCCAAAATATTGCAGTTGGCTATTTCTACATTTTCCAACGCTACCTTATATTTTGCTTTCTGTTCCTCAGCATATCGCTCCTCATACATATCTGCTGTTAAGTCATAACGGTGCATTACTGTGCCTTTGTTTTTCCAGTCTGCCACTGCGGTTTCCTTCAAGAAATCTTATTTACCCAAGCACTGACTAAAATAGTTGGCTGAAAACAAATTGCAACAATCAAACAAACTCTCCGTTTTAACGGAACCAACCCTTGCGGAAGCTGCCGCGCTGATTGAGAAAGCCTTCTCTCAAAGAAGAACCCTCATCGTTGCAGGTGCATGCCAAGTAAAGTATGTTGGTAGAGCAAGCTCAACCCTTGAACTTGGCGAACGCATCTTAATCATCAAAGCAGACGGTTCGCTTCTCGTTCACCGACCCGTTGGTTATGAACCCGTCAATTGGCAGCCCGCTGGAAGCGTTTTCCACGTCCAACTTAAAGACGACGAATTAGAGGTTCATGGAGTTCGGCAGAAGCCACGTGAAAACGTTCGCGTAACCTTTAACAAAGTTTACATGGTTTCGGCTTTAAGTTTAGATGATTCGGGAGATTTTCTCTTACACGCAAGCGAAGATGATATGCATCGTGCCATTCTTCTTAAGCCTGAACTTCTCGAAGAGGGTTTCAAACCGATTAGCTGGGAGAAAAAAGTTGAGCCCGGATTCGTGGACATCTACGGTGAAGATAGGAACGGCAAACTCGTTATAGTTGAAGTTAAACGCAAAACGGCAACGAAGGAGGCTGCGCTGCAGTTGGCAAAGTACATTGAACCCATCAAAGCCAAGGTTAACCGTGAAGTCCGCGCAGTGCTGGTTGCCCCTAGCCTAGCCAAGGACGTGCAGAGACTGCTGGTCACCCTTGGGCTTGAATACAAGGCGCTTGACCCGAAAACCTGTGCTGAAGTCCTCAAAAAGACTGAAAACTCAAAGCTGGAAACCTTCTTCGAAACAGAACGAAAATTGACCTAAGCGCATGGCATTTTAGAAGTGTTACAGTTTGCGGGTTAAGCGCCAAGTCAAGGCGCTGTAGAGTGAAATCATCAGCAAACAAAGCAAAACCAAAATTTTCGAGGCTCCAAACGTTTGAAAGGTGGAGAAGAGTAGAAATGCCACTGGGAGTGGACCGAGTAGAACATAGAAGAAAATGGCTGTTCCAATGCCGTAGGTTTGTTTGTAGTCTTTGAGGCTACGGTTACCGAAGTACAATGCGGATAATCTGCCCAAGCCATAGGTGCATTTTTTGCATTGGTGGCAAGGTCGCATGCAGCCTAGAAATTTGAGTACGCCATAGATGCCGATGAGCGCAACTATGAGGAATACCACCCCAGCTGCCAGATTAAAGAGCAGGAAAGCTACGGTGTCTAACGCGATCCACAGCGCGACGACAAGATTGCCCAACACAGTAAACACTTTTGGAAACTCTATAGTTTCGCTGATTTTTCCTCATCTACCATCAGATTTAGAAATCATCGATTAAGGAGTTACGTTTTTTGCCCCGTTTCTGTTAGATTTGTGGACTTGCCAGCATTTCTGGCAGTACACGGGGCGGGCTGCATGGGGTTGAAATGGCACTCTACATTCGCAGCCGCAGTCGCTGCATACAGCGGTGTAAACTGATTCTTGATGAAATTTGCTAAACAAATTGTAATTCTTAAGGCGTGGCCAACCTGTCTTGGCGTAACGTATCATTTCAGGGTTGTCTTTTAGCCATCGCATCATGTGGAAGAAGCTTTTGCCTCTTTTTTCTTCGCGTTCAGCTAACGGTTCGTAGCCTAAGTTGCGGATTTCGTCTAAGTAAGCGATTTCCGTTAACCTCTGCGCTTCGCCGACTACTCTGACGCGTTTAACCCGGTTTTCTCCGTAAACTTTACGAAGCTCCTCAGCGGCTACATCAAAAATGCAGCCTTGGCAAATGTGGATTGCCTCATCTGACTTAATGTTAAACCATTCGACAAGTTTAGAGACGATGCGCGAGGATTCTTGAAGGTACTCTTTTTCGCGAAAGATTTCTTGGTAGAACCTTACGTCAATCATATCGTATTTGAATTCGCCTGTTTCTTCTCGGTAAGCACCGATTACTACGCCGAAAAGTAAGTCGCCGCTGCCTGCATCGTCAACGATAAGTGTCAAAGTGTCAGTGCCCTCGCTTCTTTTAGAGCAAAGCTTAATTCACGTATAAAAATAGTCCTCCTGAAAAGAAATACAACTGATGGAGTTTTATCTAACTGTTTTCAACCTAATTGCTGCTTAACACTTCAGCAGGGCTCTGCAATGTGCTGATAACTCCCTTTTTTCCAAGACGCAGTTGCTTCTCCCCTCTAAAAACGCAGATATGTGAATTCTTTATTTCAATGTTATCTCCCACTGAAACTGTGTTTATTTGCCCTTCCCATAGGCAGAGTTTGATTTTTCCTGTTTCGTCTCCTACCAACGCGTTAACAACCCTGACAGTATTGCCAAATTGCGTGTGAACTTGAACTGGCTTGGGAATCTCAAGAACCTCAGCCTTAACATTGACCCGTTTCATACAAGCTCTCAAATCTTGAATTGCAGTAAAAACTGAATCAATGTTTTGTTTAGCGATTTTTTTGCATATTTTATCGGTTGTCATCCAGCTTTCGAAAGGATTATCCTTTCTCAATAGAAATTGTTCATCCACTCTGAATTGAGCCACCGCGTTATTTTCTTTTTTTATTAGAAAAATAATCTCTTTTTTCACTTTACCACGATATTCAACTGTAAGGTTGCCACAAACAGCTTTTTCGTTGTCTCTTGCTCTTATAAGTGCTTGGAAGACTTCAGAGGGGTAAATGTTGTGTTTTACTGAAAGAAGAGCAATGTGCTCTCCTAATGTTGATTTTTTCTGTCTCACATTTCTTCTCCCATTTGTCATATCTGGCTAAGAGAAAAAGCAAAGAGCCAATGTTCCATCCTTTCTCTCAGTATTTTGAATGCCTACAATATAACTAAGCGTACCTATATTAGCTTGAATGTAAAAAGTGCCGTTTTTCCTGAATTCTAAAGATATTTCAAGCCTTAAGTTATTTTTATGAAAAAACGGTTCAAATCTTCTTCTTTATTTGCGCTTCTTATTCGAGAAAGGTTTGGGATAATAATTTGACGTCTAATCTAACAATAGTAAGCATTCAATTTATAAGCGTGGAGACAAATTAGAGAGTACTGTGCAAGAAGCAATTTTTGTACACCAAATATAGTAGGAGTTGAAATAGCGAATGTATAATAACCGAGAAATGCACAAACAAGGCAACCTGCGCTGACTGCGGAAAAGAATGCGATGTTCCTTTCAAGCCAGACGGCTCCAGGCCAGTTTATTGCCGTGAGTGCTACGCAAAACGAAGACCACCAAGAAGATATTAAGCTTATAAGCTCAACATCTTTTACTTCGTCCTTATTATTTTCTTTTTATTTTTTATCATTCTGTGTTGTTGAAAACCGCATTTATTATGTTGAGAGGCTAGAAGTGGTTAGGACTAGTTTCTAAGTTTTAATGATAGACGCAGAAGAAACAAAAATTGAGAGGAAGACTTCTTGCCCTTTTTTCTACTTGATTTCTTTCTCTTCAGGCTCTTGGAAGAGTTTTTTGATAGCGCTGATTCTTGCTTTCTGAGCTAGCACGTCGCTTGTTACAAGTGTTAGTGCTTCTTCAGGGCACCATTTGACGCATTGTGGGCCGTCGGCTTTTTCTTTGCATAGGTCGCAAACGTAGACTACTTTGGTTTCAGGATGCAGCATTATGGCGCCGTAGTCGCATGCTTCGATGCACCAGCCGCAACCGTTGCATTTGTCTGGGTCGATGGTTATTGTTCCTGTTTCTTCTGACTGCGTAAGTGCGTCTCTTGGGCAAGCTGCTACGCACGCTGGGTCTTCGCAGAGTCTGCATGTAACTGACATGTTGGCTAGCTGGTTAACCCGTACAACTCGGATGCGTGACTTTAGGGGGTTAAACGCTTTCTCCTTTGTGAATGAGCACGCGTACTCGCAGATTTGGCAGCCCACGCATTTTTCTGGGTCAACTGAAACAAATTGTCTATCATGAATCTTGACCATTTGTTTACGCCTCTTTTTCCTCTATGATTTTGGACAAGTTTTCCATTCCCAGTTTGTCCAGTTGAGACTTTGTAGGGATGCCGTTTGCTGTCCAACCGCGTGATTGGTAATAATCATCAAGCATTAAGTCAAGTTCTTCCTGGGTTACCACAGCGCCTTTGACCGGTCCATCGTCGGGGATAGGCTGATTCATAACTTTCCATGGCAATGTATCATCTTTGCGACTTAATCCTTCTCGGATGTTGATTAGCCTGGCAAGGGTGTTTATTCTTTGTCCGGCAAGGCTGATTTCTTCAGGCGCCATTTCGTAGCCCGTTACTAAAGTGTAGAGCTTTGCCATATCAGCAAGGTCCTTGTATAGGGTACCTTTGGCATTCTTGCATATTATGAGTGAATCAAGCAATGCGTAAATGTCTTCTGAATCTTTGACAAGTTTGCCGCGTCCCTTTTCAGCTTTCAAACGGTCAACTTTGCCTGTCATGTCAAACGTGTAAGCGCCGCTGCGGTTATGGTCTGCTCCTCGGAATGAGACAGCAAAGCCTAAAGCGGCAGTTTTGAGGCATCGTAAATCGTAGCCTGTGACTTCCAAGCCTTTAATGTTTTGAGCAAGCTTTTCGGAGCCTTTCCCGATTTTTTCAGCGGCCACTTTTACTCCGTCAGCGAGAACATCCCCAATTCCTTCCCGCTTTCCTATCTTCTCGATAAGTTGTATAAGTGCTTCTGCGTTGCCAAAGTGAGCGTCAATTCCACCCAAGTCTTCGTGGGTTAGGATGCCTGCTTCATGGCAGTCCATTGCGAAACTTACTGTTACGCCTGTGCTTTGCGCATCAAGACCATAGTAGTTGCAGAGTTCAGCGGCTCTTATTATTGCATCAAGTTTACTAACACCACAGTTTGGTCCAAGAGCCCATATATTGTCATATTCCATTCGTGCCATAGTTCCCTTGTAGGGCCCATCACGAACTACTGCTTCGTGTTCGCATCGCATTGCGCACGAGTTGCAAGCAATTATTTTTGCTATGAACCGTTCATTTAGGGTTTCACCGCTTACTTTTTCCGCGTTCTCAAAATGAGCGTTATTATAGTTGCGCGTGGGCATGCAGTACAAAGCATTTTGAATCATGACATTTTCTGCTGAACCTAACGTTCGATATTTCCGAGCTGCAGGTCCCTTCATTCTTTCATGGAACTCTTTTACCATTTCCATGAATTCGTCAGGCTTGGCGACAACTATGTCTCGAGTTCCTCGAACGGCGATTGCTTTAAGGTTCTTGGAACCCATAACTGCGCCTAATCCTGTTCTTCCAGCAGCACGAGTTTTCTCGTTAATGATGCTGGCTATTTTTGATAGTTTTTCACCAGCCAAGCCTATAGATGCTACTCGAACGTAGTAATCGCCAATTTCATCTTTAATAGCGTCTTCCGTTTCAGATGGCGATTTGCCCCAGATTTGTTCGGCATCAAGTATTTGGACTGAATCATCATCGATCCATAAGTAAACTGGCTTTTCAGCTTTTCCAGTTAAAATAATTGCGTCATATCCAGCTCTTTTTATTTCTGCGCCAAAAGTGCCGTGGCTTACTGCTTCGCCGACGCCTTTGGTGGCTGGGGATTTTGATATGAATGCATGTCCGTTTCCAGCGGTTGGAAACATTGTTCCTGAAATTGGGCCGACTGATAACACCAGTGGATTGTCAGGGTTGAATGGGTCGACGCCTGCTTTTGAATTATCTAGCCATAGTTTCATGCCCAAACCTATTCCGCCAATGTACTTTTTGGCGGTTTCATCGTCTAGTTTTTCAACACGAGTTTTGCCTATGGTTAAGTCAACGCGTAAAATTCTTCCTGCGTAACCGAGCAAACAATGTTCCTCCATCAAATTTAGAATTATTAGTCAGTTAAAAAGTATATTAACTTAATGGGTTCTAATTTGAAAATTAACGGCTTAAATAACGTTTTTTCTTTACCGTCATGTATTTGCAATCATAACGCTTTTCGATGTCGCAAGTTAAAAATGTAGAAAAATAGAGAAAAAAGATATGAGACGCTTCGCTTAATTCCGTAATTACCGGACAGCTAAATGGAGGGTTTAGAAAATGAAAGTGAAAGTTCACTACTTAAGTCTAGTTAAGAGTTTCACCAAAACAAGTGAAGATGAATTCGACCTAAAAGAAGCTGCCACGCTGTCCAAAGTGCTGTACAACGTTGCTCAAAAATATGGAAAAGCATTCACACAAGAAGTTTATGACCCGGAACGTAAAGAAATGAAATCAACCTTTGTTGCAATGGTTAATGGCGTCTTAATGGACCAATTACAAGGAATTAATACGCAACTAAAAGACGGAGACAGCGTTATTATTATGTCACTTGTAACAGGCGGATAAGAAACTGACAAAAGATGAAAAACCCAGAACCGTTTACTGGATAGATAACAAGCTTTATCTAAACATAACCAACCAATGCTCAAACTGCTGCTTTTTCTGCCTCAGGCGCTACAAGCGAGGGGTTGGCGGTTTCAATCTTAAACTATTTGAGGAACCTAGCATTGAGCAAATCACAGGTCAGCTTGCCGAAGCTTTGAACATGAGAAATTGGAATGAAGCGGTTTTTTGCGGTTTTGGCGAACCAACAGAGAGGTTGGATGTTCTGCTGGAGGTTGCAGAGTGGATAAAGCAGCATTATGGCAGGCCCTTGAAAATTCGAGTTAACACCAATGGGCATGGTTACTTGCTTAATCGGGGCAGGGATGTAGCGGCAGAGTTGAAGGCTGCTGGCGTTGACACAGTAAGCGTTAGCTTAAACGCTGGTGACAAGCTTAAACGCTGGTGACAGGGAAACCTACATGGAGATTTGCAAGCCCACTCTTCCTGACGCCTATAAAGCGGTGATTGATTTCATACGAAAAGCCAAGCCTTTGCTTCAAGTTGAGGCTACAGCAGTAAGAATGATAGAAGTAGACATAGCGAAAACGGAAGCTGTTGCCGCTGGGTTGGGTGTTAAGTTTAGGGTCAGAGAGTATATTTCCTGCTTTTATTGACAGATAGAGCACCATGAGCTATCCTGAGCTAAAACGCGTAATTTATGCAGTCGAAGAAGCTTTACTTCAAAAAACTAATATTGGAAACGAAAAGTTGTCTTGCAGAAACCGAGAGTTATAAAACATATATTAATTAGTTGTTAACGAAATAATTCTTATTTATGCTAAATGAGGAATAAAAATGGTTTCTCTTAGAGCAATAGCCCCGTCATTAACAAGAATAACGGTCGCGGGAGCAATAGGTGCCGCCTTGCATGTTGGCCAAGGAGACTGTGATTTAATCGACGCCGACGCAATTGAATATTCAAGAGCAGTACTCGCACAAATGGATGTTGAGGGCGAAGTAATCTGCTGCGAAGGCCCCAAAGACAATGCACCATCATTTGCACGTAGAGAAAAAGTTGGTAACCGCGGAGGACCCAAAGTAGAATTCGTTATTGACCCAGTTGATGGAACCACTGCAGCAAGCAAAGGCAGAAAAGACGCAATATCTGCATTGGCATGTGCACCCGCAGGCTGCTTCCAAGTCTTGCCTGACGATGGCTATTACTTCAAAGTGGCCACAGACTACCATTCGATGGGCAAAATATCTATAGATATGTCTATTGAAGAGATCGTACGCTGTGTAGCCCGCGAAAAATGTCTTCGTTTACCTAACTTTACCGTTATCATGTTGGAACGCGATAGACATGTTGAAATGTTGAAAGTCCTAAGACAACTTGGCGTAAGAATAATACTTATCCCTGATGGAGACATTGCAGGTGCAGTTGTTTCATGTACCCCCGACTCAGGTGTTGATTTACTATTAGGTGCTGGTGCAGGTCCAGAAGCTACAATCGCCGCTACAGCAGTAAAGATTCTAGGCGGCACAATGCTCGTCAATGTTTGGCGGCAGCCTAATGATTCGGCACGAATGGAGCGGTTAAAACAAGCCGGAGTAGACATTGACAAAACGTACGACCAAGAAGAATTAGCAAAAGGCAAAGAGCTCGTATTTGCTGCTTCAGGAGTTACAAAAGGAGAGCTTCTAGATGGTGTACGCTTGATTCCTGAAGGCGCAGTCGTGCATTCGATCTGTATGAGGCTGCCAAGCGGAACCATCGAGAAGTCTGAAACGACGCTACGTTTTAAAGGACATCCTGTGTACAAACAGTTTGCCGCGAGAAAGCCCTAAAAGCATCCTTTTAAGCAAATATTCAAAATCTTTTTTCCCAAGTTTAAGATTAACATAAAGATAATTGGTTTTTAAAATTGAGTGAAAACGAAAAAGTCTGCGTAGAAAAGCCAGAGCAAAAAGAAACAGAAGTGGCTGGGAACAAACGGGTAATGGTTTTCTTTGCCATTTTACTAGGATTAACTGTTCTCATTGGCGGTTTACTTGATTATCTCTTTGCTGGGGTTCCTCTCGGCTTTACTATACCACTTTTAAACGTTCGAGCAACGGTAAGCACGATTTTGTACTACTCTTCTGTTCTGTTTGCTTCCACATACATTGGTATTATGGGTTTTAGGGAACTGTTTGTTGAAAAAAGATTTTCTGTTGAATTTTTGATGGCTGCTGCAGCACTAGGTGCCTTATACCTAAACGCAAGATTTGAAGCCGCAACTGTTTTGTTTCTTTATTCTATCGCTGAGTACTTTGAAGGCTATATTGAGGACAGGGCGCGGCGAACAATTGAGAAATTATCGAAGTTCATGCCAGATCAGGCCAGAATCGTAACTGATGGAACGGAAAAAACTGTTAATGTCAACGAAGTGCAGCCTAACATGACTTTGCTTGTGAGACCTGGTGAGCGAATACCTTTAGACGGCAATATTGTTGAGGGTTTCTCCCATGTAGACCAAGCCATAGTAACCGGCGAATCTGTGCCCGTTACAAAGAAAGTTAACGATTGTGTTTATGCTGGCACATTAAACATGAGTGGGGTTCTAAAAATAGCTGTCACAAAAAAAGCCAGTGAAACTCTAGTGTCAAAAATCATGGTGCTTGTGGCTCAATCTGGCAAAAGAAAGGCATCCATGGAAAAACTTGTGGACCGATTCGCAAAGATTTATGTTCCAATAGTTATTGTCTTAGCCATTTTAACCGCTGCTTTGCCCACATTGATCGCTGGCATGTCTTTTCACGTGTGGCTGTACCGTTCGCTCATTCTTCTAGTGGTTTCTTGCCCCAGCGCTTTCATTATTTCGGTTCCTGCAACCGTTCTTGTAGCAATAACAGTTGCTGCCAGACGAGGAGTCATAATAAAAGGCGGAATCTACGTTGAAAAGCTCGCCAAGGTAAAACGGGTGGTTTTTGATAAAACAGGAACATTAACTTTGGGAAGGCCAGCAGTCCATGAAATAAGGCTTGTTGAAAGAACTGAAGAAGATGCGTTGGCTATGGCTGCGGCACTTGACCAGTTTTCAAATCATCCCGTTGCTCAAGCAATTGTTAGACGCGCCACTGAAAGAGGCATTGACCTAAGCAAGTTCAAGGTAACCGACGTGGCTGAGGTTCCAGGAAAGGGCATCGTAGGCAATGTTGACGGGAGCTTTGTGGCGATCGGCAACCTGGAGTTGATGAAGGAGTTCGGTTGCAATTGTAAGGAGGCATTTGAAATTAATGAGAGCGACACGCATACATCCGTTTGTGTTTCTGTTGACAAGGAAGGGCTGGCCTCAGTTTGCGTTGTGGACCAAGTAAGGGAAGATGCACTCAAAGCAGTGAATGACTTGAAGAAAAATGGTATAAAAACTGCCATGCTAACTGGCGATAGAGCAGAGATTGCTAAGGAAACTGGGGATATCTTAAAGATTGATGAGGTTTTCTCGGAACTGTTTCCTGAGGATAAATTGAAGTGTATCGAAGAGATGAAGAGTGAAGACGGGCTCGTAGCAATGGTCGGCGACGGCGTGAATGATGCTCCTGCTCTTGCCGCTTCAGACGTGGGAATTGCCATGGGTGCAGCGGGGGTTGATGTTGCTTTAGAATCAGCAGATATAGTGTTGGTGAAAGATGAGCTTGCGCAAATTCCATACCTGATAAGACTCAGCGATAAAACAATGGGAATTGCTAAACAGAATATTGCAGCATCACTTGTAATAAAATTAGCTTTAGGAGCGCTCGGGGTTTTCGGCGTGACAGGTTTACTTGCAACTGTAATCGCCGGTGACGATGGACTAACGATGCTTCTTTTGCTAAATTCACTTCGTCTTGAAAGAATAAGATAGCTTGTTTGGGGAGTTGACCGAGGACCTTACTTGTTATATATTGTAAAGTCAACTTTCTAACGTTACTCTTATTTCGGTAGACGTTGCATACTTGTTTGCCGGTGGATGATGTGAGACTGTCTCCCGACATCAGGGGAACTTTTGGGAAGTTTATTAAGAAGGG
>JBEKPG010000024.1:0-37344 GCA_049520955.1 Bathyarchaeia archaeon | reverse complement strand
AAAAAAGGGTTAATCCTTTTCTAAACAACAAAGACAGCTTTTGATTGAGCTTTGTTTTGATGGATTTAGCTCACTTCTTGCAGTGCACGCAGGCGCTTGATAATATTTGGGTGAGTTGAGAAGATTTCCTTAAATTTATCGGCGCCAGTAGGCTGTTTTGCGAGAGTTTCCCTAAGCAAGTCCTGTTTGTTTCTAAGATTTGCAGCGTGTAACTCTTCTGAGTCAGCACTTGCTCGGTCAGGGTCAGCGATAAATAACGCTTTAAAGGCAGTGTTATTATTTTGCTGTTGTCTGTTTGATTTACCGCCTTGTCGGCTTTCTTCAACTATTGTTACTAAGCCAGTAGAAAGCTTTTCTGCGCCGTTATCAACTATTGAAACGCTATGTTTGTCCGCATAGTATTCTCTTAGTCTGCTCAGATAGAGCGTGAACAACGTGAGAACCCATGAGAAAGCCATAAAGGCTAAGCCCAATAATGCGTTGTTGCCTCCTTTTTTGGCTTGGCCTCCACCGAAAATGCCTGAAAGCATAAAGGAGTAACCAATGAAGTAGAACAATGAGGGCAAAAAGGAAACGACCATCATGGCTTGTACGTCATGGTGCTTTAAATGGCCAAGTTCATGTCCAAGGACAGCTTCAACTTCGCCGTTATCAAGCGACTTCAAAAGCCCCGAAGTTACAGCGACGCGACTTCCTGATAGAGGTGAGCCGTAAGCGAACGCGTTTGGAAGTGGAATCTGTGCTAACATAAGTTTTGGTGGTGAAATTCCACTTTTCCTGCTTAGATTTTCAACTGTCTGGTATAGTTCTGGGTTTTCGGCTTGTTTAAGTTCCCTAACTTTGTATATTGCGCCTATAAGGTACGGAGCCAGTAGCCATTGGGCTATGTTCATGACTACTACAAGGATCCCTATGGTTACTAGGGAAAAGCCTATTCCTGCATAGGTTAAGACGACTGCGAATACTAATGTAGTTAAACCAAAGATTATGGCTAAAGTTCCAACCATAGAAAGCCTAAGTTTCCAAGCATTCATGCATCGGTCACGTTCAACAAGCACTGAGTTCTATGGACGCTTATAACTTTTATGCGCTAATAAATTGCAGAAATCCTTGAACCTGACTCATTTTGCACTAGCAACCAAGTTCGCTTCGATAGTGAGGTAAAATTAGTATAATAGTCATTATTGTTTTCAAAGAACTAGCTGCTCGCACAGTAACGCTTTACTTAGCGATGATTTTTCGGAGTCGAGCGGCTTAAATACCAATAGCTTATTTTCTGATCTATAGGAGTTCCCAATATTGACTGGAAAGCAAGATTGGCAGCATCTTTACATGCTCCTTAAGCTCGCTGAAATGGGCGCTTACCGTAGAATCGCCAAGATTTCAACCGAGTTTTTAGCTGGAAAAATTGGGATTTCCCAGCAAACTGCATCACGCTATTTGATAGAGCTTGAGCGGAAAGGGTGGATTCAGAGGGACATCACTCCGGAAGGAAGTTTGATTAAAATTGAAGAGGCTGGAACTAAAGAACTGCAAAAGCTTTATTCTAACTTGAAATTGTTAATTGAAAAATCCTATCCCCCTTCAGTAACATTGGAAGGAACAGTTTTCACGGGTTTAGGTGAGGGCGCTTATTACATTGCAAAAGAGCCTTATCGGAAACAGTTTACTGAAAAGTTAGGCTTTGAACCTTACCCTGGCACGCTTAACCTTAAACTATCAAGTGACTATGACATTAAAACTCGCATGGAAATAGAAGCTTACCCAGCAATCGAGATTCCTGGTTTCAAGAACGAGGATCGAACGTTTGGCTTGGTAAAATGTTACCCTGCGGTCATCGATAACAAAGTTAAAGGAGCTTTAATCACGGCGCTAAGAAGCCATTATGACGTTTCAGTGCTTGAAATAATTGCACCTGTATGCCTCAGAAAACAGTTAAACCTCAAAGACGGCAACACAGTGAAAGCTGAAATTTACATTATGCCATAGCAGCTAAAACGGCGAAATGGGATGCTTGTACTTAACCGAGTACTGCTCATGCGGTTTACGCATTGTACCTAACCAATAACCAATTAGCAAACCGAAGCCCAATCCGCCTATATGAGCCAAATCGTTCACTCCTGCGCCAGCACTACTAATAAACAGCAGAAAGAACGCGTAAACTAACGCTCCAAGAATAGACTGCCTAACTGACCGCCTATTATAAATCACGATTGCTCCAAACAATGAAAAGATGGCGCCTGAGGCTCCAACGGATAACAGGTTTGGTCCAAACGTTAAGGAAAGAACATTGCCCGCTAATCCTCCAATGAGGTAGATGCCAAGGTATTCGGGCAAAGAAAACATTTCTTCTCCCCTTAAACCGAAAATTAATAGAAAAAGCATGTTGCCACCAATGTGCGCTATTGAAGCGTGGACAAACATGGAGGTAAAAAGCTGGAAATAGGCACCGTGAAAAACAGAGTAGTTATATTGGTACCATGGAGGAATGGCATTAAAGTTTGTGTTCAGCCAATTCCCACCAACTATGGAAGTATAGATGTAGACAGCGACGTTTATGGCAATTAGAATGTAGGTGGGCTTATACTTTTCACATGAGGTCATGATCATTCCTGCGGCTACGCCAGTTTTCAACGACTTTCTCTCTTATTTTCGATGAAGAATCCAGTTCATCAGCGTCGAATTTGCCTATCCGAACAATTTTCACGTCCAAATTGTGTTCGCTTACGTATTGGGACACTCTTTTCTCTATTTCCTCTTGGTCGTATCCTAAAGCAATCACATCGGGCTTAACGTTCTCAATAAATTCGCCAATGTCAAAATTCTCGCGTCCAAGCACTGCTTCATCAACCACTTTCAGCGATTCAACCAGAATGCGGCGTTGCTCCTCAGAAATTATGGGCTTTCTTCCCTTATTTTTCTCTACCGTGCGATCTCTTGCAACAATAACCACTAGTTTAGCGTTTTCTCCGCCTGCTTTTTTGGCATCTTCCAAAAATTTAACGTGCCCCAAATGAAGAAGGTCGAAAATGCCTGATGCTAAAACAACTTTTTTCTTTCTTCGTTTGTTGGCCATTCGAATTTCACAGCGCCTAATAGTCTTAAAGCATCAAGGAGCCCTTCACAGTAGGCTACCGAAGTTAAGCTTGTTTCAAGCTTATCTTGAGCCTTATAATACTTTGCGTCCTCTAGGTAATCATAAGCCCAACCCAAAATATTGGTTACAGCTTCCTCTGTCACAGTCATAGGAACTTTTTTTTGTTCCAGTTCTTTGAGAACCTTTTCCGCTGAAGAAATATACTTTGAAGTGAGCTCTTCTAGACTCATTGAGCAAGCCTCCTGAACTCTGCCGGGGCGCCAGCAAAGGCAATCACGGATTCAATTTCCATAAAATGCATCTCGCCTAGAAAAATTAAACTGAAAGGTGGCTCACCGAAGTCAAAATGTACTAAATTTTTTATGAAATCCGCTTTCAAGGTAGGATTGTTGCTTCCTGCCCGTGCAATGCCGACTGCAACAGTTTCAGGGATGATTATGCCCATTTTGTTTTTTTGTTCAACCTTACGCAACATTGCGATTGCTTGGTTAATACTTAAGAACCGTTTTTCGCTTGCTTTCAAATCCAAAAGGCAAAGTGTATGCAAACCAAGCTTCCTGTTTTGAACGATAACGTTGTAGGGTGTCTCAGAAAAATTTTCAGGAAAGGGAACAGTAACTGTTTTGCCAAACTTGTAATTATGCAAACCCGATAAACTAATTATCGCTGAAATGATTGAAGCCCCATGGATGATCCGGGTTTTTATTCCATGCTTTTCAGCATCAATTCTCAAAGTGACATGTGTTGTGGCAATAAATGGATCACCAGGAACAAGAAACACAGCTTTGCCTTTTTTGGCGGCTTCAAGAATAAGCGTACCATTTTCCTCTTCCAATTCACACCTTGAAATTACTCGGACTTTTTTGCCACATAAAAACTCGAACCCTTGTAGGCTGAATTCGGGCATTAGACTAGTGTAAAGTTCGATGAAAATTGTATCTGCTGTTTTTGCTTCTTCTAATCCTTTGATACTGATGCCTTTTTCATCATTTAATCCTAAGCCTATGAAGACAAGTTCGTTCAAGTGTGAGCCCTTATAAGTAATTGAGGGAGTTGAGACTTAAAAGTTATTTTTCTTTGATTTCGCCCTTTTCAACCAACTGCTTGTAGTAAACGCGGCAGGTGTCCATGGAAATTCCCGTTCTTTCGCAGAACACTGTAAGAATTCTTTCTACCGGTTCATCTGGTTTTTTTTCTTTAATCTTTTCCTTTAACTCTTGAATCATATGCTTATCGGTTTTATCGCTCATCGGCACCCTCCTAACTAATTCACACTTTTACGCATTGTTTATGTTTGTTCTTTCTCAAAACTCTTTCTTATCTTTGGATGGAACATCCAACCAAACATTTATATGATTTACGTTTAAGAGAAACCTACGCATTTCAACCCCGTAAATAAAGGATTGAAACTTCAATGAATCCTGTGAACAATATAGTTGCAGATAACATCAAGAATCTTAAGCCGTGCGTTCATGGTGGAGAGGTTTCGAATGCTGCTAGCAAGAGTGGTTTTAAGCGAGAGGAAATTTTAGATTTCAGTTCAAGCGTTAACCCTCTTGGACCATCAAAAGAGGCGCTTAAAGCAGCAAAAAATAGCTTTAAAGAAATACCTGCGTATCCAGATTCAAATTCTAACGATTTACGCCAGGCTATTGCCAATCACTTTAACGGATTAAACAAAAACAATGTCATTGTAGGTAATGGCTCCACTGAGCTTATCTACTTGTTTGCTGAGGCTTTTCTGAGAAA
The DNA here is from genome assembly GCA_049520955.1 of Bathyarchaeia archaeon. Classification (GTDB taxonomy): domain Archaea; phylum Thermoproteota; class Bathyarchaeia; order Bathyarchaeales; family Bathycorpusculaceae; genus Bathycorpusculum. The sequence goes on along the minus strand of JBEKPG010000024.1, from coordinate 32,498 downwards.
AGGCGAAACCGCCATTATTCCTGCCCCTACATTTGGAGAATACGAGAATGCAGTAAGAAAGACAGGCGAAATACCAAAATTCGTAAAGCTGAACAGCAATTTCAACATAGACGCAGCACATTTTGAACATGAAATAGCAGGTGCAAAAATTATTTTCTTATGCAACCCCAATAACCCAACTAGCATTCTTATTCCAAACGAAACTTTAACTGGCATAATTGAGCAGGCTTTGGGGCAGGAGAGCCTTGTTTTTCTTGATGAGGATTTTTTGGAGTTTGTGGAAAACGAAAAAGCGCTATCAATGATAAACAAGATAAAAAGTTACCCTAACTTGTTTATTTTAAGGTCCTTTACGAAAATTTTTGGTTTGACGGGTTTGCGGGTTGGCTACGGAATCGCATCTAAAGAAATCATCAACGTGCTATTGTGCTCTAAGATTCCTTGGAACGTTAACTGTCTAGCCCAAACTGCAGCTGTTGCCGCCTTAAAAGACCAAGAGCACCTCAGAGTGACGCGCGAGCTTATCAAGAAAGAGAAAGCGCGACTACTCGCAGAATTAAGGGAAATTAAGTCTTTCAAGATTTTTGAGCCTGATGCCAACTTTTTCTTTATAGACATTCGCAAATCAGGCTTTACAGCTACAGAACTTTCCAACAATCTGTTGAGCCAGGGTATTTTGATTAGAGACTGCACTTCTTTTAGAGGACTTGACCAATACTATATTCGTGTAGCAGTTAAGACTTCGGCTGAAAATGAGCGATTAATTGAAGCCTTAAAGAGGAAAGTGAAAAATTAGCATTGGATGGGTTGAGTTTTAAACTATGCTTTCTTTTGATTTCTCCTTGTTTATCGATTCTGCCCTAATTTTTCTTTTAGCCTTTTTGATTGACGTAGTCCTAGGAGAGTACCCCGACAAGATTCACCCAACCATCGGAATCGGCAAAATAATCTCTTACCTCAAGCCAAAACTGAAAAACTCAAACCCCAAAATCGAAAAAACAAACGGCGTTCTGTTAGCGATAACCATTATGCTCATCGCGGCGCTACCGACTTTTTTGCTCCTTTTTTGGATTAGGCAATCGTTTGGCCCTATACCCTACATAATTGTGGGTGCAATCCTTTTTAAAGCCACTTTTGCAGTAAACGGCATGGGCCAATACACTAAGCCTATTGCCGTCGCGTTGAAGAAGAAAGATTTGGTTGAAGCGCGGAAATGGTTGCCATACATTGTCCGACGAGACCCCAACGCGCTTAACGAGAAACAGGTTACCTCGGCTGCTGTAGAGTCAATCGCAGAAAGCACAACCGACGGAGTAACAGCTCCCTTCTTCTTCTTCGCTCTCTTCGGCGTTCCAGGGGCTTTTGCATATCGTGTGGTTAACACGTTGGATTCCATGGTTGGCTACAAGAACGTGGAAAACAAGAATATCGGTTGGTTCAGCGCAAATCTTGACACAATAGCCAACTATGTTCCAGCCAGGTTAACAGCTTACCTTATGGTAGCTGCCTCATTCCTGCAGGGAGAAAATTGGCGTGAATCATGGCGCATCCTGCAAAGGGACAAGCGAAAAACCGTAAGCATTAATGCGGGATGGACACTCTCTGCAATGGCTGGCGCTTTGAACACCCAACTTGAAAAGCAAGGCCACTACGCTTTAGGCGATGACCACGGCATTTCGCCAGAACACATTACGAAGGCTTTGTGGATAATGGCTTTGACTGCAATACTGTTTAGCTTAGTGGTGGTTTTACCTGTTTTAGCTTTAAGAATCTATATTGCTGCCTTTTAGTTACATAGTTTTTAAACAGGCTTAGCATCAGTATACAGGCATCAGAGAGGGACCTACTGGTTTGAATGGGAAACCGCTCGTCAGCATAGTCAGTGCTGGAATGTCCAAGTTCGGCAAACACGATGGTTTACTTGCTAGAGAAATCTTCTCCGAAGCAGCACATGAAGCCTTTACTCGTTGCCCCAAACTTGACCCAAAAAATGACATTAAAGCCATGTTTATAGGGCATATGGGTGAAGCTTACGAACATCAAGGGCATATGGGGGCAGCTGCAGCTGACTGGGCAGGACTCACTGGTATTCCAGCCACTCGAACTGAGGCGGCATGTGCTTCTTCAGGCGCTGCGTTGCGAGCGGGGATTTACGCGGCAATGTCTGGTCTTGCGGACGTGGTTTTGGTAGGTGGGGTTGAGAAAATGACTCATCGAACAACCGTTGAGGTTACTGAGTATTTGGCCATGGCTTCTGATTACCCGTTTGAGCAGTGGCACGGCATAACTTTTCCCGGCTTGTACGCAATGATGGCGACCGCTCACATGGATGCGTATGGCACAACGCAGGAGCAAATGGCGTTAGCCGCTGTAAAGAATCATTATCATGGAAGCCTTAACCCTAAAGCTCACATGCAAAAAGAAATCAGTCTTGAAGCTGTCATGGCATCACGCTCTGTCGCTTGGCCGCTCAAACTCTGCGATTGCTCACTAATAACTGATGGCGCAAGTTGCATAATATTAACCAAGCCAGAATTCGCCAGCAAATACACAGACCAACCAGTGCACATAATCGGGAGCGGACAAGCTAGCGACACCATCGGGTTATATGAACGGAAAAGCATCACATCGCTAAACGCTACACTATTAGCAGCGAAAACGGCTTATGAAATGGCCAAAGCTAAACCAAAAGATATTGATTTGGCTGAAGTTCACGATTGCTTTACGTTCGCCGAATTAATGGCTTACGAAGACTTAGGCTTCTGCCCTGTCGGCCACGGAGGGAAATTGATTGAAAGCGGTGAAACCCGCCTCGGCGGACGAATCCCAGTCAACACAAGCGGCGGCTTAAAGGCTAAAGGTCACCCGGTCGGCGCTACAGGCACAGCGCAAGCCTACGAAATATACTTGCAACTAACAGGGCAAGCAGGAAAACGCCAAGTAAAAGACGCACAGGTAGGCTTAACACATAACGTTGGCGGCTCAGGAGCAACAGCGGCAGTTCACATTTACAGGAGCAACCATTAATGAGCTCAACAGAACCGTTCACAATCGAACAATTCTACAAGTTCCTTAAACTGCAAAAACTTATGGCTGGAAAATGCCTCAAATGCGGAAAAATCCATTTGCCCCCCAGACCATTATGCGACAACTGTTTCTCACAAGAGTTCGAATGGGTCAGCGTTTCTGGAAGAGGCAAATTGTTAACATATACAGTTATTAATGTTGCACCAAAACAGTTCCAAGCCCTAACTCCATATGCCGTGGGCATTGTTCAAATGGAAAACGGCTTGAGAATCCCCGGCATGATAACTGGCGTAGAGCAAGAGCAACTAAAGATAGACATGGAACTGAACTTAGACTTCGGCTCATGCAGTACAACGGAGCAGTGGCCACAATGGACAAGATACTGCTTCAAACCTTCAACACCATAGACACAACAAAAATGCCTTTTTTCAATTTCCGAAGAAGAATTCTTTGTTTTTCACAAATCTGACAAACTAAAAGCAGGCTTTAGTCTTATCTTACTCGTCAAATGTTTAGCGAAAGCCGCATTATTCGTCGCTCTGGTTGTGAAGAGTTAGTTTTTTAAGTTCCTACTTAGATTAAAACCATGTCAACGTCACATTAGTTTTGAGGAGTAGCATTTTTTGGAGACCCAGAATCATCAAAAAATACAGCAACTAAGACGGGAAAGATGCTTTTGAAGCGAAGAACTGCTGGAACGGTCTTAGCGGTGTTGCTTGTTTTTGTGCTTCTTTTTACGCTTGCCGGCGAAGATTTGCTGTCGCAAAAGGCAGCGAGTAAACCCACGGTTTTTGTGGGCGTGGATGTCGCGTATGGTAACGAAACTGCTGTCTATGCTGCTGCAAACGCCGTTTACGGGTATGCTAACCTGATTATTGTGGGATCACTAAATGTCACTGAAGATACTGCCGCATTAACGAGGGTTTGCAATTTCTTGTTTCAGAAAGGGTTTTACTTTATAGTTTATGTTGGGTTTGCACAGACCGATTATTTACCGCCTAGAGGTCCAGACCCTGCATTCTTCAGCAGCGCATCTATCCAGTGGGGAGGCAAGTTTTTGGGAATATACCTTTTTGATGAACCAGGAGGGAAACAACTGGACGCTTCAGAAAAAGTTGTTCCCAGCGTGCCGAACGAAACTTTTGACGTAAGAGATTACAGCTATGCTTCTGAGGCTTATGTCGCCACTTTGACTGGCGATTTGGCAATAAGCCTAGACTGGTTTAACCCTTCGCACGCTCATCCGCAACTCTTCACATCTGATTACGGACTTTACTGGTACGATTACTTAAGCGGCTACGACGCAGTTTTCACTGAGTTCGTGGGAAACCAAAGTAGACAAATAGCCGTGGCTCTTGACAGAGGCGCAGCCCACACTCTAGGTGAAGAATGGGGGGTAATAATCACCTATCAAGGAAACAGCAGCATAGAAAATCCCACCCAACTAAATAATGACTTGAAGTTTGCATGGCAATCTGGCGCAAAATACATAATCATTTTCGACGGCAACTCCACCGATGCTTCAACGTCTGGAGTTTTGACACAAGCTCATCTAAATGCAATGGAGCAATTCTGGAATTACACCAGAACCAACGTGCGTAGCAACCAATATCCAGCAGAAACAGCGTATGTACTTCCTGCAGACTACGGCTATGGGTTCCGCAGCTCAAGCGACACGATTTTGGGCTTCTGGAACGCGGACCTGCTATCAGTTGAAGTGTGGAGCAACGCAAACAGTCTATTGACGACATACGGAAACAATTTAGACATCGTTTACGCGAGTAGAATCGATAGCCAATCCATAACGTTGCCATACAAAACGCTGATTTTCTGGAACGGTACAACTATCCAAAGAAGTTCCACTCCATAACCTGCTACATTTCATCTTTTTGAGATTGGTTTCGTCGATATGTGGTTGTTTTTGAAATTTTCTAAAGACCAAATTCACCCGTGAACACTTATGTTTCTACTTCTGTTCTCAAACCTCACGTTATCACCAATTCTTTCTTAATTATGACATGGAGAAAAGCTTTATTGGCTATTTGATAATAGATTTTATTTTAGAAGCTGAATAAATAGTGAACGAAAAGACTAAGTTTTGCATTGTTTCATGTAGCGTTTTAAAAGATGAACTCGAGCAAATGGTCAAGCAGGGAAGCCTTGATGCTGAGTTGGTTTTTGTCAGCAAATACTTCCATGTTGATTATGAAGTAGTGGAGAAAAACCTACGTAAAGTCGTAGAAACAACTTTGAAGCGATTTAACGGAAAAGTTGTGCTTGTTTATGGCGATATGTGTCTTGGCCAAAACAACGAGATGAAAAAATTAGCTGAAGAATATGGCATCGTAAAAGTTGACGCGGTAAACTGTATTGACTGTCAACTCGGCGGCAAAGGAAAAATCTTTGAAGCCGACCCCGAGCATAACTTGATGTTTATGGGTCCCGGCATGATTGAATTTTTCAAGCATATGAAGGAAAGAATGTTGAAGGAAGGGATTGATGAGACAGCCTTTGCGAACTTGTTTAGCGGCATCAAAGGCATTGTCCTATTGGACACTTGTGGAAACGCTGAAAAGTACCGAAAAGACTTGGAAGAATCGGGCATGGGGCTTCCGATACTTGAAACAAGAGAAATAGGTCTGGAGAACGTTAAGCAAGTGGTTTTTGATGCAATTGAACGGGCAACCAAAGCTAATTGACTTTTTAATGCTTGAAAGTTAAGGAATTGATTGCTTGCAACGCGTGGATTAACCGCAAATATTAAAGAAGCATCTGCACAATATGCAAACCATTACGTGTGGATGTGCTTAGATGACGCAACCCGTTAGTAGTCAGCCTATGAGGAGAGTTGAGGATTGGAAATCTCGATTGATTGATCTCTCAAAAAGAAACAATCTCATATATTTTCATAAGGCAAAACGTGGTAGCTTGCCTATTTCTCAACCTGACATGCAAACAATTTTCAATGCTCTCGTGATAAAGAAACGTCGTTTAGAATTCTGGTTACCACCGGGGGATTCCGAAAAACCTGAACAATCAGGGAGGACAAAAGGTAAAGGAAAAGCTAAAACAGCAAAAACCAACGTAAAAGCAGCTGTTAAAGAGGGCATTCAATCGGCTGTTCCAGATGAGCCCAAGCAGCGTCCTACCGCAAGTCAACTAGTCAGCGGAAACTTAGCTCGGGCTGATCTTGAAAGAAACCTGAAAAGCTTGCAATGGCGCTCACTTTTAGATTACCGCGAGCGAGGAGTTCGCATTCTGCACGGTGCTTTTGGCACCTTAAACTGGGTAGACGTGGAAACAAAAGAAAAAGTTCAATCTCCCCTGATTCTAGTACCTTTAGAGTTAACACGGGATTCTGTACGTCAACCCTACGCGATAGAAGTTCCGCCAGTTGAAGAAGAAGCAGTCTTAAACCCCGCATTGCAGGTTAAACTGAAAAACGACTACAAAATCGAATTGCCACCTTTACCTGAAGAATGGGAAAATCAAAACCTATCACAATACTTTGACTTGGTTAATCATGCAGTTGCTGAAATGTCCTGGGAAGCAGAGCCATCAGTGGATCTGGGGCTTTTTTCATTCCAAAAACTCGTCATCTACAAAGACTTGGAAGCCAACGTAGATTTAGTTACTCAGCATCCGATTATTCGGGCAATTGCCGGCATTAAAGGAGAAAATCTCATTTTAGAGGGTTTGCCTGACGAGAAAGACCTGGACAAGATTGAGGCTCCAGAAAAAACGTATCAGGTTCTAGATGCAGACAGCAGCCAGCGAGTATCAATCGAATACGCCTTGCGAGGACAAAGCTTCGTCATGAAAGGCCCCCCCGGCACAGGGAAAAGTCAAACCATCGCAAACATTATTGCAGAATGCATCGCCAACGGAAAATCTGTGCTTTTCGTCAGCGACAAAATGGCCGCCCTCGAAGTGGTCTATAAGCGGTTAAGCGAGGTTGGTTTGGCGCACTTCTGCCTTGAACTTCACAGCAGCAAAGCCAACAAGCAACAAGTTGTCGCTGAGCTCAAGCGAAGCCTCGACGAAAACCTTGTCCCTCGTAAACTACCGTCAGATCATGATTTCGAACGGATAACCGAGTACCGTGAAGCATTAAACGGTTACGTGAACGCGTTACATGAGAAACGCCCGTTCTTGCAAAGAAGCGCTTACGAAGTTTTAAGCTTGATTTCAAGCCTTGAGCGGATTCCTTTTGTTTCTGTAGGCTTAACTGAAATCGGAACGTTGACTCCTCAGAAAATGCATGAACTTGAAGAGCTCGTATCTCAACTGAGCAAGGTTTGGCAAGTAAAAGCCGAACCAGATTTTCCATGGCTAGGATACCGAGCTGACAAATATGATCTTGAAGTCCGCTCTGAAGTCTTAACAGCACTTGAAAACATTAACGAAATATTGCACTATTTAAAATTAGAGACAGAAGCGTTTTCCGGTAAACTTGGAGTATTTCCGCCTGAAACCCTTCCAAAGATAAAGTGGCTCCTTGAAGTAAGCAAGTTTCTCTATGAAAGCCCGAAGCCTGAAGTACACTGGCTAACCAACCCAAACATTGACAAACTGGTGAGCGAAGCTAAAACTTACAACGACGTATGCATTTGGATTAAAAACACTCGTGCCAGCCTCAATGAGCGCTATAACCCTTCTTTGTTTAATTTGGTTCTCAACAGGTCGACAGAAATTAAACTGCAACTTGACGCGCTAACTAAGATGTTGCCAGCGATAGAGTTGGAAGAAAGCGAATTTTTGCAGAAAAGAGAGAAACTCTTAGCATTCTTAAAGAACACGCAGTTAACTTCAAGAAAATGGCGTGAAACCTCGCAAGCGCTCGCTCCAATGCTTGGATTAGACAGCGAAGGGTTGACGATTAAGCAACTAAAAGATCTATCTAGAATGGCACAGTTATGCTTCTCAGAAGACAAACCAGAGCCACAATGGTTTGACGCCGATTATTTTGAGCACGTTCAAGAAATTGTGTCAAAAGCAAAACTACTATATCAAGACCATAACTTGCTGAAGAGCAGGTTAGACGAAACTTACAGCGACGGAATCTTCGCCTTAGATCTTGATGAACTCGTTAGAAGATATAGTGGACCATACCAGAGTTCACTAAAAATGTTCAATTCAACTTATCGCAACGACCAAAAACAAATCGCCCGTTTAACTAACAATGGCAAAGTTCCAAAAACCGTGTTAAATGACCTAATTGATGCGCGTAAAGTCAAAAAGCTGCATTCTCAGATTGAGGAGTCGGCTGAAACAGTTCGAGCCTCGATTGGGCACTTCTATCACAATTCAAAAACAGACTTTCAGCGTGCAGAAAAAGCCTTGGAATTAACAGCTGAAATACGCAAGTTGTCATGGGCAACACAAATCCCTGAGAACCTCCTCAAACTACTCACCAACACTTCCAGTCCATCCCCTATGATTAAGAATTTAGGTTTAGAGCTTAAGGAGTCAGTTGATAGGTGGGAGCAACTTGTCAAAGACTTAGAAGAGCTAATTCCAGCAAGCATGCCTAAATCCTCTGCCGCCATAACTCAGACTCCATTGCCTATGCTTGAAGAATGGGCAACCGAAACAGAAAGACAACTCACCCCTCTGCATGCACTGACAAAAGAGACATTATTAACATGCAAGCAAGAACCTCAGAACTATAATCAACTTCTGGAAGATCTCAAAGACGCTGAAGACATAAGAAAGAAAGAATCCTCAATAATAGGCGAAAAAGCGCAACTTCAAGAAAAATTCGGTTCACGCTTCAACGAGTTAGAAACGGATTGGCAAGATATTCTGACTATTCTCGATTGGTCAAAGGATGTTCAAGCAGCATTTCTCAACATCTCTGTTCCACAAACTTTTGCAGAGATTGCAGCTCAAGGACCATCGGCAGCTCCATCAAACACAGAACTAACCCAAAAATACGATGCTTCCCTAAAGGTTCTTTCTGATTTTGAAGCCCGTTTTGAAACAGATGTGAAGTATCAAAACCAAAAACTAAAAGAATTAGAAATCAAAATGATCGGCGAAAGAATCAAAGCACTAAGAGACCACGTTGACGATCTACAAGTTTGGATTGACTTTAAAGATCTCAAAAACCGCTTCACTCTAAGAGGTTTAGACCAGTTCTTTAATCATTTGGCAGAACAGCAGATTCCGGCGGCCGACCTAGTTGATGTTTTTCGCAGAGGCGTCTACCAAGAATGGATAAACAACCTCTATAATGAAGACCAGAAGCTGGGCCGGTTTAGAAGGGAGAATCATGAGCAGTTAATAGCTGACTTCAGAAAACTAGACCAAGACCTCATTAAGCTAACATCCAGCATGGTTATTGAACAGGCAAACAGCCGGAAACCTCAAGACATACTTGTTCAGGCAGCCGACTCCGAAGCTAACATTCTTCTCAAAGAGGCGGCAAAGAAGAGGCAACTAATGCCCATTCGCAACTTATTGCAAAAGATTCCTAACCTGCTTGTTAAACTAAAGCCCTGCCTGCTGATGAGTCCTATAACCGTCAGTCAGTTTCTGCCACCTGAAGGCAACAAATTTGACCTAGTTTTGTTTGATGAGGCATCACAGATTGTTCCTGAAGACGCCATCGGTTCAATTTACCGTGGAAAAACACTAGTTGTTGCAGGCGATAACAAACAGTTGCCGCCAACATCGTTTTTCCAGAAAAACCTAATTGATGATCTTGACTGGGACGAGTTAAGTGACGAGGACCTAGAAGTCTTTGATAGCATACTGGACGAATGCTTAGGAATTGGTTTGCCTGTTAAAACGTTGAAGTGGCATTACCGTAGCAGGCATGAAGACTTAATTGCGTTCTCAAACCATCGCTTCTACGATGATGCACTGATAACTTTCCCAGCGGCAAAAGACCAGACCGACACCTTAGGCGTAAAACTCGTCTACGTTCCTGCCGGCATTTATGACCGCGGCGGTAAAAGAGACAACCCAAAAGAAGCAGAAAAAGTAGCGGATCTCGTTTTCGAGCATTTCCGCTTATACCCAAAGAAAACCTTAGGCGTTGTAACATTCAGTATAGCACAAATGGAAACTGTTGAAGAAGCCATAGACCGCCGACTCAAAGAGCAACCTGAATTCGAGTCATTCTTCAAAGAAGACAGGCTGGAAGGCTTTTTCGTAAAGAACTTGGAGAACGTGCAAGGCGACGAACGAGACGTTATATTCTTCAGCGTCGGCTACGGTTATGACCAGCAGAAACAAATGGCAATGAACTTTGGCCCATTAAACAAACCAGGCGGCGAAAGACGCTTAAACGTTGCAGTCACCCGTGCCCGCGAAAAAGTAGTACTAATCACCTCGATTAAAGCCAGCGATATTGATGTTGAAACTAAAGCAGTTGGTTTGCAAACTCTACGCAACTACCTTAGCTATGCAGAGCATGGGCCTGAAACATTGCAATCAGTCAAGTCCAGAGAAGGCGAATATGAATCGGCCTTAGATGAAGATGTAGCAGCAGAAATAAAGAAAATGGGCTATGAAATAGTTCCGGAAGTTGGCTGTAGCGAGTACAGAATCGACATTGGCGTTGTTGACCCAGTTAACCCTGGAAGCTTCCTGCTAGGCGTAGAATGCGACGGCTCCACATACCGATCAAGCAGCAGCGCACGAGACAGAGACCGTCTCCGCGATCAAGTACTCAAACAGCTAGGCTGGCGCATTCACCGCATTTGGTCTCCAGCATGGGTTGCAAGACGCGACTCCGAAATTCGACGGCTAAAAGAAGATCTTGAACTAGCCAACAAATTACAACTTGAAAACGAAGCTCAAAAACCAGTCATTGAAATCAAAGAAAATCTGGTTCCAATGGCTGACGTTCAAAAAATCCAGTTTGCTGGTATCGAAAAAATCGGCCAACCATACAAAATTTATCCACTTAAAGCAACATTTAATCCTTACATCAAAGTTGCCACTTCTAACTCCACACGCGATTCGCGGCAGAGAAACGAGTTCCACTTTCCAGAAAACAGAGAAATCCAAACGAAACTTCTCGGTGAACTGATAGAACATGAAAGTCCGGTTCACTTTGACTATGCGGTTAAACGTTTAGCAGACGCATGGGGCGTCAAACAAGTAACGCCGCAGATAAGTCATGCTGTAAGAGAAGCGCTCAACAACTTGCTAAGAGAACAAAAAGTAGTGATCAAAGGCAGCTTCCTCTGGTCGCCTGAACTTAAAGAAACGCCAATCCGAGTTCCAGTTCAAGGTATTCCCGAATCTAAGCGGAAACCTGAGTATATTGCGCCTGAAGAAGTCGAATCTGCTATGAAGCTGGTTGCTCAGTATTCTTTAGGTATCGGTGAAGATTCATTGATTGCGGAAACTGCAAAAATATTTGGCTTTCCCCATACGTGTGAAGGAGCTAAAGAAGTGTTCTCTGAAATACTGAAGCGACTGGTAAGAGACAGAAAAATTGTCAGCAAAGACGACATTGTTACCGCTGCCTAATTTTCGTTTATTTTCTTTATTAAAGTAGGCAGGTCAACTAATGAAGTTATAATATAGTTTGCCCCACTATTCGTCAACTGTTCCATTGTGGAAGTGCCTTTTGGCAAACCTACCGCTATAACCTTCAGTTCCTTGGCACTTTGCATATCCACGATGCTGTCTCCAACTATTATTGCCGTTTGTGGGCTTGCGCCTACCCCTTTAAGTGCAACTTCAAACTGTTCCGTATGTGGCTTAACGTATTTCACCCTGTCCCTGGCAACGACAATTTGGAAGTAATCTACTTTCTTGAAGCGTTTAAGAATGTAATTTGCAGCTCTCTCACTGCTTGCAGTGCATAAACCAATTTTCAGGTTCATTCGCTTTAGTTCCTTTAGCGTTTCATTGGCTCCAGGCATCAGACTTGTGGTTGAAGCGGCTTCCATCTCGTACTTTTCAGCGATAGCCATGACTTGAATGCGAACCTCCACAAATGTAACAGCAGGTTTACCGTTGTTTTTAACGAAAATTTCAGTTTTTTTCAACATTTCAAAAATGCTTTCATTAACGTTTAGAACTGATGCGGGAACACCCATTCTCATTAAGTAACTTCTTACTTCGGCTCGCAGAGTCTTGAAATCCAAGTTGAAATTGGTAAGTGTTCCGTCTAAATCAAAGATTACTGCTTCTATAGGCAACGGCTAGTCGCTCCGTTATTAGTGAAACTGGGTAAACACTAACTCTTGTGGAAATATACTTTGCGGTTGCGACGAGCTTTGTTTGCATTCAACGGATAACGATAACTTTCAGAGGTTTCTCCGATGGAGTGTCAACGGTTTGCAGTGCTTTTTCAAACTCCTCAAACTTAAACCTATGCGTTATCAGCCCTTTCACATCCACAAGTTTTCTAGCAATTAACTCAACGGCTGAAGGGTATTCAACGGGCGAGATATAAATCGTAAAAAACAACGCTTCATCGGCATCCTCCAAGTTCAAGTAACCCTTAGACTCACCTACTAAAGCCACTTTGCCCGCTTTCCTTACTAAATAAGGTGTCTGCTCCACCGTACGAGAATTTCCAGCAGCTTCAATCACCAAGTCAGAGCCTCTTTTCGTCAATTCTCTTACTGTTTTTGCTACGTCTTCGTGTTTGGCGTTTATAACTGCGTCGGCACCGTACTTTTCGCTGAGTTCGAGCCTATAATCCTCCAAGTCTACTGCAATAACTCGACAACCTTTCAGCTGTGCAACCTGCGTCATAAGTAAGCCGATGGCTCCCTGCCCAATTATTGTTACCCAATCGCCCAGATTAGGCTTCATGTAATCTAGCACGCGAAGCGCCAAGGCGACTGGTTCCACTATTGCTGCTTCATCATCACTGACATTTGAGGGAATTGGAATTAGGCTTCTAGGCAGCATAGCTTTCGATTCAGCGAAGAAACCATCTCTTGTTAAGCCATAAAATTTGCCTCGAACACAGTAAGTTGGCAATCCACGAAGACAGTAAAAGCAGTGACCGCAATTTACTATGGGCACCATAACGACACGTTCACCCGTGTCATCACGGATGCCCCAAGCGTCATGCCCAAGTATTCTGCCCTTCTTCATCCATTTCCAGTCGCCCCTGTATAAGTGCATGTCAGTGCCGCAAATGCTTCCCGACTTAAATTTCACAAGAACTTTTCTTTCTGAAACTTCGGGTTCTGCCACTTCTTCAATTTTTATGTTGTAAGGTCCACGATAAACAGCAGCTTTCAAAAAGAGTCAACCTCTGATAATTCAAGCTACAATAGTGTGGTATTAAGTTTGTTGTATTTGGATTTCAAGGTTTGCGTTAGATTAATAACTCTAATAGCACATGGATGGTTTGAATGCTTATGAATTTGGAAGAGTATACGAAGGAGAAGCTTTGGCACCTGCTCGTCGAAACAGTTCACGCTTCCGTCATGTACCCGACTCATAAAGCTTACACACGTGATTGCATTTTGCCTCAAAAAGCCGACGTTTCCGCGAATGAGCTTGTGGAAAGGCTTGGTCTGCCATATGGGGAAGCAATAGTTATTCTCAATGAGCTGTTGGAAGAAAGAAAGTGCTCCGCTTAGATCGGTATACTTTGCTGACACGTTTTTTCTTTAAGCGAATAGTGTTTGGAGCGTTCAGTTGCCGATATGCTTAAATATGCATAACGTTTCCCTAAAAATAGTGAAAAAAATGAAAAATACGTATATAATTATATTAGCAATTGTCGTAATCGCTATTATCATAGGCGGAGTCTTCGCGTACATATCATTATCACCTCCCGCAAAAACGACGCCTAATTCAACGCCTTCTCCAACAGTGTCACCAACGCCTTCACCAACCGCAACACCGACACCTACCGGGACACCAACACCTTCTCCCGTAACAACTGCTTCCCCGACTCCAATACCAACTGCAAGTCCCACGCCATCTCCGTCTCCCACCCCGACTCCCAGCCCTACAACACTGACAGTTGCAACGACCACCAGCCTTTATGACACTGGACTTGAAGATACTCCAGAAGCTTTATCGAATGGTACCGTAATAAAAGACGACATAAAAGATTCTTTCCAAGCTACATACCCCTGGATTACCGTAAACTTTGTTGCACTCGGAACCGGTGCCGCCATAAATTATGCAGAGGCAGGAGATGCAGACATGCTTTTGGTTCATGCTCCATCCTCAGAACTGCCTTTCTTAACTGGTGGTTACGGAGTAGACCGCAAAATCGTAGCCTACAATTTCTTTGTCATAGTCGGACCAGCAAGTGACCCTGCCCACATCAACGGTTTGACTAATGTTACCCAAGCCTTGATAGATATCTATACGGCGGCACAGACCCAAGGTAGCCAAGTACTTTGGTTCTCAAGAGACGATGCTTCCGGAACAAACACTAAAGAGATCGCTCTGTGGACGGTGGCAGGCTACAACTATACTCAACTTCTTACGCAAACATCATGGTTCAAAGCCACCGGCACTGGTATGGGACCAACCTTGTTAGCAGCTAACTATTATGGCAACATTGGCGGATACACACTTTCAGATACAGGAACCTATTATGCTTATTATGACAATGGGGACATACAACTGAAAATCCAAGTTCAAGCACAGCAATCCCTACTTAACGTGTACAGCGCACTGATAGACAACCCACAAAACTCAAAACTAACAAATACAAACTTTAATGCTTCAATAACTTTTGTAAACTGGCTAGTTTCCACTGCAGGTCAACAAGTAATAGCAAACTATGGTGTAGCAAGCTATAACATGACATTGTTCAATCCATTTGTACCTTTAGCAACCAACCCGGCATCTAACTCCACGTTATATGGTTGGATCCAAAGCTATGCTTTCATAAATGCAACCCCTGCCATCAACGCTAATGGAACCGAATGCCCACCGCAGTTCCGTTACGACGCAGGCAACCTGTACTCACCATCATACGATACACAACTAGCAAACACGAACCTTAATCCTTCAATAAACTATGCAAACTATTACTCTACAGATAGCCAAAAACTTATACTTGCACAGCCCTCAACCTACAATCAAAATAGCGGAAAGTTAAGCAAAGAATAAAGTATGGAAAAGCTAAAATAAAATTCCCTCATTTCTTTTTGTGATATGCATGGCTGATATTATCGTAACAGCCTTTCAGCAAGCAATAAAGTTAATCGTAAGTGGCAATCCTGAAGTTTATGCAACAGTTTACAGATCAATATACGTTGCAGGTTTAGGGACATTATTGTCTTGCGTGTGGAGCATTCCGATAGCTGTAGTTTTAGGCTTGTACAATTTTTGGGGAAAATGGTTTGTCAAAGGCGTCTTTAACGCGTTAATAGGGATCCCAACGGTTGCGTTAGGATTGCTTTTGTATTTGTTTTTTTCTCGACAAGGCGACTTGGGTTCTTTGCACCTGCTGTACACTCTTAATGGGATAGCTGTCGGTGAAGCCATACTAGTTACCCCAATTATAGTAAGTTTCACGGCAAATGCTCTGAACACAGCAGACATTCAATTAAGAGACTTAGCCAAAACCCTTGGTGCATCAGGCCTTAGAACTAACCTTACACTTATTCGCGAAACAGTTTGGTCAATAGTGCTTTCTATAACCGCGTCTTTTAACAGAGGCATTGGAGAGCTTGGCATAGCCACGATCGTAGGAGGAAACTTGCTTGGGGAAACACGAGTTTTAACTACGGCTATTTCGACCGAAATAGACTTCGGACGCTTCGACATCGCCATGGCATACGCTATACTACTTATGGCAATAGTAGTCGTTGTAGCATTAACCATTAGCCTGGTCGAACGCATAAAAAATGAGGAAGGAGAACGTAGAAAACTTATTTTGTGGAGAGGTTTAGGCGGGAATTAAAGCTATGAGTGACCGTCTGCAACTGGTAGATATCAAAAAGAAATACCGTGATGTTAAAGCATTAAATTCGGTATCGCTAGATATGCAGGGCGGCAAAATTATTGTTCTTTTAGGCGTTAACGGGGCAGGCAAAACGACGCTTATGCGGATTATGGCTGGCTTAGAAAACCCTGACGCGGGAAAACTGCTCTTTAACAGTCAAGACATCGACAGTAAAGCTTTATGTAAAGTCTCGACATTGGTTTTTCAGAAATCTGCCATGTTCAGCACAAACGTATATGATAACTTGGCGTATGGCCTCCGCATCAGGAAAGTGCCCAAAGAGGAAATTTCAAAAAAAGTGTGTGCTGAGTTAGAAGCGGTGAGACTTTCAGGGTTTGAAAAACGAAGAGCGAAAAAAACTTCGGGCGGCGAACAACAGAGAATCGCTTTAGCCAGAGCATTTTTGCTTGATTCACATATTCTGCTTTTAGATGAGCCTACAGCAAATTTGGATCCGAACAGCGCAACCATTATGGAAAAAGCAATAGTTAATAAAAAAAGTGCTCAGCGAATTATAGTGATGTCTACACATAATCTTAGTCAGGCCAGAAGGATTGCAGATGAAATAGTTCATATTTACAATGGCGAAATAATGGAAGTCGCCGAGCCAGAAGATTTCTTTGAGAATCCTAAAAGTGAAATATCGCGCAAATTTGTCAACGGGGAATTAGAGTTTTAATAGCCCTTTTGTTTTTTGGATCTGATCTGGAGCCTAGAAAAAATCAAATAAAACTTCTAAATTACCCTTTAATTATCTTTATATGGTCTTTGAGACATAACCATCTAGAATGCTTGCCAACAAAAAACATAAGCTCTCATGCAAAGTCTGGATAGAATACAAAGATAAACCATTAATTGGCAAAGGTGGCGCAGAAATTCTCGAAGCTATCGAAAAGGAAAACTCGATTTCTAAAGCTGCAGAAACGTTAGGAATGTCGTACCGTTACGTCTGGAATTATCTGCATGATATTCAAAAGACGTTGGAAGAGCAAATAGTTGAAACTTTCAAAGGCGGAAAATCTGGCGGCGGAGGCGCAAAGTTAACTGATTTAGGCCGAAGCTTGCTTGGAGAGTACAAACAAGGTGAGAGCTACCTCGGCAAGGTTTTATCTAATTCAGGCAGTTTGGAGGTGAAAGGTTTGAAGTTAAGTGCTAGGAACCGTTTTAAAGGAAAAGTTGTGGCTGTTGAAAAAGGCGTTATTACAGCCAAAGTTAAAGTTGAAGTAAAAATGCCCGTAACTATTACGGCAGTTATAACTAAGGAAGCAGTTGAAGACTTAGACATTAAAATTGGCGACGAAGTAGAAGCAATCATGAAATCAACGGAAGTAATGATTGCCAAATAATCGTTTTTCCCACAACAATCTGCTTCAATATATTTTTGTATAAGGTAAAGCGACTATTTCTTTCTTTTTTTGGTTAAAGAGAAAGAGGGGTAACTAGTTTTTTTCAGAAAGATATGGCTAAAAAGATAGCGTTAACTTCTAAAAAAGCCGTTGTGCGCCCATGAAGCCATTGCTTTTTTATTCTATTACGTATCTATAAGTAATGTATTCGCCTGCTGTTGTGCTTTTCCTGGTGATTTTCAGTATATCGCCCGGTTTGGCGCCGATTGCTTTGACTGCTGGGTCGCCTGATTCGATTTGTGGCATCTGGTAGGGCTTAACTTTGTATTGTGCGAGAAGCTGATTCTTTTCTTTTTCGCTTAGGATTTCGTGGAATGGAACTAGTGCATGCTCGAAAATGTCGAAAACTGGGAAAGACTTGGGTAGTAACTCAACTTGTTTCTTCTTTGCGCCAAGTTTAACAGCGTGCGTGTAGCGTCCTTCCGTAACTACTATTGCGCGGTCGATTTCTTTTTCTTTCATTACTTTGTAGAGTGTATTCATGGCTGCGATGCCGACGGTTGCTTCACCTAAAATGCACCAGACTATTGCTTTCTCTTTGTCCTGTGGAATGTCGATGATGTAGGCTATTTCGTTTTCATGTACTTCTTTTTCAAGCAGTTTGTATTTTCTCAGTTTGATAAGGACTTCTGCCTTACGTTCTTCAATTGTTTCTGTTTTGGTGCTCAACATAAACCCTCAGGATGGGAATACGCGAAACCATAACTAACTATTACCCTTAAACGTTTCCCCTTAAAAAAACGTGACGCCAACGGAATTGGCATTTGTCAAAGAAATTTTAGGCTTTAACCAGTTTAAAACCTATTTTTGGTCCCATTCCATAATTGTATGCCAAGCTAATTACCATTATCGCCATCGCTTCCAGATAACGCGATGCCTTCAATGGTCCACAGTCAACCGCGTCAAAACCGATGTCCCGAGTTAATTGAGCAACAGTTTGCTTAGCTTTCCCATCGTTACCAGCAATGAAAGCCGTTAGTTGTTCATTGTTAACTTTGCCTGTGCTTTGGTTCTGCGCGAATATGGTATTGAACGCTTTGACTACGTAGGCTTTGGGTAATCTTTTCTGTGTTTCTTCTGCTGACGATGTTGCACAGCTTATCCCTAACTCCATATTTGGACCAATAGCGTTCATAACATCGATAACTATTTTTCCGTCAGCGTATGGTTTTATCTTTTCTGTTGCATCGATAGCGTTGTCGTATGGAACTGCGAGAATAATGACTTCTCCCCATTTTGCTGCGTCAACAACTGGTTCCGCTTGGTCTCTGTGACCAAACTTTACTTCATGTTTGCTGCTTAAGCCACTGCACAATGCGTTGCCAACATTGCCTTTTCCTATAATTGCAATTTTCATAATATTAACCTCGATTAATGAATATTCTTTGAAGACTCATTAAAAGTTGTGACTGTGCTTTGCCTACATCACATGCTTCTGCGAATTAAAGGGTTTAATTCCAAAGCTCTATTGCTTAGAAGGAGTTCGAACTGCCGCAAGAATTTTTCTATTTTTCCTAAGAAGCATCGTCCTAATACATGAGTGAGCTCTCAAAGAACCTTTACCCGAAATTTCTCTTAAAATGATTTAGAAATGTTGGTTTTTAAAAATGAGACCTGAATGTGACTGCTTGAAGCCTACCACTAATATTTATTACGATACGAGAAGAATACTTTCTAGTATTCCTTTCACGCAACGCGTGTATAACATGGCTTTCGGGGAGGATCGGCACATAAAGAAATTTCAAAACATCAAACTAAAAATCAATAGAGAAATAACTAATAGCATAAAACAAAAGTTTAGGTCAAGTATGCCGATTGTGAAGTGTACTTGTGGAGCAAAAATCTTAGTCGTTCCCGATTTAGCTGCCATGGATAGAGCTCTAAAGAATCATAAAGCTAAAAAACGTAGGAACGCATGTGAGCAATTCCTAACACAACGAATCCTTGAAGCCGCCAGCAGCCAAGTGTTTTCTTAATTTCGCGGCAGCACATGTTTCTTGGTAGCCCTCTTCGCAATAGGCGTGGTGTTATGCCAAGTACTTCAATATCTGAGCAGACTATTTTCTTGCGTTTTCCATTTTTGTTGTGTTAGGCAAGAATATTTAACCGACTCTTTGAATTAGATTGGAACGCTGATTAGTTTGGTTGATGCATGGCGTGAGCCCTACCACGTTGTTATTGAAATTGAGAATAAGCAATGTAAAATGGTTAAGAAGCTTGCTTCCTTGGGGTTTAAGCATCTCAAGGTTGTTGATGTACGTAGTTCAAGCAGCGGGTCCGTAAGGCATTTGATGGATGTTGGTGCAGATCAAACTCGTGAAGTTCCTAAAGAGCTTGCGGCAAAGGGGCATGTTGAAGGAAAATCTTCAGTTTGGCTTGAAAGCGAGGGCTGTGAAGTCTGCAATACCATTTTGGCGCATGATGCTTTCTTAGTGTCTGGTAAAAGCATGCAGGATAGCATTATTACCTACAGTTTCATGGTGCCGACATTTGAAGCCTACAAAGGCATAATAAGTGACTTGGAAAAAGCTGGCTACCAAGTTAATGTCCGCAAAATCGGCAAGTTTGAGCAGCAAATAGGAGTTTTAACGGAGAACCAAGAGAGGATTTTTTGGCTTGCGTTGAAAAGTGGCTTTTTTAATTATCCACGGCAAGTTGGAATGGCTGAACTTGCAGCCAAATTGGGCATTAGTACAGCAACGCTGTCGGAGATTATGCGCAGAGGAACAAGAAGGTTGCTTGAGCATTATTTTAAGCGGCAACTTTAACATTTTCAATTTTCCTCCGATTTATGTAGTCATGATTTTCTGAATAATTTTATCCAAAATCCCTGAAATATAAGGGATAATAGCTATCTGTAGAGGACCACACATCTTTAATAAAGGTGAAAAGCATGAGTCAAAACCAAATGTTCTGTTTCCAATGTGAACAAACAGCCAAAGGACAAGGATGCACAGTAGCCGGTGTTTGCGGAAAAACAGCAGACGTTGCTTCACTTCAAGATTTGCTTGTCTATATGCTTAGAGGACTTAGTCAACTATCAATAGAGGCAGGCAAAGCGGGAATAAAAGACGAAAAAACTGACTTGTTTACTTGCGAGGCATTGTTTTCAACATTAACAAACGTCAACTTTGACCCAGAAGCAATAGCTGCTTACATAAGAAAAACGGCTCAACTGCAAGAACAACAGCGCAGTCTTCTTCAGTCAGGAAAAAGCAAAGCTAATGCACTGTTCAATTTGCCTCTAGAAGAAACGACTGAAGGCTTAGTTAAACAGGGAAAACTTTACGGAATAAACTCTGAACCAACAATTGACCCAGACCTACACTCGCTTCAGTGGCTCTTAACTTACGGGTTAAAGGGCGTAGCCGCCTATACTTATCACGCTTATCTTCTCGGAAAAAAAGACAGCAAAGTGTTCGATTTTATCCATGAAGGACTTGCAGCCCCTCTTGACAAGTCACTTGGTGCAAACGATTTTGTAGGTTTAGTGTTTAGATGTGGCGAAATCAACATTCGTGCGATGGAGCTTCTGGACGCTGGAAACACTGAAACCTACGGCCACCCGCTGCCGACAAAAGTTCCTCTTGGACACAAGAAGGGCAAAGCCATACTCGTTTCAGGTCATGACCTCATCGATTTGGAAGAGATTCTAAAGCAAAGCCAAGGCAAAGGAATCTATGTTTACACTCATGGAGAAATGCTTCCTTCTCACGGATATCCAGAACTCAAAAAATACTCGCATTTCTATGGTCACTATGGAACCGCATGGCAGAACCAGCAAAAAGAATTCGCCCAATTCCCAGGCGCAATCCTGATGACAACCAACTGCATTCAACGACCCGTGGAAAACTACAAAGGCAACATTTTCACTTCAGGAACAGTCGGATACCCCGGTGTATCCCATATTTCTAGCAAGGACTTTTCGGCAGTAATAAACAAAGCTTTGGAGCTACCGGGCTTTCCAGAGGATACAGATGGCAAATACGTTATTGTTGGGTTTGGTAGGAACGCTGTGTTAAGCGTAGCCGGAAAAATAGTGGAAGCAGTGAAGAACGGGCACATTAAACGCTTTATCTTAGTCGGTGGATGTGATGGCGCGAAACCGGGAAGAAACTACTATTCAGAATTCGTTGAGAAAGCGCCTAGAAACACGATCATTTTGACTTTAGCATGTGGCAAATTCCGCTTCTTCGACAAGGAATTAGGCACAATCGACGAAATCCCAAGATTACTTGACATTGGACAATGCAACGATGCTTACTCAGCTGTCAAAATCGCTCAAGCATTAGCGGACGCTTTTAACGTGCAGATTAACGATTTGCCATTGTCACTGGTCTTGTCGTGGTACGAGCAAAAAGCAGTTGCCATACTGCTTTCACTTCTGTACTTAGGCATAAAAGACATTCGAATTGGACCAAGCCTTCCCGCCTTTATAACGCCAAACATTCTAAACGTGCTGGTTGAAAAATTCAACATAATGCCCATAAAAACGCCCGACGAAGACCTTAAAGCAATCTTAGGCTAAACAGCCCATAAACATCCTTTTCTTTTTTCTTCTTGTTTCTTTGTATGTATTTCTGTCAAAAAGAGTAACGAAATCATCAGAAAATTCAAACTTAAGGATGCCAAAACCAACAATATCAAATGGACTCGCTAAAATGATAAAGTCTATATCTTATCTTTTGCTGGTCTTGAGCGTTTATTTTGTTTTTAGGATTTTAGCCACTAGACAGAATAGTTAAGGAAAAAAAGTGTTTAGGAAGATAAAGACTTATAGAAATCATGGAGCAGTTTTGTTTTTAGGTATTTATTTTAGATTCATAGGTTGCTTTCATAAGTTAGTTAAATAGCGTTCTCTAATGTGTGCCCTATAGAATCTTGAGGGAAGAATATGAAAGAAATTGCAGAAAAAGATAGGAAACAACTGGAAGCTAAGCTAGAAACTGTTTTCCAGGAGAAAATCGGTCAATTGCCGACAGAATTGCGTGAAATATTGCTAGATGACATGGTCACAGCCTTCGAAAATAGATTAAATGTGTTAAACCAAGCAAGCAAAAAACGCGATAATTAACGTACGCATGAGCGAAAATAGTGATTAGTAATACATAAATGATTTATATTAAAAGCTGGACGTTGATAGAAGAGGAGTATAAAGTGCGTCGTTCAAAACTAGAAATGTATGTTGATATCCTGTCGGTCCTGGCTCATAGAGGGCCGCTAAAACTAACACACGTTATGTATAAAGCAAATGTTAACTGCAGCGTCCTCAAAGAGTATCTTGACTTCCTTTTGAAGCAAGAACTGGTCGAAGAGCGTACTGCAGGAAGACAGCGCGTGGTTTACGCGGTCACACAACGCGGCATAACTGTTTTGAAATACTTTAAAGAGCTAAAACAAGTTCTGCCAATTGTAGAGGAAGCACGAAGCCAAACCCCAATCCCCTACTAAAATCCCCGCTTTTATAATTTCCACTGAGGCAAATTTTTTTTTACATTTTGATTGTATAGGCTTTGCTTTATTGAATTTTAATGTTATGATTTAATGGTTTCAAATATGTAGTAGAGTTTCGTAAGACTTAATAAATAGACCGGATTAAGCTATCAACTGTACATATGCAAAACACATCGGGAGGGGTTTGTGATTAGGGACGAAATATTTGCGAAAAAACCGATAACGGTGCTCGAGAAAATTGAAGAAAGCCTTGAAAGGTTGAACCAGAAAATGGAAGTAATCATTGAAATCCAGAAGAATGGCAATGATAATCAAAGGCATTCAATAACGTTGCCTGATGCCTCCTTAGATGTTATGACGCTTCTTTCTATGCCAGATCATTTACGAAAAACGGCCATGTCAATTTGTAGGTGTGGACGCGCAACTGCTGAAGAAATTGCTAATCAAACAACTCGAGCCAGAGCGGTCGAGAGTGCATATCTTAATCAGCTGACGATTATGGGTTACCTAAAGAAAGAGCGTAAGGGAAGAAAAGCATATTTTTATGTTGATAGGGAAACGCAGGGTTGAGAAATATGAGCAAAATAATCGCTGTACATTCATATAAAGGCGGAACGGGAAAAACACTCCTCTCCGTAAACTTAGCAGCTACTTTTGCTAAAAACGGCAAGAAAGTTTGCATTTTTGATCTTGATTTTCGGGCGCCAAGCTTATTCTCGATTCTGAAAGCTGAAAACTCTGAATTCTGGTTTAACGATTACCTAAACAATACCTGTGACGCAGAAAAAGTTCTTGTAGATTTAAGCAGCAGAATTCCTGGAAACGGCAAGTTTTTCGCAGGCTTAGCAAACCCTGCAACTGAAGCAATCCGAGACATGTCTTCAAAGGATAGAAAATGGGAAATGCGTGCTTTAGGAAGGCTGCTTGCGCTTAGAGAAACATTGCTTAAGGATCAAAACTTTGATTACTTGTTCTTTGACACAAGCCCGGGATTACAATATTCCTCAATAAACGCGATAGTCGCTGCTGACTTTGTGGTTGTGGCAACAACTGGTGACAGGTCAGATGTGGACGGGACAAAACGGATGCTTCAAGAGCTGTATAACCTATTTGAGAAGAAAACAGGACTAGTGCTAAACAAAGTGCTCAATTCATCCGCCACAGCTAAGAGAACTGAAATGAGCGAAAAAGTGAAAACTGTTTATCACGTACCCATGCTGGGAATTGTGCCTTGTTTCTGCGAAGTTCTAAGAGCAGAAGGCAACTTGATATTTGTCCAAGATAAACCTGACCATCCCTTCACAAAGATAATTGCTGAAATGGCTAGAAAAATCGAAGACAATGACTTAAACTAGTTAGCCCTCTTCTTTTACTCTTTCGGGCGCCACAAGTTAATTCAAGAGCTTTTTCTTCACTAAAAAAGGAGACGCAAGTTTAAGCTAACTATTACTCAACATTGCATTTAACTCCATACCAGCAAAATTTTCTACCTCATCATGAGAAGTGACTACGCGAACGGGTAGGTTCAACAAGAAAGTGTATTTGATTTATGAACATATGTTTTTTTAACTGGTTAATAACTTTAACTTGGAGATGCAAACTGATTGGATAAATCTGCCATTATTCTAACCGATTTTTCCTCAACTAAGTTCTGTGAGGATAAAGGTCTTTTGAAACTGGCCAATAAAACTTTGTTAACCCATGTAGTTGACGCTGTCAAGGGCATTGCAGATGAAGTATTTGTGGTTACAACCTCAAAGAAGCGTGCAGACCTGTACGCTAAAATTGTTTCGCCTAATGTTCAATTTGCTATAAATAATGATCTGTCGAGTGGACCTATAGCTGACGCTTTAACTGGTTTTGAGGCTGCGCAAGGTAAATATTCTTTGCTTTTGACGTTTGATGTTCCGTTCGTTTCAAGAGATGTCGTAACTTTGCTTTTTGAGTTGTGCGTGGGCAAATCAGCGGTTATTCCAAGATGGCCTGACCGCCAAATTGAACCCTTGCAGGCGGTTTACCATACAGAGCAAGCATTGGAAGCAACTAAAGAAGCATTAGTTAGCGATGAACCTGACATGGAGGCGATGGTTAATAAAATGCGCGGAGTACGGTACCTTTCGACTTTAGTTATTGAACAGTTAGACCCGCATTTTCGAACATTCTTCAAAGTTAAAACACCCTTAGATCTAAAGAAAGCATTGGCATTGACAAATCCTAGAAAAACAAAAGGTCGACACTGATAAGTATCAACCAGAGGTGGCGGCTATTAACCTGCGTAATTATGCGTAATGCCTAAGAATGCAGGTGTATGGTAGCGTAAAGAATCGTGGAAGTAATTGTTGTAGCGTCAATACAGTCACATCATTTTTTATGGTTCTTTTGCACTCATTGGTATTAACCGCTTAGGATGTAACAATCCAAAGCGCTTGGCAGATGAACGATTAACTGAAACGCAAGCGGCAAAGTTATGTTCCCCCTCTCTCTTCCGAACAAAATCTTTTAAACTTGCGCTAAGTTAATTCATCATTTGTCATATTTCTTTTGTAAAAATGAGAATGATATACAGAAGATTTGTGCAGAGCTGGTTTTAACTGATTTTCCCAGATTTTTGTAATATCCCTTAGCTTGGCTAGTCAAGTTTTTTCCTTCATGTATTCTTTGAGGGCGTTAATCTTATCATTCATTGTTCGTGCTTTATCCCTTCGATCATCTATTCTTAGAGTGGATGTTACCCTTTTGACGCCGGTAGCAATTATGGCTTCATGAGCTTGGCGAACGGCTTCAAATATTGTGTCAAGGTCTTTTGCTGCTAAAATGGTTCCCATCGGTGTTACTTCGAAGTCTAATCCCTTTACGTTCTTTAAAGAGTTAACCGCAGCGGCAACATAACGACCTACACTGCTTCCGGCTTGACCAATCGGGATGATGCTAAATTCCGCTATCACTAAATGATTCTTATCCACAGGGAAAACCTCAAAATTGAAGTATTCTAACTGAAAGTTAAAGTTTCTTAACCACGCTTATTCAGGTTTTGTGTTGTCAGTTTTAGTAACATTAGTTTTTTCGCGTGGTCTCATCTTTCGAGTTATATAAATAAATGATAAAATAAAGAAAACAATAAGCGACATTAAAATTAACGCTGTATAAGCTAAACCGATCTTAGAATAAAGAACCTCATAGACGCCCACTAAACCAAATATTAAAAAAATTGTTGCCGAAACCCACTTAATGCTTCTATCTTGAACATGTTTGCCTAGAAAAACTCCAGCAACAATACCAATTCCATCTGCCAACAACATACCCAAAGTTGCTCCAATCAAAACGCTCAACGCATTTTGGTATTGAGCTGCTAAACTAATTGTAGCAAGCTGAGTTTTATCCCCGAACTCTGCAACAAAAAACGCTATAAATACAGTTCCCACTACTCCAAACCTTGAAACTTTCTTATCTGCCTTCTTCGGTTCCTCGCTTCTCAGAGTCCACACGCCAAATCCAATGAAAGAAAGTGAAGCAGCAAGCGAGATACCTTCCAAAGGTATGATTGTGGTTAAAAGTTGGCCTATAGTAACTGTGATCGCAAAATTGGCTATTGTTGCAAAGAAAACCGCAAAAAGTACCTTGTACGAGTTATATCGTGTCGCAAAAGACATGGCTAAGAACTGAGTTTTATCTCCCATTTCTGCCAAAGCAATTAGCACAAAGGAGGCAGCAAAGGCGGCTAAGCTAAAGATAAGCAACTATCTTCTCGTACACCTGAATTTTCTTCGGTTATAGTTTTGTTTGCTTGTTTATTTTGCTTTCCAGTTTCGCGTTATTATTTATAATGGGGGCTTAGCGATTTTTTTGTTTTTTAATGTTTTCATCCATCGCTTAAACTCTGTGGAAGGTGGAAAGTCACTATAAAGTTGCTTACGTTTGGATTCCAATAACATGTTCTTGTTGCCTAAGTACTCTGAAGCCGTCATAACCCTATGCTTAACCTCGGACGCTTGCTGGTAAAGTCTTAATATTTTTTCTTTCCATGAATCATCTCTCAACGCATGGTGCTCAACAATAACCGAAGGCACCATCTTAACAATAATTTCCAGATTACGCAACCCCTGATCCAGCTGAGCCTTTTCAACTCTGAAGCCTTCAAGATAAAACGGCGGACCACCTAACATAATCATTGTTGGCTCTTCCTTCAAAATCCGCTTAAGCGTGTGGGAAGATATTGGTCCTTGAACGTCAGGAGCAAACATGAACCGCTCACCCTCATGCTCGACAACTGCCATTATAACCCATCCCTGCATTGAATTTTCGGGGCCGTGATTGACAGGTTCAGAAAAACGCAAGACTGTCTGACCGTAAGTGAATGCTTTTCCATCTGCTGTTTCCAGGTTTTTTGCGTATTTGCCTCCGGTTTTTTGGAAGAGCCAAGCGCGTTGCCTCTGATTGGCGTTGATTTTTTCCTTTGGATTCTTTATGAGCAAGATTTTGTTTTGATAGATTTGGCGTGCTGTTTCGTTTGTTTGTGTCCAGTTAACCAACCAATCCTCGTAAGAAGGCGTGTGGTGGTCAAAGTGATAGTGACTAATAGTTACAACCTCAACTTTGTCAGCGGCATGCGCCATTTTCTCGCGTAAGGAGGCGATTGTTTGAAACTCAATGGGGTGCGGGGGCAACCTAAAACGATACGGACAAAGCGAAATTCCAGCATCAAAAAGCACCTTTACATCTGGCGTTTCAACTAGCGTGCACATGGAGCGAACGCCAAAGCTTTCAGCTGCCAAAGGGGTAACCTTAATCTTACTTAGCAGATTATTCGCTTTTCTTTCTTCCATGAACGAGTCTCAGTTAGAATTCTTGCTAATTGGCTAATACTTCAGATGGTAAAATGGATTCCGATGTTTTTACGTACCCTGACGCGCTAGATTTGTTTGTCGCTATTTACTTGGCAAGATTAGTTGTAAATAGTAGGGAGGAGGAGTTTGCTAAAAGAACATAGGTTTTTGATAAAAAAGAAAAAGAATGCATGAAGAAATTAGGCTTTGCCAAACCACTTCTCAAGCCATTGCTCAAATGATGAAAGGCATTCTTTGCGCCAAGCTGCTTCCCCAGAGTCCTCTTTCAAACAACTCGCAAGCTCCAAACAGTGATTAATTTCTGCTTTAGCCTCTTCAAACAACGCTTCAACATCATCAAGCATATCATTACCGCCAGCAGAATAATCTTTCACGGAAGCTTTCAAAAAAGCCCTCTTTTGTTTAACTAATTGCTCAAGTTTACCTTCAGTCGCCATACTCTACCACTTACTGATTATTAATCGGCATGCGCGTCTAAAATAGATAACACTTTATGAATAAATGCCTGCGGGATTGTGGTGCGGTCGCCGAGATTTGAACCCGGGTCGTCAGCGTGGCAGGCTGATGTCCTAGACCAAACTAGACTACGACCGCACATACATAGATTTGGTTGGTTTATAACCCGTGATAATGTTAAAGACGGATTATAAACGCTTTTGCCAGTTTTGCAGAGGTGATAGTTTGTGGAGATGGTTTTATGGTTTTCGGTCATGTTTAATGGTGTCCTATCAGTTGTGCTGCTGTCGAGACTACTTTTCCATATAGTCTTGCTCTATCTTGTCTGTTCTGACTGAGTCAAATCCGTCCTCTATTGCTTTTAACTCCTGTCAAAAGGATAGTAACTCAAAGGCTGACATGTTTAGCAACCGGCTAAACTCCTTTGGATTGTACGGATTGTTTTGTCTTAATTAGTTTGTCATTGTTTGCCAGCCATCTCAGAAATGAAAAAAAGGAATATGTAAAGAAAATCGGAATGGTAGAATTCTTCAACTTAAAAAAAAGAAGAAAATGGGAGTATTAAGGTTTAGTCTATTTTCCATTTTTTGGCTACCTTCACTATGAGGAACACGATAAGTGCCACAAAGATGAAGGTAATTAAAGCTATTAAGAAGTCGCCGATGCCAAACGACTGCTTCGAAACCGCAACTGCATATGTAGGTAAGTTTGCCATGCGAGGAATCGCCAATCCTAAGAGCGGAATAATGAAGTCTGCGACAAGCGCCTTAACCAAAGCGCCAAGATACAAACCTAAGACGAACGCAACAGCTAAGCCAAGAACTTTATACGAAGATAGGAAGTCTTTGAACTCGTTCCATAAACCTTGGGGCGGCGTTGGTGGTGGAGCTTTTTCAACAGCTTCTCTAATCTTCTTTAACTCTTCAAGCATTTGGTCTTCTTTGTCCATTCTCATTACCGAGCATTAATATCTCCACATTTGTTTTAATATTTTGCTATGTCAATGAAATTTGTTTAAAAACAAGATGGTTTTTCCCTTGCGACTATATATTTGCTAAGCTAACGAGAATTTACTTGAAACGCGCTTGTCCAAACTTCTTTTAAATGCATTGGAAGGTTATTAGGGGCAAAAGAGGTAGTAGCTTTAATTCAATCTTTGTCTTAACAAAGACACGTTGTCGCATTCATCAATATGTATTCGCTGCTGAAAAAATGAAGAAGGAAATTTATTCAAAGAACAGGTGTTTTAGGTTCATTACATCTTTGTATGGGACTACACCTACAATTTTTCCTTCTGGGTCGACTATTGGTAGTGCTCGGAAGCTGTATCTAGCGAAGATTAATGAAGCTTCTTTTAGGGTGCTGGTTGTTTTTAGGCTGATTATATCTTGGACCATTATATCCTGTAGCTTTGTTGTGGTTTTCATAGGTGCTTGTAAGAGTTCTTTGATGTCGATGACGCCCAGAAGTTTTTCTTCTGCATCTACAATGTAGAGATACATTACGACGTCTTTGTCTTCGGCTTCTACTGCGTAGCTTTCTTGCGTCATGAGCACGGTTTCGTCAGGTGGAAAACGGAGATATTTTTGTGTCGCATAATTGAGAACATTTTCGCTGTGTTGACTGAGAATAGACCTGATTTTTGTCAAGTCGTCTTTACTCATTGATTTCATTATTGTTTCGGCTTCAGGCCCAGGCAAAACAGATAATATATCTGCCGCTTGACCGGGGGTCATAACATCTAGGAGCTTGGCAACTTTTTTCTTATCTAACGAAGCAATTAGCGCTCTTTGAACGTTGGGGCTTATCTCCTCAAGTGTATCGGAGGCTCTTTCTTCGTCTAGTTTCTCGAAGATTTTAACCCGGTGCTCGTGATCCATTTCTTCTAAAACATCAGCCAAATCCACAGGTCTTAGGGTCGACAGTTTTTCTTTCAAAACATTGAGTTTTATCTCACCTTTGAAACTGCTAAGGTTCTCCAAAGGTTGAATGTACTCCCAAGAAACTCTTTTGCTCTCTTCGACTTCACCGACAGACCTGGCTAAAAAACGAAGACGCATTCTTTTATAGAGTCTTTGTTTGCTAAAATCAACATCAAGTACGTATAACTTGCCATTTTTCATGGTGAGCAAAATATCATAGACAACATCAACCTCTCTTTCTTCAACGTCCAAGACTTTCTTATCTAAAACGTAGTCTTTAAGCAGGATAGCGTCTTCTTGAACGCCTCTATCGTATTCGGCGACATCGCCGATATTAACGATGATTTCTTTTTGTGAAAAAGAAACTACCTTTTCCCATTCTATAGTCAACGGAGGATAACCAAACGATCGCCCAACAAACAGATGAGTCACATAAGGAAACTTTCCACCATTTTCCTTAATAATCAGGTCGGAAAGTTTTCCTATTTTCTTCCTGCCGCTCAGTACTCTTTTACCTATAATGTCACTGAGAAAAAATTGTAGCTCTTTTTTGTGACCTATGACTGCAGTCATTAGATTGCCTCAATGTATTGTAATTATGAATCTATATAGAAGCAATGCTAGCAGAAATACAAGGTAGATTCTCAGCGCAAGTAATGCGAATTTTATCGGTCTTGACATTTTGATGCGTGGCTTCGAATATTTCTGGTTGATTTCGCGGACTTTGTTTATCAGGTTTTTTATAGGGTTTATCACATATTTCACCACATATTTTTACGCAAAGAGCTTTGGGAAGATTGTGCCGATAGCATACAATGTAGATAGCACAATTATAGTGCCTATTATAATTATGGCAAGAATGTTTTGTATATTACTGTTTTTGTGTTTTCCTACGACCTCTTCCTGATTAAGCAGCAACAGCAGGAACGTAAGGGCTGCCGGTAACAGTGTTACTGCGATTACTTGGACAAACAGCGTAATTAGAATCAGCGGGGCACCTGGAATTAGTACTATAGTTCCAGCGCCTGCAAGAATTAGGAGGCGGAATATGTAGAATCCTGGCGCCGCTTTGAAGTTGTGATTTAGAGAGTGTGGCCAGCCAAAGACCTCACCCCATGCCCAAGAACTAGCTAATGATATGCATATGGCACCAAGAAGTCCAGCATCAAACAACCCAATAGCAATAGCAATCCCGACATACCTGTTGATCGACATAATTCGTAATGCCCCAGTTGCCGCGTCTTGAATGTTAGCATGTGGCAGGAGAACGGCGAAAATAATAATGCAGAAAACGGCACAGATAACAGTGAAGAATGCACCTATTACCGAGTCCAATCGCGAGAAATTTATGTCTTTTTCTTGCAGTCCCTTGTCTACGACAGAGCTTTGCTGGAAGAAAATCATCCACGGAGCTACTGTTGTGCCAATATTCGCCATTATGAAGAAAATAACAGTGCCCGTAAGGCCATATGGAAAACCTGGAACGAATCCTGAAAATAAGGGATGCAGAGGGACATTGATTAAAAACGCAGCTGGAATATATATGAGGTTGAGAGCGCAAAGCGCAAGAACAATTTTCTCCCAAGTCCAGTAACGCCCCGAAATAACCATCATCATTATCAAAGAAATGACGACTATAACTGTAAGTAAGGGTGGAATACCAAAAATGCTCATAGCAGCTGTCATTCCAATAAATTCCGTAACTATAGTAAGAAAATCTGTTAAAGTCAAATCCAGGAGTGAGAACCAGCCCCAGAACGAGCCGAAAGCATCAAAAATTGCCTCAGCATGGCCACGTTTTGTTATTGCTCCAAGACGAACAGTCATTTCTTGGCACACGTAAGCAACAGGCCCCAAAAGGACTTCGATCCAGATAAAGCTGAAGAGAAAAAGAGCCCCAGTTACCGTGTAGGTTGTAATTCCGCCAGCGTCATTATCAGCAACCATCACAATTATGCCTGGACCAGCAATGGCCAAGAAAAGCGAAATCATTTTTGAGAATCTGCGCCATATGTAGTATAAGCGTGACAGAAGATTCAAAAAGAGTCAACTCCCGAAATTTTAGTTGTCGAAGAATTGACAGATTTTAGAAGCAGGATAGCGTCGTTACATTTCGAGTTTAAGCGTTTCTTTATTCTCGAATTTGGAAGCTGCCCTGCCCCTCTCGTTTAGTTTGAATCCGCCTCTCAATTTTATTCTTCCAACAAAGCTTTTTCTTCGCTTATAGGCATTTCTCTAGGCGCTCCTAGTTCACTTAAGATAAAATAGCTCTTCATTTGCTTAATCTACTCTTAATTTATTTAACAATAGCTACCCAAGCCTATGGCAAACAAGACAAATAATCAGTCTTATTTTTCTCCGAAAGGCTAATTACCTTTGGCAACAAAAACCGTACTTATGAGAAATTGGTTGGCGGGGATTATTGCTTTTTTCGGATTGATTTTTTTCTTCTTTGTTCAGAGAAATCTTTTAGGATTTATCGTTCTTA
>JBEKPG010000023.1:0-39148 GCA_049520955.1 Bathyarchaeia archaeon | reverse complement strand
GAGCCTTCGAAGTAGCTGTTTCCCAGAACGACGGACTGATTGTTGCCGACGATTCCTCCTTCTTCAATTGGGTATGTCCACATGATGTGGCTAGTAGCTGGTCCTATAGCATCGCCTGGATTCCTCTCCATTGTTGATGATGAAGCGAAGCCAGTAAGGGTGCCTGAACCCACCTGTGAACTAACTGGTGAGCCTGTACCTAGCCAATTTGAACTGATAGTGTACCAGTTGCTGTTTTCACCGTATATTGGGCGTATCCAGTAAGCGGTTGGAAGCGGTGAGGGATTTGAGATGCTGTATGGAATTGGTGTTTGGGTGACAATGAGTTGTGTTGTAGCAGAGCTTGGCTCATAAATGTCGTTAATATATTGCGAGCCGACTGGTTGAGTGCTGGTATTTAGTGTTTGTCCACCGTAATTGAAGGTAAGGTTGTAGGTCCCGGCTTGTGAAGGAGTAAAAGTGAATCCTTGGGCTCCTGTTGGATCTTGGATGATAGGATAATTTGTTGAGATTGTGCCGTTAGGTCCTGTAATGGTAAGGGTGTAGTTTGTAAATCTATATTCGTTGTATAACGCTGCACTAGGGATAGGCGCATTTCCAAGAAACATGTATATGACTGCGTTCTGACCGATACCTACAGTGCTCGGTTCAGCTTGTATGTAGGCGAACGTTGGAATTTGCCACGCGGGTGTATGTGCACTTGCATTTGGAATTAGTAGCATCGAAGCTGACATCGAAAATGTTAAGAATATTGCAATTGCAATAGCTGCAATTCTATTTTTTGTTTTTTGCATTTTGTTTTTTTCTCCATTTATATTTTTTGTATAGAGCAAAAGTGTAGCTACTTTTGCTAAATAGCTACCAGTTTTGAATGCAGGATTGTTAATAAAACTTTGCTGGAAATTTGAAGAAGAGGACCAAGGGAAGAAGACCAAGAAATAAATCGAAAGAAAATGCAACGGGTTTTCTTTTCTGCCATTTTCAGACCGATCCTATTTTTTTTTTCAAATTAGTTAGTTCTTGGGGTTTTGCTGAACTTCTTCCAAGAATAGATTATGCTTTATTGCATAAAAATTAATTAACGATGGGTCATACATGTACTTCAAAACTGAATGAGCCCTCAAAGATGGAAAGAAACTCAAAGATAACTATTTCAAAACGTGTTATCACCCTTCTCATAGTTGTTCTGCTTGCCTTTTCCGCATTCAATACCTACTTGTTTTTTAGTCGCCCAGGTGGTTCTGTTAATTCCGCTGCATTAACTTATAATTTTGTTGTTTCCCAAAACGGTAATAATTATCAATTAAAAAACATGTTAACTGGTTCTATAACAAGCGTATCAGGGAGTGCTTCGTCTGTTATTAATAAAGCGTTTAGTCAAGGAAATTCTATTTACCTTAACCCTGGAACTTACACTTTAAGTGGGGACATTTTGGTTTCCAATAAAATTGACACTCAAATCGCCGGTAACGGAGCAACTATAATTGGCAATGGACATAAAATAATCATTTACGGCGACAACTACACCACTTCACAGTATGCGACCATTTCGGGCTTAACAATTATAAACGGAACTATCAGAATTGAAAATTCGTTTGGAACAACGATTTCCAACATGATTTTCGAGAATACCTCAACCGGTATTGAATTAGCTAATACAAACACTTGGAGTGAAGACACGAAAATTGAAGATTGCAGTTTCATAAATGCCACTGAAGGCATAGATTTCCAGACGCCCGAAGGCGACGCTACAGGTTCCTATGCCAGTTCAGTAATAAACAGATGCTTCTTCAATATTAGGGACAATTCAGTAGGCATCAATGTCGAGCCTTTGGCTGAGTTTTCGGATAGTCAACTGCAAGATGTCCGAATGTGGATGGGTGAAGATGGAGTAACTAATCAAACTGGACTTTTAGATGCTGGGTCAATGGACCAGACGTTGCTAATAGGCGTAGTGCTCGAGTCATTCACTGATATGCCAAATGACATGTTCGCGGTAGATCTTGGACAAACCTGTATTTACGCCCCAACTCTAGATGGCGGCGTCAGCTTCTTGGGCAATTGGACAGCGAGCATTCATAACCCGTATGGCATCTGGATTTCTGGAGTAGGCAGCGCTTTTGAAAGAGAAAACGTCAATGTTCCAGTAGGCGTAAATAACAAATATGGCGCTAATGCGACTATTCAAGCGCTTCCGCTTCAAATTTTCACTTTCGAACCTAAAATTCAAGTCGACGGCACATTCCCCAACAACGAGAGTGTAACCGTCAGAATCCGTTTGCAATTCGCAGACAATGTATTTTCAAATGGAATAACTCAAACATTTAACAGCAGTGGAGCAGTATGGTTAAGCAACGATCAATTGTTGCAGCTATATCCATCGCAAAACATAATTTTAGGCGTTGTAATTGATGCACAATCGAGCGCCAGCTCCACAAATGCAGTTGTCACAATAAGCGGCTACGGCACAGATGGATAAATCGCCTACTTCAAAAAGTTAGATTTCGAATTTTTCGATAATTCGATTTTCTTTTTCGCCTGTGATTTCAGCGATTACATGGAAGAATTGTTCAAGCCCTGAGTTGACGATTCTTGGCTTAAGAAGTTCATCGATTTGGAAAACGCCTGCTGAATTTGACATTTTAATTTTAATGTTGATTGGTTTTTGCCCGTTTTCAACATTTTCTGCACATTCCACTTCCACCTTTTCAATAGAAAGTGCTGAGACGGCGTGGATGTCTACTTTTCCAGATTGGAATGGGATTCGGGCTCTTCCTGCTTCCATGTCCAATGCGTCAGCAATACCGACTATACCTGCTTCTTTGGTTAAAATTCTGCTGTGTGGCGGTTCATTTCTGCGGGGTTCTTCATGGGTTACGATTGCATGGAGAACTTCAGAGGTCATTATTGCTATTTGTTCTTCGTTGTAGGTTGGGGGTAAACATTTTTCCAAGAATTCTAAAGCTAAAAACGCACCGTATTTTTCGTGGTTATACCGTTGAACTATCATTCCTAAATCGTGGAAGATTGAGCCTAAAACAACAACAACTTCTGCATCATCATTTTGCATCCCATAATTTTCCACTATACTCGGTGTTATGAGTTTTTTCTCGACGAGAATACGCAGAAGCTTCAACCCGAGGTTCGCAACAATTTTAACATGTGTAGGACCATGATCGGTATAGCCCATACGCTCTATCGCCATGACATTGCTGCATTTCCAGTATGTTTGTAGTTTCTTGTCTTCTTTTATTCGTTCCATAACCTGCTTTAGTTTGACATTATTTCGATATGGAATGTTAAAGTGGTAGGACACCTGACGGTTGCTCCATGCCAATGATAATTCTACTTGAGATTTAAAAGCTTACATTAAACCTTCTGAGATCTGTATCTTAAGAGAGCTGCAAAGGCTCCCAAAGCTGTCAGCTTTCCTTTTTCTCCCGACTCTGTTGAAATCACCTCAACCATTGCGTTTGTCTGTGAAGCCATATCCTCCAAAACGTCAATTATGTCCTTCTCCTCCACCTCATATTCAGCTGAGTTGCACTTCTCGCATGGGCTCGAAATCATTTCTTGTACCGTTTGAGCCTTCTTTTTCTTTTCTACTATCTTCGTCCTTGACAGTTCGCATCTTTTGCACATTACAACAATTTCAATTATATCTGTACTGTCTGTCACTAATGCAACTTCTACTTCACCATTCTTCAGCGCATTCAACACCGGGTCTAGGCCATAAATAGCCAAACCGTTTTGCTTGCCTAAGTTTGCCAGAAGGCGCTGCACAATGCTCTTTTCCTCTGGCAAACACATATTGTTCCGTGCCTCAGATGATTTGTCTAGCACCTCTCTTAGCCCTTCGCTCCCAGTAAATTGCGTATCAACTATGCTCAGAAGCAAATTCTTTAGCTCATAATTGAGGTAATCACTCTTTGAGAAATCCTCTTTCGTTGTACCCGGTCCTCCAACTATCAGCGCGTTAACTTTATGGTTCGTGAGAAATGCCTTTGTTGAATGCTCCGCAACTCTGTGGAAGAAGTATGTGACCTCCATTTCGCGTTCTTTTTCGTACCTTCTTTGGCTTGACCCTCCCTTTCCCGACTTTCCAGGAATTCCTGACGAGATATTTTCTATTAATTCGAAGCGTTCACCATTGAGAATCCCAAAGCTGGCCTTCTTTGAATCCATGTTAACAAATCCGACAACTCTTGGTTCTCTCAGCATTTCCCTTAAGGGTTCTAAATGAAAATGGTTGTCAACTTCGTAAAGATAAGCGGTAATCGGCTCTGGCGGGATGAGCTCTTCGACATTCAAAGCTTCGCTTTCCGAATTGTTCCTCACGAAAGTTCCAGCAAATACTGCGAGCCCATTCTTTGGAATTTCGTTCTGGAGCTTTAGACGCTGGATTACTTCCTTGAGGGCGTCTTGAAGACGACCCCTAATGTCTCTAGCGCCTTCAGGTTTCGAGTCAGCAGAATCAGACTCGCACTTAAGGATTGCAACTATCTCATCTATTGATTTCTCCCGAGGTATGTAGAGCGAGATGAACTCCATTCCCCTTCCCTGTTTTTCTGATAGCCACGCTAGGAGTTTCCTCAGTTTGTGCTGTTTCACGGAAAAAGTGGTTGCCATTTGGCATCCGTGAAAATGCGTTACTTTTTCTGTAACCAAATTTGACACCTTAACATTCAGTTACGACAGGGCTTATTATTACTTTTTCAGAAGTAGAGCGAATGGGTCTTTGCAATTAAAGTTTGGTTTTGCGTTTTCTAATTGTGCGCCGCGTTACTGAAAATTGGAATATGTTAAGGTTTTGTTGAAACAAGCTTTGAGATGAAGGATGATTCTAAGGCTGCAGTTGAAATGGAGAGAATCCAATTTGTCTTGAGCTAAAACGTGTGTGAAATCTGCATAATTCAATGAACAGGCTTTTAAGCACGAAAAGCAATTATCTTCAAATATTTAAAATAGAGGTTTACTGTTTGGGAAAGAAAAAAGTGTTAAGTGAAGGCGCAATAGGCGAGTTAATTTATCCTAGGCAAGGCGAAGTTTTGGGTGTAGTAACTAAACTGCTTGGTTTTGACCGAATTATGGTTAAGTGCCAAGATGGTGCCGAGCGTTTATGTCGAATCCGAGGCAAGATGAAAAGACGCGTATGGATTAGGGAAGGCGACATCGTTATTGTTTCACCTTGGGAGTTCCAAACGGATAAACGCGGAGACGTTGTCTGGCGCTACACGCATTCACAAGCTGATACACTACGGCGCAAGGGCATTTTAACCCTTTAATTTCAAATTTTCAGCCATTGTTTTTAATAGTCGTGCCGAAAGCGGCTCCTTTGCAGTTTTTTAAGTGAATATTTAGCTGAAACATTTTGTTCCACATTATCAGTGACAAATAAGACTTCAAGAGTAGCTAAATACAAGACTATTTAGGATTAGTAGGGACTATTTTAGATTCAACCTGCAAACTTTTCAAACCTTAAAACAAGAAAACACCCCAAAGCCACAAGAACAAAAATTAGTTAAAGAACACTCGAAAAATCTGAAAGGCTCGCGAAAAGCAACTTTGAAGATGAACATTAAATTAACGGCAACTTACACCACTCATTTCCACCACATTGCGACACATCCCGACACATCCCGACACATCCCGACACATCCCGACACATTTTAAGACGCAACCTGCAAACAAATTAAGCTTCGCAGCAGAAAAGCAGCCCAAAACAAACTGAACAAAAATGCAAAAATGAGTGTTGTTGTTCTATCAGACAAAGACACTTGCCAACAAAATCGCACTCCAAACGCACACGTTTTCTAAATTTTCTTTTGAGTTAAGTACGGCATCGTTTTTCTTGTTGATGGTTTTTAAATACCTTGAAGCAGTTATCAAGGTGTTGATATTATGTCTAGGAAAGCTCAGGAACGGATTGCGCATACTGAAAGAAGAGTTGAACGAAGAGACAAAATGCTGACACATGACATGACAAAAGAGCGTGCCACCGTGGAGGAGGTTTTTGACCAAACCACGCGTATGGTTGTTTTTGACATGCTCAACAGCGGCGTTTTCTACGAGCTCAATGGGGTTGTTAGTTCAGGCAAGGAAGCCCGGGTTTACTGGGGTACAGACAAAGAAGGCAAGGATTTAGCAGTAAAAATTTACTTGACATCATCGGCCGAGTTCAAGAAAGGCATGCTCAAATACATTGAAGGCGATCCACGCTTCACAAATATTAAGCGTGACACAAGGTCGTTGATTGCCATTTGGGCACAGAAAGAATTTCGCAACTTAAAAGAAGCAACAGAGGCGAAAGTTCCTGTTCCCAAACCCGTCGCCGTAAAAAGTAATGTTGTCGTCATGGAGTTTATTGGCAAAGAGGGCGTCAGTGCGCCATCGTTGAAAGAGCGGCCGCCAGCCAATCCGGAGCGAACATATCGCTTACTAGTGACTTACGTGAAGAGGCTTTATCAAAAAGCCAAACTGGTTCACGGGGACTTAAGCGAATACAATATTATGATGTGGAAGGGTAAGATAGTAATTTTTGACATGTCCCAGTCAGTTTCAATTCAACACCCCATGGCCGATTTCATGCTGATAAGGGATTTGACGAATTTGAATAGGTTCTTTAGTCGGTTAAATGTTAAGGTTTACTCTGTTGAAGAATTTCACAAGAAGGTTGTCGGTTAAGCATGGTTGGTTTAGACACGTTTGTTAGGATTCCGAAAGAGCGCGTTGGAATACTTATCGGTCCTGAAGGAAAAGTCAAACAGCATATAGAAGAGAAGCTGCAAGTCAAGCTTGACATTGACAGCGACGGGAACATCACTATTTTGCTTTCAGAAAAAGCGACTGACCCATCCTTACTCTTAAAAGCAAAAGATGTCGCAACCGCCATCGGCAGAGGCTTCACGCCTGAAGTAGCATTCCGCCTCATTCGCAACGAGGAAGAAATCTTTGACTTAATAGATTTGCGCGTGATTTTCGGGCGCTCAGAATCTGACATTAAACGCATAAAAGGCAGAATCATAGGCGCCGAGGGCAAAACAAGAAAGCTAATCGAAGAGCTAAGCGAAGCTGACGTAGTTGTTTATGGCCACACGGTTGGGCTTATCGGCAGTTTCGAACAGGTGGATACAGCACATAATGCGGTGCAAATGATTATTGAAGGATGCCAACACCACACGGTG
The DNA here is from genome assembly GCA_049520955.1 of Bathyarchaeia archaeon. Lineage (GTDB taxonomy): Archaea > Thermoproteota > Bathyarchaeia > Bathyarchaeales > Bathycorpusculaceae > Bathycorpusculum. The sequence goes on along the minus strand of JBEKPG010000023.1, from coordinate 31,964 downwards.
TACAATTATTTGCAGAAGAAGAGAACGGAGCTTAAGAAAGAGAAGCTTGAATTGTGGGAGAAACCCCAGAAGGAAAAATAATATCGAATTTTTCACGCAGCTAGAAGAAGAAAGGGCTAGCCATGCGAGAATGATTGCTAAACCACGTGTGAAGTAGAAGGCTTAATAGGAATAAGCAAACAGATTAAAGCGACTTTGGCATGGCTCATCCTCTTAAGTCAAAAAAGTTACTGTTTGCATTAGCGACGATTATCCTTCTTATGTTGAATTTCTATACGCTCTCTGTCGCTTACCCAACCATGAATCATCCCCTCAACTTGGGGGGAGCTGATTTGCCAAGGGATTTTTCAGTATATTACATAGCGGCTTGGCGCATGTTCCATAACCCTTCCCAAATTTTCACCACTGGCCCCTTATCGGATGGCGAACCAGCAATCTACCCTTATCTAACACCGTATAAGTATTTGCCCTCTTTTCTATTGTTGATTTCGCCCCTCGTTAACCTTAGTTATTACCAAGCGTTCTGGATATTCGACGCCTTCCAGTTTGCACTGCTGCCGCTTATAGCATTATTACTCTATAAGCTGATGGAAAAAAAGAACCCGATTCTTGCTTTCTTAATCATATTGGCTGTTCTGCTATTGCCTTATCCTATGCCTGGCAGAGGTTTATCCGTAAGTTACTTTATGAGTTGGGCAGAGGGGCAAGCGAAAATTTTCCTCTCGTTCCTCTTGCTTGCCTCATTTTATCTGGGTTATAAGGGCAGACCCGCCCTTTCAGGCATCGCCTTTGCGTTAGGAGCATTTGACCCACGATTTGCAATTTTGGCGTTTCCACTTTTTCTTTTCTACAACAAAAACAAACTCCGAAACGCTTTAGGCACAATGATAATAACACTTGTCGCATCCAACTTGATGGTTCTTTACCCTGGAACAGCTCAAGGTTTTCTAAACATGATTTTAAGCTCGGGAGGCACTACCCCATTTTATACTCCTTCTTGGATACCTCTGGTAATGATTGTTTGTCTATTAGCGGTGAACGCTAGACAGCTGGTAGATGCAATAAAGAATGGTTTAAGTGCACACAAAGAGCGAATTGAATAAAAAAACACAAAGGCGGAACACAGAAAATCCGTTAGGCAATCTCCTAGGGCCAAACATTCGTGAAGGAAAACTATAATTGCTTCAAATCGTAAATCACAAACTGACTCTCGATTGTCAAAAAGTAATAATGTAATCGTGCAGGTTATTAGTGGCCATTCTTTGGAAGACACATTCAAGCGGCTTAAGTCCAATGTCGAGTCCCGCGGACTAACAATTTTTGCTATAATAAATTTTAGTGAAGATGCAAAACGAGCAGCGTTACAATTGAATCCCTCTATACTGCTTATTTTCGGTAATCCGAAAGCGGGGACTCCTTTGATGATTGCTTCACCAACTCTAGCTGTCGATTTTCCGCTAAAAGTTCTTGTTTCAGAAGATGAAAACAGGAGAGTGTGGTTATCGTACAACTCGCCACAGTATCTAAAGGATCGCCATAATATTCCGGAAGAGCTCTTGAAAAATATCTCTGGTATAGTGTCAATTGTGGAATCCTCGGCTAAGTAGCGTAAACAAGATTACCAATAAAGCGTTAGGTGGGCTCTTATGCCAGCAGCGCTAATTAGAAGCACTGGGCTTTTCGCACTCAAGATCCTCATCATCCGTTAAGTCTTCGGGGCCAGAGTCGTCATCGCCCACCCGAAACAAAAAAAGCCTAAAGGCTTCTTAAGGTTTGTGACCTTTTTGCTGGAACAGGAGTTATTTCGTTTTGCAAAGTAAATAATAAGTTCAAAGCCTAAGGCTAATTTCTAGCCCACCATCGCCAACTTGCACGTACCTGCTCTGGTACTTTCCAGAGTGTATAACCTGTTATTATAGGGGCACTTTGATTTTGTCAATAAAACGATGCTGTAACTTGGCAATTTTCGGGGCAATTACGGTTTGGCAATAGGGCTCTTTCGGATGTTTCTTGTAGTAGTCTTTATGGTAGGTTTCAGCGTTGTAAAATACTTTCAGCGGTTCCACTGATGTGACAATTGTTTTATCCCAAATGTCTTCTTTATTGAGTTCATCAATCAGCTTCTCAGCAATGTTTTTCTGCTCTTGGTCATGATAGAAAATGGCTGACCTGTACTGCGTTCCAACATCTGCACCCTGACGATTCAGCGATGTGGGGTCGTGCATCGTGAAAAAAATTTCCAAAATTTCTTTGTAACTAATCATTTTGGGGTCGAAAAATATCTGAGCTGCCTCAGCGTGCCCAGTGGTACCTGTGGAAACTTGCTCGTACGATGGATTAGGCACTGTGCCGCCTGTGTATCCAGGCTCAATTCGCGCCACGCCTTTCATAATGCTGAATGCCGCTTCAGTGCACCAAAAGCAGCCGCCAGCAAGGGTTGCAATTTCTAAGCTTTTTTGATTGTTGGGTTGACTCATATTTCATCATCCCTAAGAAAAGGTTGTGCTTCTTGCTAATGCTTGGTAGGCTTGACACTTAATTGTTTGTGTCTGTCACAGCACAACAACTATTTTTTTAGATTCATAATGGGTGTTTTTTTAACAATGCTTACGACAACATTTTTTATTATTCATGTTCTCCGTTTTCAAATAATTATTAGGTAGCTTCAGGCTTGCAACCTTGCTTTCTAACTTATGCTTCCGCATATCACCGTACTTTGGTTTGCTTCAGTGTACTCAATCTACAAACAATTTAAAGCCCAAACTAAAAAACTTGAAAAATCTTTTAAAAAAAGAAGCGGTGAAACATTTTATGAGTTTCCTCTACAACACATACACGAGAGGGCACAAATTCTCACCAGACCCAATTCCTGCTGAAAAGTCCTGCTAAACGCGCTCATCGTATTTTTTTTATAAGCCAAGCCATGTTTCTTCCTAAGTCTTCCATGGTTTGCATGCCTTCCTCATCTTTTTCTACGTCGCCCTTGTTTAGTCCTATGCCAATGTTCCAATAAGATGAGCCTGGAATAATCATTTGTGTAATTAGGAAGAAATGGTTTATCGCGTCAAAAGTCGGTATTCCACCTGCCCTTCGCACTGCTACAACCGCAGCACCAACTTTTCTCTTAAACAAATCAGAATTCGCCCGAGCAACAAATCCCGCACGATCTATAAGCGCCTTCATTTCTGGAGACATCATCGAAAAATAGGTGGGTGACCCAAGAATTATTCCATCTCCCTCAGCCATCTTTTCAATATAGGTGTTAACGTTGTCGTTTACAATTTTGCATTGCTTGTTTTTGATTTTCCGGCAAGTTCCGCATGCCGTGCAGCCGTGTATTTGCTCACCTGCTAGCTGGATCAGTTCAGTTTCTATTCCTTCTTTTTCGAGAACTTGAGAGAACTTGAAAAACACGACGAATCAAAAAGGCAGTGTTTCCGTCTTTTCTTGCGCTTCCATTAATAGCTATAACTTTCATTTTGAAACCTCACATTGGCATCATTAAGAGTTAGGATAAAAAACTAGCGCTAGGAACAAGATTCATTTCCTAAGCACTTTTAGATTAAACTTGCTTGTATGTTATGTGGAATGTTGCTGGTCCGCCGGGTGGCAATACGAAGAATACTGTGTAGCTTTCTTGAGTTGATCCTCCATAGGTTGAGTTGTAGGAAGTGGTACCGTGGAGTTCGAAATTAACGCTCTGTATATTGCTTAAAATTGGGTAAAGGTCTTTAGACATGCAAAGATTGTTTGTTCCGCCATCCCAATAGCCATTGTAAAGGTAGATGTCAGTGTAACCGTTGGCGCCACCAGGCATCTGAGTGCAAGTAATGGTCAATTCCCCTTGTGCGTTTGCGGCTACAGTGAAGGGTACATAAACAACTGAGACAGTGCTGTTAAGAAATCTCAGACAATCATTTGTTCCACTAACAGTAAAATCAAGTGTCTTTGTGGGCTGTTGAACTGGACCCTTTGAAGATTCTACAACGTAGGCCGTTGGCAAAGCAACAGCTATAACGATAACAATAGCGACTAAACCTAAAATCTTATTCTTATTCATGTTTTTCCCCTCTCATTTACAGTACGTTTGATAAGTTTTCTTTCTCATAATCGAGCAAGTTCTATCCTACCCAGCGTTAGTTCAATACCTCTATATAATTTTTTGCAAAGTACATGTGTGAAAAAAGCTACACAAGTTTTATTCCGCTCATATACGTTTACTTCATAAACGGGTGCGGAAACTTGAGGGGAAAATTAGCAATTACATTTATTGCCATTTTGTGTTTATCTTTGTTCTCAGCAGTTACACCGAAAGTGACTGCTCAACAGTCTTCCGCTGACTGGCCAATGTTTCGCGCGACCCCTTCCCACAGTGGCGCAGGAACAGGCAAACCCGTGCTTACCCCCACGTTACTTTGGAATTTCACTTTCACAACTGGGCCCTTGGTTGATTCGTCTCCCGCTGTTGTCGGAGGCGTTGTCTACGTCGACGCAAATGATAAGAACATTTATGCTTTGAATGCAGCTAACGGCGTCCAACTCTGGAATTACACTATCGATGGTGGAATTTCGTCTCCCGCAGTTGTCGATGGCGTAGTCTACGTAGGCTCATGGGACAATGTATATGCCTTGAACGCTGCTAATGGCGTCAAACTCTGGGATTTCACCCTTTTAAATGAATCAGGTGCCGATGTTGATTCCTCTCCCACTGTTGTGAGCGGCGTAGTCTACATCGGCGCCGATGAGGGCGGAGTTTATGCTTTGAACGCCTCTAGCGGTGCCCAAATCTGGCATTACATCATCAACAATGACAACACTGCGTGGGTTGAATCGTCCCCTGCCGTTGTCAACGGCGTAGTCTATTTCGGCGCCGACGACAAAAGCGTTTATGCTTTGAATGCTACTAACGGCGACAAACTCTGGAACTATATCACAGGTCTCTATGTTGACTCATCTCCTGCAATTGTCAACGGCGTCGTCTATGTAGGCTCTTGGGACGGTAACGTTTATGCTTTGAACGCTACCAACGGCGACAAGCTCTGGAATTACGCCCTCAGTGCGGCGGTTCATATGTATCCTTTTCCTACATCTTCCCCTGCTGTTGTCAACGGTGTAGTCTACATAGGCTCCCATGATGGCAACGTTTATGCTTTAGATGCTGCAAGCGGTAACAAAATCTGGAATTATCCTACAAGCGGCATGGTTTTGTCTTCTCCTGCAGTTGCCAACGGAGTCGTCTACGTGGGCGGCGGTAACGTCGTTTATGCTTTGGGCATTTATGCTTTGAATGCTTCCCCCACGCAGTCTAACACTTTGCCTGTTATAATCGGGGTGGTAGCTGTGGTCGTTATAGTTGCCGCTGTGGTTGTCTTAATATTTACAGTGAGATTGAAAACTAAATGATAAATGGCTTAAGAGTGCTTTTGCAAAAGCCTGAAAACTTGTTTTTTGTTCCTTGAGCGAACTTGCATAAACTTTTAAGCTATTTCAACTTACACTATTATAACCTATTGAAAACTGTGAACCTTCGTGAAATACTAAAACTCAAAGCGATTGACAATGGCTATACCTCGTTATATTTCTGGAGCAGCTTTGACTGTTTTAGTAGTAATGGTTTTGCTAATAACTTTAAACGTTGGTGAAACCGCAAACGCTTGTAATGGGCCATCCATAGTCGCAAATGTGAGCCCAACTCAAATCAACATAAACGAATCTGTGACGGTCACTGGGTTAATTTATCCAGTTAACTCAAACGCTTCCGTTCGAGTTACTTTTGTAAGACCGGACTTAAGCTACATAGATTTGTTTACAACTGTAAACGCTACAGGCCAATTTAACGTTACATTGTCGCTTGATACCTACGGCGTCTGGACCATATACGCAATACATGACTCCATAGATGATAGGCTCTCTGTAAACGTGATTTCGCCCCCAAACTCTACACCCCCACCCATTTCGTACCAACTTGCTTCCCCAGGACCTACTCTTCCCACGATACTTGGCGCCCTCGTTATAATAACAGGTGGCGCGCTAGCTGTTGGCACAATTGTTCGTGATAAAAAAAGAAAAATAACTTCTGCCAGAGTTTTTGTCCAAATTGGCGCCATCTTTTTCATATTTCTGGGTGTCTTCGTTAACTATAACGGAGTACCATTTCTTCCCTTCGCGACCCTCTCAGGACACGACTTCCTAATTGGCTCAAATATAGGAGGAGTATCCAACCCCGACGGACTCTCTGTCCCCACCTTCGGCTGCTACTACGCCTGCGGAAGAACCGTTACCTGCGCTCTATGGCAAATCCAGGCATATATTTTCCCATTCTGGAATGCCGGCCACGGGTGGGGAGTAAACTATGTCCTTCCAGGGATAGAACGACTGGGGATAGTTCTTGGTCTAGTGGTGCTGATGTCTCTTATTTTAGGTAGACTTTTCTGTGGATGGGTTTGTCCTTTCGGCCTTTATTTGGACTTTATGAGTTGGATCCGCAAAACTTTCAAATTTCGTCACAAAAATCTCTCTGAAAAATCCAGTGAAAAAATGCGGCAACTTAGATACGTAATCATAGCAGCAATTCTAATAGTAAGCTTTATTTTAGGGTCAGAAGCCATCACAGGGAAATTGCTAGTGCCTGGCACCCAACCTGGAGGATACACCTACACGTATTTTTCCTCCCCGTTCTGTCAAGTTTGCCCCATGAAACCCCTTTGTGTTTCGATATTAACCATTCTCGGACCAATGAGACCAGCGGCCATCTTAAGCACTACGACAGGGCAATTCTTTCAATTGGGATACTATATCACTTCTCTTAATCTATTAGTCCTGGGGATAGTCACTGCGGCTGCCTTTGTTTTTAGACGTTCATGGTGTAGAATATGCCCTTTAGGCGGTTTAATCGCCGTCTTCAGCACTTTTCCACCATTCAAATATATCTCAGTTACACGCCTAAAGAAGACAGAAACGAAATGCACCAAATGCGGCATCTGCAAAAGAGTTTGCCCCACTCAAGTTACCAAAGTCTACAAAGAGAAAGGCGGAAACGTGACTGACTCAGCATGCATAATGTGCTTGCGATGCGTCGAAATGTGTCCAGAAAAAAGCTGCCTAAAAGTTAACGTGGCAGGACAAACAGTCTTTGAATCCCGCAACTGGCTGGAATAAAAAATGAAGGAACTAGAACTTTGGAAAAACGTTTCAGAAATCTTATAACACTTTGCATAATCCTTCTGCTTTTGTCTACAGCTTTATTATATATTGGGTTTGTTAAAGGCGATGCGGCAGAACCCACAATCTATATCCAGCCAGACGGCAGCGTAGTTCCAGCGGGTGCGCCAATTCTAATTGAAGGAAACACCTACACATTAATCGAGAACGTTTACGCCTCAATTGAGATAGACAAAAGTGGCATTATATTGGATGGAGGAGGCCATACCCTTCAAGGAACATTTACTGGGAACACAACTGGCCTTTGGATAATTGGCTCCGGATCCCAAGCTGCCGACATAAATGGGTCTCAACTTCCATGGACAATAGGAATCGACATACAAACTAGTGACATTGTCAACTTAACAATCGAGAACATTAAGGTCGATGACTTCAATATCGGGATGTACATTTGGACACAAAATAACACCATTACAAAAAGCACAATAAAGGGAAACGATGTTGGCATCTTAGTTGCCAGTTCCCAAAACAGCTTCAGTCAAAACTACATTGAAAATAATACGGATGGTCTCTTTGTGGGGATAGGCACGCCCACAACACCGTACTCAAACATAACCGTCCACAATAACTACTTCATTAACAACACCCAACAAATTAGTGGTTGCCACTGCCCAGCATCCCTGAACGAAACAAACCCCTGGGGCATTAATGTTGATAGCAACTACTGGAGCGACTACAACGGAACCGAAAAGAGTAGCAACTGCCTAGAAGAGGCCCCATATTTGGTTAATGGCACTATTCCTGACAATCATCCGCTTATGCAGCTTCCTTCCGAACAAATGCCAGAAACACCAATAAACTCAATCATCGAGCTCTTGTTGGCTGTTAGTTTACCAATAATCTTCACAGTCGCCTTCTTAGTCTTCAAAAAGAAGCAGGTCTAAAAACATGATAATAAGCTCGTAACTTTCTCCTAAATTGCAGCTGAGGCGCAAATCTTCTCTTTGCCCTGCCAAATGAATAAGGTCTAATCAAAGTTGTATGCTTCTTCTCCATGCTGACTTAGGTCCAAGCCATCCTCTTCTTCTTTAGGACTTACCCTCAAAGGCGAGAAGAAATCAACAACCTTCAGAAGCGCGTAAGAACCGCAAAATGCAAAGGCAGACACAACTAATACAGCAAACACTTGTATGCCGAGTTGAGCAGGGTTGCCGTAGAATAGTCCCTTGACGGCTGGGTTGACCGCGGCAGTTGCGAATAAGCCTATTGCGACGGCGCCTATGATGCCGCCGATTCCGTGGCATGCGAAAACGTCTAATGTGTCATCTATTCTTGACCTGCCAGCTCGCCAGTTGGCCACCAAGTTGCAAACTATTCCTGCGACTAAGCCAATAATTACTGCTGCAGTGAAATTGACGTAACCAGCAGCCGCTGTAATGGCTGCCAAACCACATACTCCGCCAACAGCTATGCCTATTGCTGAAGGCTTGCCCTTGATTAGCCAGTCCATTATCATCCAGCTTACAGCTGCTGCGGCGGCTGCCAAGTTTGTTGCTACAACCGCTGAGACCGCAATGCTGTTGGCTGCTAATGCGCTACCACCGTTGAAGCCGAACCAGCCAAACCAGAGTAAGCCTGCGCCTAAAATTACATAAGGAATGTTTGTTGGCTTAAACTCGGTTCCTGCTGATGATGGTTTGCTTGTAACTTTTTGGTTTAAGGCTTTAAGCTGGTCTTTCCAGTAAACGCAGCCTTTTCGTCTACCAACAACAAGAGCCGCCGCTAATGCTGATAATCCTGCTGCTGTGTGAACAACTATACCGCCGGCAAAATCCTGTGCACCCAAGACGTGAAGCCACCCATTTGGATTCCACATCCAGAAAGCTATAGGCGAGTAAATGAGTGTGGACCACAAAACGACGAATATGAGGAGTGACTTGAATCGGATTCTTTCCGCGCATGCTCCAATGATTAAGGCCGGTGTGATGGCGGCAAACTTTAGCTGGAACGCAAAGAATAGTATTTCTGGAATGGCGGCTGCCGAAGGATAAACAGTGTTAATGGTTATGCCGTTTAACCCGACCAGAGAAAGATTGCCTATTACTCCACCTACGCTTGGGCCATAAACGAGGCTGTACCCCCAAAAGAACCAAACGAGACTGACCACCGCAAAAATGATGATGCATTGGACTAGTGTTGAGACAAGGTTTTTTCTTCGGACTAAGCCTCCGTAAAAGAAGGCTAATGCTGGAGTCATTAGCATTACAAGCGCTGTTGACGTTAGAACCCAAGCGATGTCTGCCGAATCCATCTATTTTTCCTTCGATGATCTTATTGCTGATTATTTGTTCTGCATTTTGGCAAAACTAATATTTTAAACTATTCATTCACTTTGATTTTAAGGATAAATATTGATAGATGTTCAATTAATCTCTTGATAACTTAAATATTGACATAATTATCAATCTAAAAGATGGGATAAATGTATAATTGTCCAAGAAACTTATACTATTTCAATATATTGTCAAATAATTTATTAACGTCGAATAGTTAGTGGAAAGAAAGATCTTTGGTTTATGCTCTAATCTAGTTGAAATGCCTCTTCGCCATGTTCAGCTAGATCTAAACCTGCATCCTCTGCTTCCTCGCTTACTCTCAATGGAGAAAATACGTTCACTAATTTAAGTAGTAAGTAGGAACCGAAGAATGCAAACGGCACCACCACACCAATTGCTACCAACTGAGCAACCAGTTGACTTGGGTTCCCAAAGAATAAACCTCTCGCGCCGTTTATAGCTGCCGATGCGAATAAGCCTGTTGCGATTGACCCCCAAATTCCGCCGATGCCATGGCATGCAAACACATCCAGTGCATCATCTATTCTTGATCTGCCTGCTCTCCAATTAGCCACTAAGTTGCAGATAACTCCTGCTGCTAAGCCGATGATTAATGCTGAGGGTACGTTAACATAGCCTGATGCAGGGGTGATTGCAACTAGTCCAACTACAGCGCCGGCGGCGATGCCTACTGCTGAAGGTTTCCCTTTGATTACCCAGTCTGCTAGCATCCAGCTGATGGAAGCAGCTGCCGCTGCTAAGTTTGTAACTACAAGCGCTGAGACGGCTAGGGAGTTTGCGGCTAATGCGCTGCCAGCATTGAAGCCAAACCATCCAAACCATAGTAACGCTGCACCTAGCAGTACGTATGGGATGTTGGTGGGTTTGAATTCGGTTGCATGATTTTTTTGATCCAAAGATTTCATATGGTTTTGCCAGGGTACTGCGCATCCTTTTCTTCTGCCAACCACAACTGCTGCAGCTAACGCTGAAATGCCTGCTGAAATGTGTACTACTATTCCGCCTGCAAAATCAATGGCGCCAAAATTGTGAAGCCAACCGGTTGGATTCCATACCCAGCAGGCTATTGGGCTATAGATAAGTGTAGACCAGAGTACCATGAAGATGAGAAGTGACTTAAATCGGATTCTTTCGGCGCAAGCCCCGATGATTAGTGCTGGTGTTATGGCTGCGAACTTGAGCTGAAATGCGAATTGTAAAAGTTGAGGAATTTGGGGCGCGAGCGAAGGACTAACTGTATTTATGCCCAAGCCGCCCAAGGCTAGCAGATTTGGGCTCCAGCCGATTACTCCGTAGATGCTGTTGCCGAACACGAGAGCGTAGCCCCAGAGTGCCCAGACTATGCTAACCACTGAGAATATTACAAAGCATTGAACAATTGTTGATACTAGGTTTTTCTTTCTAACTAGGCCTCCATAGAAGAATCCTAACGCGGGTGTCATTAGCATAACTAGTGCTGTTGCGGTTATGATCCATGCTATGCTTCCTGAGTCCATTTTCATCTTTCCCTTTTTGACACTTGTTTACTTGCCTTTTTTTTACCTCTACACCTATCACCTAGATATATTTAAAATATGCGCATATGAAACACATTTGTGTTAAGTATTGTGCGTTTGTCTATTGTATTAATGTATTTGACAATGTTCATCCAATTTTTAGCCAGAACCTATTCTGATAATGAAAAATTGTTCAAAATTAAGCTTAAAATTGAAAGTTTCTAACGCATGGACAACAGATTAGTTTCTGCAAACATTGCACAAATTTACAGCTTTAAGTTAAATCTTTTTAAGTTTTTAAATCTAAATAGGTTGTTTATGATTCTTTAATCTGGTTAAAAACTAGAAAAATCGGTTTTGTTATTGCACAAAAACCTTTTTAAAATTACATTCACTTCTTTGGGCTGGAAAGGCGTATTGGATGAAGCTTGGCACATATACGTTTCAACCTGAAAAGGCGCAAGGATTTGATTTTCATGTTTTACGGGTGAAAACAGAAATGGGGGTTAGGCTCCCTCCGGTGCAAGACATGTACAGTAACATTGCTGTTTTCGCGGACAATGTAGCTGTCCGCAATCATCCGGATTGGATATCCCAGTCACCGCTTGGAGCGGCGAAAATGGGAAATAACAACTTCAACTTTTATTGGGACATAGTTTGTGCTACTCAGCCAGAGCATAGAGCTGAACAACTAGATTACATGGCACAAGTTGATTCGCACTCGCTTGGTGTGTGGTTGAATAGTCAATACTTTGCGGAGCATGGGCATTGTACTTGCCCCCGTTGTAGCAGTTTGTGGAAGAAGAGTAGTTTGAGTTGGTTTGAATGGCGTGGAAAGGAGGTCACCGAATACATTGCTCAGGTTCGAGAGAAAGTTAAGAAGGAACTAGTTTTGTGTATTCAGCCTGATCCTGTAAGTTCTTTGGAGCGTTACGGCGTAGACTTCGACGACCTGGCGAAATATGCTGATGCTTTCAACGTTGTAATGTTTAGCAAAAACTATGCAACTCCATGGTACTGGGAGATGCTTGCGCGCGCCTTCAAGAAACTACTAAAGAAGCCATTTTACATTAGCTTTTACGTTTTCGGCCCAGGCGACAACCCTAAGGATGCTCCATTAACCCAAGAGTTACTTACCGTAAGTGCTCGCTGTGCAAGAGCAGGTTCAGATGGGTTCCTATACCTAACCGAAGGCGCCAGCCAAATTCGAGCCTTCCAGAAAGAGGCAGTTGAAATGGTTGAGCTTAGAAAAAAGCTTAGGAGTTACGGCGGTAAGCAAGTGCAAGAATTCTTGGATTACGTTGAAAGCTGGAAAAAAATCGTGTAATTTGTTCTTTTTGTAAGAGCGCGTTCTCAGCTTTGCCGGCTTCTGGTCTAGATTTTAGTAGCCGTTACGTTTTTATCGAATCATTCTTTAGACTATGATGTGTCTGGAGCCAGGACAGTTGGATTTCATCACAGATTTAAGTAGAGCCGCTATAGCGCTATTCATTATAGTGGACCCCTTCGGTAACATTCCCATTTTCGAGGGGTTAACCGGAAACATTTCAGATGACCAAAGAAAAAAAGTGTACAACACTGCAACTCTTGTTGGCGTTGCTCTGCTTCTTGTTTTTGCCTTCACTGGTCAAGAAATCTTTGCGCTTTTTGGGTTATCGATTTACAGTTTCGAGGTTGCCGGAGGTATTTTACTACTAATTGTTGCAATTAGAATCTTGATTACAGGCACCATGCATGAAAATGTTGAATCTCCCGAAAGCTTAGGCGCTGTCCCAATAGCGATACCTCTTCTTGTAGGGCCGGGAGCCATTACCACAACCATATTGGACCTTCAAGCTTATGGAATAGTGATTGCAATTCTGGCAGTTTTGATCGTGTTATCCTTAACATGGGTCATTCTCTGGTACATTAATGATGTTTACAAGTTTTTAGGCAAAACAGGCTCCTTAGTAATCGCAAGAGTCATGGCGCTGCTTATTGCGGCCATTGCGGTGCAATACATTTTAACCGGAGTAACTCATTTTGTTGGCTAACCTAACTTTTCATTCAAAATGTGTCTTTTGGTTTGTATGGCTTTTTAATGATTTTAAGCAAGGTTAATCGTGGTTTTTACAAGGGTCTTTTTTCAAGCTAAATTAAGCATTTTTCTGCTTTAAGGTTTTTGTGGGGAATGTCTTTAGAAGAACAACAACACTCATTTTTCCATTTTTGATCAGTTTGTTTTGGGTTGTTTTTTTGTTTCTAAGCTTGAATTGGTTGCAGGTTGCGTCTTAAAATGTGTCGGGATGTGTCGGGATGTGTCGGGATGTGTCGCAATGTGTCGGGAAGCGTCGCAATGTGCCAAAATGTGCTAGATTGTCAGAGGGGTGTTAAGTTTTATCTGTTTGCATAGAATGTTCTGGAAAGTATAGGCAGATATGGTTAGGTTGGGGTTAACATAATGTTTTTTAAAATGGTTGTGGGGAAAAGCAAATCGATGCTTATTCCGTTGATCGTAGGGAGGTCGTGATGGTACGAAGGAGTACAAGTTGGAAGTGTCTGAGGCGTTTAAAGCGACCGTAAGCGTTATCAGCTCTTTGAGAGTTTCATGGATTTGTAAGTAGCTTAAATTTTGCGTAATCTAAGTCTTAATTCTTTTAGTAAAACGTATCATGTACTTTTTTTCGTCTATATTTTTTATGCGGCTGTCAATCAGCCCCTGCTTTACGGCTTCGCTTACGACTTGATTGAAGGAGATCGGCTGAGGATTTGCAGCTTTCTTGTTCGTTATGATTATCCAAATTTCATGGTACTTGTCTTTATTTTCTCCAAAAAACTCCGTAAGGGATTCTAAATTTTGGGGTTCAAACGCCACAGATTCGGGCACGATTTAACGCTCCAATTTCTTGAGGTGCTTGCTTTCCACGTAGTTTGACACTTAATCTTCTAAGATGAGGTTCAAATCAATTCCGTCTTTTTCATTGAACTCCGCGCGCGTGCGTGTTCCTAAATTAATAAAGTGAGTCTCGCACCTCTTATTGGGGTGAGCAATGAAGAGATACGAGGCTCTAGAAACTCTATTTAGTAAAGTGGATTTATCTTTTGCCCAAAAAATCCTAAACGAACCATATCACAGGGCTGGTTCTCCAGGAAGACCTCAAAGAAACCCGCTTGGATTATTCAAAGCGCATCTTGTAAGACGCGTAAAGCACATTCCAAGCGACCGAATGCTGGTTAGGCAAATGTGGAAAGATCCACGCCTCAAGAAAATCTGCGACATAGAATCAAATGAGCCGCCATACGGCATAGCAGTTTTGTCCAGGTTCAGAAGTAAAGTAGGTCCAGAAAGGCTATCAATGGTAGTAGACCACGCTGTTGAGGTTCTTGTCAAAAAAGGAAGAATCAAGGGAGAAGCCTTAGCGTTAGATTCAACATTTATCAAAGCTTACAGCCGCCGGAACCTTGACAACCGTACAGGCTACAGCGATCCTGAATCAAGAATCGGAAGAGCAGTCAAAGCAAAAGACCTGGGCTACAGGCTTCACTTGGCCGTTGACGTGAAGAGCGAATTGCCACTTGCCATGATTGTGGTTTCAGCCAACGAGAACGAGAAGAAACATTCCATAAACTTGTTTAGCAAAGCATCAGAGTATGTGAAACCAAGAAAGCTCCTGGCAGATTCCCAGTACAGTGCTGCAAATCTGAGGGAAACAGCGTTGGCGCATGGGACGTTGCCCGTTATTCCGTATCCAAGAAATCAACAGGTTGGCGTCAGAGGAATTCTTAGGGTTGATAGGAAGTTTAGGAGTCATGGACCTCAAAAGTTCAAAACAGCCTACAAGAAACGGACAGCGGTAGAGCGAGTTTTCAGCAGGCTCAAGAACCTAACAAGTCTCACACAGCATAATCTAAGAGGATTGGCTAAAGTTACGTTTCATTCTCAACTCTGCATCCTAATTATGCTTCTCACAGCTCAAGCAGCCGTCAACACGCACAAACTAAGCAAAGCCAGAAGCATCAGATACTTCGCAAATTAATTTCGGAACAACCACGCGCGCTTGTGTAACAAACTTAAAATTTTCATCTTCGTTGTTAAGAGGATTGTTTGTTCATTTCTTGTTTTTTCAGGTGAATCGCTGCAACGGTGGCGTTAACTTTCTTTTCTTCCACTACTATTATGATTTGAGATGTGTGCGGTGCAAAGATTCCGCGTTTGATGTTAATTCCTGAAATAGCGCCAATAGCCAATGATGCCACGCCTGGAGAGTTCTTCATTCTGTCGCCGATGAGAGTGACTACGCCTAAACCGTATTCTATTTTCATGTTTTCGTCGAAGCCCTTTATTCTTTCCATGTTTTTCTTTAGATAATCTGAGTCTAAGAAGAGGAAATCGCGGATCCGCTCCCCTGTTTCCATGGTTTCAGCGCCTAAATCAAGGAAGTCGTTTCTTCTTTCCCAGATTCTTAGGGAATCTTCCAGTGTTCTGCTTTTCTCATCATTCATTGATAGAATTGCGCAGCCCGATTTGCCCGTTAAACACTTCACTATTTCTCCATCGCTTGTTTCTGCTTCAATAACCGAGTACATTTCTGGCTCATTAATCGGAACCACCTTTAAGGGTTGCGTAAAGTGTCTGGCAGTGGCGATTGCTGGGCTTTGAACTATTTTCATGCCCATCATTGAGGCTTTATGAGCCTCATTATAAGTAAGCGCCTTAACATGCTCAGTCCTTTGTTCGCGAACTACTTTCGGGTCGGCGCTTTGAACTGGTACATCTTTGTACAATAATGTTTCAGTGTTGTAGAGGTCTTTTAAGAGGCAAGAAACGAAAACTGCAGTTAAATCTGAACCGCCCCTGCCAAGTATTGTTTCAAGACCATCGACTGTAACGCCTAAAAAGCCTGCTAAAGAAATTATTTTTCCGTCTTCAAGCGGTTCGATTAATGTGTGGATTCTTTTTTTGCTTAACTCATAGTTTGGAACGGCATCTTCAAAATTGTCATCAGTTACGATGGGCCAATCTTCCAGGGAGAGGCGGCAAGAATCTAAACCATTGCTTTTCAAAATGTAATCTGCCAACATGGACATGGCGATTTCTCCCCCTAAAGTTAAGATTTTTGCTTTTAGGTGGCCGCTAAAGCGTTTACTAACTGTTCTCAAAGTTGCCTGCGTTAACGCCCTGTATTCAGCCAACTCATTAGATGCCTGTTCAATCCATTTTCCTTTAACATGCGCCTTCACGAGTCGTTCATAAACTTCAAAAACGGGATCAAGAGAAAGCGAACACGCTTGCGCGTAAGATTCGCCTATTTTTATGAGTGCATCAGTGCAGCCCATAGGCGCCGAAAAAACAATGATTGGGCCAAAGCCGTACTTTTTTCGAATTTGCTTTATTTGTTTAATAATTTTAGGGATTCCTTTGCCTTCCACGTCTAAGAGGCTGCCGCCAAATTTTGCCACTGAAAGAGCTTTGAAAGCGCATTCCACCTAATACAAGTAAACACTAATTTTTCTATTGCTAATTATTCTGTAAGGATGAAAAAGGTCAAAGGAATTTGAAACCGACTTTATCCGAGAATATTTTCCAAACATAACTTTACCATTTCACCATTTTCCCATATTAGTTGAAATTCAACTTTCAAAAGTTGAACAGCATTATTAAGGTTTTGTGGGATTGAAAAATTAGAAAGTTTAAAGGATAATTGCTGGCTTAAAACTGCTTGGTTTCAGGTAGGTTCTCAGAAGGCTAAAAAGCGTGCGCAATGTATATCGCTGCGTGTTAAGAACGTTTAATAGGTAAAACCAAACTAAAACCGAGTAAGGACAAGTCAGTGGTTTGGCTTCTTATAATCTCCCTTCTCTCCCCTCCAAACCACTTTCTTGCTCTATCCAGTTTTATACGCTATGCAGATTTAAGACTTATCTTCAGAAAAACTTAGCTAAATACTAATAGTAACAAGGTGAGGATTAAAATTCTTCAATAAAACTTAGGCTTTCTTGGCTTTTCCAGCACCATTATTAAGTGCTCTCAGAATTCGGTCATCTTGCTTAATGATTCTTAGCGCAATATCCATCGGGTCTTTACAATTTGCCATTCTGAAGCCAACCTTCTATTTGTTCAATATCATAGTTACGGATGTCTTTTATAAAGCTAATTATCTTAGACTCATCTTTTTCTTTGAAAATTGCATCGTTTTTTTCAAGAAAGGTCTTGGTTACTATGTATGCTGTCCTATGATGCCCATCTTGAAAAATTCTACTGGTTGCTATTCTCTTTAACAGTATCGAAGCTTTGCGATATATACCTTCAGCGTTCTTTATCTCTTCTATGAAGTGATGATAAGGTTCTATTCCCACTTCAAAACCACAGTATCCACCGTAACGGTGTATCATTATCTCGTTCATTCTAACAACAAACCAGTCAGGTGGATACCAAACTTCATTTTCTCCAACTTCCTCAGATTCAGGTATTTCTATGGGTTTCTTTAATGCTTCTTCATCTGGTTTTACTTTCTGTACTTTGGAAGACATATTGGTGACAGCGATACTTAGAGCATTTACGGTTATAGATTTATTCTCCAAAATCTTCCCCTTTTATGGGAAGCTCCAATGTGCCTAGTGATTCACGGTAAACTGAGGCTATAAAAGTTTGGTTTAGGGCTTGTGCTTTTGTGATAACCTTTAGTTTTATCACTGAATAGCGTTTTCATCTTAAATTTGTTGTTTTTGATTCAATAAAATAAACTCATTCAATTAAAAAACTCTCAATATAGACATAATTATTGAAAAGCTCACTCATTAAAGGTGCAAACCATGTTTAAAAGAAGAATTGAACAACTAAGGCGAAAACAAGCCAAATTTGAGGAGCAAGGCGACTTTAGCCGTGCCACCCACTGCAAAATCATCGCCGACTACCTTGAGGTTGACGATGATATTGAAAGGGCAGTTGGAGGTGTAAAACGATGAGTAAGAAAAAAGAAATTAGCAACAAACCCGCAGCAAAGGAAACGAAACCGAAACAAACCAAAAAAGACACAGCCAAAGAAGCTGAAACAGTTTAAGAGACTAAAGCCATAACCGAAGAAAACGTTTGCTGGGCAATAAAAGAAAAGGAAATAAGCGCCGAGAGAGTTCAACTATCTGAAGGTTTTATTGTCATGTACGATGGATATGTGCTTTTTTGCAATAACGTTTCAGAGCAACAGTGCTTGAGTAGTAAGCGTTATACTTGTGCTGGAAAAGAATCCAAGTCTTTGGAAGAGATTAAGGCAGGTACAGTAATCTTTCTCTATAATACTGATAACAAGAGTTTGGTTGGTCCTTTCACAACGTTGCCTGAAGGTGACGAATTGGATGCAGGAGCATGGACCGAAAATGTTGAAAACCAATACCCCTATGATGACATCAAAGTCACTTGGGAAGATCTTCACATTATTCAAAATGCGCCTGAGAAGCTTCCGTTTCTAACTGAACCGAAAACATGCAAGCTTTCAACTGGTCAAACGCAACGGATTTTGGACCTGCTAAGAGACGGGCAGCTTTATCTTTACGCCAAAAAACCGTAAAACACAAATTGACTAGTAACTGAAAAACTTGGTCGCGTCTAAGCTATTGGTTTATGAAGACTAATAATTGATTAAGAGCCAACTTAAACCATTAGATACATCAAATCGTGTGTTCGAATACAATCACTTGAAAAAAATTATGAAAAAACGTGAAGCGTTAAATATCATATCCGTTTTGGATTAACACAAATGTCCTGTGGAGAAATTAATGTTGAAAAGTAAGGGTCCCTTGTTAATTGTCCCTTGGCGATGCACTTTCGCATGTGAGAGTGATTGTGTACATTGTACTTCTGCAGGTAAACTCGCTGTTCAAGATGAAGTCGATACAGCAGGCGCAATGAAAATTGTGGATGAAGTTTACGATTTTGGCGCAAGCTTCTTCGGAATTACCGGTGGGCAACCGTTTCTAAGAAAGGACCTTTTCGAAGTCATAAGTTATGCCAGAAAGCTTGGTTTAAACGTAAGCATCATAACTGACGGACGCTTAATGGATCAGGCGATCTTTGAAAAAATCGTTGAAAACGAAGTTAAAATTTCTGTAAGCATTGACGGCGCAGAGAAAACGAATGACGCTATTCGAGGCAAAGGCGCATATGCAGCTGCGGTTTCAGCAATAGAGAAGTTTTCACAGGAGAAACTGTTAAACTGCCTAGTTTATACCTTTGCCAACGCTGGCGACTCCATTACAAATGCTAACGAAGAAGACATGCGTCACGTACTTGATTTAGCACGTAAATATAACGCCCGCTGGGTGGTTTTTCACGGTTTTATACCCTACAGCAAAGACAAGAAGAGCCTCAAGGCTGACCTCTCATCGAAGCAGTACGAGTGGGTTTGCAACAAACTCTACGACTTAGCACTAGAATATAATGGGACACCCCAAGTTAACGTGTATATTCCCTTCTACGCTAGAGTGGCCAAGCAGCGAGGGATGCCTGATTTTGACAACTGGTACAACAACTTCTTCTTAGGCAGATGCTTCTTCGGCAAATTCATGAGCATCGCGGAAAACGGCGACGCTATACCTTGCAGTTACAATGATGCCTTTAGGATTGGAAACATTAAGGACAAGACGCTTAAAGAGATCTGGGCTAAAATGCAGAATTCCGAGTTCTTCACCCAAATCAAAGACAAAAAGAACATAAAAGGAAAATGCGGCATTTGCGAATATCGAGAAATTTGCGGCGGCTGCCGATCCTCAGCGCTGTTTTATACAGGAGATATTTTAGGCTCAGACCCTCGGTGTTCTTATATTCCAAAACTCCCAAAGCAAAAAGAATAATCGCTTATCTTAGCTTGTCGCCGTCTAAAACAGTAATGTATAAATGATAATTAGGAGTGGCGTGCACCCAAAAAATCTTTGGAAGAGAGAGAGAGGGATAAATAGACTTTTGTTGGGATGCACGTCACACTTTATGAACTTCTCAAGTGCTGCCGGAACAGGGCTCTATATGTTCGACTTGATCTGGAATAGTTTAGCTGTGCTCTGGCTTTAGGGTAAACAATTTTTTGCGAGCATTTGCTTGTTATGAAGACTGATCCTCCGTTTTTCAGGTGCTCTTTGACCCGAAGAAAGTTTACCTGTTTTGCCTCTTGAACTTCAACGTCTTCGTTTGCATTATTGTCTATCAATAGAACTTGGAATAGAGGTACCTTGCTTTTTTTGTTTGAAATAAGATTGCTCAAGAATTTTTCGCTCCCCACAGTTTGAGAGTAATTCATATTTAATTTGAACAATTCTTAAAGCTATGTGATTGTCATAGAGCTACCACAAGTCATACTACTGCAGAAGAAAAGGAATAATTTGCTTATCATTTAACGTTTTAACTGCCAAATCAGGCTTCTCTTTTTCAAGTTCCGCCTTAGAATAAACACCTGTTACAACCGCAACACAACCCATATTTGCAGACTTTGCGGCTTGGACACCAAAAATCGAATCCTCAAAAACTACGCATTTTTCAGGTTTTGTATTCAGTTTAGATGCAGCTTTTAAAAAGATTTCTGGGTTAGGTTTTGAAAGCGAAATTGACTCAGCTGTGAGAACCGTGTCAAAGTATTTTTCTATGTCTTTCATTTTGAGCAAATGGAGGATTACTGAGCGGTTATTCATTGATGCCAAACCCATTTTCACCTTGCCCTGTAACGCTTCAATAAGCTCTATGGCACCTGGGAACAGCTTCACTTGGTCTGATAGCTCAATTTCAAGCTCACTCTTGCGCTCAACTAAACGCCGAATCATTTTTTCATCAAAATGCGTCTTACCCGACCGCAATATGTCCCGAAAAGTGTCTGCTGCGCCAATTCCAATACGGCGTTCGATATACTCATCGCTGACTTTGCAGTTTATTTCACTTAACGTTTTTTGAAATGCGATAACGATTACTTCCCGAGTGTCGCCTAGTGTTCCGTCCCAGTCGAAAATAACTGCTTCAAACATGGATTATCTGCTAGTTTAAGTTTAGTTTTTCCCTAATTGCTTGGCTTTTCTTCGTTGCTTCTTCGATTGCACGTATCATTGCGGGTCTAATTTGGCTTTGCTCAATCTGGTATATGGCTTCGATAGTTGTTCCGCCCGGAGTGGTGGTCATGTCCTTAATTTTTGATGGGTCCAGGTGCAAATCAATAACAAGCTTGCCTGCGCCCATGACAGTTTGGGCTGCACAGCTTAACGCTATGTCATGCGGTAACCCAACTTTTAATCCTGCATAAGTCATAGCCTCAATGATTATCGAGATATATCCTGGTCCGCTTCCGCTAACAGCCGTTATTGCATCCATATATTTCTCGTCCATTTCATCGCAAATGCCCATCATGTTCAACAATCTTTTAACTTTTTCTTTATCTTGTTGAGTAATGTTTGATTCGCAGCAGTAAGCCGTGTAGGCTGCTTGCACTAAAGCGCCAAGATTAGGCATAATACGCACTATCTTTGCTTCAGGGGCATTCTTCTTCAGAAACTTCAAGGGAACCGTAGCAGCCACAGAAATCAACAGTTTATCGTTGATTTCGCTCCTTATTTCTTTGAGAACCTTTTCAACGTCACCTGGCTTAACAACAATGAAAACTATGTCCGCGTCACCAGCAGCTTTTTTGTTATCTGTTGAAGTTTTTACTCCGAGATTTTCAAATTCTTTGAGCCTTTCAAACGCAATATCAACGGCTGTAATTTTGCCCTGGTAGCTGCCCTTCAGCAGACTTTTGATTACCGCGCCACCCATCATGCCTGAGCCAATTATCGTAATTTTATCGTTCATGACTTTTCACTTTATTACTTTAACGACTGACGACTTTGCTCTTTAAACTTTTGTTATCCAAAACAAGTTGTTATCTAACCGATGATTGCTTCTTTGAGCAGTTTTTGCATTGCCGTAACAGGGGCATCGGTTCTAATGCCTCTTGTGTTAAAGTGGGTCTGCACCGCTTTGAAACCCTTGGTGCGGAGTGCATTCACGAAGGCTTGCATAGATGGTGATGGGAGACCAAGTTTTCCGCTTAAC
Source organism: Bathyarchaeia archaeon (assembly GCA_049520955.1). Taxonomy (GTDB): domain Archaea; phylum Thermoproteota; class Bathyarchaeia; order Bathyarchaeales; family Bathycorpusculaceae; genus Bathycorpusculum. The sequence continues at coordinate 9,909 of JBEKPG010000023.1, read as the reverse complement.
TTGTCAACTACATAGTAGGTTATGGGCGCCTGGGCTTCGTCTCTGGTTTGGCTGAGAAGTTTTGTGATTCTGGCGCTGTTTTTGAAAGCAACGGTTTTGTTTTCTTTTATCATTAATTCAATGAAGTTTGAATCGAAGATGCTTCCCAGCCACAAGGGACCCGCGTAATCCATTCTTGAGCCACAATTAGGGCATTGAAGGTTACCGAATTGTTTAGGCGTGGTTTCTCGGTGGAAACAGTTGAAGCAGTGCAATATGTACCCAAGGGTTTTGATGCTTTCATCCGCTTTTTTGGCGCCATAGACGATTTGAGCGTAAACTCTAATGTAGTGCTCACTGCTGTGACTGAAAACGACATGGATACCAATGTCATGTTTTGCCGCTAAAGTGACGGTACAGCCCGCTAAAAGCCTAACAGCTAGCTCGTGGCAATATTCCGTTCGCATAGGTCTACCGCCGTATTTCCGAATGCATGCTTTAGAGTGCACTCCGCAAAGCGGTGCTAGGTCTGTTGCTGTCGACGCCAATAAGCCGTTGTTACGAATTGCACGGAGGGCTGAGTCCAAATATGGTGCTGGAGTGCCAAACGGGTCAACATCGATAATGTTAAATCTTTTCTTGGGCGAAGCGTTACAGCTTAGAATACAGTTTGCATCCTTATGCTTAACAGTGACTAGCTTTTCAAGCCCGTTAAGCAGCACGTTGTGCTTTGCAAGTTTGTATGCATGCTCGTTTATGTCGCCGATTAGAACGTGCTTTACGCCGTGTAATTCTGCCGCGAAACGGATGCCTCGGATGCCTTGGCTGGTTAAGGGGTCGCAAATGGAGATTTCCTTGCCAGCCATATTTTGGTATGCTTGGAACGCTAGGACTGTTAGGTCGCGGTTGAATTCCATAACTGGATTGTAGAATACTGGGGCTCTGGATGGCGCATAATCTGATGGTACAACTCCATAAGCTTCGAGTTTGGGCACTAGAACTTGTACTTTGCCTTCTCTGATAATTTCAGTTGGAAAATCAGCTTTATACCCGTTATCAACCATGCAACTGAGTGCTCCAACGGTTTGTTTATGAAAAGAATTTTATCTCCATATTAGACTTCTGGTTAGATTGAAGAGAATCTGTTGCAGAAACGAGTTTTGCTTCTAACTGGTGCTCCTGGCGTTGGTAAAACTACTGTGCTGATCAAAACGGTGGAGGCTCTTAAAGCCGATGAAATCAAAGTCGGAGGCATGATAAGCCGCGAAGCAAGAGAAGGTAACGTGAGGGTTGGCTTTAGACTCATAGACTTAACCAACAACAATCAAGGCTGGCTAGCACACATCAATCAGAAAGAGGGTCCTGAAGTCGGCAAGTATCACGTTAATCTTGAAGATCTGGAAAATATAGGTGTAACTGCTATCGCAGATGCAGAGAAAAAATCTGAAGTCGTTGTTATTGATGAAATTGGTCCCATGGAACTTTTTTCACAGAAATTCAAGCAAGCTGTAAAGCAAGTATTAGAGAGCGGTAAATTGGTTTTAGCTGTTATTCATGAAAAAGCTAATGACCAACTGATAAAAGAGTCAATACAAAGGGAAGATTCAGAAGTATTTACCGTTACATTTGCTAACAGGGATAAGCTAGCTGAAGAGATTACTAAGAGAACCTTAGCCGCTCTTTAGTTATTAACCGCTTTAGGTTTCTTATATCCAGATAGTATGTCGGTTTTTGTCAAGTCTTGCTTGCATTTTTTGTGTTAAAATAGATTTAAAGTTTTACCTTTTTCTTGTTTTTGCCCTACGTTTTGTTTCACGTTTGACTTCTTTTGATTCGTCCCAGTATTTATCGAATTCTTTTGGTGACATGATGTCTAAACTTTTTAGTTGTTGGCTAAATACATCAAGTGCACAACGATTATTGAGGTGTGCATGGTAAACTTCGATTAGAAGGTTTATTGCCATTGACTGTGAAATCGGTTTTTTCGCCATGAACGTTAATTCTTCAGCAACTTTAGCTAAATCATCATAAATCTTTTCTGGCAAATTAACTTCTTTAGCCATACTAATCACCAATCACAAGGCTCTTCGCTAATTGTTCCGCTTCCTTTTTAACTTTCGCGAAATCATCCGCTGTTGGCTTACACATGATGTCACCAACCTTGGCTTGAGCGCGAAACTTGCAAGGAATGCATTTTCTACTTTCTTGTTCTTTGTAGGATAAAAAGTATTTTGAGTTGCAGATTACGTTGAAATTGGCTTATGAAGTTTTATGCAGCGGTTTAAACAGTTGTTTAAAGTATAAATACCATTCAAGCGATAGGTAAGACAAGCTTAGGTGACAGTTTTGCGAATTGGCTTTTTCGTCTATGAATATCCACCTCAAATAGTTGGCGGGTTAGGCACTTACGCCGAAAATATTACGCATGAATATGTTGACATTGGACATGACGTCTCAGTCTTTACGCTCAACAATAACGGGTTAAAAACAAAAGAAATCCTGCAAGGAGTAGAAGTCCATAGGCCATTAATAGCCGATGCAAGCAATATCTGGCCCTTCTTTGTGGTGGATGACCTGAAAAAATGGGGCACAAACATTAAGTTTTTCAATGATATCTTCATGTATAACATCCTAAGCGCTACCAAATTCATCAATGGGTTAATTGAAAAAGACAAATACAAATTTGACGTCGTTTGCGTACACGACTGGCTGAGCAGCATTTCAGGATTAGTCATTAAGAACGAAACCAAAATACCTGTAGTTTTCCACACACATAGTACTGAATGGGGCAGAAGCGGCGGACAAGGCTCCGAAGTAGTGTCACATTTAGAGGGAGCAATGGCTCAAAACGCCAACCGCGTGATTACTGTGAGTTACGCTATGCAAGAAGACCTCATAAAACACGGCTGGTCGCCCTCAAAAATCAGCGTTGTTTGGAATGGTGTGAACCCTGAAACGTACAACCCTCAAAACGTAGAGAAAGAAGACGTTGCTCGAATCAGAAAAAAATATGACATTCCTGACGGTTGGAACATGCTGCTTTTCGTGGGACGACTTACTTGGGTAAAAAGCGTACGCAACTTGCTTCAAGCGATGCCTATAGTTCTCAAAGAACACCCTAATACTAAACTGGTTATTTTAGGTAAAGGCGGAGAGCAAGCAGACATCGTTGAAACAGCTGATAGACTAAATATCAAAGACAGAATCATTTACCGCTTCGACTTCGTCTCGGAAAAAGAACGAATTCTCCATTATGCCGCCTCTGACGTGTGTATTTTTCCATCAACTTATGAGCCATTTGGAATTGTAAGTTTAGAGGCAATGGCCATGGAGAAACCAGTAGTAGTGGGTGCGAGAGGCGTAGTAGGCTTCAAAGAGCAAGTAATAAGTCGTGGAGTTGACCAAACCGGGGTTCACATTAACGGTGAAGACCCAGCGGATATAGCATGGGGAATAAACCTGACATTGAGCAACCCCGAAAAAGCTAAAAATTGGGGCGAAAACGGAAGGCGAAGAGTGCTAGAATATTTTACTTGGAGAAAAGTTGCTGAGCAAACAATCAAAATTTACGAGTCACTGCTCTAAAATTCCAAAAAACCGAAAGTAGGAGTATAAAAACAAAAAGTTTAGGTTGCTAACATATCGGCTACTTGTAACAACCTCAAATCTATCGGCTTTCTGTTTTTAGCGGCTTTCTCAAGCTCAAAACCCACAATTACACCATTCTGTAATCCTACCGCCATGTTACCCTGTTCTTGGCAGATTAATTCAACGGCTTTATCCGCGAATAAACTAGCCAGCAACCTACTGCGCGCCGTCGGGCTTCCACCACGCTGGGCATAGCCAAGAATTGACAACCTGACTTCAGATACAGTTTGTTGCTGCATTTCTTGAGCTAATTTATTTGTGTCACTGAAACCTTCTGCCGCAACTATTATTCCAGCCCGTTTGCCTTTCCTAGCGTTTGCCTCCATAAACTTTACAATGTCAGCAATGTTCATTGGGTTCTCTGGAATCAAGATTACTTCTGCACCCACACATATTCCTACTTCTAATGCTAAGAATCCTCTTTTCCGACCCATTACTTCCACAATGAATATTCTTTCATGAGAAATTGCTGTATCTCTAATTTTGTCAATAGTTCCTATTGCAGTGTTAACTGCGGTATCGAAGCCGATTGTTTCATCCGTTCCGAAAACATCGTTGTCAATTGTGGCCGGTATCCCAATCATTAAGGCGTCGGTTTCTCTACTGAGGTCTAGGGCGCCTCTAAACGAGCCGTCGCCGCCAATGACGACTAAGCTGTCAACATTATTTCTTGATAATGTTTCTGCTGCTTTTTGGCTGCTGCCTTCTTCTTCGAAGCTTGGGCATCGGAGGGTGTGAAGGATAGTGCCACCTGACTGGATAATACCACCGACGCTTCGTGGAGTCAAGCGTCTACACGAATTATTTAGCAGTCCATCCCATCCTCTTTCGAAACCTATGACTTGAAAACCCTTTGCATGACCTATTCGTGTTACAGCCCGGATGGCTGCGTTCATGCCTGGGGCATCTCCGCCAGAAGTCACGATGCCAATAGTTTTTGCCAATTAGACACACCTTTTCTTTGTCTAAACACTCTATTTAAGAGATTAAAATGTTTAGTATGGCTTGACACAACGGAAATTGCCAAAACACATAAATTCTTTACTCTAATCGTTATGGACTTTGTCGGGAGGTAGCTCAGCCTGGCAGAGCTCTCGAGCTGGCTAACTTGCTTAGCTGGTGGAGACGCTGTAGAGGTCTACCCATGGTGGGCTTCATTCTAGCCTGCACAGGCCACAGAAACCGAGCCGTCGCAGGTTCAAATCCTGCTCTCCCGACCAGCTTAAACTCCATAAACACACTCATTCTGAGCAGTTTGGAAAGCCTTCACTTACTTGCGATTTCATGGATACTTACCGATTCATGATAGATCACTTTCTGATTCAGTATTACAAGGATTTGAAGGCAAAGGATTTTGTCATGAAGTACGACCTTGATTCAAGGCATAAAATAGGCAAAAGAGAATACCTAAACGACCTTGATACAAAAAGCTTGATGTCTGGGCTAAACAACTATTTCGAGTCAATGATAGAGATTCCAAGAATGAAGGTAGGCAAAAAGCAGACTTTCGAGACGTTGATTAATGAAGAGGCTCTCTTATTCGCTAAGTATCTGAGAAACGAAAGAAAAGAATGGAACCCAAGAATCCCAAGCCTTTAGCCAAAACCCTCTTAAATTCTACTTAGCTTGCACAAAAATAGGGTTTTTTAATATTAAGATTAGTGCCTTTTTTTCTCACATTTTCAATTTTATTTAATAAAACTGATACGTGAAATGTCCTTGCACCGCACTTAATTTCTTTCAACTACCTAAACCCTATTTTTTATTTAGAAACCCTAAAGGTTCTCTCTGATTCAAAATAGTTTCTGTTAATAATAAACAAAGAGACCTTAACATATCAGAGGAAACCTAGCACTTTTAGACCTTGAAAGCTGATCTTGGGTATTGAGACTATTCCTTTTTAGTTGCTAGTTCTACTTTTGCGTCAGCTAATTGAGAAGCTAAGTGATTGAGTAATTCTAAGAATTTTATTGAGTATGCGTCAACGTGCGTAACAGGTGCCAATTCGAATAAGTTTTTGTCTTTATTTAATATTATAACTGAAGGGCCAACTGTAGGCAGAAACTTGTTTGCAATTAAGTCTTTTTCTATCTCTGCCATATACACTTTTTTCAATTCCGCTTTGTTATCTTTTGATGCCATCTTTTCACCTCAATGTCTATTTCTGGGCTATTCAGATTTAAGATTTTTCTCTGTGAATTTTTAGGTTCTTTTCGGTACATATCCGAGAATAACGGTTAGTTTCCAGTTTACACAAAATAGCCCAATCGTTGCAACTTTTCATAGTTCTATTTTTGATAGAAATATTAGGGTTCGGAAGTGTCATCTTAAAGTTAATAAGGAATTTGGATATTCTGCTATGTTTTTTATAAAAGTAATTGAAAGCATTTAGCTCAATTTTTAGCGCTCATTCTCGGCATTCATTAATTTCTGGGTGTTTAGTTAATTCATCAAGAGACTTGTTTAACAATATATTGTCTCCAACTTTAGCTACCAATGAGGTAGGCAAGCATACAGTTTTGCTTACGAATCTTGTTTTGAATCCAAGGTCCTCAGATGCTTTATTTGACAACCGCACATGCAAATGGGTAACTTGCCAAGTGTCAGTGTTCATTTCAAACCCATTAATCTCCCCGAGGTCAAAACCGCCTGCACAAATAACAGGCTTCCCAGAAAGTTTATCAAAGCTCACCAAATAAATCACCATTCTAGTATCACCAAAATCAGAAATATAATTCTTTCCATAATTATAGGCTGAGTTCTGAAATCCTATTTCTACGCTATAGCGCACGCGCTAAAAAATTAGTGAGTAAATAGAAAAGAAGGACTTATTATCTTAATCGTTGAGTATACTGATGTGGATAATGCTGTTCATAAGTTTCTTGAATGTAAGAATTGTTGGGTGGAGTGATATGGAAAACTTTGAGAGATTAAGTAGTAAAGTTCTCATTAGAACCTGCCCTTGTGGCATCGTATTCGAAACGTATGATCAAAGAAAAGTGTACCATGCAAACAGTTGTAGGACAAATTACGTTAGGAAAAGATATGAAGCCATAGTCCAAAGAAGGAAAACTAAAGCTAAAGAAGCTTGAAGAAACTAACGCGGGCGCGACTTGGTCTGTTGTTTAATCGCTTTATAAGGAAAAATGCGTAGTAGAGGGCAGTTGCGTTATGATTAAATGGTGATTGAAATTGTCGGAAAAATCTAAAATTGTTTTCGTTGGAAATAAAACGCAATGTACTTTTTTCGGCGATTTGATGTTGGCGAACTTTTGAAAGAAGTTGAATTGTTTGAACGATATAACGCGTAACTTACCAATATCTTGCATACTTTGTTATCGATTGGTTTCTTAGTTGCTTGCTGTTTGTTTTAGTTCTTCGGATTCACTCCACGCCGTCTCAAAGTATCCTCTCAGCACGCCGATAAGGTTGGTGTCGGTTGTCCACAATGCTGAAGTATCTTCAGAGCTGTTTTTTCTATTGGTTGAAATCATCGCCTCTCTGCCATCAAAAACTGCGAATCGGTTCAAGGGTTGATGGTGAAACCGGATATTACCAGGCTCGATATTTATGGTGTGTTGCACTTGTTTCGTTTGGGATTCATCGGGTTTGAAATCTTCAATAATCACTTTAACGTCCACCTTGTTGTGCATTGCTTTTTTGATTTCAGCCGCAAAAAGGGAGGTGACATGCGAGATCTCTTTCAGGGTATCTATCCAGAAAACATTAATTTTAGAGCTGGTGATTAAACTGGTTAACTTAGCGACGACTGCTTTACCCTCCGGTATTAGAGCATAGAGACTTTTTTCCTCACCCACAACAATAGGTTGTACCCACTTCGCCTTAGATAGCTCTTGGAATTTCGTTTTCATTGAGGCTATTCTTTCATCAGATTTGACTTTTTCATCAAGTATTAATGAAGTCAAAGCACCGGCAACAGGAGTAGCGCGAATCATAGCTGGTTTGCCGAGCAGCTTTTCTACTAGACCCATCTTTGCAAGGGCTGGCAAAACTTTGTATACGTCTTCGCGCCTTACCGAAGTAGATTTCGCTATCTGACCGACTGGAGCATTGCCTAGTTTTAGAATGGTTTGGTATACTTTTGCCTGATTAGGAGTTAAACCCAGACCCATTAACAGTTCTGTCTTATCCAATTCTAACAATTTTTATTCATCTGTTTCAAGATAGCGAATCCTGCTTTTGCGGGGGGAAGGAGAGATTGAGGCGATCATAGCTGTTTTAGCAAGATTCGCTGCTTGCCATAAGTATTGGCTTAAATTACTTATTAGCACTGTGAAGTTGAAATTCATGTTTTTAGCTAACTATGAAACTGGTGCCCAAACCGATTATTTAACAATGCAAAACTAAGTGCAGTTGTATTGTCAACAAAGACCAAGAAAGATGCTTCACAATATCGTGCCCAATCATGCCTGCCGTTTGTTCAATTGCGGGCATCCTTTCACTTCATCATGTCTGATGATAAATAAACATTGATTACCACCTCCAAAGAAACTATATTGGGCGAAAGTCCTTCGCTTTGGACAAACAACTGCAACTTTATCGGAGTCCTAAAAACAAGTTTTGAATCCGACTGGAAAAAAGCTGAAGACTAAAGCGCGCTACTTTATCCTTTATATGTGTTGAAGAACCGATAGCTCTTTAAAAAGATCCTCAAGGCTTTTTAGAATTAGTTCATGGAGTTTGAGGTGAGCCCAATTGAAGTGGATATTTTTAAGTAGCAAAAGTCGCAAAGCAAATAACAGATGTTGCCACGACCGATTAAAATACCCAATTATCAGTAAAATAACGCTAGAGAAGGAACAGTTTCAAAAGACTTAAATTAAAACTGTATCTATTCAGAATTAACGAGGGTTAGCGATGAAAACAGAAACTATTGTTGTGAATCTAAGACCTATCGACTCTGACAAGCTGGAAATAATAAAGGTACCTGAAACTAAAGAAACATTCAAGTTTAATTTATTATTAGACGCAGTGCCTGATTCTGTTTGGAAGGATTTCTTTAATGATGAATTACGGAAAAAACCGATACCGTTAGACTCCCAAATTGATTTTGAAGGAATGAGCATTTATGTTCTCAGCATACCCAGCAAAATCAATGATATAATTGAGTTGGTAAAAAAGCTCGTGAATTCCACTAACGAGCACGTACAGCAGCACAACAAGAGAATGGCGGAAGGAAACGAGTTTGAGAGAAAAATGAATACGGATGACGAAGAAAAAATCAAACGGATGCGTGAAGCATTAAAGAAATAGAACAGTCTTCCTTTTTCTTAGATAGGACTTCTACCAACCAAAACAGCCAAAAAGTCTTAAATCTACAAGTCACAGAATAAAATTATTCAGGGTTTGTATTGGACACACAAGAAGTTGCTGTCGCTTTAGAAAAGACTTACGTGCTTGTTGTACGAGTGGTTAGTTTTCAAAGAAATAAACCAATCAAGAATGTTAACGTCCAAGTTTTCAGATTGGAAAAGACGGCAATAACGCTCAAACAATGGGCTGAAAATCTCAAAAATGGAGCTCCATTTGAAAAGTTGGTACTCTCTATGAATACCGATGATAATGGTAACGTAACTGCTGAACTTGCAGAGGGTTCTTATGAAGTGAAAGTCGAAAAATACGGTTTAAATGAGGTTTGTGAATTAACGCAAAATAACAGCGTTCTCTTCATTGAACCGAAAAAGCATTGATTGAGAGCGAGTCACGTTATCGCCTACTAGCAGACAACACACGAGATGTAATTTGGACGACGGATTTGGAGGGTCATTGTACTTATATTAGTCCGTCAGTGTTGCAGCTTAGGGGCTATTCTGTCGAAGAGGCGATGAAGCAGTCGATGTTAGAAGCTCTGACTCCATCTTCTGCTCAATTAATGCTTGAAGGCATGCGTCGTTTTCAAGAAACTGGTGAGATTGCTTCAAACTGTTTTGAATTGGAGAACACCTGCAAAGATGGTTCAACGGTTTGGGTCGAAGCTAATCTTACAATTCTTCGGAACAGCAATGGGGAACCCGAGTCAATTTTAGGTGTAAATCGCAACATTACGGAACGTAAGAAAACTGAACGTGCTCTTTCGGATTCTGAGGAAAAATTTAGGGGTCTTTTTGAGTGTGCAGGTGATTACATTTTTGTTTTAAGATTTCCTCCGAATGAGCTTCCCATCATTGTCGATGCTAATTCTGCAGCGTTGAGAATTCACGGTTACTCTAAAGATGAGTTGATTGGTAAACCCATATCTATTGTGGATAAACAAATTGACGT
>JBEKPG010000022.1:0-39241 GCA_049520955.1 Bathyarchaeia archaeon | reverse complement strand
GAAGTCAATCTTCTGAAGCGCCGCTTCCAGAGCCTCTTTGGATGGGGCTTCAAACTCGATGAGGGCTTTTTCCACGTCAGCGTTCGACTCAGGAGAACAACAATAACAGGTTTTCAAATAGATATCTTTAATACCTGTTCTCTCAAAGATGTTGGTTTTTCCTATGATGCAGGTAAGCCTGTTAATCTGGATTTGAGGTACTTTCGAGTTGACTATGAAGCGTTTCATGGTTCGTTTCTCCCGAACTTAAAATAAAACCACAAGTATCATATAAGTTATTTGCAAACGTGATATTGTTAAGCTAAACTCAATCTCTTGCCCTCTAAATTCTACCTTTAGCTTTTCATGACGACAGTTTGCGAATGATTGAAGAACTAACAATATCCGAAATGGTTGCAGTCAAAGCCGTTGCACAGAAACCTATCGCCTTCTGTTATCGGACATTCGACAATAATATACCTACAAATCAAGGTAAGTTTAGAAAACACAATGCTCAACAAGTGAAAAACAAAAAACGTCTCCGTAAAGTCACCTCATATAGTTTTACTTATAAAAGTGCAGGGGGTTAGCTTGAAGCGTTCGTTTAAACCGTCGTTACGCTTTTGCATTTTTATGAATCTTTTAACATGAGTATTCTGTGTCGATTTGAACCCGGAAGGTTTAGAGGTCAGTCCCTCTGACAACGAATTTTCAAAACCAGTCCAGTTTCTTAAGGGGCTGGTTCGATGATTAAAACCGCCAAGAAGACTCTGAAAACACCATTAAAACAGTCCAAACCAAACATTTGCGCTCAAGTGGAACGGGTGGGATTTGAACCCCAAACAAGCTAACGTCATCGCCAATTTTGTTTTCTCCGCAGCTTCTTTCCTTTTTTTCTGCGGCTTCAGCATTAGTCGCACGTGCTACGAGATGTTATTTTGCATATGCCTCGACTAGGTCGCGTGCCGTGATGATGCCCACTATCTTCCCACTGCAAGTAATGGGCAGCCTTCTAATGTGTTTCATTGCCATTGTGACTGCGGCGTGGTGAACGCTTGTTCCAACAAGGGCGGTGATTAGGGGTGATGAGGCTTCTTTACCCACTTCGGTGGTTAGCGGCTTGTCTTTAACCAAGAAGGCGCTTAACAAGTCTCGCTCCGTGAAAATCCCAAACGGTTCACCTTTGCTTGTGATTATGACGCTGCCGATGCGCTTCTCTCCCATCATCTTGGCTACGCTTGCTACTGGGGTTTTCTCGTCAGCGTTCTCGACTTGTTTAGTCATGAAGTCATCGACTTTGGCCTCGGTTTCAGGAACATCGGGAAGGCTCCTGGTGAGGTCCGACGCCGTTACAATTCCAACGAGTTTTCCGCAGTCAAACACCGCGAGTCTGCCCTTCTTTTGAACCATCATCTGAGCGGCTTCCTTTATCTTGACTGTCGGACATATCGTAATTAGCGGATACGACATTAAAGCCTCAACTTTTTCCTCTCTAAGGTCTTTTCCCAAAGCAAAAACTTTGCTGAGCAAGTCCCTTTCAGTGACTATGCCCACAGGCGTATTATACTTGGTTACAATCAGGCTTCCGATGTGTTTCTCGCCCATGATTCCTGCAGCCTCAGCCATTGACGCTTCAGGGGCTATTGTGACTATGTCTCGACTCATGATTTCACTTACTTCTTTGAAACGCGATAGGTCACGATGGGTCTGCGCTCGCTTCTCTATGTCCAAGCATTCATCGCAGAGGTCAGAGTTCGGTCTTGTTGAACGCCTTTGGATGACTTCACGAGGATATTGCGTGCAGCTTTTATTCCAATGCCAACGGTCAGGTGCAGGTCCCTTAACATATTCTTCCATTCTAAAACCTCAACGACATAATTATTGTTACAACTATTATTTTTGATTTGCCATGCTTGAAATTTTTTAGCCGAGCAAGCGTGACCGCGCCAAATGTGCCAAAATCTTCAGAAAACACAAACTTTAGCCAAGCCCTCACTCGTTGGAACTCCCATACGTTTTGCTTATAAAGGTGCATGGGGTTAGATCTAAACCCCCGTCTAAATTTAACGCGAGAAAGTAATTGCTTTAACCACGAGATATGTTCACCAAATCTTTGAAAGTGAACCGGTGGGAATTTGGATCCGCAGATCGCAAGAAATTAGCTTCAATAACTACTTTCTTGTGAGAATCCCTGTGATTGGTCAAGTGACTATCTTGGTGTTATTCGTTTAACATTTCAGCGAGTAAGCGGCGTTCGGCTCTCCTAAGATGCACTGCCAAAGTGGAATTCGCAAGACCCAGCTTATTTGCAAGCTGCTCTGAACTTATCTTTCTGGGTGTATCGAAATACCCTAAATTGAACGCTAAAATAATTGCTTCCCGTTGTTTTTCAGTTAAGCGGCTAACTGGTGAACTAGGCAAAAATTTTGCATCCATAAGTGAAATCACTTTAAAATTTCCTGCTTTTTCGAGAAATTCAAGAGCCTCTTTCATCTGGTCATTATCTCCAAGCAAAGTAACCCTTACTTTTCCATCTCTTAAACTGAATGGCATAAATGGGTAAATACTAAGTTTTTTGCTGTTCGCTTCAGGACTTGAGTGAGGAGGCTTTCCCTTCATAAAGTAGATGCATGTTCCTTCCTTTTCCTTCTCTAAAAGGTGTAGTTCAACCTTGGCGCCATGAGCCATCTCTTTGTTATTAAATAGGTCTTCAATGTTGAAAGACGGATCTTTTATTTCCACCTTGAATATGGCTGCGAATTCGTCTTGATCAAATCTGAGAACGTGCAGCATCTCAAGTGATTTTATCTTTTGCAGCATATCAAGCAATTTTAAACCCGGCGGAATTTCAAGCGATTTTATTTCTTGATTCGGAAATTCTGACTCAGATTTGTCAACATCCTTTAGGTTTTCTAGGTCCTTTAGTTTCTTGATTTGGTCTTTTATCGATAACTCTAAGACGAGTCTGCGCATAGGATAGGAATTGGCTTGGCACCCTAAATACTTTATGAAAAAGCGAGTGCATTCGCTATAAGCTTAATCCGAAACGATGTCTATGTATTAGAAAATTAAGTGAAGTGAAAAAAGAAATGGAACCATTGGATATTATTTCGGTCGAAAACCTCGTAGAGGTCTATGCTGACGGAACAAGAGCACTTGAGGGGATCTCTTTTAATGTAAAAGTGGGCGAGTTTTTTGGGTTTCTGGGACCGAATGGCGCAGGAAAAAGCACCACAATCAAAATCCTCACCACACTTCTCAGAAAGACTTCAGGGCACGTGCAAGTAGCTGGTTACGATTTAGAAAAATTGCCAAAGGAAATCCGAAAAGTCATCGTAGTTCTGAGCCAAGAAACAATTATCGATGTCGACCTAACGGGTAAAGAAAACCTTCGGCTCCAAGGCCGTTTAGAACAGATGCATGGAAGCGCCCTTGAAAGTCGCGTAACAGAGTTATTGAAGATGGTTCAACTTGAGGAATTCGCAGACAAACCAGCAGGAAGATACTCTGGGGGCATGAAGAAGAGACTTGACCTCGCATCTGCCCTAATTCATAAGCCTAAATTGCTTTTCCTTGATGAGCCGACGACTGGGCTTGATCCTCAGTCTCGTGCGTCAATATGGGATTACTTGGATGAGCTAAACAGGGAAGAAGGCATTACAATATTTTTGACGACTCAGTATTTGGAGGAGGCAGACAGGCTCTGCCGGCGACTCTCAATAATTGACCACGGGAAGATTGTTGCTGGTGGTTCGCCCGCAGAACTCAAGCAAGCAATCGGACATGACACCATAACTCTTTCACTTAAGAACCCAAAAGATTCCTTGTTGAGATCCGAAACGAAAAGGATTTTGCAAGGAATTCCAGGAGTAGTGGATGTTACTGATTCAGACGGCGGTATTGTTGTCCAGGCGAAGAATGGGGACGAAAATAATAGCTGACGTAGTTACAGTCTTGGATCGCAACAACATAAGACCAACTTCTTTGAACATGTCCTCTCCAACACTTGACGATGTTTTCCTGCACCATACAGGCAGAAGGATAAGACCTGAAGAACTCGGCAGAAAAACCACCGAAGCATTCTTAATGTGAGGTAACTAACAAATGACACTATTTTATGACAGTCAATCCTTGTTCATAAGAGCTTTAACAAAACTATGGAGAAACCCTACTCTACTGTTTATCAACCTTTTCCAGCCATTGTTGTTTCTGCTGCTTTTTTCGCAGTTGCTGCAAAAACTCAGCGTTTTTCTGGGACCGTCCGGGAGTTACCTTGCTTACCTTACGCCTGGCGTATTGGTGTTGAATGCTACTCTTGGTATGCTTGGGTCGGGCATGTCGATTGTGAATGATCTTAACTCGGGTTTTCTTCAGAAGGTGCTTTTAACTCCTGCGAGCAGAGCGGCAATTTTGCTTGGTCGTTTGATGAACGACCTGCTCGTGCTCATGGTTCAGTCAGCTATAATAATTGGAGTGGCAATGCTGCTGGGTTTAAGCATTGCAACCGGACTTCTAGGACTCTTACTTATTCTAGTTACTTTTGCATTCTTCGGATTCGCTTGGTCAGGGCTCGCACTTGCCGTGGGCTTGAAGACAAAGAAGGCTGAAACGCTATCCGCCGTGGGCAATCTTTTGGCTTTTCCACTTATTTTTATTAGCAGCGCTCTCTTTCCCACAACGATCATGCCTCTTTGGGCGCGCACCGTATCTGACTACAACCCATTAAGTTATGTCGCTAACGTAACAAGGGGCTTAGTCGAAGGCGGGTTGACCTGGGGCACGTTTGCCTCCGCTTACGCTGTAATCGGGCTGATTGCAATTGTGACTTTCGGCGCCACATTGTACCTGTTCAGAAAAGTAGTCAGCTAAGAAGACCGAAAAAGGGAAAATGCCTATACTTGATGTGAGCAACATTGCTTGAACTGAAAAAAACTGCTGCCAATCGTCAAAAATGAGATCTGAATCCATTTGAGGTCTGAACCTTAAATAGTGAAAGTCTCTATGGGATTTGAACCCTTCAGAGTTCGATTTAATTATGGACCTTGAAGTTTGAACCCCAACCAAAGTGAATGTACCTTACTCTTTATTTGCGAAGAAGCAAGAAAACAGCAAGAGATTAGCAGAAAATAAGCAAAAAGTGCAGGGGGTGGGATTTGAACCCCCAGTCGGCTGGCGACATCGCCAATTCTCCTTATTCTACGCAGCCACTTTCTCTTTTTTTGGAAACTCTATTAATGGGGGTCCGAAAGGACTAAAGACTTCCGAGATTTACAATTTAGTAAGTTTTCCGGAGATGACCTCAAATATAATATAGACGAGTTTCTCTATCATAAATTATGTCTGAGCGAGGTTACTTTTCAAATCGATACCTTATTCCAGGCACATCTTTCTTAATGATAATCGTCTCTATCAACGCAGTTCCATTGTTCAAATTATTAAATCAGCAAACTGATACCTCTCTATTAGGCGCAGTTTTAGCCTTACTCGGTAGTCCAGCTCTTGGTTTTCTTGTCACACAACCGTGGTGGATTTGGTTTCGAAATGTAGAACTCTGGAAAATTATCCCGAAAGAAAAGTTGAGTAAAAAATATGGCTTAAAAATAGAAGATGGAATCAAAAAAGCGGAAATCCTCTTAATTTATGATTACATTTTGCATTCTGAATTACACACTGAAAGCGGTATGCGGGGTCTTAGTGATTACGCAACCCGGCGGTATGACAATTATGTTCTTCTGTCATCCAGCATTTTCGCTCTATGGATAGGTGGCATAATTGGAATACTGGGGCGATTTATCGCTTTATGTACTTTTCCCAGTGTCTCATTTCTGCAATACGATAATGCAGAAATCGTTATTTGGGTTTCGATTCTCATAACAGTACTTATTCTCTCATTTTTTATTCTGGAAGGTTTGAGAGAGCTTGGATATGAATACACAAATATCCTCTCAGCCATAATTAAAAACTCAAAAATAACTCGTGAGAATTTGGAAACGACTTTTAAAGATTGGAAAGAAGATGTTTTTAACGAAGAGACCACTATAACAACTAAAAAATGATGAGATACATAATTTTCCAGATGAGAGTAAATTATTAGAAATCTGAAGTTGTTACATATGTCAAATAATTAGACATGGACTCATCAATGATGAAGATTACGGAATGTTACAGACCTGAAAGTTTTGAAAAATCACTGGAAGGTGCTTGTGGCCACTTTGTGCTTCACCGCTAATATCATTCGCTATTGTGCCTTTCTGTCCGTTCTTCAAGCTGTAAAACTAATTTAGAAAGTTGTTTAGCTATAATCTAATAAATCCAAATGTGTAAAAGAATAAGTGGGTCAGTGTGTTGCCTGATTTTCTTGTTGGAACCGGTGGTTGGGCTTACTTCAACGTTCCAAACAAAACTTCTCTAAAAGCTTATTCGGAAGTTTTCAATTTTGTAGAGGTTAACTATACTTTCTATGAGTTCCCAGATATTCGACTGGTTGAAGCATGGCGGAAAATGGTGCCTGAAGATTTCACTTTTTCAGTTAGATGTCATCAAAACCTGACTCACAAAGTCGGCTTCAGACCCGTAAATGAGGCGTATGAGATATTTTATCAAACAAGGTCGTATTGTGATGTGCTTAGAAGCCAATACCTGGTTTTAGAAACGCCAGCCAAATACGTCATTGAATCAGAAAATCTGCATCGGGCTAAAGATTTTTTCTCCTCTCTGAATTTAGATGGAATAAAGCTTGTTTGGGAGTACCGAGCGCCAATGACTCCAACAGTCACTAACCTGATGGAAGACTTTGGCATAATCCATTGTGTAGATTTATCAAAGGAAAACCCAAGCTACAACTCAGACGTTACATATTCACGATTGTTTGGAAAAGGACAGCAAAACATCTACCAATTCGCCGATAGTGAACTGGTAGAAATCGATCAAAAAGCTCAAGCTACCAGATCCAAGACAGTGATATTGTCTTACCATGGCGTGAGAATGAACAGCGATGCCGTAAGATTCAAAGAGTACAAGAGAACAGGCAGCTTTATTCCTGTTACAGCTTTCACCGGTGCTGATTCCGCAAAAGCTGTTTTAGCTGAAGATGCAAAGTTCCCTATAACAAAATCCGAGCTTATTGTTGAGCAGGGCTGGAAAGTTATCGATGCGTCGCAAGATAGGCGAGTGCATCTCTCTGAAGTCCTGATCAAAATACCTGATAAGACATATTCTAGTTTGAATGAAGTAATGAGTGAGTTAAGAGTGGTTATTTGAGCACGCAGAATATTTTTTTGGGAACTTCCGGCTGGAGTTACAACGAATGGGAGGGACCATTCTACCAGAAAGGCGAAAAAAGAAAGCTTCGCGCTTACTCACGCATTTTCAAGATTGCGGAAATTGATTCAACCTTCTATCGTAATCCCTCAAAAGGAACCGTTATGGGGTGGCTAAAGTATTCCCCCTCTGATTTTGTGTTTACCGCTAAAATGCCCAAACTAATAACTCATGACAAACGGTTGGGCTTGAAGAGCGATGTCAAAACTGATTTAGACGTCTATTTTGATTTAATGCGCCCATTGCAATTAGGCGGGAAGCTTGCTTGCTTTCTTATCCAGTTGCCGCCAAAATGCGATTGTAATTTAGATAATCTTGAGTCGTTTTTCAAATTGCTTGATCCTTCATTTAGATACGCGGTTGAGTTCCGTAACTTATCTTGGATTAGGGATGAGACTTGGGCTTTGCTCAAAAAGTACGAGGTAGCCTACACTATTGTGGATGAACCATTACTGCCTCCTGAAGTCCATTTGACGGCTGACTTTGCTTATTTCCGATGGCACGGAAGAGGCGAAAAAATCTGGTTTGACTATCGTTACTCAAAAGAAGAAATAGATAAATGGGTGCCGAAAGTTGAGGAGACAAGCAAATCCGTTAAAAAGGTTTATGGATTTTTCAATAATCACTATCATGGTTATGCTCCAGAGAATTGCCTTTACTTGCTAGAGAAGCTGGGGTTATTATCAGAGCCTCAGAAGAAGGCTAAAGCCAAATCAGAGATAAAGCAGGCGCAATTAGCGTCGTTTTTCGGTTAAATCAAAACATCAATCAAAAGTTTTATTTGCTGATTGCTACAATATAGCAAACGTTGTCTTGCTTTGTGTTGTCTTAAACAGCTTGCTTTCTAAAGCTGTTGGCGTTGTCTTAAATTCAGATCCCATCTTGGAAGCAATCGGTGTGAAGAAAAACTGCACTTTAAGGGGGACAGCCAAAGCTGGAAACGGTCAATAGACGCTTAGAATTGCTAAAGCTTGAAGGATTAGGCTTCTCGCAAGCCGAGATTGTGAAGGAATTAAGCCTGAAAAACGCGTGCTCTAAGCGTACTATATACAGTGATTTTGAGAGCCGAGCATCTTGGCAGCCGATTTTGCAGGGCGAGGTTAAGCCTAACGAAGTTTTGTTGAAGGTCATGAACAGGTATGAACAGATTTACCGGCAAGCGAGCCTGCGTTTCCTAACTGCTTCTAACGAGTTGGCTAAGCTGGGAGCTTTGAATATCATGTTGAGAGCTAATTCGCTGCTGAATGAGACGGCGGTTTTACCTGAACTTCTTAGCCGCTTAAAGGAATTAGAGGATAAAGCGTCTAAAGGAGTGTTTGTGCCTTGAAGCCATGGCAGCTAAGCCGACGAGTAGGCAACTTGTCTGAACAGATTGATGATTCAGCTGAGTCAGAGACAAGAATTGATCTTAACTGCTTAACTGAAGCAGAGAGAATGCTCTTTGAAGAAGTTGACGAAATTATTGACAAATACTCTCCGGGGCGTCCGCCCCGTGACGTTATTGAGAAGAACGCGGATTTGTGGAGTAAGGGCTTGGAGATTTTTGCGAGGCGAGCCACAGAACTGTTTGTTTACGTAATGCCAGCCTCGTTGTGTTGTGACGAGCTTGAAGAGTGGTATTTCAAAATATACTTCCACAATTTCATGCTTGATTGGCTAGACCAAGTTGACCAACTCCGTAAAATGCCGAAGGAAAAGCGGGATGCGCTTTTCGCGGAACGCAAGGAAATGGGAATGTTAGACATGGTTTTTCGGTTGAAAAGATACCCTCCACCAACACTTCAAAAACAAAACGAAGGCAAGGAGCAAGAATCATGAAGCCTTCACAATTAACCAAGAGAATTGAAGAGCTTTCTGTGAAGCTAAAACCAACACCGTCTGAGGGCGTAAAAATAGATTTTCATTCCTTCACTGAAGCTGAGCAGTTTGTGCTTCTGAAAAGCTTTGAGCTCGATGACAAGTACCAAGGCAAGTGGACACATGAAGCAGTGATGGAAAACAAGGACATAATCGTGAAAGCAAACCATATACTAATCAGCCGAGTAACAGAGCTGTTTACTTTTACCATGCCAAGAGCCATGATGCTTGATGAGGTTGACCAGTTCTTTTTCAGATTCCACTTCAACACCTTTATGGAAAATTGGATAGACTGTATGAAAAAAGTGAGCAAATGGTCAAAGAAAGATAGAGAAGATTTCCAGCGTGATATAACTCCGAAAACTAAAACAGTCAAGAAACAAAAAAATGAGGTAAGGCAAATTGGAAAAGAGAACAACAATTAAAGTGCCGGACGCTTATTTGGCGCTGCTGGAAGATATTCGTCTTTTAGAGCCGGATCAAGCCAACCCAAATATTACAACGCTAAAGCAGCAAGAACAAATTTGGAACAGCCTGCAAAAGTACGGATGGGCTTACCCCATAGTAACTAACAAAGATGGGATTTATCTTGATGGCGAACAAAGGGGAAAAGTCTGCCTGAATCATGGCGAGTTTTTTGCTCCGGTGCTTCGTTTACCAGTAACCGACGTGGACAGGCGAATGCTAAGGCAGATTCTAAACAAACTCAAGGGCAAACATAACAAAGAACTTGATGCAGCGGAATACATGCGCATAATTGAGGAGGGAGAAAAAGATGGTTTGAAAGCGCTTTTAACTTCTGTTGGCGAAAGGCTCCCGCAGGAACTTTTGGATCGTGAGTCCTCAATCACAATCCCTGCAACTTACGAGATAATTGTGGAATGTAGAGATGAATCTGACCAAAAAAGCATTTTTGAGAAGCTAAAAGTGGAGGGATACAAACTACGGATTTTGACATTGTGAAAAAGTGGGATCAAGTTGATAGCTTTAGAGCGCAAAGCGTGGTTGGTAGCTATACGCTTTCTGATGTGAAGTTGGAGAAGCGTTTTGCCGGTTCTTTGCCATTAGAGGATTTTGATTGGCAAGTTAGTGTTATAGTTGGTCGCAGTGGTTCTGGCAAGACTAGTATTGCTAAGCAACTTTTTCCTGAAGCATACATTAGAGGGTTTGAGTATTCGCATAAGTGCGTGCTTGATGATTTTCCAGAAGAACTTGAAACTGGAGAAATAACAAAAGCACTTTGTAGTGTGGGTTTTGCTTCCCCTCCAGATTGGCTGAAAAGTTATGATTGCCTGAGCCAGGGGGAAAAGATGCGTGTTGATATTGCACGGGCGCTTTGCCTTAACCAGCTTCAACTCGTGTTTGATGAGTTCACAAGTGTGGTTGATCGAGAGATTGCCAAAGTTAGCGCTTATGCAATTAGCAAGGCTGTTCGCAGGTCCAAAAAGAAGTTCATAGCTGTAACCTGCCACTACGACGTAGTCGACTGGTTGGAACCAGACTGGGTCTTTTGCACAGACACAATGGAGTTTGACCGAAAAAAAGAACTCGGCCGCCCGTTAACCTCCAAATTTATCGGTGCGGCCCTCTCCTTTGGAAGATGTTTCGGAACTATCACTATCTGAACGGTTCTCTACCGTCAACCGCACGTTGCTATTGCGCAGTCTATCAGGAAAAGCCCATCGCGTTCATAGCGGTTGTTTCCATCCGAATGAGAGGAAAATATTATCGGGTGAGCAGATTGGTGGTTCTACCGGATTATCAAGGAATAGGTGTCGGCAAACGATTATTAAACTTCGTAGCTGAGCTTTACACTTCCCAAACCAAAATGCCCTTCTACATCCTAACGAGCAACCCTCAGATAATACGAGGAAGCTTAGGGAACTGGAAGGTATCCCGGTTTGGGCATGCAAGCAGAGGTAATGGCGACACGAGAATAAACAACGAAATAAGGGGCAGTCTCAGTAGAAAACGAGTTACGGTCTCATTGCAATATGTTGTACCTTAGGCTTTCAAAACATATTTGCAAAGTAACAGCTTGCTCGCAAAAATAAGCTCTTAAAACTTCGTTTTCCTGCCTCGATTAACTGAATTGCACATCGCCGTTATCGAAGGTCGCTTAAAGTACATTGCATTCATAGTTGCCTTTGTTCTCAAAATACCACGCACGGTGATTTAGGAATATAACTTCCAAGAGCGTAAAAATTGTCCCAGTGACACTCAGGGCCTTTGAATATTCTTCGGCAAGTTCATTGCTTCCAAAAACTTCTATTTCTAGTTCCTTGTTTCTTTTTGAAGGAAATTTTAGAAGTTCATGTCCGCCGTCATCAGCATTTACGGGCATAAGCCTTAATCCGTGCTTATAGCAATTATAGAGGTCATAGTTTTTATCATAAAACGCTTTTGCTTCAGAATAGTATTTTTTAACCCTTTCGATGGAGTTAATAAAATCTTTTTGTTGAGTACACTTGATTTCCTCTATCTTGGGGTAACCGAGAATATTTTGAAAATAAGTATAATCAAAGTCACTGATCTTGTTAAAAAAATCTCTGATATTTCTTGTTTGATAGTCTTTCAATGTATCGTTAATCTGGAAGTGCCCTTTTCCGAATGCAATGGATATGGCTGCTAGATCTTCGCAGTACTTCACACACATTGTGATACTTTCAGCTTGAAGCATTATTAAAAAATCTGCTCGTTCGTCCTCTCTAAACCTAACGTGTGTCTTTTCATATAACAGCTTTAAGAAAGAGTCAAGTTCTTTAGAGATCAAATTATTAATGACAAGTTTATCTCGTATCCAAGAGTAATTATAGCCTAAAACGAAAGCGCTATCTAGTCCTTTTTTCGCTTGCTCCTTTGCTGACATGAATCAAACCCCTAATGCAAAAACTAATAAGGAGTTATGATGCTATTTTGAGTTTCGTTAAAAAAAATAAACGTGTGTGATTACATGCCTTCTTAAAAGAACAATTTTTGTCAGGGATGAGCTTCCGAAAATGGTCAATCTTGACTTTAAAATTGAGCTTGTTGCCCGTTTCTTTCTAATAATTCATTGAGTTCCTGTCGAGAAATTAATTCTACGCAAGAATTGCCTATGTCAAATCTTCTCTTTAGAACATCTGGAGCAAATCCGCCAATGCTAACAAACCATATCGCCCCCATTTGTGATGCCAACTTTTTAGGGTAATTTGCGTTTTGAATCCTTTGCTGTTGAAAGAAATCGATGACTTTTGCTTGAAAGAATACTAAATCTTTCACAGTTGTGGGTTTATTTCTCCATTTGCACTCCGCAAGAAAGAAGACTTTCCTCTCTTTCCCTGAACAATATTCTAACTTGTACCGATTCACATCGACTTCAACTGTTTTCGTTTTACCCATAAAAGTACTTAAATCGGGATTCTTGTAATCCCATAATCTATCTCCCAATTCTAAAAAGCCCATGCATTTAGCCAACTCAGAAACACGATTTTCCAAGTAACTTGCCTTCAGTTCATTATTAGATCTCAAAACCGCACTCAAGTCATGATCCTTTAATGAAAAACCTAGCTTAGCCATCTTTGCAAGTGTTCTAAAGTTCTCCTGATGTCCAGACTCTTCGGATATAATTCTTATTCTTTTCTCAACCAACTTGAATGCTTTATCATATTCTCTTCTCTGAACTAGCCTGTCTATAACCCGAGAAAAAATAAACTCATCATTGCTAAGTTCAGGCTTCCGATTTATTGTTTGTTCCCAAAAATTTAGAATCAGAGTTCGAAGCTGCTCATTCACTATATCCCAGTCGGAAACCAAGTACGATTGGAGTTCGTCAATCTGCAAATCAGTGCGTTCTTGTTCCTTCCATTCTGAGTAGGCTGCGTACAGCCATCTAAGAACTTTTATTAATTCAGGTACTGCTCTATCATAGTTTTTTGCCCAATAATATCTGAAGTAAATTGCCGTCAGCCCATCAATAGCATCCCGCCATTCAGTATCCCATATGTCTTCAATTGCAGAGATCAAAGCAAATCTCCTTGCCAGCTCTATTTGTCCATTATCGAAAAGAAGTAATGCCGCTTTTCGGAAATCGTCTGAAAAATGGATAAAGGCTGGATCTTTAATGTATTCAGAATTTTGCGGAACTTGCCTTCGAGCTTCTCGAAAAATACTCGCTATATTTTCATCACCATTACTCATTCCGAGAGAATTTCTATAATTAGTGTAAGTTCCGGTTACTTGCCACAATGCATTCAATAGTTTTTTGCAAGTCTCAATCCACTTTTCGTAGACTTCAGCATCAAAGCTTTCTTCTTTCATCTTCTTCGAACTTTGCTTATCTAACAGCCATTGAGTTGAATCAACAAAAAGAACTAAGGCATCTGCAATCTTCTCGTGAGCTTTTTGGTGATAGGAAAAGTCTCGATTACTCCATGTTCCTGCTTTCTTGTCAAGTTCATATGCCTCTTTAAGAATTGCATCAAATCTTTCTAAGTCATTGAGAAAGGCGCTGACGTTTTTGTTTTTAAGACGGATTTTTGCAAGGATACCTTCGTCGTGACTGCCAAAGTTCATTTGTATAACCAAGTTCTTTTTCAACAGGCTCAGCTAAAGTACTTTTTGCTAATTTTCATAAATGTTGTACTGAAATATAATTTAAACTGAAAAATCGAATTGGTACGTGAATGTTATTTTGAAAATTATCAAAGAATGACTTATTTTGGGTAAATCTTCCGTTTCGAAAAGTCATTTCCAAAGGTTTTCTTAAGCTCGCTTTCGGGGTTTGCCCAAAGTGTCTCAAAGTGATTCGCAGCTTCACGGAAAAATTCTGGCAGAAGTTTCCGCATAGCATGCGTTGAATGCCCTAATGAATCCGTTTTTAGGTCCGCGCCTATATCTATGAAAAATGAGTCATTGGAACCTATCCATCTCTGATGAATTTTGTCGATTGTGATAATTTCAAAATGAGGTCGGTCTCTCGAGCATTTTTCCACCTTGTTAAGATATTTGTCGAACTCTTTTGGGTTAGAGGTAATTATCCTTATACCGCACTTTTTAGGCACGCAATCTAAATATCCAAAAGTAGTTTTGTCTATGTAATCTAGCTCAGCGATCACATTTCCAGAAAGTTCTGACAGCCATTTTTCTATAACATTTTCTGCTCTGTTCATTTGACCCTTTGTTATGATTATCTCGTTTCTTTCCGCAATTTCTGAGTTCTTTTCTTTTTCCTCGGTTAGGTAGCGCACAAGTTTTTCCAGTTCATCGAGACGACTTAGTACTACTTCAGATGCTATGTCTTGCTGAGAGGATATAGGAGAAGGCATGATCATTCCTCACTTTCAGAAAATTGCTTATATGCTTCCCTCAGATGTACAAGCTCATTCCTTGCCTTTTCAAGATCTTTTGCGTCTTTGAGACGTTTGAGAGAACCAAATTCAGCGATTTGTTTTTTTGAGAAAGGAAGGGGTACTGGAATTTCTCCAACATCTCTTACGCTAATGTGTCTTATTGGCGCACCATGAGAAAGCTCACCCATTTGTTTGCGGAAAGCCTCTACGACCACTTTGCTATGAAGATATTCAAAGAGGATTTCTGGCGCTATAGTCTTTGATCTGATTACGAACAAGTTTTGAGAAGCTATAGCTGGGAGGTTCTTTCTCCGTATAATGGCCATTTTTCCAAAACTAAAAATATTTTGTACAACTATATCTCCGATTCTTAGAGCTTTGTTGACTTTCTTCTTGGCGGCATCTGTCGAAATATATGTATTTATCTCCACAGCGCCGTTTTTAATATCCCGAGGTCTAACAAACTTCCATTTACCTTCTTTTAGCAACTCTGATGAAGCATAGGAAGCACCAACTTGAATCTCAGCAATGTCCCTCAGTCTTACTGAAGAAATTCCATAAGAGTAATCAGGCGCTCTTTTTTCGAAAAAAGCGGATATTCTTGAACTAAGAGTTAGGGGATGCATCGAAGTGAATGCAACTATTGGAGCTTTAAGTTTGTCAACAAGGTGCCAATCGTTTACTGAAAGATTCTGGCAGTCGTCAATAAAAACAATGTCGAAAGAGGCAAGCTTGTGACCCATAACTTGTCTAAACATTCGCAGTGTAGTGACCAGCGTAGCTGGCATTTGCTCGTCTTTGATCTGCTCCAATTTAGATGTCTTGTCTATCTTCAGAATACGTGCATATTCTGAAGAATATTGATTTAGGATGTAAATGAATTGGTCCCGAAGCTCGCTTATCGGTGTTACAATTAAGGCTCGTCTAATCTCTTTCTTCCTAAAAAGCTCGTTGAGGGCATACGCTATAGATACTATTCGCCCAACTGCCTACCGCCACTGCCAGAAGACTTCTGCTTTTCGAAGATGAAGCCTTCAATATGGCATTGACCATTTTCATTTGATAAGGGCGAAGTGCAAGTTTTTTTTGGCTCTCGCTTCCCATTTTAATACGCCAGCCGAATTACTTATGATCGTAAACACAATAAGAGACTTGGGGTCTTCTAAAAAGAATAAATTAAAACAAATGAAAAACTTTTCTCGATTTTTACAAAACTAAGATTACCAGTGAATACAAATTGCAGTTTAGGCTTTCTGGAACTCACACTAGAATCAATTTCGTCAAGTGCGAAGTTTTATTAAAGAAACAACCTCATTTACCATTATGCCGCTGTTTTCGATAAAGAGTGATAGGCTTGAAAGAGTCAAAGAAGTTCCGTTCAAAAGCGAGCGTAAAGACATCCAGCGCACCACAGAATCTAGCCTCAAAGAAGTGTTCGGCTTCGAGTTTGTCAAATCAGAATTTGAACTGGGTAACCTTAGAATTGATACCCTTGCCTTTGACAACGAAAATAAATCTTTCGTTATAATCGAATACAAGATTGATCAAAGTTTTAGCTTAATTGACCAAGGCTACGCCTATCTTGCGTTATTGATGAACAACAAGGCAGAGTTTATCCTTGAATATAATGAATGCAAAAGCCAAGTCCTCAAACGTGATGACATCGATTGGTCTCAGTCCAAAGTTGTTTTTGTATCTCCCCAATTTACGAAATACCAAAAACAAGCAATCAATTTCAGAGATTTACCGATCGAGTTGTGGGAAGTAACCAAATTTGCAAATGAAACTTTGCTTTTTAACCAGTTGAAGTCGCCTGAAACAAGCGAATCAATCAGCAAGATTAGCCCGAAAAGCGAAATTATTCAAAAGGTGAGCCGAGAGATTAAGGTTTACACGGAAGAGGATCTTTTAGACGGTTTGCCGAAAGAAACAGTCGAGTTATATCAAGCATTAAAAGAGAGGATTCTTGCCCTCGGCTATAACATTGAAGTTCGACCCAGAAAACTCTATATTGGTTTTGTAATAGGCACTAATTTTGTTGATGTTCGACCTCGAAAGTCGGGTTTAAAATTGTGGATTAACCTGACAAAAGGGGAATTGAAAGATCCGAAAAATATGGCTATTGATGTATCTAAGGTTGGTCATTGGGGTAACGGCGATTATCAAGTTATTATTGGAAACAGCGATGGGCTTGAGTACTTGATGACATTAATAAAACAATCATTCTCCAAGCATTTAGTTTCCTACTAAGATTTCAGGCGGTTTTAGCGAAGCTGATGTCATTAATTGAGCAATTAATTCCAGCTTTCTTCAAATACGAGTTATAGAGTGTTTTGAACATCTTCCCGTGATTAGGATATTTCAAATGAAGAAGCTCGTGAACTATAACTTTCGACCTATTTTCATCTGTTTCATTTAGTAGTGCGTAAGAAAATGTGAGCCTTCCTTTGCTTGAGCAGCTTGCCCATTTATTGCTAATATCTCTTAGGTGCACTTCTTTTGGGGTAACGTTTAGTTCTTGTGCCCAGTTTGATACTTCTTTTTTAAATTCACTTGCTGAAACCATTATCATGCACCCTTTATTATGGAAAGGATTTTGTTGGTTAATTCTACAGATTTCTTAACGGCAATCTTTGATTTTATGAATATTTGGTTTATTCCTTGTTTTAGTTCTCGTTCTTGTTCTTCGCTTGTTGCCCAATGAGGGTATTTTTCGAAGATTGGCTTCATATTCGATGCTTTCTCTTCAGGTTCTTGGATTCCGTCGGTTTTCAATATCCAATAGACTGAGAAAAGCTCTTTTGGCAAGTTGCTTTCTGCTTGTTCTTTCTTGGCTCTATTTGCTTCCTCGATTTCTGACTTTACCCTTTGCAGGGCGTCTTGGGTATCTATTTGTCTTTGTTTGTAGAGGGTTGAGATAAGTTCCGCTTTTTCACCAATCGAATGCAAATAGGGGCTGGTGGTTGCTTCGTTTTCAACCATCTTTTTTATGCTAATTAAGAGATTGAACACTTTCTCGGTGTCAGAGGCATTGCTCTCCTGTAGTTTTCTTAAAGTGTGTTCGTTTATTTCGTAGATTTCAAGGCTTGATTTAATCTCCCCGCATTTCGTGTTATCCCTAACAAGTTGTGCTGTTTTCCTCGTAAATTCTCTGTCAATTATTATGTTAGGGTCGTAGGCTTCTTTTAGGATGTTGTACATTCGGGCTAGCGTGTCATAGTCGTTTATGTATGGTCGCAGGAAAGCATCGGGCGACAGCATTTCGTAAATTAGTGATAGTTCATCAAAGAACTCATAGAACGTTTCCCGTTTATCCTCATCCCTAAAAGCCTCCAAAAGGGCTTCTACGGCTTTATCTCTTGATTGCCCCTTAATCAGGCTCAAATAGCTGTTTTTAGCGGTTGTTAACATTTCTGAGAATCGTTGTTTTAGTACTTCAATATCTTTTAGAATGTCCCCGATGTCGGCTGAATCAAAGGATAATGCACTCTCAAGCTTATCAAACAATCCAATAAAATCAAGAACAAATCCACTTGGCTTTTTTCTGCTATCATCTTCATAAGGTCTGTTTACTCGGGCAATGGCTTGCAAGAGAACATGATCCCTCATTGGCTTATCCAGGTACATGCTGTACAAAATGGGAGCATCAAAGCCGGTAAGCAGTTTTTCGGTAACAATGAGGATTTTTGGGTTGACATCAGGCTTGCGAAAATTCTTCCTTATGATTTTTTCTTGTTCTTCGCTTAAGTGATAATCACTTAATGGGGGCAAATCGTTGTGAACTGGACTGTACACTACCTCAGAATATTCCTTGGGCAATAACCTGTCTAACTCTTTTTTGTATAATGCACACGCTTCTCTATCCACAGCGACAAGGAAAGCTTTGTAACCCATGGGTTCAATGTAATCTGTAAAATGTTTTGCGATGAATACTGAGACATTATGGATTCTTTCTTGGCTTTTGAGCATGTTTTTGAGATTAACCGCTTTGTCCAAGATTTTATTTAGGGTTTCAACGTCACTTATGCCCTGAGCTTCAGCGCGAAGCAGAAATTCCTTTTCAAGTAGTGCCCTGTCCGGTCTCAGTTCATTTGGAGCTAGTGTGTAGTGAAGTTTTACAGTTGTTCCATCTTCTATGGATTCGGCTATGCCATACTTGTCGAGGTAGCCGTGAGGTGCATCATCTAATCCGAAGACTTTGAATGTTCCTTTTCCATGAGCAGTTTGATCGATTGGAGTCCCTGTGAAGCCAATATAGGAAGCATTTGGTAGGGCGCCCATCAGGTAGTTGCCTAAGTCTCCGCCAGTCGTTCTGTGGGCTTCGTCTACGAGAACAAAAATGTTGCTTCTGAGATTGATTTTTTCAGGCATGTTCTCGAACTTGTGAATCATGGTAACGATTAATCCACGGTTATCTCCTTGAAGAAGGTCTTGGAGGTGCTTCTTGTTCTCGGCAACCTGTACATGTTCTATTCCGATTGAGCTTAGGTTTCCAAAAAGTTGGGTTTCCAACTCGTTTCTGTCAACAAGCATGATAACGGTTGGGTTCTGGAAAAGTGGGTTATTGAGAATCTGTTGAGCTGCAACTATCATCGTGTAGGTTTTTCCGCTGCCCTGAGTATGCCAAATTAAACCTCTTTTCTTGTCGCTTGCAGCCCGGTCTACAATTTTATCGACTGCTTGCATCTGGTGTGGTCTTAGAATGACTTTCTTGATTTCGTCATCTTGCCTTGTAAATAGTATGTAGTTGAGCAGTATGTCTGTTATTCTTTGCCTATCAAAGAAGCTCTTAACAAGTTCCTCAAAAGTTGCGGCTTTAGATTCAGCTTTCCAGTTGAAAATCGATTTAGCGTCTAAGCTCCAGGTTGCAGCATAGAGGAAATTGATGATGTTTGTTGCGGTATAAACCTGGAAAAGGGTCATAGGCTCTGGGGTTTGTGTGTGGTATCTGCGTATCTGATCTAAGGCTTCGGCAATAATTGATTCTTTATTAGTATTTTTACCCATGAACTTGGCAACGGCTTTGCATTCAACAAAAAAGACAGGAACACCGTTAATGAGAAAGACAACATCATAACGGTTAGTTTTTACACCGTTCGTATAACTGTATTCATCGGTAATTTGGTAAATGTTATTTTCAGCATTTTTGTCGATTATTGTTAGGTTTCTTTCCCTGTTCTCTTTTGGGAGAAAGACTGTTTTTAATCCTTTGAGATATTCCCATGCTTGAAGATTACCCTCTATTCTGGCTGGTAACTTTTCAAGAGCCTTAGCTTTTTCCTCAATCATGCTTAAATCTACAAAGGGATTAAGTCTTTTAATCTGGCTTGAAAACACTTCTCCAAAAATGAGTCCTGCTCTTCCTCCCCGTAATCGTTCAGCCGCGTCAGGTGCAACATACACCCAACCAATATCAGTGTCGCAGGCGTATTTGATTAAAATGTTCTGCACTGATGCCCTTTCATTTCCCAACTTTGACATCGTTAACCACTCAAGCAGTATATCTATGAATTACTTATTTAACAGATGAAATAATATAAGTTGAGGTTGTTACTATCTTCTGATACATGTCGTCGGTTATTTTTAATGTCAATTATTTTCGGCTTGCCTTTTAGCTATTCCCTGTGTCTTTTGAAACCGCCATAATTGTTTCATAATCTTCTTTGTTCAGGCGGATGAGCGAAGCGCCCATAGGAATCCTACCCGCTTTCACACTACTTATTTTAGTAATGAAGTTTCTTACTGGAATGCTTAATTCCTCCATTTCTGCAATTTTAATTCTATAAGGATACAGTCTGTCTTTCCATGGTGATTTACTGGTTTTCTGAAACATTGAAGAGAGAGCTTTTGATTTCCCGCAAATTCGTTGAATAGGTGTAATCACGTAAAAAAGCAGGATGTCATTTTCGTTAACGTTCGCAAGTTTTTTTATGACATTTGAGCGATCTGGAACACCGTAAACTTTTTTCTTCCTAATTATTTCGAAATTTTCGCAATTTACTACACATATCCATGCTTGGGTTTCGCTCAGCATCAGTTCTGACTCCACTATCAATCACTTAACGTCATTGTTTTACTCACTCATCTATTGACTGAGTCCTTAAATCTTTAGCTCTAATTTTTGCGGTCATCAAGTTGAAGAGCATTGAGTTTAGAAGCGCAGTTAGAGCTTCTTTATTTTTAGCTTCAACATCTATTTCATTGTCAATTAAGGATAAAGCTAAAGCTATCTCTTTTTGTTCTTCAATAGACGGTACTGGAATCTTGAGGTTTCGGATGAAGGACAAATTCGCAATCACAAACCCACCCAGTTTGGTAAATTCCTCATATCTACTCTGAAGACTATAAAACAAATAACGATTGTCAACTTTAGAATCCTTTTTTGGAATTAACGCTGCAATATTTTGATTTGTACACGCTTTAAATGTTAAAAACCCAGTTTTTCCTATGGTTGCACCTACCATCGCAACAAGTGCTGTATTGGCTTCTAACATTTTTGCTGAAGAGTTGTCTAACCCTTCTTTTGTAATGAAGGTTTCTGTTTTACTAACGAGGCAGTTTTGGCATTGTCCTGATTTTACCCAAGGAATGGTTCCGTTTTGCCAATACTCTTGAATGCTTGTTGAAGGCGTCCCTCCGCTTTTTAAATCGCAAACTTCCCCAATAGCTTTTATCTGCCAATCACTCGGAAAAATTCCAATTTCGGTTTCTCTCATTGACTTTTGTGCGCTTTCCTTAAAAACCGTGTTTCCATAAGAGAAGAGATAGTTCATAACAGATCTTTTGAACTTCTGTAAATAATCAAGAACATTTTCCGCCTCTTCCAAAGCAAACTGGATTGTTGATAGGATGTAGATAATGTTCTTCTGTTCCATTAGAGGGGGAACAGGGACGCAGATTTCTCCAAGCATACCCTGGTTTATGTTAGTTATTGTTACCTTTCCAGATGCAGAAATAAGATTGTTCCTCGCAGAATTAGTTCTCAAATAATAAGTTAAAAACTCAGGATATACTTCATCATTATTGAGATTGCATTTTATTATGAACCCACAGAAGGTTAGGGGCTCTTTAATATCACGTACCATTGCAGCCCAACCCACGCCTTCCCTTTTCAGGGATGACCTCACAAAAAGAATATCGCCGTTTTTTAAAAGATAGCTTTCATTTACCAGTTTGTTTACCCTATAAAGATTTTTAAAATCTACAAAAATATTTTTACTATACATATTTAAAACGTCTACAGTTAGAGTGCCAATTCCACCCTTCTCTTTGGCGGTAAAATTTATTCCATTCTTAAATGTCGCTATTTCCCTCAGTTTCTTTACCGACCAATCTCGGGGAATAGTCCCTAATTCTGTTTCTTTGTATTCCTGCGCTTTAATAGCTTCCATTACAATTCAAATCCAAGTTTCATTAGAACGCTTTCTAAATCCCTATTTGCCCTAACTTGGTCTTCTTTCGCTTCTTTTAATAGAACAACAGCTTCATCAAGTGATAAAGGGGTATCTTCACCATTTGTTGAGACATATCTTGAAGGGCTTAGGTTGAAATCACGTTTGATTATTTCCTGTTTAAAGATAATTGAGCTTGTTCCATCTTCGTTTTTCCATTCAATATATAACTTGGATATTTTTTGAATTGAATCGCTTGGTAAGAAGTTTTTTGGTCTACCCTTCTCAAACAACTTTGACCCATTGATTAGCAGAATTTCATCTTTGTGTTTCTTGTCCTTGTTTAAAACTAGGATAATACCGGCTGAAGGTGTATTGTAAAACAAATTTTCTGGCATAAGAATGACAGCTTCCACATAATCGTTTTCTACAAAAGCCTTTCGTATGTCGCGCTCTCGGTTGGAGCCTTCGTTGCCTGAGCCGCGAGAAATAGCCCCCGTATCTAACACTACAGCCATTCTTCCTTTTTCGTTCAGGGATTTGAACATGTGCTGTATCCATCCCCAGTCTGCGGAACTGTTCGGAGGATAGCCGTATTCAAAGCGATTGTAGGCGTCGTTTTCATAGGTTGATTGTTTGAATGTGTCTTGGTTCCACATTGGATTAGCAACGACAACATCAAAGGGCATTAATCCCCCTTCAGTGGTCATAAAGGCTGGCTTGTTCATTGTGTCGCCGAGGGCTATGCTTGCTTCCATCTTGTTTATGAAAACATTCATCTTCGCCATGGCATAAGTTCCATGAAGAATTTCTTGCCCAAAGAATTGTAGAGGCTTAACTTTTGAGTCATCACCATACTTTTCTCTAAATTTGGTGGATATTTTGATTAGCAAACCGCCTGAGCCAAGACAAGGGTCATAAACATGCTCGCCCTCTTTTGGGTCTACAATATTAGCCATCAAGACTGCAACTTCCGAAGGCGTATAAAATTCGCCAGCCGACGAACCTGAGCCTTCAGCGAATTTCCTCAGAAGGTATTCGTAGGCTCTTCCAAGTATGTCTGGTTCAGCGTCTTTTAAGCCGAGTTTGTGCTTGTTTAGGATGTCTACTAAAGCTTTTAGACTTTCATCGCTGATTATGCGTTGTCCGGAAGCAGTCTCGTTGTAATCTTTGAGGTCTACTACACCCTGGAGTTTAGGGTTCTCTTTTGCGATAGCTCTGACGGCGTCGGTGAGGTATTCGCCTAACCCGGTGCTTTTTTCCAAGATGCTGTTCCATCGTGCAATCTTTGGGATGTAGAACCAGACGATTGAGTGGTCTGCCTCAACCAACTCTTCAACAGTCGCTTTATCACCGTTATAATCAGTTGCAAGCTTCTCTATTTCTTCATCAAAAACGTCAGAGAGCCTCTTCAAGAAGATAAGCGGTAGAATGTGATCTTTGTATTTTGGAGCGTCAACGGGTCCTCTGATTTTGCAGGCAGCATCCCAAAGCCAACCCTCCAAGCTTTTAATGTCAAGCATAGCTACCTCTTAGAGTCGAATAAGTATATAAAATCAAAGA
Organism: Bathyarchaeia archaeon; assembly: GCA_049520955.1. Taxonomy (GTDB): domain Archaea; phylum Thermoproteota; class Bathyarchaeia; order Bathyarchaeales; family Bathycorpusculaceae; genus Bathycorpusculum. The sequence goes on along the minus strand of JBEKPG010000022.1, from coordinate 15,801 downwards.
TTAATTTTGCCTTGCTAATTAGCAAGTGCATCATTTGCCTTCGTTCTTACTTTTGTTTAAGAAGAAATCAGTTCCGTAATATTTCCTGAAATCCGTTGTATAAAACCCATTTTTTCTATCGATAATTAAACTTCTAACAAGTGCCTTCCCTTGAAAACCACCAGGACCCATGTTAAGCCAATTCCAACGGTCAAACCGTGAGCGCATCCACCAATTTTTTAAGCCGTTCTCCTCTTCAGGTTTAAAAATTAACCGTTCCATTTGCTCGATCGGAGCTTCGGTTGATAGATATTTGTCAATGGCTACTTGGTTTTTGATGAAGCTGAGGTCAACATGTTTTTCAGTTTCTATTTTAACAGGACTATACTCTTTTTCTTTAAGGGGTCTCTTCGACTTGTCTTTGATTAGACCGTTCATATTAACCGATGATAAATCCGGAAAAAGTTCCTTTAGCGGATTATCATCCAAATCAGTTGAGAAATAGTGAATCCATCCGAGAGGCAATATGATACTTCTATTTCCTTCAGTACGCCCAAGACCATTAATAAGGTCCTCTGTAGGTTCAGTTGGTTCCTTGAAGTTGTCATGTATACTAAACATAAGATTTGTAGGAATTAGGACGAGATTTTTATGGTCTGCCGGAATTTCAACGGATTTTTCAACCCATTCAAGACATTGATTAAGCTGTTTTGGCAGGCAGTCAATTTGAAGATTACCTGTGGGTGAAAAAACAATGCTGGCTTCTCCGATGGAGTCGATATTTCGTACAGTAAAGTTACAAGAACCTTCGGTTTGGACAGGTTGGTTTACTTCGACAAGACAACCGCCTCTTTTCTGAAGATTAGCCTTTGTTTCTTCGTAATCAATATTTGATTTATAATGAATTTCCATTTTAAAATGCATTTTTTCACTAATACCCGGAGGACGCTCTCTTTGACTTAAACTTAAAACGGATTCAATATCTGAAGTCGGCGCCAGCCAGAAATCAAATAGACCAAGCGAGAAAAGAACAGATTTTAAAGAATTATTATACGTACTCCTATCCAAGATCAGATATTGTTTGGAGTTGCCGTCCTCAACTGTTCCCACAACAAAACCTTCTGTTCCTCCCCAAATTGACATATCTTCTTTTTTCCAAGTAAGAGCTACATAATCTCCAGATTTCGGACTCCCTTTCTCCAATATCTGTCACCTTAACCGAAACACCCCTAGGGGTATCCCCATTATATCTAATTTATCGAAAATGAGGTGTATTTGAGATGGCTGAAACGATTATAACTACTGCAAAGGCATACCATACAGACAGCTCAAAGATTATAGTCATCCCAAGAAAGCTAAGAAGAAAACTTGGGGAGGAAAACACTGACCTCTTCATTGTTAAACTGGATGAAAAGCAGCGCATAATTCTTGAACCAATAAAGAAGGTGACACCCCTTGGCAACCAATGACGATGACAGCTTAGAGCATTGGGAGGGGTTACAGCATTGGCAGGGGGTATTGTCCCCTGGTGAAATGAAAGCGTTGAGGTGGATAACACTTGATCCAACAAGGCCTTTTTGTTCAAGAGATTTAATGGAATCTGCGGGAATACGCTCTAAAGGAACAGCTAGAAACATTAACTACAAACTCAATAAACAAGGAATAATCGAATTATATTGCCGGTCCATCTATGCATTTTATAAACTGAAATCCGTTGACAGATCCAAAATCAAAAAATCAGTGACACTATCCCGTATGGGGGGTAACGGGCTTAGGCGTGTCAAGATTGATCTTATACCCTTGTTGGATTCAATGGCGGCGGAAGAACTCTGCCGAGTTCACGACGTACGTCTAACCTTCCTTGCTGGTCAGTTATACAATCTTCTCTTAAGCACAGGCGTTTACAAACTTGAGCTTGGCTCCAAAGATATTTTCTTCGGCTCTTTTGAATGGTCTAAATACCGGTCAGTTCAAGTCTTCTTGCACTGTAACGGCAAGGTCTCATTTGTCTTAGATTGCGGGAATTGCCCTATCGAGGCAAGTACCACTGGTTTTGTTAGCATGGCTGGTTTTCTTGGAGGCATTAGAAATCAACTGCTAAATGCATGCAGAATTATTGATGGGAAGGTAATAGAGGAGGCAGTGCCTCTTGTCGATGTTTGGAAAGTTGTAAGTTGGCATTATGGAAAGGATTCTGCTCAAGAGTTTAGCGGGGAAGGCTTCAATATTACTTTCCAAATGTGGTGTGGATTGCTTGCAAGGATATATGTTCATGAGCAAGATCACTCACGAAAGGTAAGATTTGAAATTGCGCAAACCCCCAAGGAATCATTGCAGGAAGTAATAGCAAAAAAATTAAATCTATGCTGCGGAAGGTGCCCAGGCTGTTTAAAGCAATCGTCATAACGCCCACCGACAAAACTGTTGATTTTGGCTCTTATTTAGCGATTGCGCGAAATGAGGCCAGAAAACGCGAACAATGTGTTGATTACCCAACTGTTAGGGCGGTTCATTTTATCCCAGAGGTTGGAGCCTATGTGGCAATTTATGAGGTACCTGACAAAGTCAATGCTAACCAAACGAAACGAGCTATAAATTGAATGGGAGGGAAAAGTTGGTCTTGCTGTCTGAATCGGAAAAATCGTCTCCGAGCGACATATTTGGTAGCTTAGAAAAGCCAGTGATAAACGCTCAATGCAAGTCGGTTCCTACCATGACCTCTGGCGCCAACTCCCAAATCCCCTCTTGCCCGAGATGTAGAAGCAGCAGAGTCTGGCGGGACGCCAAACGCAATACACCTTCTGGCTTTGAGATTCAACGCTGGTCCTGCAGAGACTGCGGAAGGCGCTTCTCAGATCCAAACGATACTCAAAGAGTAAAAGAGGCGGCTAGAGCCGTTGAAACAGTTGATACGAAGTCATTAAAAAGCGGAGACGGCATAGTAATTACTCGCCAAATATGCGTCACGGAGACGAAAAATTTGGAAGCAGAACAACAGAATACAGAAGTTCTGCGTAGAAACGAAATTGGCGAACCTAAAGGAAAAATCATCGAATATGCTTGGTGGCTCAAAAAAGACGGCAAAAGCGACTCAACAATCAGAGGAAGAACAAAGATACTTCAAATCTTAACCAAAAGAGGCGCCAACCTCTACGATCCCGAAAGCATCAAAGACGCGATCGCTAAACAACCCTGGAGCAACGGAAGAAAAAACAATGCAGTAGACGCCTACTCATCATTCCTCAAGATGGCAGGAGGCAAATGGGAAGCACCTCTCTACCAAACTGTACGTAAGATACCCTTCATCCCAAAAGAAACAGAAATCGACCAACTAATCGCAGGATGCAGTTTACGAATGGCGACCTTCCTTCAACTGCTCAAAGAGACAGGCGCAAGATGCGGCGAAATCTGGTGGCTAAACTGGTCAGACATAGACTTTGAAAGCAAAGTCGTAAACATATCACCCGAGAAAAACAGCAACCCAAGAGTCACACACCTCAGCAACAAACTCATAGAAATGCTCAACCATCTCCCTCGAAACTACGGCGAAAGAGTCTTTTCGCATCCACATATGCTAATCGACAACCACACAGTAACCTTTCAACGACAAAGAAAACGCATAGCCCACAAAATAGGCAACCCCAGACTACTAAAAATCCACTTTCACACCCTCAGATACTGGAAGGGAACTATGCTCTACCACGAAACCAAAGACATGTACTACGTTATGATGCGCTTAGGCCACAAGAACATAAAAAACACCTTACTTTACGTCCAGCTTGAAGAAGCCCTATTCCAAGGCGAAACCAGCTACATCTCAAAAGTTGCAAAAAACGAGAAAGACATCTGCAGCTTAGTCGAAGCGGGCTTTGAATACGTCACCGAGTTTGAAGGCTCAAAAATATTCAGAAAAAGAAAACTCTAACATGCAAAAACCGATAAACCGTCGCCAACGAGGACCCTAGGCCTTTTTACTTATAAAGGTGCAGGGGGTGGGATTTGAACCCACGAACGCCTACGCGATAGGGTCCTAAGCCCTACTCCGTTGACCAGGCTTGGAGACCCCTGCAACTTGCGAGCTTATTTTGCGCTCAAGCCGAGATAATCTCTGTACCAACTAATTAATATGAAGCTTTTCCCCGTCATCGAAACCGAAGCGGCTGAATGGTTGCCTTTTGCGTCAGGATTAACCGTAAGCATTTTATTGCCAAGAAGCAGTTCTTTCACGGGAACACCGCTGTGCGCCTTCGTAGCCTAGCCCGGTGGGGCGTTACCTTGGTAAGGTAATGGTCGCGGGTCCAAATCCCGCCGAAGGCTCCAGTTTTGTCCCTGATTCATTGAAAAGACCTGATTTACGATTTGATTGGAGTTACTAAATTCTGTAACTTGGTTACAACTTTGCGTAATGAGTCCAGCACTTGATAGCAAACTTAACTCCTCACTAAAAACGCGCGCCTTATTTGCTACGCGATGTTTTAGAACTTTGGTGTAACCTGGACTAAAGTTTGACGGGTTTCTCAAAAATTCAACTTCGGTTTTGCTGAGCATCTTTTTTTTTCGCCGATATAGAATAATGTGAACGTATTTTTATACTCATCCTTTTAGCCTTGTTTTGGCGAAATACGCCTTTTTACAGGTTTTTTCATTAGCGCACGCTTCGGGGCAGGCGTGAAGGCTCAATCAAATCAACTCAAAGAAGTTAGCAGGTCCTAAACTTTAGGCCCGTCTCCTCAGATACACTTTCCAGAAAATGCCACTCAGTTTCGGTCAACGGCTCTTTAAACCAGACAGCGTCAAAGCGGCGGCTCATATACTCGAGTGTATTGCGCAGCAGAAAATGCATATTCCCCTTTCCCCTTCGCTCCGGGACTGTGAACATGTCGTACACAATATCCTCAGGGTCCAACTTGTCCTGGCCCATGACGATGTAGCTGGCGATTTCTTCGTCTACGGTCAGCAGAAAAGCCTGAAGATGTTGTTCGATCCACTTATCTTTGTGTAGGATTGGTTTCGAAAATCCCCTGCAGTCTATTGAAGCTTTTGACATCCGTTCGCGTATCTTCTTCTCGATTTCTGAGCTATCGGGAGTTATGTTCATTATCAGCCGGCTTAGCTCTTGGAATACCTGTCGAGTGAATCTTGGGTGGCAGTTGTCGATGTGCTTTTTGCCGACGCCGCCCTTGAGGCACCTCGGGCAAACGAACCTAGTGATGTGAGGGTCGCATGCAAAAAAGTCATCAGCACTCATATCGAAACACCTCGGGTTATGGCAGCAGGTGTAAAGTTGAAAAATGCTGGTTTTTGGGAAAAAGAGGGGAAGGGATGAATTTTTTCCGTCTTTTGGTATTGATGGTTGCAGTGGCTCATTTACGAATCAACTCACAAAAAAGAGTTAGCAGGTTTGGTACCCGACTCCAAGCTCTTTAGCTACCTTGTCTAAGAGTTTTTCCCCGTATTCACTTATTGGTCCTTGAAACTTAACTGTGTCGAAGCGTTGGTGCATAGATTCCAGCGACTTAAGCATCAGAAACTTCATGTGGCTTTTTTTGCGTCGAATGCGATCCATGGCTACTTCCCGATGCTCCATAGCCATGAACATGTCGGCGACTATAGGCTGTTGGCAATTTTTCTCCGCCAAGTTCGTCCGACCTATGACAATGTAGCCCACTGCTTCTTCGCCTTTGATCAGTAGAAATACCTCTAACTGGCGCTCTTTAGTTGTCCACTCGCCTTCACGTAACATAGGAGAAGACCGTTGTTGTTCAATCCTTGATATCTCTGACATCCGCTCGCAAATCTGTTGCTCGTTTATGGGACTGGTTGCTGTAACTTTCACTATTAGCAGAATGAGTTGTCGAAATACAGTTTCGCTGAAAATTGTTTGGCAGTTGTTAGTATGCAAGTAGTTGGCTCTGCTGTCATCTTTGTCATCAAAGCGCTTAAGGCATTTAGGGCAGACATACACATCTTCAGCCAAGTATCCGGGCATTCCTTGCGCAATGGCACTGTTACCTATTCTTTTAGTTCCGCTGTAGACAAATCGGAGTTTGTCGAAATAATCAAAGAAATTTGTTGCCTCTTTGTCATCAGCAGTCATGGCTCTCACCTATGCGTTTGGCTCGCTCCGGGTCGATCAACCTGACTATAGTTTTGAATGCGTTTTCGCCTTGGACGATGTCTATTAAGCCAGCAACCTTCAGTTTCTGCAAACTATTTGCTCGAATACTGTTTGGGAATACTCGTCTGTTTAGCTCAATCATTGGGAACTCGTTTTTGTCTTTTGCAAGTTCCAGCATCGTCCTTAAGAGCTCAATGCTGCTATTGGTCAATCCGTCTGCCCTGAACCGAAGCTTCTTTCCTATAAAAAAGACTGCGGCTACTTCCTTCATCGCCTCTGTGTTTACTTCCACTAAGATTTCGTCATCGCACTCATCGCAAACCAGCAATCCTGCATGCTCCAGAAATTTCAGAACTTCAAAGTTAGTCTGCGGATCAATGTTATTCTTTTCGGTAAGTTCAGTCAGCGAGAACTCCTCGGGCATTTGGTCCCTTATGAACTCGAACGCCGACTTCTGCCATGGCTCCATCTGTACTTCTCTTGCCATTCAAGTTGCCTCCTGTCCGTCAGCATTTTTTCCGAAACATCGAATTTTCAATTTTATGGCAAACACCTGTAAAGTTGAAAAATTGGTGTTTTTAGAAAAATGAGAAAAAAAGGGCATGTGCCTGCCTCCTTTACAGTTGCAAGTTGACAAGTTTTTCCTTCCCCTCATGGCCATGTTTGGTAGTAATGTATCCGTATAGCACCAGTTTTTGCAGAAGCTTTTGAGTCATTGTTTCCGAGATACTGCCTAAGTCCTCAGCTATTGTTTTCATGTTTACATCGCTATGGCTCCGCAGGTAGTTGAGTGTCTTTGATGCATAACGCCTCTTCTCTTCATCATCAAACAGATCGGCAAGCTCTGAGTCCAAGTCTTGGAAGACAATGTCGTCATTGATGGTTCTCTCGACCAGCTCCTTGTTCATGGGTGGTATCTGTTCTTGGTTTGCCTCGATGGTCAGTCGCATGTATCGCTTGAATCTTCTAAAGATGCCTCTTGAAAGTTCGCCCAACAGTTGCAATGCTTCGGGGTCAAAGACTTCTGTGTCTGGGTTGCTTAACCTAAAGGCTTCGACCAATTGCAGGGTAGTCAGTGGCTCAACGATGTACTTGTCACATTTTCCCCAAAAAAAGTTTGGAGCCTTAAGTACCAATTCTTTCTGGATGGCGATTACAAGGTGGGTTTTTGCTCTGTTTTCCAGGGATTCCCAGAACTCTTGAATGGCCGTGATGTCGTGAACCAATGCGTTTGCGTTTGACTTTGAATAATCTGGCATGTCGAGCAAAATGACCTTTGTGTCGTGCAAGAAAGAGGATATTGCCTGATCCTTCAGTTCATTGCACTTGCTTCTGCCCCAAGAATGCCTCCATCAGCGAAATGTCCCTGCGCTGCAGGATAGTCCTTGGGTCTCCGGATTTGTTTGTTCTCTGCGATTGACCGGCGGATAGGTACGCGTGCACTTGATCTTCGTATTCGTTTGCCACGGGGTCATAATACCCTGAATTTCCGCATCCTCTTTGCCACAATTCCTCTTTCCAGTTTTTGCTCCATTTGAACCAGTAGGTGTCCCTATTGTTCAGTTGGGGCAGAATTCGGCTCTTGCCCGTGCCTTGCAAGCCTATGACCAAGCTTAAGCCGCTGGCGGTGTTCTGCAGCTTGTAGTTTAGAGAATTGTACACTTGCGTTTCATAGAATTTGTCGCTTTTATCATCGCTTATTGATTCGCTGACGCCCGATGCTGCCCACCGGTAGACTTTTTGAAGAGGCGTTAAAGGTTTTTCGGAAACATCGATTTTACAACTTTTCAAGTCGTCTTGGGTCAAGGGTGTGTCGCTTTTCTTTTCGTCTATTGGCTCCAGCGGTTTTTCGGGAACATCGATTTTTTGCATTTTCGACTCGTTTTCTGTCACTTAGTTCACCTCCTTTCGTGTATCTTGTTTGATGGTTTTCGGGGTTGTTTGTTTTAGGTTTATTTGGTTTGTTTTCATTTGTGTTTCACTGATTAGACCCAATAACTTTATAATACAAGAACATATTCTCATGTAAACGGGTCTTAATTGAGGTGCTAAAATGGGAAGAATGAGCATTGAAGATATGGAAGCAAAAGGGCTGGAACTAATTTCAATGTGGCTCAATCATGAAGATGATTGGCTGTACTACTCGGAAGTCAAAGATGAAGCCGTAAGGGTAATGGGATTCAGCAAAAGCGCCTTGCAGCGTCATCTCCGTTGGCTCGTAAAGACAAATAAGCTTGAGACTATGAAGGAGGGTGACCCAGCCAAATCCCGAAAGACATTGTACAGACCGAACCAAGAGTACTACAAGAAAACGTTCCGTTGGATACCAATCGGGCGGGAAGCTAATGATGCCGAATATTTGTTCTTCATAGGACTTGCAGACGAGATAACGGAAAAATTTGATAGAACTTGCCAAGAGCTCGTTAGACAAAGCGACGAACCGCAACCGCTTGGGAACATGCCTACCCGCCCCCAACTGGATAAACTAAACGCTGATATTGGCAAACTAATTCGGGCGGCAAGACTTGACTTGTCCCGCGAGTACTTCAATGAAAAAAGAGAACCAGAGGTGGCTTATGCCACTCTTCGGAAAAGTGTCAAAAGGATGGTTACGGCGTACATGGAATTATGGGCCTTCCTTGAACTTACGCATGGAGCCAAGAAGATATTTGCCGATCAAATGGGTAGCGTGCAGAGATCGGTCAAAAAGATGAAACAAAAGAATCCTTGATGCTGTGTTTGCAATGCTACATAGCCAAAATTATAACGCTGCTATATGCTCACGCACGCGAATGGTTTTTTTCTTATAACCAAGCTAAGGCAAAGTTGTAAATGCGAAAAATCAACCTTTTTGGGATTTCTTAACATTCAGGCTTGGGCAAGATCCAAATTTGCCTCGAACGCTTAAGCTCCAACTTTACCCGACCCCTGTCCGAGCTCGATCCTTTTTGCGATTTTGACTAGGTGCTTGGCGAGCATTTTCTCCTCATGCCGACTCGGGCAGCGCCGACGCAGCCAGGCAACCGTCGAGTCCAGGTCAGCCATGTCGCCGAGGAGGCTTCGGACGCAGCTCATATGCTGAAAGAGGCCTACTGTCACAAAGTATTCTGGCTTATGGTATTCAGGATGTCTCTGAAAGAATATCTGCCTTGACCTGTCGGGAATCATGAAGCGAATTCGCTTTATTCTATGCCGGCTGTTCGAGAGCTTTTGGTAGATCGTGGCCTCGTATGGCAGCTGGCTTACTGGTACTTCTTTTCCCACGATTTCGGTGGTCCACTCGGTAGTTTGTATCTCCCTGAACTCGCAGCCGCACTTTCGGCACCTGTACTTGCTGACAAGGATGGAATGGGAGTCGTCTTGCCGCTCGCCCCTTTCGATTCCAAGGCTCTTCAATTTTGAACTTCCGCACTTGGGACAACTTATCATTCCTCAGAGTCCTCCTCTCGGCTGCCATGCTTGGTGACCTCCGTCTCCCACTCAATGCGCTCGATGACCTCAAACTCGCAGCCGCAACTCAGGCATCGATATTTTGTTATGGTTACCATGTGCTCGTCGTCTTGGCGGTCGTCGCGCATAGTCAAGAGGATTTCGGTCTGGGTGGAGAAGCACTCTGGGCAGTTCATTTCTGTGCCTCCCAAAGCCCAAGCCGACCTGATCCGACATCTTCAACGGCAAAGATGTGCTTGCACTTGGCCTGATGGAACCGGTGATCGGGGCAGTCGCAAGTCCATTTGCCCCCAAACAATGTAACACTGTAACCGCCTCCGCCCGATTGAGACTTGACCCAAAATGTTGAGGGGTTGATTTGTTCGATGTCTTGGGGCAAAATTCGGTCGCCCCTTTCTTTTCGACTTAACATTTGTGTTGCCATACCAATCTACCTATGAATACAAAATGCTGCCCACCGTAAATAAACTCTTCTGCCAACAAATAGGTAGAAATAAATAAGTCAAGGCACATAGAAAGAAGCATGAGCCTCAAATCAAAAACATCAATAGCCAGACCAAAATCAAAATCCCTGAGAGCAACCGTCCCAGAAGGCATAGCCGCATTCCTCGAACTAAACGCAGGCGACACGCTGGAGTGGAAAATGGAAATCATCCAGGGAGAACGCGTCGCGACCGTCAAAAAAGCGAAAAATTAACCATTTACCGAAAAATCCGCAAGCCAAGAAATGTTATTCCCAAACCAGGACTAGGCCTGAACATGTGGGCGAGTCCGAAATTTCCCGGAAAAATTTCGGGCAAAACTGATACAATGTACATTGCGAGGGCTAAGGTCTTCCGAAAACTGGCGGGTATAGAGTGGGCAAGTTTGAATTTATTTATTTGATTTTTATATGTTCTGACGATTAGTTATTTTCCGAAAAGCCTTTTCCTCTATGGGGGTAAGGCCTTTGTTGGCTTCGATACCAGTCCAAACAGGTTTTAGGAAAAGTAGCCACTATAATTTAAACAAAGTGCCTAAGATATGAATGATTAAGATGAGGAGGAATGCAGTCGTCATGGTGATGTGTAAGTATTTAAGGTATCTTTTTGAGCTCTGCATTATATTAAACCTGTAAAGAACACCTGTCACCACAAGGACAAGCAAAGCGATGAATAATGCCATTCCAATTCCTATGCGTGTCACAGTTGCCAACTCATACCAGAAATGAACAGAAATAAGCATGAAAGCAACTAAATTTCCGAATATATGTATTCTTAATAATGCCTTAATTCGCAGGGGGACGACGCTGTTTTACAACATAATATATTGGCGTAACAAATGCAATCCATAAGCCCCCTATCCAACTTGCCCAATGGGTAAAGGGTAAAGAACCTATTGAAAAATTGAATAAATGCGTATCAAACAATGCAAGAGCTGAAAAAGAAATTATAAAAACAATTATGACTAATGCTACCCAAAAATCGGGTTTTCTTAAATAGTTAAAAACACTCGCCAACTTTGCCCTTGACTCCTAGAAAAACAAAAATCAATACCAAGTAGGCGCATTGTCATATTTTAACATTGATAGCTCTACTCATGATATTTTGCATCGCGCACCAGCTTAAACAGAACCCAATTTCTAGAATTCTGTTCGACAGGGTAACCTTTATTCCCAAGGGCGTCTAGGCGTGGAAGCATGACCCGGTCAAAAAATTCAAAAATATTTTCCTCCAAAACTCATACAGAGTACATTGCGTAGGCAAAGGCCTGCCGAAAATAAGAGGTATATAGTAGATAAGTTTGAATTTATTTGTTCGATTTTTATATGTTCTGATGATTAGCTAAATTCAGGCAAACCTTCCTCTATTGGGTTAAGTTTTTGGAAGGCCTTTGTTTCATCTCGACAAATCATGTTTTCTCGCTTAATATCAAAACCAAAAAAAAGGATTCGGTGAGAATGTTGGAAGGGAACGTCCAGCTAAGTCTAGACTACTGGTTTTAGGTATACGTGAAGTTGATCTTTTCTTATTTGTAAGAGCAGTCCTTTGTCTGTTCTGCGTATAGTTCCTTTCTCTAGGGCTGAAATGTCCAGCATGTTTCGTACTCCGCCTTTCTTGGCGCCGAGCACCGATTCAGCTACGTCCTTTTCCAATTCGACTTCAAGTTGAGTTACTCGCCAATCGTCCAGATCTATTTCTATTTCTTTGACTTTGCCTATTTTTTCGTCTACCGCCCAAACATCCTTATCTAAAATCTCTTTACTTTTCGCTTTCACACTCATACTTATCTATCCCTCCTTTAAACGTCCATAATTTGAGCTACCTAAATAAATGGTCATTGACAGAGTTGCGTGGGCTACTCTTTTTTTTTACAATATACGCTTTTGCTGCTTCTTCCGCAACGCGGGATAGTCGCCATCTGAGCTGCTTTTCCAACTAATTCGAAAGATCCACGCTGATGCGACTACTTTAATTTAGATTTTTTGTGCACGGTTCCACGTGTCAGGTATATTTCCAATAAGCGAACCGTCAGAGTCCGAGTTTTATTTTTGTTTGAGTCGTCATTTTTCATTCGCCTTTTCGCTTATCAGCTTATCAACATAAACTGTTATGTGCTTACGTGCTTATATAGGTATTGGGTTAAACTAACGGCCGGCAAGGCTTATCACGAAAGGGAGAGGATAGAGACAGTAGGTTTGAATATTATTTTATGTTTTTTATATGTTCTGATGATAAGCTATTTCGCGAAAAACCTTCTTTCCTCTATGGGGATAAATTTGTGGAAGACCTTCGTAGGTTTGCCAGAGGGAGCTAAATGCTCTCTTGGTCGCCTGCTTATGCGGTTGAGCGGAAAATCTAAGCGAGCTAAAGAATTTGTGTTTTAGAACAGATAGGGTGCTTGGTTTCTTGTTTCTTCGACTATGGGGAGTACTTCTTTGAGTTCTCTGAACTGTTTGAGCACTGATACGCCGAGTTGCGTGATCACGTAGACTAATCTTTCTCTTCTAATGATTTTCTGTTCCACCAGTCCCTGCTTAATCAATGAGTCAAGGTACTCCTTCAGCACTTTGCAGTTGACGTTAGCCTTGTACATGACGTGCGTCAGCTTCAACGGACCCCTTTGAGCCAATACCTTCAATATATCAACGTACATTTCCAGTTTAGATCTTCTCATACATTGTCTTTTTTTTGAAGCGCACTTCTATTAGCAACGCTCTAATATTTCTGGCGTTAGTGCGCTCTTCTCCATCCACTATAGGATTGATATAAGCTTATAGGCATAATGAATTAACTCATGGAGTATTATAAATAACGTGTATTATTTGATAATAATATTTAAAAAAGCAGATTTCAAATGCAAAAGTGATATTGTCAAATTCAGCGAGCAAAGCGTTGGGAGGAGATGGAAACGGCCTTCCTGGGCGAAGATCTTGAAGATCGGCTAACACCAGAAGCAAAGGTCTGTCGCAAAACGGGCGCCATAGGATAAGACAACCCGTAATTTATTTTATATTTTTTATTTGTTCTGATGATTAGCTTAAATCAGACAAACCTTCTTTCCTCTATGGGGTAAATTTTTGGAAGGCCTTCGTATTGTCCTATGCTCTGGTTCATCGAACACTGCAATATTCTCATGTATTTTACACACTTAAACACATACACTTATAAGCCTTTATGCACATATATGCTATTGGGAATAAGCGAAATAGAAGGGACAAACACAAAAACTGAACATAAAAATTGGCTGCTCACTTATTTCAAAAACATATAACCAGCAAAAACAAATTGGGCCGCATCAACGTTGACATTTCAAACGAACTAGAAAAACAGCTCAGACTAAAAACCGTAGAAAGATTCGGAGGCAAAAAAGGTGACTTATCCAAAGCTGTCCAAGAAGCGGTCAAAACATGGATCGACAAAAAACAATGAAGCCGTCCCTCTTCAAATCCCAATAACTACCTTATAAGAAGCCTGTGTAAAAGGCCAGGGAAGCCAGTTAGCCTGGAACTCCTCACATGAGGATTATGGGCGATCTAACTGCAAAATCCCTTTTCAGAAAAGTTAGCGTACCAGTTTGTTTATTAACTGCTATGAGAGTAGATTTTTTGATGATTTTTAATGAGCAAAGAAGAAGCAAAGGGTAAAATCGAGAAAACAAAAGGCAAAGTTAAGGAAGAAGTGGGAAAAGCTAAGAAAAAAGTCGAGCATAAAGTTCCTGAGGAGAAGAAAAAAGTTGAAATTGTTGCTGAAAAAACCGCTGCTGAAAAAACGGGAGAAGCACTCGGAAAAGGCATCAGGAAAGGTGCTAAGGCCGTAAATGACTTTGGGAAAGGCATGAAGAAAGGACTCGAGAAAGAAGAATAAAAAGAGCAAAATTCATCTTTCTCACAAAACAAAAAGAGTCCTAATACGCCGTACGCTGTATGGGCGCTTCAGTCGTTTGGATTTTTTTCGATAACGTTGATTTTACAACTTTTCAACAGAGGCTGAGCTCTTTCTATGTGCAGTAAAAATTTTAATGATTTCATAAATTTGAAAAACATAAATTTGAAAAATCAACCTTTTTGAGATTTTTAAGTTTTAACTCACTCGACCTACCCAGACGGGCGGCAAGATGTACGCGAGGGAGGTCTCGGTCTTCCCCTTCAAGCCCGGGCAAAAAAGCTGAAGGTCAGGCGCCTCGTCATCGGATTGAAAAGTTGAAAAATCGAGGTTTATCAAAACTACTGATTTACCCGAAGTTTTAGGTCAACGTAAAACTGCCTATCGAACTAGCCGACGAAGGAGACAAAATTTAGGAAAAGAAGCTTCTGGGATAACGTTTTCGTGGAAAATTCATTGCGGAAGCCGTCAGGGCTAAGCTCATTCAGGTCAAGAAACAAAAAAAAGAAGGCATGTTGTAAGCATTTAACGCTTGAAAAGTCAAAAACAAAGACATAAAGTTTTGATACACAGTATATATTAGGGGCAGGGAAAAGCAGTGCCTGTCGAGCGAATCGGGAAATTAAGGGAATCTCTGACTGTAACCTCTGAAGAATATACGAAAAAGTTCTTGAGGTACTTGACAGCAAGGCAATACTACTCTGTTAAGTCAAGCTCTGATGTTGAAGCAACTTTCCCTGATGTTATATTAACCCGAAAAGGCGACAAAAGCGAGTACTGGTTAGAAGTTAAGGCTACCGATGTTAGTTTGGGCGATAGCGATTTTCTAAGGCAATTAGCCAAGTACTTGGCAGAGTATCTTTCTAGGACACCTGAAAACAGATTTAAATTAATAATAGGCTGTTACCGACTTGTTGATGCTGAGCTCTTCGATAAAGTGTTTTCAGAGTTCGACCCTGAAACAACAAATAGCTTGATAACCAAAATGCGCAATTTGAGCGATCCCCGAATTAAGGCAATCATTGACCAAGCTATCCCTAACGATCTGAAGAGTTTTTTTGAGGAAACTACGGTCAAAGAAGCAGATTTGAAAGGATTAGAGTTCGCAGAAGCAAAAGTAGCTCCAACACCTCCAGCTAAACCGAGCCTAGCTGAAACTGAATATGCGACAGCGATTATAGCTAATTTCGGAGATGTTTTGCCATTAAAGGAAAAAGACAGACTATACCTAAATCTATTCCAGCTTGATCTTCCAGCTCAAATATTCATTGCTAAGACGGCCTACAAATCCGCGAATGACATATTTGCTGAAAAGCCATTTACTTATCCTCCATTTGACCTAAGAGATGGGCAGATTTTCACTTTTAACCAGTTTAACTCCATCAATCCGCTTTCGCGTTATGCCAAACCTGAAAGCGCTATACCTGCAGACTTGTCAGAATTCCTGCAAAATGAAGATAACGAATACATAGTTACGATTATCATTAACAGATGGATTAAACAACGATGCAGAAAGATGGGTTTAGAATTTAACAAGCGAACTAAAACTTACTACTACCCACGGAAATTTACCGGCAATGGCGTGGTAACTGCAAGTTGGAAACCAAAAGAACGATATTCGGTCAGAGAACTCACCCGACCAATGAAGAGCGAGGGAAAAATCAACTTCTGGATACATCGAGGAGCTATGATATACGCCACAGTATTCTGCAATCAATTCTATGTTCAAATTAAGCCCAGATTCCTCTTCTTCTTAGAAGGACTATACATCATGGAGGGGGCTGCAGCCGACAGAAAAGATAGGAAATTTAGGAAATTTAATCGCACTCCAAACCAGCTTTATGACGCAAGGTTTTGGTGTAGGCATGTGTTCCCAGAAAGAGAGTATCT
>JBEKPG010000021.1:0-40670 GCA_049520955.1 Bathyarchaeia archaeon | reverse complement strand
TTGAAAACCTGTTATTGTTGTTCTCCTGAGTCGAACGCTGACGTGGAAAAAGCCCTCATCGAGTTTGAAGCCCCATCCAAAGAGGCTCTGGAAGCGGCGCTTCAGAAGATTGACTTCCCTGCTGACTCGATAGTTGAAGTCACCAAAGTCGAGGTCGGCAAGAACTAAAATCGCTTCTGTTTTTTTCGCATCCCATAATTTTTAGATTGCAAGCGCCTCTTCATCTTAGTAGTATTCCGAAAGCATCGGGGGAAATTTTGAGAAAAAGGATTTCAGGGAAAGCCACATATTAAGTCGTATAAGTAGGCGTCCCATTCGGCTGACTCCTTCTTAAAAATCTCAAGCAAATCTGACAGAACTCTATGATGTTTTTTCTCATCTTCCAAAATATTTAGAATGATTTGCTTAATCTTTTTGTCTTTTACAACTTTACTAATATCCTTTGTTTGCTTCAACATGATAGCTTCTTCTGCAATATGACTTTTTATTTCCTTTTCTCCAATATCTTTGCTTTCCCTACCCATAACCGCACTCGAATTCAAGTCAATAAGCATTTGATAAGTGTCTGAGTGCCTCATGGTGTCTAAGATAATGCTGTGGAGAAACAGTTTAATGATGGGATTTTGCGCTGATTCATACAACGGGGTGAGCTTTTTAGCTGTCTGATCTTCAAAATCTTTCTGTTTCTTAATTTTGCTAAGTGCATCTTCATCTAATATTTCCCAAGACAAATAATATACCTCACTATTTTGTCATAACGATTACCTTATTAACTTTTAATCAAAATCTCAAAACCTAACAGCGACAGCTTTGGAGTAAAGTCGCAAAGCTATATATACAGAATGTCAAATAAAAAAACTGACTAACAAGAACCTCAATTATTAATTATGCCAAAATTGAGACGTCACATCTCTTTGTAGAAGCAAAGATTTTCTTCAAACTTAAAATACACCAGTTAGCTCCTGTTGTCCCTGGCTTCTTTGGGTATGAATCGCATAACCCGCTCCGCGTCAGTTGCTTGAAAATGCAAATCCGCATCATTTTTCAAATAAGTTCTGAATCTTTTTTGTGCGGGACTGGCAACTTCAAACCTAAGTCAAAATTTGCGAAAATAGCCTCAATCAGTAATTTGAGAATAGGAACTTACACCATTTCTGGTAAGCCCAGTCCGGCTCACTTCCCGCGTAGAAATGTTTGCTGTGAATTATTTTTCTAATTTTTTTCTGGAATTGGTGATTTTAATTCGATGGTTCCGCCCATTTTGGGTTCAAATCCCACCGGTCTACTTTCAAAAAGATCTGGTGAGCCTCCATCGTAGTTGAAGTGATTGAGTTCTGCGCGTTAAATTTAGACGTGTGTTTAGATCTAACCCCCTGAACTTTTATAAGTAAAACTATAGGGGGTCCCGCCGTGGAGACATTCTATGTTTTTGCCTGCTAAAGTTTACGTTTTCGGAAAATCTTGGCGCCTTGAAACTCGGTGACGTATTCGAAGCCGACGTCCAGTAAACTGCAGATTTCTTTTTCTGTCTTTGCGACTTTGGAGATGTAGTTGGTTTCTCCCTGAAATAGCGCTTCTTCAAGCTGAACATATCGTGGAGTGTTTTTGATGTTTTTGTGACCTAATCGCAGCATAACATAGTACATGTCTTTTGTTTCATGGTATAGCATTGTTCATTTCCAGTAGCGAAAAGTGTGAAAGTGTATTCTTAGCAGTCTTGGGTTGCTAAGTTTGTGGGCTAGGCGACTTCGCTGTTGGCATAGTAGAGTTCCGAAATGGTCTACGGGCATATGTGGGATTGAGAATAGTCTGTCGCCGTAGATTCTTTCTTGTTTTTGAAGCATTTCTAAGAGTTTGTTGCTTAGGCGTGTGACTCGTGGGTTGCTGTTTTGACCTCTGCCTTGAGATATTTTTGAATCCAGCCTCTCTTGTTTAAATCGCGATCAATGTATTTTGTTCTAGTCAACTTTTCGTCGGCTGAATAATCAAGTTCATCTTCTGGATGTTGACACTTATTGCATCGCTGTATCCTTATAAAAGCTACCAATCTGGACTCAAAACAAGTCAGCCTTAAATCCAATTAGTTACAAGAAAAAACCTATTAAAAATGAGTTCTACTAAAAAGGTGAAATCATGAGAGAGCTGAAAATCCAGAATGTGTGGATAAGAAAAATATTGTCCGGAGAAAAGACTATGGAGGTTAGAAGTGGGTGCTATAACGTTCTGGGCAAGAGGATAGCTCGATTTAACTGTATTTAATTAACCTATTTTTTAGAGGGCATATACTGCAAGAAAACTGTTATGTGTTTTCACTGTAGGATTTTTTCCTATTCAAGCCTTTAGTTAAGGCCAGGAAAGTTCCAAAGCAGTTTTGAATTGAATGATTCTCTTGCACAATGAAAATTATGTGCTGAAATTTGGTCGTCTGAGAATCTGACCCCCAGGTTCAATAAATTGTTGTAGTTGTTTATTCACAGTCACACATCTTAAAATAGGCTCTGCCAAGTTAATGGTAAACGAGGCTTTTGAAAACGGGATTACTTGATGCACTTTTCGTAATTGCTGCGATACTTAATATCCAAAAGCCTCCAATTTAAGAAATGGTTAAGTTAGGAGAAGAAAATGAATGAGAGACATTATTAGTACTTTTCTTGAGGCTGGAACTTTCAGGATGTTTGTCTCAGCAATTCAAGCAGCAGAACTAGTTGATACGCTCAGAAGTGCTGGACCTTTCACTGTTTTTGCACCAGATGAGGTAGCGTTTGCCAAAATTCCCAAAGGTGAATTAGACAGTTTTCTAAAGAACACGCCACAGTTAAAGGCAATTCTAATGTATCACGTAGTTGCTGGAAAACATACAATAAACGAAATCAGTAAAATGAAGACCGTTAAAACAATTCAAGGTCAAGAAGTCAAAATTGACGCTCACAAATGGCATCTTCATGTGAACCCGAAAATCAATGACGCAAACATTACAAATTACAACATCGTAACAGACAACGGCATAATTCATGTTTTAGATAAAGTGCTTATGCCAAATATGGAGCTAACTTGCCCCGAATGCGGGATGGGCTTCATGACAATGGAAGCTTTGAATGCTCATACTAAAATGGGTCATGTAGTTGAGAAAGCATCAGAGCCAACGCTGCCCACAAAGACTATGACCGTAGACGAAAAAGCCACGGAGCCAAGGTCAAGCAGATCATCTCAAGATATGCCACTGAGAGATGCAGAAACCAATCAGATTCATTGTCCTGACTGCGGAAAAACCTTCAAGAGTCATTCGGAGATGGAGAGACACAGAGATACAATGCACCATGAAACAAAAGGACACGAGTAAAGGCCCTTTTGACACCCGATTAATTAACACTAATGTTATTTTACTTAAGATTAGGTACATACTGCATTGAAACCGTTATCCGCTTTCTACTGAGACTACCTCTTATTTCATTGTTAATTCTTGTGTTTCCTCGTCCCTTACTTGCGTGACCATAGCGGGTTATTTTCCAGTTTCCCAGGTTTCCTCGAATGATCTGAGGGTTAATTGTCAGGATGTAAAACGGGATCTTAGTTTGAGAAACATAAAGTTCAGCTATGAAGTTTAGTAGCCTTGTTCCCACGCCTAACCCTTGGTAATCTGGCAGCGGTCAAAACATAGATTTACATAAAATATAAAGAGTAAAAAAAGGGTCGGTTGCTTCTTTTCTGCTGATTGACTAATTTCTTTTAACTGTTACCTTTCGGTTGATTATTGTTAAGTGTACTATCGTTTCTTAATTCTCGTTTTAGATAAGCAACTACTTCAAAACTTTGATTAATTTGAAGCGCAACAATAGAAACCAATTCCCACCCATCTAAACCATATTTATTCAACAAATTTTCTTGAGTTTTGACGCCAGCATCTATTATTCCTTTTACCAGAGCAATTGAGACATACTCCCATTTTGTCATGTTTGTTACCTCTAACAACATTTATTCTCTGTAGAACTGAGATTAGCCAAGTAGTATTTTTCTTTTGAGGTTCATTTGGTTTGAATTACAGAGAAAACGTCAACAGAAGACTTCACAGAACCTGAAATGCAAGGTGCGGATAGTTTTTTCGCATGCTCCGGTCAAAAAAATTTAGATCCTATACACCGTTCGCTGTATGAGCATCCGGCAGAGGTCTTTCACGAATTGGACGGCATAGGATAAGTCAAATCAAAATATATTATTTGTATTTTATATGTTCTGATGATAAGATAAATCCCGAAATGCCTCTTCCTCTATACCCCAAATTTTCGGAAGGCCTTGGGCATGCCAGATATCACTGTACATTGCGAGGGCTACATTATTATCTGTACTCTGCCGACTTTGCCGTCTGTAAGCCGCACCTTGATTCCATGAGGATGATTTGAAGAGTTCGTGAGGATATCCTTGACTATGCCCTCTGTCAGTGTGCCGCTCTTCTGGTGCTGCTTCAGAACGATTTTTACCCGCATGCCCGGCTTGATTTGGCTCCTCACAGGTTGCATTTATAGTCATAGGCGCTTCGAGGCTTATGTGCATTCGTGCGCCGGTAGCCTCACCATTTTTCTTGGTGAATTATCTCAGCAAGGGGCTTTCGTTTTCCGCCTCCGATTACGGTTTTTCTGAGTTTGCTGCCGAGACCCTCTTTGTCAGCAGGGTAACCTACGGGCGTCATGGCTACAACCTTGATGTTTTCTGGAATCCCCAAAGTCTTTTTAATTTTTGCTTCGTCGAAGGCACCTATCCAGCATGTCCCAAGCTCCATATCGGTTGCCGCCAGAACCAGCTGCTGCATAGATATGCCCACATCCACAAGGTAATAATTCATGCCATTGCGGTCGCCGGAATCTTTGGGATCAGCGCAAGCAACGATGATAACGGTTGCCTGTTGGAGCCAGCCGTTGAAGCCGGAAGCCAACTCTTGAATTTTGGTTTTGTCTTTAACAACGATGTATCTGCAGCATTGTTTGTTCGCCCACGAAGGCGCTAGCCTCGCCGCCTCGAGAACTTTCACGAGCTTTTCTTCTTCAACTGGTTTATCCGCATAGCTGCGAACGCTCTTCCTTGTCGCTACAACATCCATAAACTCCATAATTATCCCGAAAAGTCAACTGAGAGAACCAGCTTAAAAGCATTCAATTCTGCAGTGCCCTCCGAACTAGAGCCCACCGCCAGATCCTTCAGTCAGAGGCCTGTCACGAATCGGGCGGGATACTATAAGACAAACCAGAATTTATTTTATATTTTTTATATGTTCTGATGATTAGCTTTAACCAGAAAGATCTCTCCCTCTATGGGGTAAATTTTTGGAAGGCCTTGGTAGCGGTTTAGCGCATGTTAATGTTCTTAAAGGCGTGTTTGTGAGATTTGAGTACTACGGAGATTATGGTACTTTGGACGCCTTTGATCTTCATGATTTTCTTATGCAAGACATTGCGGAACTCTTCCACGCTCGAAGCCGAAACTATGGAAACAATGTCAAATTCGCCTTTAACATCATAAATCTCCTCGATGTTCTCGACCTTTTCGAGAGCATCTATAACTTGGGCCTTCTGAGTCGGATCCACAAAAATGTTAACGGAGGCCTCGAATCGACCTTGAATATCACTAGACTCCATATTGGTCATTGAAAACAGTTAAGCGGGTCAGGTAGCTTTTGAGCATTTTTGAGAAACAAAAAGGGCTAATTTGCAAAGCGGAGCGGGCTAAAGGCCTATCGTCGAAACGACCCAGATAGAGAAAGCCAAATTGAATTTTATTGTTTTTTATATATGTTCTGATGATTATTTATAACTTGAAAGACCTCTTTTCCTTTATGGGGGTAAGTTTTCGGAAAGCCTTACGTGCGCAAGGAATATCCTTGGCTGAAATTTCCGGAAAATTGTTTCCCCGAAACTTCCTTATGCAACCTAAGTTAAGCTATATCTTGCCTGTCAAAAAGCTAACATACTTCAACACATAATAAAGGAGAAGGAAATTATGGTTTCTTTTCCTCTCTCTTTCCAAACCAGTAGATTGTCCCGGCGATAACCCAGAGTATTATTCCGCTTATTGGTGCAGCTGGATCTACTGATGAGTACCCGATTAAGTTCGACTGACTTCCAGGTGTAGGAACTAATGTGGAAATTCCCACAATAACTAAGATGGCTATGACAAGCCAATAATACCACTTCAACTATTTTTCCTCTCGCTTACAGTTACGACCGAGCATAAAACTTTTTTCCCAAAACTTTCTCTTACAGTGTTAATTGAGTATGCAAGGATTAAAGGTCTGTCGCGAACTGGAGGGTATAGGATAAGTCAACCCAGGAATTATTTGTTGTATTTTATATGTTCTGATGATAAGATAAAACCCGGCAAACCTCTTTCCTACCATACCCCCAGATTTTGGAAGACCTTGGTAGCCCGAACGCTATCTGAATAGATATGGTGTCGAGTTCTTTTTGGGGTGTTTGGCGATCCTGTAAATGCCGAGCGCAGTAAAAGTGAAAGCGTCAAGCAGCGGCACCCAAAGCACGTTACCCAAAGCCCTCCGGTATATCGGCGGATACGAAGTCATGTTGTCGCTGGTTGAAAGGAAAGCCACCAACACCATAACCCAAACCACTGAGTACACGGACACTGCGACCAAACCGGCCCTGACTAGCACTCGTGAATTCCAGAAGCTGTAGACGACGTAAGCCCAAAGCAAGGTTACGCCAAGGGATGGAATTACAAAACCATTCACTGTTGACCATTGCGCCACGATGCTCGAATAGTTTCCGCCGTTTGCAATTATGAGGAGCCAAATGACAAGGTATTCTTTCTGTTAAGTAAAAATCTCCAAACCTTAAATACAAACAGGATGCACTGTTTATCTGAGAAGGTTTGGAATGTCGCAAAAAATGTATTGTCAAAACTGCGGAGCAGAAATATTCCCAACGAATAAATACTGTCCTTCATGCGGTGCGGAACAACAGGGGCCTACTCAACCACAACAGCAACCTCACATAGCATCCCAACCTCAATCGCAGCCCCAGCCGCAAACTGATACAAGCGCATCACAACAGTCAGGTATGTTTAATCAAAATAAGTATGTCATAGAGCAAAAGTTGGTTGCTCTCAGAGACACTTACGGAGTTAAAGACTTGAATGGGAACCTTTTAGGTTACGTAAAAGCAAAAATTGTCAGCGTGGGACCCAAATTCTGGTTCGAAGATACTCAGGGGGTACAACTGGGAGAGGTAGACGGCAAGCTTGTCTCCATACACAACGAGTACGATGTTAAAGACCAGAGCGGGCAGCTCAAGGCAAGAATTAAGAAGAAAATCCTCAACTTCATAGGAAGCGAATGGTGGATGGAAGACGCACAAGGACAACAAATAGCCAAGGTCAAAGGCAACTACACGGAACACGAATACCAAATTCTAGCCCCAGACGGAAGCGTCATAGCCCAAATACACAAAAAATGGGTCACCATCAGGGATTCATATAACATAGAAATCACCCGCCCAGACTTTGACACTTTCCTCATCCTAAGCTTCGTCATCGCAATGGACCATATTGAACAAAAAAACAACCCATCCCAAAGCCACATAGGACCTTTCTCCTTCTAACATACTCATACCAAGCATACTTGAACAAAAAACCATTTGCCAACTATAGCTCTGAACCTTCAGTGCGCTGCTTTTTTCCTTTATTATGTGTTGAAGAAGTGATGGCTCTTAAGAAAAGGCGTGACTTCAAGGTTTTTTTGGAATTATTCATGAAGTTTTTGTGAGCTTAAAGAAAAGGGGATTGTGCGGGTGACGTCTCCACTTTGTCGGGGGTTCAAATCCCATCCCCTGCACATTTTTGCTTATTTTCTGCTTATTTCTTGCTCATTTCTTGCTTCTTCACAAAGAAAGGAGCAGATATATTCACTTGATTGGGTTCAAACGCCAGGGCCATAATGCGGTTCGAATTCTTCAGGGTTCAAATCCCATAGAGACTTGAACTGCCTCAAGTTCATATCCGACTAATTCTGCCAAATTCGTCAGCTCAATATTGTTAGACTTTGGTGTGCGGTTCACTTTGTAGTGTTATTCTGGATTCATAAATCACTTATAGCGTCTGCATCAAAAAGATGGTTCACTTCAGGCTCTAGAAAGAAACGGTGAATGGCTTATGAAAAAAGTTTGGAACACCCATATCGGAAATATAGCATTAAGTAAAATTTTGCCCATTTCAGTTCTTTGTCTCATATTACTATTTCCAAGTTTTATTGATTGCAAAGCGGTGACCTTAACGAGTTCTATGCCACTCACCTTCGAGAGCATCGCTCAGCCCTTTCAAGCTATTGATAATAACAACTGGTACACAGGGGTGAATGAGTCAACTCAACTGGTGGATGTGAACTATACGGAGATGATGCCGCAGGCTGATACTCTTGACCGGAGCATGGTGCTAACCTATGGAATGGGTGCAACTTCACTACTCCCGACTTCGGTGTCTATGCATCTTATTTACTGGTTCAATCCGGGTGGCATGAACGACTCTGTTTCAAGTTACCCAAACTATAACCCGCAAGTGTTGAACTGGACCCAACTAAACGGCATACAACTTGTGCTATCTGATGAAGGAAACTTAGGTGCCACCCCAACATGGGATACGACGTATTCGTTCAACGGATTCGATATCATTAACGGAACTGCACAACAGTTAAGCCTTAGCCAAGGTGGAAATTCAACGGATTACGCGTATATGCTCAACAATCAAGTTGGCAGCATCTGCTATGCTAACTGTAGTGCGGCGTCAATCAGTCCCGTAACGTTAGCCACTGAAAATACTACCTATAATGGTAACGCGGTGACCGACAGTATAGCCACCTTCAACGTGACGCTGGATGCACAGATAATCAACTGTCAACTGACTCCTGGAGGACCAAATACGCCTGCCCCTCCACCACATCAAACTTTAAGCAACGTGCCGGTTACTCTTATGTTTCAAGTTACAGAGAACTCCGCTTATATTGCGTATAAGTACGGCGTGAACGTTGATTGGAGCGCAGATAACGCTTTCCCAACTACGGGATTGAATAATGGAGACAGCTTCAGTTTAGTATCAGCTGATAGTTTAGGTTTTGGAATAATCCAAAATGCCGTCGCTTCGACGGCAGTCTCCTTCTTCCCCACGGATGCTGAGAATGACAGTGCCATCTATTCGATCAACGGCACAGAAATCTGCCAAGAACTCTTCCCATTAAACTACACGATAAATGGGAGCTCACAAACGTACAACACCACACGTATCTACGTTCCAACCCAGAATTACGTTCAAAGCACAGACCCAAGCCTAGCTAGGAATTCTTCCACCATGTATGTCTGCTTTGACGGATTCTACTACAATCAAAGCACAGGATTCTCATTTGACCCAACCGTAATCACCTACAACTCAGCTAGTAGCACTGGCAGCCCGTCCTCAACAAATAATCCAAGTCCAAGTCCGACGCCCTCAACGACAGGTTCACAATCAACCCCAAGCCCATCAACTTCCCCAACAACGATAACAGGTACACCAGAACCTTCACCAACAATTGCAGAGTTTCCATCGTTACTTGTAATCCTAACAATATTCATTGCAGTATCATTATCTGTTGCAGTACTTGTAACGTCAAGGAAAAGCAAAATAATTCAGGCTCAGAATGCAAAAACGTAAAAAAGACTTACCAGATGTTCCTTCTGTCGCTAATCCTTGCGAACTTGAACCTTTCACATGCTAATCATTTACAACTCTCAGAATAGCCTTTGTGGTAAAGGCTCATACATGGGGCTTGGACAATTTTATGCCCGAAACTCGGATAGGACTCCATACCTCAGCTAGCTTACCCCGGCTGAGTTCCACACTTGATTTCAAAACAGGGAAAAATGGGGGTTGACATCACCACTGGTTCGTCAGCACAAATCCCCCGATCCGCTTGTACAAAAGCGGTTGCTCTATCACTCTACGTTCAGGTATTTCCTCATAAGTGAATAGCCTTTAATTCTCGGTTCCGCCCAGCGCGGTTTCCTATAAGTCTGCAAGCATTTGCTCGTGTTAAATTTAGACGTGTGGTTAGATCTAACCCCCTGCACCTCTTTGGAATAGCGCCTCTCTCCAGTTGGACGTACATCACGGTATTTTTTGATGTTCTTGTGACCTAATCTTTGCATTACATAGTACATGTCCTTGGTTTCATGGTACAGTATTGTTCCTTTCCCATATCGGAAGGTGTAAAACTCTCAATATGGGTAAATTTTGAAAAGCCATTTAACCCTAAAAAAATGAAACAGAAATTTTTCATCATTTTGGCGAAGTAGGGCAAGCGCTAAAATCTAGCTGGCAACACTTTTTTTTGGCCAAATTGTGCAGTTTTGAATTGTTGCTGTTTAGGCGCAACCACAAATGGATAAATCTGCCTATATGACTTTCTTGTTTGAAGAATCGTAAGAATCAACTTTTAAGAAAATCTTTGCGAAAGGAGTATATCGTAAACATTGGAACATGCAAACCAAGTTCTCGAAACCAAAACTGAGATATCGAGGCAAGGTATTAAGGGGCAACAGGTTTTTATCGAATGCGAATGCGGAGACAAAATACTGCTCACGCCCTCGTTGAATGTCATGAACCGTGCTATCGAAGCACACGTTACCAAACACAAAGGAATGGAGAATGTCGACAGAGAAAGAGCCGACCACCTATGCCAAGTTTTGGCTGATCAAGTGATAGACAAAGTGGCTCAACTTGCAATCCTCATCGAACAAAAAAAGGCTGAAGAAGTTTTACAATTGAGTGAAGAGCGTTACCGCAAACTTTTCAACTCGATAGATGAAGGTTTCGCGTTATGCACGGTCATTTTGAACGAAAATCTAGGTCCATTTGACTACCGCTTCGTTGAGGTCAATGACGCGTACGAGAAGGAAACTGGGTTAAAAAGAGCCGACGTTTTAGGCAATACGATAAGGCAGGTATTTTTCGATTTTGAGCCGTCCTGGATAGAAATCTTGAGCAATGTTGCCGTTAAGGGAACGTCTGTTCGATTTGAAAGCTACAATCATAATACAAGGAGATACTATGAGTCGATTGCTTTTAGTCCAGCAAAAAACCAGTTTGGGATATTAATTAAGGACATCACCGAACGTAAGAAAATGCAAGTTGAACTCGAAGAATATGCCCGGCATTTGGAAGATCTTGTTAGAGAAAGAACTGAAAAACTCAAAGCGGCTGAGCGATTGGTAGCCATCGGCGAAACGGCGGGCATGGTTGGCCACGATATTCGTAACCCGTTGCAGGCTATAACCAGTGATGTTTACTTGGTTAAAACAGAATTGGCTTCGACGCCTGAGAGCGATGAGAAAAAGAATGCAATAGAAAGTTTGCAAGAAATTGAAAAGAACATTGATTACATCAACAAGATTGTAGCGGACTTGCAAGACTTTGCCAGACCACTTAATCCGAATGTAGAGGAAACCGATCTAAACCTTATAATTGAAAATTTGCTGAAAAAAAATGGCTTACCAGACAATATCGAGGTAAGCGTTAATGTGGAAAGTGAAGCCAGGAAAGTTAAGGATGACTCCACTTTCATAAATCGCATCATGTACAACTTGGTGACTAATGCTGTTCAAGCCATGCCGAAAGGCGGAAAACTATCAATAAATGCTTACAAAGAAGAAAACGAGGTCATATTAAAAGTCGAGGATACAGGCGTCGGCATTTCTGAAGCTGTAAAAGGCAAGTTGTTTACACCGATGTTTACGACAAAAGCGAAAGGTCAAGGCTTTGGTTTAGCTGTTATTAAGCGCATGACTGAATCTTTAGGTGGCACCGTCTCTTTTGATAGCCAAGAGGGCAAAGGAACCACTTTCATAGTACGTTTGCCCCAAAAACATGAAAGGTAATGGCGAACGAAAGCTTATCACGAAAGAGAAGGCAGAGAGAGAGAATACAATTAATAATTTTATTTTAGGTTTTTTACATGTTCTGAAAACTAGTTAAATCAGATAAGCCTTCCTCCTCTGTCCCCACGAAATTTAAAGGGCTTTCGCATTCCAGGTTAAAAAAGAGTTCTCGGTTAAATCTATGCGCCGTACGCTGGATAAGTGACAAGAACTAAAACCGCGGTTTTCAACTCACTACTCGAATTGTCCAAAAATCGTTGGATAGGTTCTGGTTTATTAGATATGCATAAGGAAGCGTAAAGTAACCTTGTATGCCCCAACTTTGTCCCCATGAGTTTCTCACAACAAACCATTGCTGGGAGTCGTCGTACCCGACCGCCATCACAGCATGCCCGCCCATCACCTGCTCTCCCGGCGCCGGCATTGGAGCGTGACCAGTCTGCGCAACTTGTTGGCTTTCAAAGCTTTCATAGACTGTGAACCCGAAGACGAATGGGTAGCCCGTAGCCAAGCAGCCCTTAAGCTGATTAATATCTTGAACAAGCCTTTGATAACTAATCGCCTTGTATTTCACAGCACTGTCGTAGCAGATTTGTGGCGGTTTCACTGCAAATTTGGCAATATCATAAGGCCAAAGATTCTCGGGACAATCGCCCTGCGTCCCCTCACTCTTGATGCCATCTCGAATTTGAGCTCCAGAATCTGAAGCCACCGTTCCCTCCATGGCACGCTCGTTGTAATAAAGGAAAAGCCGAGAAGGTATGAAAACGCTTTTTTGTTTCTGCCTCATCAAATCAAACTCAACAGCCGCTGCAATAGCGTTCGCAGTGCAGCTTCCAAGCTGGCCCTGGTCATATACAGGAGGACACTGAAGCCGCAAGTCGGCGCTTGGAGGAAGACGAACGAGCACCTCGGCTGGGGCCGCATACGAATAGTCTCTATTGTCCGGTAGGTCCGGAATCCACCCATATCGCTGGATCTTAGTTGGCATTTTTGGTTCTTTCCTCAGCAATTGTTTCTCTTTCGCTATCCATCATAGCTAGTCGCCGGTATATAAGCGCAGTTAGCTCACTGGTTTGCCCCAGAATTATAAGGTTTGTTTTGAGAAGAGGAGCTTCCGCGCTGAGTGGGCAACTGGAAGGTCAAGGTAATATGTATGCAAGCCACTTCTTTGAACCACTTGAACCAGAAGGCATAATCACAATAAAAACAAAATAAACTCTCATTCACAAAAACTCACTCGTGTTATAGAAGCTTCTCCTCCAAATAGAAGATTCAACGTGTACTCCAAACAAAACTTGCCGCCAGATTCAACTTTCAAGGACCCACTAAAAAACCATCCCTTCAAATGTCTCTTAACCTAAAGAAGGGGAAAAAACCTGGGCTAGGAAGAAAAAATGTAAATGGTATTCTGAATCGAGTCTTAGTCGTCGAATATAGAAACTGCGAATTCCCGAATAGGCTTCAGCACAAATATATAAGTCTGTGCCGACTAATGGCTGATGTGGAGCAGGTTAAATGCTCTCACAAACTGCTCTTCTAGAGTTGGCAATATATTGTCTCAACTCAAAAACAGCGATTCCAAAACAAGTAATGGCAAGATTAGCATATGCATTATACATGTTGACGATGACCAAAATTTTTTAGAAGTTTCAAAAAGTATATTGGAGCTGGAAAGCAACTTCCAAGTTGACAATACATTGTATGTTGATGAAGCCCTCACGAAACTGGCGACTGAACATTATGATATTGTCATTTCTGATTATGAAATGCCCAAAAAAGATGGGCTTCAATTCCTAAAGGAGCTGCGTGAACAGAAAAACGAAATTCCCTTCATACTATTTACTGGGAAAGGCAGAGAAGAAGTAGCTATAAAAGCGCTAAATCTTGGCGCAGAAGGATACCACAATAAACAGGGTTCGCCTGAAACAGTCTACGGAGAACTAACACATAGCATTAACCTTGTGGTCGACAGAAACAAAGCAAAGCAAGCTTTAGAAGAAAGCGAGAAACGCTATCACAATCTTATGGAGCAAGCATCAGAGGCCATTTTAGTTCATGATGCAGAGGGTCGAATCATAGGTGCCAACCAGCGAGCCTGCAAAAGCCTCGGGTACACAAAAGAAGAACTAACTAAAATGACAATTGCCGACATCGATAGTGAACCAACAGAAAACAAAAAGCACGTTTTGTTATGGCCAAGGGTGGTCGCAGGTGAGACATTCATTTTTGAGAGCCACCAAAAGCGTAAAGACGGAAGTACCTTTCCAGTTGAAGTTTCTCTAGGACCTATGACAATTGGCAAAGAGACTTTAGTAATTGGATTAACAAGAGACATTACTGAACGCAAGAAAAACGAAGATCTGCTAAAGGATAGTGTTGTGAAATATCGCGAGTTTGCTGAATCGTTACCCGAGATTGTATTTGAGATTGATGTTAACGGTAACTTTGCTTTTATTAATAAGACAGCTTCCCAGATTATTGGATATGGTCAAGATGAAATCGGCAACACCTTCAATTTCGCTCAGTTAGTTGTTCCAGATGAACGAGAAAAGGCAACAGCAAATATTAAGAAATTGATGTCTGGCGAGAATGTTGGCCCTAATGAATACACTCTGATGAAGAAAGACGGTACTGTTTTTCCTGTGATGATTTGGGCTACTCCAAATATTATTCAAAACAAAGTTGCAACGATAAGAGGGATTGCTGTAGATGTCAGTGAACGCAAGAAAGCTGAAGAGGAACTGAAGAAGAATCATTTAAAATTAAAAACTATGAACGAGAAGCTTCAAGTTGTTGGCGGCTTGACTAGGCATGATGTACGCAACAAGCTTATGATCATAAAAACCAACGCTCATTCGCTTAAGAAGCAAATTGGTGACAACCCAAAATTAGCCAAATACCTTGAGAAAATTGATTCTGCGATTAACTCGTCAGATAGACTGCTTGAGTTTAGCCGCCTTTACGAGGAAATTGGCGTTGAAGAATTGTCAAAGGTTAATATTGCCGAATGCTTCGATCAAGCAGCCGCCCTATTTTCAAACTTAGGCACTGTAAGAATTGTTAATGAATGTCAAGGACTAGAGGTGATCGCTGACTCCTTGCTTGAGCAACTCTTCTACAACCTCATCGGCAATTCAATAAAGCACGGGAAGAAAGTCACTCAAATAAGACTGCACTACAACAAAGATGACGATGGAGTGAAACTTTTCTACGAGGACGATGGAGTTGGCATACCCAGCGCTAACAAACCAAAACTTTTCGGAGAAGGCTTCACGCCTGGCAGTGAATCCGGCCTGGGATTAAAACTAATAGAGAAAATAATAGGAGTTTACGGTTGGACAATAACTGAAACTGGAGAACCGGGCAAAGGAGCAAAATTCACCATTACTATTCCAAAACTAAGCAAGAACTAAAAAGAAAACTTTTCAAATTGCACAATAAGATAACACCTAATTAAGCAAGCCACCAAGTTTCGCCCCAAACTTCAATAACCCCAGTGCAGGCCTCACCTCTTTGCAACAAGCTCTCCCAACTCACTTTCCAAAAAAGCCCGCTTATATTCTTCGAAGGTCTATCACAAAACTGGAAGTACTGATCGAGTGGTCTAGAGGTACCATCTCGGTTTAGAATTTCATTTCTTATCATAAGATTCCTGAAAGATCTACTGTGTGCTTTGTATCAAATTTGTCTTGTCTCCTTTTTAAGAGTAAGAATCGATTTACTCAAAGAAAGAGGAGATTTTGCTAGTGATACCTCAAGGGCTTCAGGGGTTCAATGCAACGGCTGCTCAACTTGCCAGGGGGGTGAAGATTCAACCCTGAGAAGATTGTCTATTATGATTGTGGTTTCAGCAACTGGAGGATTCAAGGTAATATGCATGCAAGCCACTTCTTTGAACCCTAAATGGGGAAGGGAATCGCACCTCAAATCAGACTCCCATCCCCAGTGTAATTCCTGGCTTGATGTTTGGGGTTCGGTTCCCCAATAGCTGCTTCATAATCAACGTCCGATCATATCTCTTTTCCAATAGAGAACGCTTGTCCTACGGGTTTCCCAACTTTGTTATATGTCATCTCTGCAGGATTCCAGATGATCGGTTTCAATTTTTCAATGTCTGGAAGATTCTTTTCATTAAGCACAAGAGAATCAGCTTTGACATCCACGATTTCACCTATGAACTCTGTGTGCAGCCCAATCTCAACTATTTTAATAACCTTGCACTCTAAAATCAAAGGAAATTCCTTCACATAGGGTGCATCAACAAGATCGCTTTTCACCGGAGTAAGCCCTGTTTTTGAAAATTTATCCACCGTTTTCCCAGAAACGATGCCAAAGTAATCAGCCTCTTTGGCATAAGCCTCGGATGGAATACTAACTGTAAACGCTTTCCGTTCCACAATATTACCATAGGTATACGTAGCTTTTCTCAGAGATACATAGATACAAGGCGGTTGGGAACAACATATTCCTCCCCAAGCAGCAGTCATAACATTTGGTTTTCCCTCTCGATCATAAGTTCCTACAACCCAGACAGGTGTCGTGGGAACAATAGTCTTTGCACCCAAAGAATTTTTCATAAGAAACCTCTTTAACATTTTGTCTTATCAAAACAACTTTTTTCCTATATAGAAACCTTCCTGCACTCTCGAAAAAACAAACAAACCCATTAAGTTTATTTCATCAAGTTCTCTGCAAATATTTCAGCACTTTTAAGGTCTTCTTCGTTAGGTCTTCCCTTATTGATTCCACTAAACCGTTTGAGAAACTTGTTTGTGTTAAATCCTGAACAACTAAACTCGTCACCTATCATGTAACGATAACGATTTTAATTCCGACAAAGTGAATATCACCTGAACCTAACAGGTAGATTTATCGTTTATGAAGTTAGCAGACGATTTTTGACAGAGAAAAGGAACAGACGAAGACTTCACCGAACCTAAGTAGCAAACTGTTATTAGGCTTCTACGTTTACAGTGGGTTTGAGGGAGCAAGGGTAAACAGGAAAGAGGCTATTGCAGTATTAAGTGAATTAGGCGCTAACCAACTTGTTAACCCTAATTTAGTTCTTATTGAACAAATAGAACCAGATAAATACGGTTTACAGATTAGAGGCGATTATAATCGTCAATTAATTGTAACATTTCTAAAGAATAAACACTTGTCATTCAAAATGAACAACGAATACTTGATTATTTTCAAGCCATAGAAAAAAACGGATAGCTCGACTTTTTAACAGGCTACTCAAATATTTTGAAGCTGGTTTCACATTCTTTGCATGTGTAGGCTTCAATGTAGAAAACTCTGTTAATGATTTGTCAGGCTTCGCGACGTCTATTCCACAGTTAGGGTACCTAGCCATTTCAACCACTCAAGGGGCTCTGAGAAAAAGGCATTATTCAAGTCTTGAGTTTCGCCAGCAGAGAATGAAATATACGCCCATAACAGAAGACCACGCGATTATTGGATAACTGCCTATACGCTCTAGCAAGCCTCCAACTCCTATGTCACTAAAAATCAGAAAAGACAGAAAGCCAACTAATCCGATACCACCTAGAAGCAGAGACAAACTGGAGATCCAACGCACTTTCCCCAGAAAGGCTCTCCCGACTAAGATCATGCCAACATTCCCAAGGATGATGCCTAGACTGCTTATGAAATGGAGTGAAGAATTAACATTTGCTGGATTCAGTTCAGCCCCCATTTTGCCCAATCCTGCTAAAGCAATGAGAGTGAGACCAGCAAGCATTTGTCTATTCCAAGGCCAAGCAAGCTCTGGGCAATCCTGCTTGGGCATAGCATAAGTTTTACATTTTCAGGCTATAGGTTGTCTTTGGGTTGTTAGAATTAAAACTGGAATAGGGTGCATGGCAACAAGTTTGCGATAAAAAAATCAACATGCAGTAATTTGTTGTGGCTTCTAGCAGTCACATATCGTTATTAGCAATAGTTGGGTTGGTAAAGGCAGGTAAACATTATGCGATTTCTTGTAACATTTACAGTGAGAGAATCAATTCTGTTGTCCGAAATAGCCAGTGTACAAAATAGGATTGGAGACACGGTACAAAAAATACTGAAAACAGGAAAAGTCAAAGAATCAGGACTCCTTATTGATGACCGAAAAGGGTTCTTCATAATCGAGTCGGATTCAGCCGAAGAGCTATGGAAGTGGTTAGCGCCTTTTTACGACGTTGCTAAACTAGACATACAGCCAATAGTATCCTTCGATATTCTGCCTAAAATCTTTGAAGAACTACAAAAACTCCATTACTAGAAGCACAGCACAGAATAGTAACGATAAAGTGAAATTATGAACAAAATCTACCTATTATTAGTCATAGATGATTCTAGAGACCTTGACCTCGAAGAATATACCAAAACAGGGCATGTACATCGTCTTAAAGGACACATAGAAGATTGGATACTAAATGAGGAAATAGGAATTGACACTATTAGCGGTTTCAAATTGAGTGAAGAAGAAGCTAAAAATTGGGCAATGGAAAGATGTAAACTTGGCGAAGAATTGCCCGACAGACCCGTTTCTGAAAAAATCATCCCTTTTGAAAAACTGATCTACGTAGACCATCAAACTGTTCTGGTTGAACCTAACAGATGGGAAAAACACGTTCAATTCAAAGGATATAGAAGAGAAGATTTGGAACTACCTGTGTTTGGCTATATAGAACTACTTGAAAGACCAGAAAAATAATAAACAAAACCCCAATAGAACATAGCCCATCCGCTACTTTCTCTCTCAAATCTGTGTTAATGCCTTACTACGCTTAGTCTTTCTTGATCGTGGAACAAGTTTCCAGCTCATTTTTATAAGCCAGTTTAGCACTGGAAGATCTTGGAAATCAAAATCAAACTATCCCTTAAAGTCTAAACGGGGAAGGGAATCCCACCTCAACTCAGAAGCCCATCCCCAATATAATTTCTGACATGGATGTAACGGGTTCGGTTCCCCATCTGGCCCAATTAAAAAAACAGTTCTGAACACGACAAGCCTTAATTTGCTGCTTTAACTCTTTTTTATTCTATGCGAAGATTGCATATTTTTCTTATTATTCTAATAGTAGCCGTAGGTACTCTTCTTAGCCTTGTTGCAATCAGCCTGTATCTATCCGCTACTTCTCCGTCTTATTATCAGTCAAGCTGGATGAATCAAATTTGGCAGAGCATGGGCATAGGCAGGTCAACAAGTAGTGGAAACAACGGCGGAATGGGCGGAATGATGGGCGGCAACGGCACAGGAACCACGACATCTAATCTCTGGATAATCCCAATAGCAATAATTGCAGCAGCTGTAGTTGGCATAATAGGCTTCGGCTTCTATACGATTCTCCCTGAGATTAAAAACACCAGAAGAACTTGCGACCCCGTAAAAAACGAACCAATTTCGACAATTTCTACCAAAACTTCGGGCACGGATGTTCCCGTTTCAAATGCTGCGTCTAACTCTTGTGACGTGATTTTAAAAACGATGACACTCGAAGAACAAAAAGTGCTTACTGTTTTGGTCGCTCATCAAGGGAGGTACCTTCAAAAGTACGTGGGAAAAGAGGCAGGACTCAGCCGACTTAAAACCCATCGGATTGTAGCTCGCTTTGCAGAACGAGGAATAGTCACTGTAAAACCACTAGGAAACACAAACGAAGTTACGGTCTCAGACTGGGTTAATGGCTCAAAAGCACAGAGTTAAACTGTTTCAGCACGTTCAAAAAACTGTTTCACGACTGTTTCAGCCAACTTCTATACCAAACGCAGCCATAGATGTACTGTAGAGGTAAATAAAAAAATGAAAGCTTTGAAAATAATAGCCGTATTAACCCTCGTAGCATTGGCTGCTGCATTATTAATTGCGTCGGCTTATGCCTATACGGGTGGACGCATCGGCACGTCAGTTTCAGCAAACTCCAATCCCACAGGAACATCTTACAGTGGATATGGTGGAATGATGAGAGGATATGGATATTATAGCCCTTCAACTACTATGCCTGCAACGCCGTCAAACCAATATCCAGTTGGAGGATGGGGCTGTAGGGCATGATGAGTAGAATTCCATGAATCTCAAGGAGTGATTAAAGTGTGTGGATGCGGGTGCGGTTGTGGTTCAGAATCTGATGATGACAACGAAGAGGCAATCCCAAAAGTTGTTATGGGTCCGTGCAAATACTGCGGAACCCTTTTCCCTCAGACCGTGACGATATACCCAAATTGCGGAGCAAAAAGAACTGCCTAAGTTTCCCTGCGGTTAAGTTTGTGGTATCAAGGGAGAACTAAAAAATGAACACAAAGAAAACAATCATCATAGTGACCATTGCTGTATTGGCAGTTGCCTTAGTGACCGCTACAGCATTCGTATTCCTGTTCATTCCAACATCGACAACGACGACTCCACAATCCACTCCTTCGACAAGTGGAACTGCGTTGACAATTAATGACGCTGCTACCTTAGCTCAAAACTACGTAACTCAGTTGGGTAACTCGAATCTTTCTGTCAGAGAGGTTGATGAATACTCACAGTGCTTCTACGTAATGGTTGTAGAAAAGAATACGGGTGCAGGAGCATTCGAACTAACCATCAACAATAAAACAGGAGCAATCGGACCCGAACAAGGTGCAATGATGCTTTGGAACACCAAATATGGAATCAATAGCAAAGGCATGATGGGCTATCTAACCACGGGAACAAGTGGGGGTATGATGGGCGGCGGTGGAATGATGACTTGGCTCAGAGGAACACCAACCACTTACATGGCAACCACAATGGAACAAGCTGAAACTATAGCTCAACAATATCTAAACTCCAACGACACTGGAACTACCGTTGGGCAGGTCACAACGTTCTACGGGTACTATACTATGCAAGTGCTGAAAGATGGAAACATTTTTGGCATGATGACCGTTAACGGGCAAACTGGACAAGTGCTTTATTGCTCATGGCTCGGAACATTTATGCAGAGAATGGTCATCGGATAGACCTCAAAATTATCTCTTAACTGTCTTGCTAGTTTTTTTGAAGCTCATTTTTATAAAGGTGTTTAGCAACTGGAGGGTCGGTAATATGTATGCAAACCACTTCCTTAAACCCAAAAGGGGGAAGGGAATCGCACCTCAAATCAAAAGCCCATCCCCAATATAATTTCTGACTTGACGTTTAGGGTTCGGCTCCATAGCAGGCTCTGTAATCCGCTCTCTGACAGCTCAATCTTCAACCTGGCAAGACAGACCGTTTAAACAAGAATAGTTAAAGTCAACAAGTGAAGCCATTTTTCTTGAAGGCTTCTCTTTGCTTTTCATGTATGAAACGCTCTCACTAAATTACAATCAGCAAAGTAAGATTCCTCAACAGCGTTCTCCGACCGTTACAACTTGCCACAGCGTCCACAACCTTCTTTGATCTCGAACCCGAAATCCAGCACGCCTAAAAGTTTCCCTTATTGCACTAGGATCGTTGGTTTGAAAATAACGAATGATCTTGGATAATCCCAGCGGTAGCCAAAAATCGGCAAGAAACAACAGACCGCCCACTTGCAAAACACGTTTTATCTCTCTTAGACCTTTCTCTTGATCTTGCCAGTGATGAAAAGAAGCCGTGCTGAAAGCGAGATTAACTGATTCGTCAGGCAAAGGGAGCGATTCAGCCTGACTAACGTAGAATTTGGTCTCAGGCATTAATCGGCGCGCGTTCTCTATCATGCCGTATGCTGGATCAACGCCAATAAACTGTGCTTCGGGCCAGTACTTTCTGGCTTTGCGGAGCAATCTCCCAGTCCCGCATCCTACGTCTAAAACGGTGTTAGGGGTATGTTCTTTTTCAGCCATGTTAAGTACACGTCTCTGCAATCGGTCGAAAAGAAACCACTGCCCCCATGAATTTTCGTAAGTCAAGGACCAATGATTGAAGTGTTCAATGTCATTTGCTTTCTTTTCAGCCATGCTCGCTCCCTCAAAGTTGTAATGACTCTTTGTCCAATCTCCACCAATTTGGAACATTTTCCGTTTAAGAATTGTGGGATACTCAAATATTCAAACCTACTTGATGTTGAAGCAAGTTTATCGTTTGCCCTCCAAAAGAGCCGAGGAAGGGTTACTCAAAAAAAGGTGGAAAGTACATATTTACCCATGGGGTTCGAGTCCCAGCGGACCTCTTAAATAGTCAGTGTTCTCTTTGAGAACAGTTTTGTTCTTCAGGGAGTATTATTAGGTGGCTTGATGGTTAAGTGAGCGGTGAAAAACCAATGGTCGAAAAAAAAGTAATCTTATGCGCAATACTTGCCATAGCGCTAGGAATAGCAACAATCGTGCCTTTGGAATACATGATGGCTGCCCAAGCCCAAGCAAATTCGCAAACTGCTGAAGCCCAAACGAAAGCAAATGCCGTGGCCAATGTTCAAGCAACAATCGAGCCGTTGTCTAATATCAATGTCACATATGCTTACTGCAACCCAAACAACATGAGCTCAAATGATATAGTGACCCTTTACGGCGCTGAACTTGCAGCCGTCGTAAACTTTACTCTGACGCCCGGCGCTTTAGGGAACGCTGATGCTCAAATTGAATATTACCAGTTCGCAGTTTCATCTGACCAGGGACCAATACTCAACATGTCATATTACCTTGTAGAAGCAAAGAACGAAAACATTGTTACAGGCATCGGAGGACCTGAAGGAACAATAAACTTCGCAAATGGATTGACCTATAACGGTCCCGCAAGCAGCAATGGTCAAGGAATAAACCTTAACGTATGGGACGGTAACTACACGATGGGATATGTTGGCGACTTAATTGGAAGCGACCCGAATAATCCACCGCAAGCTGCAGCAGAGCTCCGAAATGCCACAACCTTATACATCGATGTAACCAAAACCTACACGGT
Source organism: Bathyarchaeia archaeon (assembly GCA_049520955.1). Taxonomy (GTDB): domain Archaea; phylum Thermoproteota; class Bathyarchaeia; order Bathyarchaeales; family Bathycorpusculaceae; genus Bathycorpusculum. Next base: position 17,882 of record JBEKPG010000021.1, on the reverse strand, counting down.
CACCGTGAGCGGCAACGTCACTGTCACCACACCAGCAAGCAACCAAGTCCTACAACACATAGTGCTAACAAATCTAGGCAATGGATTAGGATTTGTATATGGAACCTATGTAGACGGAACCCTACCGCTTCCACCTGCACTAACTGGTCCTGCAACAAATCAAACCGCCACCAGCAGCGGACAAGCAGGAAACTATATCCTTGCAAGTCCATAGGTTGCGGCAGACTTGGCAAACGATGAACTCGAAGGCAACACATTAAACGTCTACGCATACATCGTCCACGCAGCAAAGCCAGTGGGAACAAGAGAAGTAACCAGAGGCGCAAACCTAAGCAGCACAAGCGTCGCTCACAGGCAGCTACAAAAACTTGAAGACTATGGCTTAATCGAAAAAAACGACTATGGCGACTATATCCTTAAGGAGAAAACAAGCATCAATGGGCACGTCTGGGTTGGGAGAAACCTTGTGCCGCGTTTGATGTTTTACTCTTTCTTTTTTATGGGCGCTTTTGGCGCTGAGGTTGCAATTATACTTTCAAGCTACCTCATAATCGGTGTAGTGATTGAGGTTAGCTTCTTTTTCTTGACTGCTATGACTGCGGCAGCTATGATTCTCTTCTTAATTGAAGGAATATCACTATATAGAAAAGTTAATCCAAAAGAACGATAGCAGAGCCCTAAAGCTTAGCTCAAAAGTGAGCTTGAAAAAGCCAATACGAATTTATGGCTAAGCTTGCTCAGCTCCCAAGTTTGACATTAACAGAAGCTCAAAAATTTTGAGGTTGCTCCTAGATTCCTCAGAGTTTCATTTTGAATAACGCTTCTTTTAGGTTAAGCATGTGTGGATTGGAAGATTTCAGCGCCTTCAAACGTGGTCTAAGTTGGAAAGGTTGGCTATGAATAATTTCATCAAGTTTTTTAGCCTTAAAATTTTTGATTGTATAGTTACAGTCACATACATTAGTTAATGACATTAAGCTTCTAGCTTTGGGAGGAGTCTGATTTAATATGACCCAACCTTTTGCGAAGAAAGATGATGACTTAAACCACAACAAATCAAAACGATATGTACGCCCCATTAACGAACTGTGGGAAATGTGGAAGCCCAGAGTACGAATGAGAATTTATCCGTTCACCTATGCCTCTTATGAAGATGTTGAGCGGGTGATGACTAATCTCGCCTCTTATGACAGGGACAAATGGGCAGCGGCTTTTAGCTCAGAGGCTAAACCCTATGAAGAAAAAGCTCTCCAAGCTGAAAAAACAGGCGATTCACAAAGCGCAAAAGAAAATTATCTTAAAGCGTACCAATATTACAGGCTTGCTCGGTACCCAACAATTAACTCATATGGGAAGAAAGAAGCATACCAGATGTCACAGGAAATGTTGTTTAAGGCTTCACGTTATTTTGACGTCCCACTCGAACGGGTGGAAATTCCATTCAAGGGAAAAGTTGGAGAAGGGAATGAGATTATTGCTTACCTGCGATTACCAAAAAAAGGGTCTGCGCCTTTTCCCCTACTTTTGAGCTGGGGTGGAATTGACGGTTTCAAAGAAGAACAGCTAAATGATCCTGCGTTAGAGCATGGCTTAGCAACCTTGGCAATTGACGGCCCCGGGGTTGGTGAGTCACCAATCAAAGGTTCAGAGGATGCGGAAAGAGTTTTTGGAGCTGTTTTCGATTGGATTGGAACAAATAAAAAATTGGATTATAAAAAGGTGGGTATATGGGGTTACAGCACTGGTGGTTATTGGGCTGTGAAGGTAGCACACGTTTATAGAGATAGAATAGCTTGTGCCGTGAGCCAAGGTGGGCCAGTCCACTATGCATTTGAAATGGATTGGATTCAAAAGCAGGAGAAGGGAGAATATCCATTCGAGTTTTTTGAAACCATAACTTACGCTTTCGGCTTGTCAAGCTATGAGGAATGGGTGCAGTACGCGCCCAAGCTTTCGCTTCTAAAACAAGGCATCTTAGATAAGCCATGTGCACCATTATTGCTTGTGAACGGAATATACGATTCAGTGTTTCCAATTAGAGATTACTATTTGTTGTTCGAACATGGCTCTCCAAAATGCGCTAGATTTTATGAATCGGGACACATGGGTTTCACTAAAGACACTTTTGACACTATAATGAACTGGATATACGAAAAATTACATTGAATAAACAGCCTTCGATCGATGAAATTCTCTTAGCAAAAACTACATATTCATCCAGCTTAATGCTTGAAACCCAGTTTTTCAGATTTGCTAGTGGCTACGAAAACCAGTTTAGTCAATGCCAGGTTATTTTTATCTCAAGCAACGAGCATTCTTGTTTGCGAGTTTTAGATGAAAAATCTGTTTACTTGCAACTCAACTGGATTGTGGCGGGCATGAGTATTTCAATCGATTCAGGGTCAGTTTTTTTGGTTTGCTTTTTGCCTTCCTGAAAATTATCTTCCATGCCTTTAGTTTGGTAATTTAATAAATTGCACATAATTATCATTTTGGAGCTTCATATAATTAGGTTTTATGAATTAATGGTCCATAACAAAAGAGGGATTTTGTTTGTGACATCTTCGCCCTGCCGAAACTTTGAAGAAGTAGTCACAGCGCAAACTCTTCTATTGGTTTGCTTTTCGCCAGCGAAGTTGAATTTGCACTCTCTTGATGTAGCCTTGTTTTTCCAATGAAATTAGGCTGCGGTGAACTGAAGCATATTCCTTTGATTTGTACTCTACAATTTTGCCAAAAACCATCTCAGCAATTTCCTTAGTTGGCATGTCAGGCTTTATGTTCAGCATCTCCAAAATTCTTTTTTGGTTTTTGGAGAGACCCGCCAAATCCTGCATCACCCTCTTGAAATCGTAAATTGCCTTCTCCAAACTAAATCGTTAACCAGCGTTATAATTGCTGTTCTCAAGGCTAGAATATATCAAAAAATGAAATACATACGAACTCAACAAGAAACTTGGTGGACTCAAAACATAATTTTCAAATCAAAAGGCAAGCCACGTGATCAGAGAATAAGTTTTGACCTTTTTCCATCTGGGAGTTATTTTACGAACAGGTTCATTTGTTTCCACATTTTCCGTTGCTACTGCATCAGTAGCTACGAATAGCCCAGTGAACACCCCTGTATTTCCTCTCATGTTTTTTTAGGTAAGAGCGTTACTGCAACAGTATCACTACCTCAGTAAAAGTAATATTTTACTTCGCGCTCACTGATTCAGGGTAAACAAGATGAGAACGTATATCCTGACTGACAGTGAAAGGCACATAGTCAAAAGGTATCTTAAAAAAGGCGAAAAATTAGACGGTTACAGGACCCTCTTAACCCGTTGCCGACGCATTCAAACAATCCAAGAAGACCTAGACCTTATCAAACGACTTCTCGAAAAGACGAACGAACACTGAAAAATCCGTCAACTAGGCATAACCTCTTTTTCCCCATGTGCTAAACTCATTCAGATGCTACCTCTAGAATTTGTAAAAAATATTTTCGGCTGAATTCGATACAACGTACATTATGCGGGAAAAGGCCTGTCGCAAACTCTTATTAAGATTAGTTTAAACCAAAAAAACCTTTTTCCGCTATGGATATGCAGCTTCACTGAATCGACTTGAATACACTCAAGTGTCAATTGCAACTTGTTAAACTTTTCAGAATACTCTTGCAGGCACAGGATCATACTATGGATCTTACGCTGAAACATCATTCTATGCTAACAATCCAGCGGCAACACCAGCACCAACAGCTACAGTTGTAACGGGGCTAGCAACGATGTCAGGCCTAATGATTGGAATCGCTGTAGCAGTAATCGCCATAATCATCGCAATCGCCATAGTCGGCTTAATCTTAATAAGAAAGAAGCCATAAAACAAAACAATAAACAATTACAATCCCCATTCCCCTTTTTTATTCTAAACAAAGAAAAACATCAGCATCATAATAATGATGTCAATATCTGGTTGAAATCCAAATAGCTATTTTCCTTTGGCACTGACCAGGGTTTCTGGAAAAAAGCTTTCTTAATGAAGTATAAACCAGCGCGCTAGCAGCTATTCTCTCGGTTAAGCCACCTCCAAGAAGTTATTTTTGAATCGCATTCGAAGTAGCTTTTAATAGCTAGAATAATGCCATATCATACAAACAGAGTGAGAGACTTGCTGTTTAAACATAAGAGCGTCGTAAAAGTTTACATGCCGGATTTGAACAGTGAAAAAGAGAACCTCTCGAATTTCTTGCTCAGCCACTCCAAATTAAATTCAGCAATAACTTCTGAAGGCTTGGAACTAAACATGGATGATATTTCGACTCACGCATTAGCAAGAATAGTTACCAAGTTTCTTTATCACAAGAATCTAAATAGCACGCATTGGGTTACTGTGGAAAATAACGTGGTCAAAATTAACAGGTTCAAGCACGAAAAGAAAGAGAAGAAAAACAAGCACCCAGTTACCCCATCACTGATCAAACACGGGTGGTAACGAAAAAAATAACCAAAGAAATGTTAAGCTTCAGGTTCGGCTAAATCCACGCATATGTAAAGCTAAGGTGTATTTACTAAGAGACGTATTCTGGAGATTTGTTTGAGCTTGAGGAATTTGAACGCTGATTAGTCAATTCCGGGACTGATTTTTGATCAGTTGCTTGCATTGTCGTTTTCTGCAACTGCTCAAGAAGTTTCTTGTAAAATACATCAGTAAACTGGTCAACAACTGCCTCATCTTTTAGCTCTGAACCCATAATATATTTTGATAGAATGTTGTTAACTTCATTTTTTACTACAGTTATTTGAGTGTCATCTTTTTTCATTGAATAAAATAGTTTATGCCCAAGCTCTATGAAAAAATTGACCATCGTGGTGTAGTCCACATCTATCGGGGCCTCTGCGTCATTTAGAAATAATCCTCTGGCTAGCTGAACTTTCTTGTCGTTTTCAGCGGTTATCGTTAAACTTCTACGCATTTACTCACCTCTGCTTAAGTGTAATACTATTCATTGTACAACAGCACGGGTGTGCCTCACCTATATTCTTTTCTCAGCATTTTTCTTGTTTTTCTTGGCTTTTGTTCTAAAACTGGTGGATAATAGGTGATAATAGAACTTTATTTTCAAATTAGGGGTCTTTTTTGAGCTGTGGTTTTTGATCCGGTTGTCAAAATTTTCGATGTTGAGAAGCAGCTTCAGTTTTTTTTTCGCTTGAGAGGTTAAGTTTGCTTAAGACGATTTGGTAAATAACGATGGCTGCGTAGAAGCCATATGAAAGTATAAGTATGGGCCGGTGAACGGCGTATTTAAGGTCGCTGACCATTAACTCGATGTGTTTTCTGGTTGTCCACACTTCATCTGGACGAAAATGAAGACAGTAGGGTTCATAGACACCTAAAACCTTGTAACCTTTTTTTTCAATCCAATCTTTGATAAATCCGTCCTCATAAGTATGCAGCTGAAAGGGTATTTTTATGTCTTCAACTGTTTTCCGTCGAATTAAGGTGTCGTGGGTGCCACCTCTTTTTTCAAATATTTTTATTGTAACCCGCTCAAACAGCCTGAGTAATATTTTGCTTTTTTTTAGCACAGACCAGATTTCGATTCCCCAGATAGCGCCCACGTCGTCTTTTACTAGTTTTTCCGCCTCGGCAAACCAGTTATTTGACAGAAGAACATCGCTGTCGACAAACATGAACCAGTCACTTTTTACCAGTTGAATTGCGGCTTGCCTAGCGCTCCCCCTTGTTCCTTTCATTTGAACGAAGCTAACGTTTCCGTATTTTTCTTGGAACTCCTTCACTATATCTGCGGTAGCATCAGTTGAGTAGCCATCGACCACAATGAGGTTTTTAACTGGTATGTTCTGGTAAACAGAATTAAGACATTCCCGCAACATTCGTCCGCTATTCATTGTTAGAATGGCAACGTCTATGGGCTCCAGCATAATCACCTATTTTTTAGCTGATGGCTTTTTGTCTTTTGTTGAATGAAGTAGTTTGGTTGGATTGTTGTTGCCATCTTTTTCAGCTGAATCAGAAGTTGATGAATTGGTCAAATGCGGTCTCCTCTTAGCCAAAAAGCATTTTTAATAACCCATCAAGCCGCAACATCGGGAGCATATTGGAAAAACTCCATTGTCGCAACTTCTCAGGGCACGTCTGAACTTGCGGTGTTTTTCACTATTGTATATTTCGAGGATACTTGACTCCTTAATGTTTCCTGTAACGAAGTCTGGAAAGTCTCTACATGTAACAGTATCTCCGTTTGGCATTACATCTAACTGGAACCATGGTGAAACACATTTTTTGTATCCGAAGAAATTTTCAGGTTCCGTGTAGTAGGTTCGGATCTGTTCTGGTTTGAGGTCAGGCACAAACAGAATGGGTATTTTGGTTTTTTTAGATTTTATTTGTTTAACCTGCTCAGCAATTTTGTCTATGTTCAACTTTGTTGTGTCGCGAACGTAGCCTTTCCATGCGAAAGGTGTCACGCCTAATTTTTCTTCTGCTATTCTTGTGTGTTTTTGCCCTATCCATTCTTTTGTGAACCAAGAGTAGTAGATTGTCATTCCGTCAGGGCTTAGTTTTTCTGCCTCTTTCACGGTGTCAAGCAATGTGGATTCGTTGTTCTTGGAGATTGTTGTGATAATAAAGATACCAGGTTTTGTCTTTTTCTTCTCTTTCTTCAATTTTTGAATCGCCAATATTCCTTTTCTTGCAGTATCTAATGCACCTGGAACGCCCCGGCATTTGTCATGAACTTCTCGAGGACCATCGAAGGAAACGCAAATCATATCCCACCCGTTGTCAACTATGGTTTCAGCATTTTTTTCTAATCCAACTCCATTTGTTACTACCTGAACGGTTAATCCTTTTTGCTTCATGTAATTAACAAGAGGAATCAGGGGTTCGTAAAGAAAAGGTTCTCCGCCCGTTATGTAAACGTGAACTTTTTTTGGCGCAACTTCGTCTATTACTTTTTTGTAAATTTCAACTGGGACTTCTCCGGTAACTTTTGGCGTATCTTCTCTTGCGTTATATCCGCTTTGTCCCCATTGTGCACAGATGGCACACCTATGGTTACAGCGATGCGTAATTCTTAGACTCAGCAACCAAAGAGAGGAACTACTCCCATCTTCATTTCGGTAATCTATCTTGGATCTAACAAATTCTCTGTATGAACCTCTAATGAAGCTCATCATCAGTGCGGGGTTTCTGCATACGGGAGTAAAGAACTGGGTTGGAATCCGTCTCATGAATACTACTCGTTTGCTCTACATTTTAGGATGGTGTCCAATTTAAATTTGACCCAACAGCACTCAGTTTGGCACTGTTAACACCCCAAATTATGATGCAATTATAAGTTTTTAAACCGATAGCTTACCAAGCTTCATAAAAGTAGTAACTATGAAGAGAAAAAAGCTTTGCAAAAGCTATCTTTTCTTCTTCCAACCGTATATTAGAAAAAGTTTGTCGTTAACCTTCTTCAAGGTTTCAATCTAGCAACATCGATTTTTCAGCCAATATAACTTGCATCGGAAATAGGCATTATTCAATATTGGTCATGTTAATCCGAGCTGCTTCATCATTCCTACTACATCATAGAAGAGACGCTCTTCTTGGATTTCTTTGCTTTTCCATGTAGCAACAGTGCAGAACTCGAGTTTAGCCGTTTTGTGTGTGGGCTGAATGATTTTTCCATCTGGCATTTTCATTGGTCCAATCATAGTTGCTGTCCAGTCAGCAACTGAACAAGTATAATTGCCATCGCTGAAAAGAATCTTGTACGGATTATTAACAAGTTTATTATCGAACATTTTGAAAAATTCAACAGATTCTTTGTAATGCGCCTCTCTTCCCCGTGTTGGTTCTGGCTGACCAGGCCAGTATACTGCCACGTTTTCTGCATGGCGTTTTTTGAATGTCTCCCAATCCTGATTGTTCCAAGCATCATCTAAAGTCATCATTAACTTCATATTCTCTTTTACACTCACCAAAATCACCTCCTACTCCTGTTTTACCTGAACTCATTCAATCTGTTAAGATTTACGCTTGAAAAGGCCTTCAACAATTTAGTAAACGCTGATTTTTCTGCAGGTTTAACAAGGGATTCTAAGACAAATCTAACTTTTCGTTACCTCTTTCTACTTTTCCACAATTTTAATACCATTCAACGACAAATAGAATCATGTGGTTTTTATGCCAAAAACCGAGAATGCGTGATGAGCTAAAAAAAAATCGTGAAATACTGAAATCTTGGTGATCTTTCCAATAATGAAAAATGTAAAGGGGCGGGGAAATCAAATGAACTCCAGAAAACCCTTTTTCATGTACTTGTTACTAATTCTTATTGTGGTGATTTAGTTTGGCTTTGGACTGTTTTTTACCTGGGAAGACTATTTTGATAGATGCGTCAGGATGGGGCGATCTCTTATTGGGTGTGGTAGTTGGCGCGCTTAAGCCGCCGGACCCTATGGTTATGGAACGCAGAATCCCAACCTCTTCTTTTCAGCCGCCAAACTTTAAGAACAAGAAATACTTGGATGATGCAGTGAAGATTGCCAACGAAATTGTTGCGGTTATGCAGCCTGACGCTGAAACTTGCTTCAAGGTTTGTTCAGAATACGTTTTATCAAGTGTGGATGTGTACTTGCTGGGTTTAGGGTTCAAGGTTCAAAGGGTCGAATCTACGGGTGAGCTTAAGCAGCTGGTTGAAAGAGGATACGCAAGATGGTGCATCGAAAAAGGGGTGCCCGAAGAAATACTTCAAAACAAGAGGCGCTTCTGGATGTTTCTTGAGTGGGTTGCAGAAATGCCTCATCTAAGAGAGGGCTTGGTGAAAACTGGCTGGGCAAGCTGGGAGCACAAGTGGCGAGAAGAAATATTCAAAAAAACCTCGAAACCAACGTGACTAAACAATTAAAGTGTTTTCTGGAAGTTAAATTGTCTTGACAGCGTTTCACGCAAAATCGCAAGAGTCTCTCACTCTGAAGGGAAAACGTTACTTGTCATACCAGTAAATCGAAAATTTTGATGCACATGCTGGATTTTTGCATTCAAGAACTTGGTCAACAACGTTAGTTACGCCTTCGTCTTTTCCAGGTTTGCGTGTGGACCAAAACGGGTGACCACTATCCGGTCTAGTGACCTGAATCTGGTTTTCGCATATAGGGCAACAAACAATTACTTTCCCCATACACATAGTATATGCCTCCACATATAGTGTGACAGATTTTCAAACATAACCTTTCCCATCATCAAATGGACTCAGGTGAACAGCTTCGGAGAAGCCAAAGAGCATTTTTGTTAAAGAACAATTGAACATACAAAAGAATTAAACCAAAGTAACTGAACGCTTGATGGACTATAGGACAAACAGACACATTGCGACACATCCCGACACATTTCTAGCCGCAACCTACAAACAAATTAAGCCCTATTTCAAAAAAGCAACTGAAAACAAACTGAGCAAAAAATGTAAAATCAGTGTTGTTGTTCTACTAAAGACAAACACCCACAAAAAACGAGTGTAAATTTACAAAATAAGACATTTATGCTTGAGTTTATTGAGAAAAACAGGTTGGGTCTGAGCCTTAAACATGTTCGCGGTCCATTGAGGCGATGTCTTAGTCGCTTCATGGTCTTTCACCGTTTTGACCACGCCGCTCATCTCCCCACTGCAACACTGCATGTCCAGCCCATTGAAGCAAAGTCTTTATCGCACATCAATTTTCCGCTGTTTTAATTGACGCGCTCCCTGCCTCAACACATTGCGTCTAAAGCGTGCTCCCCGACCTGCAAATACTACTACACATTGGTTTGATTTAACTTGTCTTGAACAAAAGCGTGGCAATAGACCCATCTGTTAAGCTGATAAAACCATTATTTCTATCTAAATCCATCTCCGTCAGCTGAAACTCTCTTCAAGAGCCAGAGTAAGCCGGTTTCATTTTTGACATGAACTAAGCAATTTGACATGAACAGCGCAATTTTTTTAGAAACTTGAGGGTGCACATGATGCTCACAAAGTGAGCGACGTCTGCATTTGGCGCTGGGAATTCTATCTCTTTTTTGAAAGCTCCCGACCGTGGGAAATATTAGTTTCAGTGACTGATGTTATGCGAAACAGTGGACTTTGGTTGATAAACTATTTATGGTACGCCAGACACACCAGATAAAACTTTAGTGAAAACTGATGGTTGACTACAAGTGGGTTGCGCTTTCTAATACTACGCTTGGCACTTTGATGGCTTCAATTGACAGCACCATTGTACTGATTGCGTTGCCCGCCATCTTTCGCGGAATCAACATTAATCCTTTTTCGTCCTTTCAATACATGCTGTGGATACTGTTCGGATACAGCATCGTTACCGCCACATTACTCGTTACTTTCGGCAGACTCTCAGACATGTTTGGACGCGTAAAACTCTACAACCTCGGCTTCCTCATATTCACAGTTGGCTCCATACTGCTTTCAATAACCCCCAGCCAAGGAGACGCAGGAGCCATCGAAATAATAGTTTTCAGAATAGTCCAAGGAATCGGCGGCGCATTCCTCTTCGCAAACAGCGCGGCAATAATAACTGACGCATTTCCAAGCAATGAACGAGGAAAAGCACTTGGAATAAACCAGATATCTTTCCTCGCAGGCTCCATAGTAGGCCTGGTTTTGGGGGGAATTCTAGCGATCTACGATTGGAGACTCGTGTTCCTAGTGAGTGTCCCAGTTGGCGTGATAGGCACAGTTTGGTCGTATCTGAAGCTGAAAGAACGGGGTGCTATCAGAAAAAACCAAAAACTAGACATTTGGGGAAACATCGCCTTTGGCGGAGGCTTAACATTAATTCTAGCAGGCGTTATCTACGGCTTGATACCCTATGGAAACTCAGCTATGGGCTGGGGCAATCCATGGGTCATTGCCGCCCTCGTCACCGGAACAGGGCTTCTCCTTGCTTTCCCGTTTATCGAAATGCATGTTGCTGATCCAATGTTTAGGCTTGAGTTGTTCAAAATAAGAGCATTTAGCGCAGGTAACCTTGCTTCGCTTTTCAGTTCCATGTCCAGGGGAGGCGTGTTTATAATGCTGATTATTTTGCTTCAAGGAATATGGCTTCCTCTCCACGGGTACAGCTTTGCCTCCACACCATTTTGGGCTGGCATATTCATGATACCCATGTCGATAGGCTTTGTCTTAACAGGGCCAATCAGCGGCTGGCTATCTGACAAACACGGCGCAAGACTACTTGCTACGCTAGGCATGGTGATTTCCGCAGCTGCTTTCATAGGGTTCGTATTGCTCCCAGTGAATTTCATTTACCTAACCTTTGCAATTGTACTTTTCATAATAGGAATCGGAGGCGGCGTCTTTGCTTCCCCCAACATGGCATCCATAATGAACTCAGTACCTGCAGAACACAGAGGCGCAGCATCTGGAATGCGCGCAACCATACAAAACAGCGCAATGACAATTAGCCAAGCTGTCTTTTTCACCATAATCATAGTTTCACTCAGCGTCAGTCTTCCAAGTGCACTCTCATCTGCAGTTACTGCCACTGGTGCCCCAACGCAGCTTGCACAAATCTTCAGTGCAACGCCAGCCTCAGGAGCCCTCTTCGCCTCGTTTCTAGGCTACAACCCCGTCGCAACGATACTTCATACCCTTCCCCAATCGTTGGTAAGCTCCATACCAAATGCAACAATGAATTATCTCACAGGATCAACATTCTTCCCAAATGCAATTTCAGCACCATTTATGACCGCGCTAAGAGAAGCATTCATCATCGGCGCAATAATGTGCGTTTTAGCTGCACTTTGCTCCGCATTAAGAGGCGGGAAATACCTAAACGAACAACAAAAACTGAAGAGCTAGGCGTTTTGTGCAAGCCGATTTTTTTGGGAAGGTAAGCTACTGCAAATCCTATGCCAACAAATATCAAGGCAAGTTGCGCAGCTTGACCGATTTGGCTTGTTGTTGCTACACCTAGAAAATCGGTCGCGTCGTATAAACCGTGAATGAGTGCAAGTACTAGCAAGTTTCCTCCTGACCAGTAGTACGCAATGGACATAGCTATGCCGAAAGCAATTAGGTCAATAAACGGCAAGACACTGGTGATGCCATATGTAACGGCGTAGTAAGCGTGCACAGAAGCAAAAATCACACTTGAAACAATCGCCAATAGAATCCAGTATCTCCCTTTGAATATACTGATGAGCCCACCGTAAATGAAGCCTCGGAACAGATACTCTTCTGCTGGACCTACAACAAGTATGGAGACAGGAATCATCAGCCAAGCAACGTTAGAAGGTACGTTAAGCACCGGATTCGGCTTGTTCAGCAGGTTTGCGGCGTGAGGGTCAAAATGGGTTATTATAGCTAAAACTATAATGGAGAGTAAAAGACCCATTATAGTTAAGACGCTGAATAACCCTAAGCCATATTTAGCAGCATCCTTGTTGTTTTTGCCCGCTCGCTGGAGCAGTTGCCTGCCGAAGAGGAGGCTAACAACGAGAATAGGCAATCCGTAGACAACTAGGTACCCGGTGATTGGCCCATAACGTATGAAGTATTGTGAGTAGACAGATAGAAAGATAACTACTACACCTAACAAATAGAGTTTCTTGGATAATGCGTTTGTTGGAAACATCTGTGTAAACCCGTCAATAGCAAATTTAGATGCAGCTGACAAATGTTGGTTCAAATCATCTTTGTAAACATTATGCATCCGGAGTGAAAATCTAAAAAACAGTCATCGTCAAGCAAACAAATAACGTATAAACAGTTAGCGCAGACGAGAACACCCTGAAAAATACATTTACAAGCAACAACACAGGGTTTATCTATAGTGTTTCATAATAATAGGTCGGCAAATAATTACTAAATGATTGAAGGCGAAAAGCAGCATGAGCAAAAATATTGACGCAAACATTTTAGAAATCGAGCTTGACCCCAATGCCCTCAACTATCTTAAGAAAAAAGGCGATGTTTACATACTTACAGACGTTCAAAATCCACAATACTCATACTACAAAATTAAGGATTATGACGCTAATCTTATAGTTGAATTCAAAGAGTTTGTTGACGTCTGCAAAACATCCGCCGACGACTCATCAACAGAATCAATAGAATACACAACTGCAACATTTAACGTAACCTCTCCAATAGATGTAAAAAAAAATAACTTAAGACTTTATGTTGAACAATCTGGGTTTTCCTCGGTTAATGATTGGGTGAAAACGGTAAAAAATCGGGACGCAATTCCAGAGTGCTCAACTGGACGCAAAACATTCTATCTTTATTACATCTCCCTGAAATAGTTAAAACAGCTTCAACCATTTTTTCATTTTCTTCTTTTGACTTCTGGAGAAAAGGGCAAGCTTTGCCTCAAAGAGCGAACAAAGCCATTAAACCTTACTGACACGTTCTTTAAATCCGAATTAGAAGCCTCCATAAAACCCGATTAATAAGCGACAACTAACCCACTAATTTGAAGGGTTCAGAAGTGCATTTAACCATGTTTTTTTAAAAATATGCATAAGTGCCAGTGGATCATCAACAAACAAACCATATTAATATGAAATCAAAAAGTAGTTGAATGCAGATATTTACCCGGAATTGAAAAAACAACATAGAGGAAGCATGCAAGCAAAGGGAACTAATTGTAGTTCTTCTTGCAGACGGCGAAGATGCTTCTAACCTAAAATCTAATTTTCTTGCCTTTCGTGCTGGGGGCGATCATTTTTTTCCTTTTGCAGGAAGTTGCTGGCGCATTTGTTTCTTTTTCAGATCTTTTTCTCTCTGCATTTTCTTTTGCTGCTCAAGTTGTGTATTCTTCTTTTTTCTTTTCATCACGCTCATATATTCACACTAACCAAGCAAACAAACGCATCTCGCATTCTAAAACCTTACCCTTTCTGAAAGAAAAATAGGGAACTATGTTGGATCTTTATTGAATAACACAAGAATCGCCCAATTTTATTCCGAGCTTAAAACGGTTTTCTGAACCCAACTAGTAAAAAATCAGTTGCTTATCGTCATTGTAGACCTTCTTTTTTGTCTCGTACTGGGGATTGAGAACTGACGCATAAAGATGAGAATAAAGTGAAAGACCCTATTTCCCATAAAATTATCTTCGTATAGGGATTCCCTCTTCGCTTGATGTAACTCTGAGAGAAATCATTATGTATATTGGTGTCTAATACACTGGTATGCCTGGTAAGTTTGCTTGAATGGTGTCAATCTTGACTATTAAGACCTTGAATTGTGGGTGCGTTTATGAAGAAAAAGACTGGATGCTTGTAAGAATAAAAGAGTGCGAAAAGCATTTTAAGCAACGAACCAGAAAAAGAGAATACAGACCAAAATCGGAATGTTGCAGAAACGACACAAGAGGCGAGTAATCGTTCACGCTTTACAATCAAGGGGTTCGCCAAAAAATAATTAATTGGCCATATTAACATAAATTCTATTTTCCCTTTTTGCTATGTGATTTTGAACCTTCTGCTTCTATAGCTATCTCGAGACTTTTGCTAACTTTTATCCGAATTTTCTTGACTCAAATTACAAACACTTTAAGTCTAAATGAAGAAAGCAACTTAAAAAATTTTTAGAAAACAGAGGTAGATTTTTATTTGGTTAAATCAACTATGCTCAACTACTATATTGACTTAGTCATTATTATTTCTACATATGTTACTGCTATGTTTTTATAATATTACTGCTATGTATATAGTGTGAATACATGTGTCTAAACTAGAAAAAAGTAAGAATAAGCAAATAGTAGCAAAAGCCACTGCGGTAAAAGAAATTCCTGAAGGGAGAAAACTTGCTAAGATCCCAGAGTATGATGCAGTTTTTAAACATATCATAGAGAGCCCTGAGAAAATGTTTAAGGTTGAGGTTGAGGGCAAAACCGTAAGATCAATGTACGCGCCATTCTCGTTTAGAGTTAAGAACTACAATAAGAAACCAGACAGAAAATTCAATACGGCGCTCAGAGTACGCAACAAAGAAATCTATATTGTAAAGTTAGACAAAAAAGAATAAAACAGTCAATCCCCATTCTTTTCTCGCAGTTAAAGCGGATGTAAACTATGTCTGAACATAAATCTGAATGGCCTGAATCTGGAGATCTGGTAATCGCCTCAATAGAGAGTGTTATGGATTATGGAGCTTACGCTAACTTAGATGAATACAACAAGCGAGGATTTCTTCATATCTCCGAAATCTCCAGCGCCAGAATAAGAAACGTCCACGACTACGTTCGTGAAAAGCAAAAAATGGTTCTAAAAGTTCTCCATGTAAACCTTGAAAAAGGACACATTGACTTATCCCTCAGACGCGTTACAAAACGAGAAAGAATCGAAAAAATCAAAGCTTGGAAAAGAGATCGCAAAGGCGAAGTGCTTCTGCGTGCGGTAGCAGAGAAAGTAGGCTTGCCTGTGCATGAAGTCTACCAGAAGGCGGGTGTTATCTTGGAAGAAAGCGTCGGTTTATATGAAGGCTTCGAAAAAGCTCTCAAAGAAGGCTCAGAAGCTCTAATTAAACTTGGCATACCTGAAGATATTGCCAAAGCCTTTGTCCAAGTTGCAGAAGAACGCATCCGTATCAAATTGGTGAAAGTCAGAGGTACCCTTGAAATTCGCTGCATGAAACCTAACGGCGTTAAGTGTATCCAAGCCGCATTCGTCGATGCTAAGAAAACGCAAAAAGCCAAAGATGGTAAAATCGAATTTTGCGTAATCGCTGCTCCCAGATACAGTATAGAAGTCTCAGCTGATAACTGGAAACGTGCCGAGGAACTTCTCGACGAAGTAAGCCAAAGTGTAGTTACAAACATCACAAAAGCAGGCGGGCACGGCTCCTTTAAAAGGGAGAAATAATAAGGCGATAACATGAGAGATGAAAGCGACAAAACAATATGGGGACAGGTAGAAAAACTGGGAAAAGGCACTCGAGCAAACTATGACCCCGACAAAAAAACGATTACTTTCTGCTTCAAAAGAGACCCACAAACCTCAGGCGAACAACTAAGAAAACTACGCGAAACCCTAATGAATGAATTAAAAGAGCTGGGCTATGCAAGCCGTATGAAGTACAATGGGGAAGTAATCGCAGACTGTATCGAAAAAGAAGATGTAGCACTTGTCAAGAAAAACCACCAGCTTATAATTCACTTAAATAACAAGGGATCTGGAGACAAAAAGGACGGTGCGGAGCAGCTAACTTAGCTCTTCATTGGATAATAACCCAAAAAAAGCGCTCTTTGATTTTTGGTTTTTATAAAGAACATCTGAGCATCAATATCAACGAACTTTAGGTTTTTATTTTACTTAGCGAGCAAAAAGAAGGCAAAATAGATAATACTTTTAAAGCAAACAACGTTTATTCCAAAGCAAAGAAGGCAGCATGTTGCGAAAAATCAATGCAGTTCTGATAGTCGCAGGTGCAATAGCGATCATTTTTGCATGGATCGATAATATCTCTATTCAGACGGAGCTTGTTCCAACAATAGTCAACGGTGAAGTCATCGCTACTTCTACTGCGATAATATTCACGGGTATTTTCTTCACATTAGGCTGCTCTAATAGATTGGTGGAGCTTCAAAATAAGAAAGACCAACCGTACTTTATTCTCGCTTTTCTCGGGGTTTCCTCTGTTTTTGTTGTAAGCACTTTCCTATGCATGATGATAAACAATTTCGGCGTTGCCTTAAAGCTGAGCTTCACGGGCTTGATATTTGCCATCGGTACTTTCATGAGTCTAATAGCATTACTCATTCAGCGGCTAACTACACAAAACTCAGACTCAGACAACCAGCAATAGAATCAGTTAAGGAAGTGGACAAAACAGATTAAGCACATTGCTAAAATGAGTAAAGTTTAAAGGCAAACAGATCTTCACTGCTGGGTTTTATGCGCGTTAGAATTTAACCAAAAAACTGCGCCGTGCACTTATAGATATTTACTCTCAACTCTGAGAAGATGCAGGTGAAGTCTAGGCGAGAGCTTGATTCAAATCAACTTGCTACAAACCAACAAGTTGAGGGGGAAGCATCAAATTGTGTAAGATTTAAATGACTTCTTCGTGTTACTTGCTTTCATTAAATATTCCATGAGAACTCTCCATGTCATTGATACCTACAATCTCGAATCCGTTTCTAGGAGCCTTTGCTGGCGGCTTATTATATGGTTTAGCTGTTTGCACAGCAGCATGTGTGCCTTACATCGCAAGTTACATTGCAGGTATCGGAGCTGGTTTCCGCAAAGGAGTTGTTGTCACTATGATTTTTAATTCTGGAAGGATAGCAGCTTACGCCTTAATTGGATGTTTAGTTGGCTTATTTAGTGGTTTGTTCAGGTTGGCTTTGTCGAATACAGCAATTTCGCCGTTTCAAATTTATTCCTCAATTACTTTCAGCGTTGTCACCATGATTATTGGCGCTAGCATTCTACTAAAGTTAAGGAAACCATGTGAGTGTGATCTTCCAAACAGCAAAACTTCGGTATCGAAGAGTGGGACAGGCAGGTTTGGGTTTGATTTTGGCGCTTTTTCGCTGGGTCTAAGCAGGGGACTGATCATATGTCCACCGCTGATAGCGCTTTTAATCTATTCGTTGCCTTTCTCAACTCCAATCGGCAGTGTTGGTTTAGCTGTCTTGTTTGGTTTGGGAACCGCATTGTCTCCGATGCTTCTACTTGGAGGAGCTACGGGTTGGCTTCTTAACAAGGCACCCTTGTTGCGGAAATGGATTTCGATAGGAGGCGCAGGAATTCTAATAGTGCTTGGAATTGCCGAATTTATAAATGCAATAATCAAGCTTTAATAATCAAATCGACGAGAAAGAAACGGCTTGGAAATCAAGCAAGACACAACTAATTCCAAGAATCTATTATTGTTCCAA
>JBEKPG010000020.1:0-44528 GCA_049520955.1 Bathyarchaeia archaeon | reverse complement strand
GAGGTTAATTTTGCCTTTATGGGCATCATCTGTAAACTTCAAAATGTGAATAACAGGTGACCAAGTTTTATAGTCTATTCTTGCTTCGTGAGTTACTATCCCATACCCATTTTCCTTAAAATCAAAAAGCTTACCAACATTAGAATTTTTTGATGCCATTTTCAACCCCCAAAAAACAGTACTGTACCTTGCATTGTTAAGCCTTTCGACTAATAGCCACTGAGAGCATTCCGGTCCCAGTTAAAGCCAGTAAAGGGTCAAGATAATGTTGAATTAAGTTATCCAACATGAAGACTTGCTGAGAAGAAAATTAAGTTAGTTTCTTATTTTCTCCACTATAATTAGTAATTGAGGGTGTTAGATTGGCTGAATACCCCATTCTTAAGAAAATTAAAGAAATGGAAACAAAGCTGGACCAAATAGAGGCACACTTGAAAAACATCGACCATAAACTAGACGAAATTCATCGTGACCTGCCATAGATCACTTTTTTCTTTACCTGCATGTTCGTTAATCTAAGCCAAATCGAAACGAAAAGCTTGAAAATTTAGGGTTTGATTTGTTTGCAGATTGAGTCTCTATTTGTGCATATTTGTGCGGTTTTGTCTGGATCTGTATTGAATAGTGTCAAAATGTGAAGTTTAGGCGGTCGTTTCAGGTTGCTTCTTTTTGCTGGAAAGCTTTAATTGTTTGCATTTTGCTATTAAAAAGTGATAAGATGGAAATTCTCAATATTTAATCGACTTTAGAAGAGAGTACACCCCAGTCACTGTTTCGTATGGCCAACTGTTTAATTTTTTGAATCTTCCAATCAGAAAATCATCGATCAAATAGCGATATAGCTCTTGAAAGTTACACACTAAACTGGGTTTGCCAAACTGAACAGAAAACTTACCAAATGCATCTAATGCTAAGATTATTATGAACAGATAATTCATAAGTTTAATTTATCTAACTTGAACATACTGCTTAGGTAGTGTCAACTATGGCAACAGGAAATATTTCGAAACAAGTAGATTTTTCTGTGTTAATTGAAGCATTAGGACAAAATGTGACTTTTGTGAAAGTCGCAAAAACAACCGATATTCCCGTAGGCAAGATGATGCATGTGGAAGTTGATGGAATAGAGATACTGATCGCTAACGTTGAAGGCAAGTTCTATGCTGTCGGCGATAGATGTCCCCATCTGAATGCTCTGCTATCCAAGGGTACTCTGAATAACACAATCGTTACTTGCCCAAGACATTTTTCAAGCTTTGATGTAACAACGGGGAAAGCTATCAACGGGCCTCAAAACGGCTTACCAACTTACGAAGTGAAAGTGGACGGCAACAACTTACTTGTTGACACCTGAGTAACAAGAGAAAAGCTCTGAACAGCACTAATTTAAACAAAAATCATAAAGAAAAGCTTGTTAAATTAGGGTTTGCATTTTTTGTAATTGAGGCTGATTCACACAAGACAGGTTTAGTTTTTAGCTCGTATTTTCTATTTGCAGGCTTATTTGAGCTTTCAGTAGAATGCTTATATAGTTTTGGGGCCCACTCAAAGTGAGCGTATTTGACTGATGACTTTTCAAGGCAAGATTTTTTTGAACCCGATAGGGTTCGTTAAAACCGGAGCTGTCGGCGACGAGGTTAAAGATAAGTCCAGAATCTCACAGATTATTGTTCGTGACGAATTGGTTGAAGCCTTAGACGGTGTTACTGGCTTTTCACATTTATTTGTGCTTTTTTGGCTAAACCAAATTTCGAGTAAGCAACGAACGACGTTGAGGGTTCATCCGAGAGGCAGAATGGACATGCCTTTGCTTGGAGTTTTCGCTACCAGAACCAACCTTCGTCCAAACCCTATCGGATTAACATTAGTTGAGCTGCTAAAGGTAGAAAGTAACACTTTGACTGTTCGCGGTCTAGACGCATTCGATGGCACACCCATTTTGGATATTAAGCCCTTTGATTCTTGGGACAACGCGGAGAATGCTCGGGTTTCTGATTGGTGGATTAAGCTGAACAACGAAAAACGGTAGATGCTACTCCAATTGTTGGATGCCGTATTTTGCGTCAAGCGCTTTCAAAAGCTCTACCCTAAGTTCTTCACCTTTTAGACCAGCGGCTTTAAGGCCTTTAATTTTGTTGGCAACCTCTGGCTCTTTGAAGACATCTCTTAGCCAGTTTTCAAAGTCACCCCTGTAGAGGTGAAATTCAAGCGAATCTGCACTGACCTTTTTCATGACAATGTAAAACTCTTCAAGGGTCTTCGAGGTTAGCTCTGTAGGTTGGTTGATGCCATTGTAAAAGTGAAAACTCATTTCTTCTGAAACGGGCATGAATGCTTTGAGGACTGCTTTTCCTTTTTCAGTTATGCTGAATCCGTTTCCGATTTTTTGCAGAAAGCCTTCTTTTACTAAGTCTTGGATTTGCTGTATTGTTTGGTTTGGGTTTAAATTCACCTTTTTAGCAAACATGTTTAGGTCCATGCGGCCTGTAGCTTCACTCATAGTTTTCAAAACTTTAAATTGCTCCTCTTTCAAATGGCTTCCCTCACCTTCTATTAGTGTTTTAACGGAAATTGGTTAACTGTAAAGTGTAATTTTTTATTTAATATAGTTCGATTCAACCTATAGCAAGCATTAAGAGACTCTGCTAAATGTATATGAATCTGGAAACATAGATTTAAAACTATAGGCTTATCTTCATCCAATAATTGGCTTGTTTCATTATACTTCTTTATTCGACATGACTCTCTATAAAGAGAACGGAAGAAGGTATAGGGAATCTATGCTTAGTTCATTAGTCAGTCTTACCTAATAGTTAGCGGAAGCGGAAAAAGATTGATTCGTAGGAGATCGCCACAGGCATGAAAATAGCTGACCCTGAGAAAGACGCTGCGAAAGTGGTTTGTTGTGAACATGCCCAAGCCGAGACTGGTTTCGGAGAATTTGAATTAAGCATTCGTGAGTGTGGAGGTCAAACTTGTCCTCAATCTATTTTTTCTAATCCGTTAATCTACGAAAAATGTCCACAGCGTTTGAAGTACCAAAAAGATGGTGTGTCTTTGAATCAAAGTGATCCGAAAAAGGTTTTTGTTCGCGTTCACTCAAAACAAGAATCTGTACCTAAATTCACTGGTATTGGCTGCAACGGCTGCCAATACAAGGCAGGTTCTTACTGTTGGGGTCAATGTACATTAAACATTTGGAAGAGAAAACCTGATTGGTAAAGACAAATGTTTAAGGATTCGCTTAATATTTTAAGCGCATTTCACCGGACCGCTATTAAGAAATAGAATTGTTTTTTTGAAAATATGTTTTTGGAGGCTCGTGGTCTAAATCCATTATGGTTCAAATCGCTTTCATGAATTCTTGCAGACTTAATCCCGTTTTCTTTCTTTTCTAATTCATCTTTCTGCAGGTTTTATGTTTGCCCCTATCGCTACCCATTTTTCAATAGTTTTATAAGTTGTTTACAAATAGGACTCTGTTGAGCGAGGGCACTTAGCTTCTTGCTCAATGCAAAATAAAATTTTGAGGAAAGAAAAATGCAAAATATAAAAGGTAAATCTATGGCTATTCTGATAGCCGTAATTCTAACAGTTTCTATAGGAACTTCAGCATCATTAGTACCCATTGTTAGCGCACATAATCCGCCGCAGAATCATCAGCTCATTGCTTTTCTTAATGTTGGACCTAACCCCGTAGGGATTAGTCAAGCAGTTACCATTGACATGTGGCTTAATCAACCCCCACCAACAGCAAGCGGACCGTACGGGGATAGATGGCAGAATTTTAAAGTATCAGTTACGCTACCAGATGGAACCAATACCACATTAGGGCCGTTTACAAGTGATGACACAGGAGGAACAACTACTTCCTACACACCCCAGGCAGCTGGCAACTATACTTTCCAAATGAGCTTCCCAGGACAAACCTTAGCAGGCGCTAATCCAGCGGGAGGGCCACCCAGCCAATTTGTTGGCGATTATTACGAACCTGCCAATAGCCAGATAGTAATACTTACGGTGCAGCAATCGCCTATACCATCTTTGCCGACAACTGCACTTCCATCAAATTACTGGGCTCGACCAATAAACGCTTTGAACCCCAATTGGTACTCGATAGCTGGAAACTGGCTTGGTCTTGGAGCTGAATTATTCGGCAACACTGGAATGTACAACGTAACCGGAAACTATAATCCATACACTACAGCGCCAACAACTGCTCACATAATGTGGACAAAGCCCGCGGCCTTCGGAGGTACAGTCGGAGGAGACACTGGAGGAAGCGAAACAGGCAACTACTACTCAACCAGGCAATATGAGAGAATGGTTCAACCAATAATCATACAGGGCATTGAGTACTACACAGAATATCCAGAAGATTCAGTTAATCCTGCAGGCTGGGCTGCCGTAAACTTACAAACTGGACAAACAATATGGACCACGAATACTCCGCTAACGACAGCTGGCTTATGTACGCTTCTAACCTGCGGGCAAGTACTCGATTATCAAACACCTAACCAGTACGGATCCTTCGCATACTTATGGAGCACTGGCACTATCGCTGGAATTTCAGCTAAAGGCACTATGTACAACATGTTTAGCGCTTACACCGGCGACTATATTCTAAGCATTGTCAATGGGTCTTCTATGACGCTTACGGTAGATTCAAGTGGAGATTTGATAGGCTACTACATTAACTCTACTGCTGGCACACAAATAATCAACGGCGTGCCAGTCACTTCTACTGGACCCACACTGAATGAGTGGAATTCCACCCAATGTATCCTTGTAGGAACCAACGGACTGACGGCTTGGGAGTGGAGACCAACGCAAAATGCTCAAATTCCGTTTTCAGACGGAATAATGTGGTCACAGCCAATAGCATCGAACTATCTAGGTAATCCGCTGCCTCAAGCTCTCGGAATGACTTACGTCGATAGCGGTGTAATAGTTATGACTGCACTATACCTTGCGAGTTCCAGCCTCTTCCAACTTGGTTGGCAAATTGAAGCAGGCTACAGCATGACAACTGGAGCACAACTATGGATAACTAACCGAACCGAAACGCCGAACACAAGATTATATGTTCAATCTGGAACTCTTACCACTGCGGGAAATGGAGTTTACATTGAAGAGAACTTGAACACGTTTGTAGTTACTGGATACAGTATGACTACGGGGACGCAACTGTGGACAAATACCCTGCCCAATCCTAATCCTTACGATGCAGATCTAATGAACGGAATGGTTGCTAACGGTGTACTTTATATGGCAGGGCTTGGGGGAGACGTATATGCTTTTAATGTGCTAACCGGAACTTTCTTGTGGCACTACAGTACTGGCACCGCTGGATACAATACTCCTTATGGTATATGGCCAATTTGGGATCAGGGACTAAATGGATTTAGCATTGCTGGCGGTTTGTTGTTTGTCGCAGAAGGCCATGAGTATAGTCCGCCGCTGTTCCTTGGAGCTAGTCAACTGGCTCTGAACCTAACCAACGGGAATCCTGTATGGAGCATAGAGGCTTTCGACGTCAATGATGCAACCGCTATTTCAGACGGTATTATGACGACGCTAAACGCATATGACGCCCAGATATACGCTTACGGCCAAGGACCAAGCAAAACAACTGTTACGGCACCTGACATTGACGTAACGACCTCTAAACCAGTCACTATAACAGGTACAGTGATGGACATCTCTGCCGGCTCCCTACAAAATGCAGTAGCAGCAAACTTCCCCAATGGTCTTCCATGCGTGTCTGACGCAAGCATGACCCAATGGATGGAATACATATACGAGCAGCAGCCAGAACCAACCAACGTTACAGGCGTACCAATTACATTGACTGCTATTGATCCTAACAACAACCATGTCACAATAGGCACCACTACCAGCAATTCACTCGGTACATACGCTTTCACTTGGACACCTCAAATTGAAGGCAACTACACTATCTTAGCAACCTTTGCGGGCACAGGATCATATTATGGATCTTCAGCTGACACATACGTCTATGCTAGCTCGCCACCGGCGACCCCAGCACCAACCTCTACACCTGTATCAGGTCTAGCAACAATGTCAGGTCTAACCATTGGAATCGTTGCTGCAGTAATCGCCATAATCATCGCAATTGCCATAGTGGGCTTACTCTTACTAAGAAAAAAGCCATAAAACCAAAACAATAAAACAATCCCTGTTTCTTTTTTTTGTTTCTAAACTTTAAACTCTACTCAGAGTGCCGCGACTGTATATTAAGTAAAGAGTCTTTGGCTCCCATAATATGGCAAACTTATTTACTTCCCAAACCAAACATTGCTTAGTGAGCGCCATTGAACAACTACATTCTCATTTTAGTTGTCACTAAAGATAAGCAAGAAGCGGAAAAAATAACATTAGCACTTTTGAATGAACGTTTAATTGCTTGCGGAAACATCGCTGGTCCAGTTACGTCTTTGTTCTATTGGTCCGGGCAAATTGAGAAGTCTGAAGAATACTTAATCGTAATGAAATCACGAGCTGACCTCTTTGAACAAGTTGCTGAACGCGTGAAGCGCTTGCACAGTTATGAGGTGCCTGAGATTCTTGCGCTTCCGATTGTTGATGGTTCGCAGACTTATTTTGATTGGATGAGTGGTATCCTGCATTAATGTACATTTCAGTACAGGTAAGCCTTAAATAATGCATTGGCGTATGCTTCTGAACCATAAGGAACGCGAGCAAAATGGGGAATCGCCTTTGGCATACAAACAATGATCGAAACCAAAGCAGTTAACCCCCTAAAAATCAAAAAAATCCAAATCACACAGCAACCCCTCGAAATATTCTCCAAACTCCAAAAAAAATACCAAACAACCTACCTTCTCGAATCCATCGAAGGACCAAAGAAACTCGCCCAATACTCATTTATCGGCTTCGACCCGAAAATCTCCATTCAAATAAAAAACTGCAAAGTACAAATCAGAAATGAAAAAACAGGCGAAGCCACAACTGAAGAAACAACCGATCCACTACAAACTTTAGAGCATCTAATGAAAAACCAAGCTCTAACAAATAGCGAATTCCGATTTGTCGGCGGAGCAGTCGGTTACATCTCCTATGATGCAGTCCGTTATTGGGAGCATCTACCCGAAAACAGCAAGTCTGACCTTGGCTTTCCTGACTTGGAAATGGGCATATTTGATGACGGCTTTGTCTTCAATCACATAAAGAAACAAGTCTTCTACTACTACCGCGGTGAGAACCGCCTGCCAGAAGTTAAAGCACTATTAAATCAGTCGATTGATTTTGAAGAATTTTCATACACCCAGCCTAAGGTAAATATTAAAAAAGAAACCTATGAAAAAGCAGTTGAAAAAGCCAAAGCGTACATAACCGCTGGAGATATTTTCCAAGTTGTCCCATCCAAACGCTTTCAATTCCAAATAAAAGGCAGCCTAATCCCATTTTACCAGTCGCTAAGAACCATTAACCCTTCACCCTACATGTACTTTTACAAGTCAGGGGATCACCAAATTGTAGGTGCCAGCCCGGAAATGCTTGTCCGAGTTGAAAACAGAACTGTCGAAACTTTCCCGATTGCAGGCACCAGGCCAGTCGCAGAAGACCCCGGCGAAAACAGCAGGTTGGTCTCTGAGTTGCTTGATGATCCCAAAGAACGCGCGGAACATGTTATGCTTGTTGATTTAGCGCGCAATGATGTTGGTAGAATCTCCAAGTATGGAAGCGTTCATGTGCCAGAATTTATGCAAGTCCATCAGTACAGCCATGTGCAACACATTGTATCTCGGGTCGTCGGACATCTTAAAGATGGTCTTCAAAGCTATGACGCTTTAAGGGCTGTTTTTCCAGCTGGAACCGTTTCTGGAGCACCAAAAGTGCGAGCCATGGAAATCATCGATGAACTGGAACCTGTGAGGCGTGGACCTTACGCTGGCGCTGTGGGCTACTTCTCTTATAATGGGAACGCAGACTTCGCCATAACCATCCGCACACTCTTCGCTGATAAAGACCAAGCTTACATTCAAGCTGGCGGCGGAATCGTCGCTGATTCAGTGCCAGAGCAAGAGTGGTTTGAAACTGAGCACAAAGCAAAGGCGCTGATGCAGGCGCTTGAGCAGGCAGGAGGCCCAAAATCATGAAAGTATTGGTAATTGACAATTACGACTCATTCGTTTACAACCTTGTCCAATACATAGGCGAACAGGGCGCAGAACCCATAGTTTACAGAAACAATAAAGTCACAATAGAAAAGTTAGCCCAGCTTAAACCCGACAGAATCGTCATCTCACCTGGTCCCGGCACCCCTGAAGATGAGCGGTATTTTGGCGTGTGCACAAAAATCCTACAAACCATGAGTCAAACCATCCCAACTTTAGGCGTCTGCTTAGGTCACCAAGGCATAATCCACGTCTACGGCGGAAAAATTGTACATGCCAAAAGGCTCATGCATGGAAAAACCTGCACA
The DNA here is from genome assembly GCA_049520955.1 of Bathyarchaeia archaeon. GTDB lineage: Archaea > Thermoproteota > Bathyarchaeia > Bathyarchaeales > Bathycorpusculaceae > Bathycorpusculum. The sequence goes on along the minus strand of JBEKPG010000020.1, from coordinate 36,058 downwards.
ATAAAACATGACGAAAAAGGCATCTTCACAGGCGTACGCAACCCATTCACGGCAACGAGGTATCATTCGCTTGCTGGCGAACAATGCTCTATTCCTTCATGCTTAGAAATTACCGCAGAATGCGTCGATGACGGTGAAATCATGGGCGTTCGACATGTTAAGTACCCGATTGACGGAGTCCAATTTCATCCCGAATCGATTCTCTGCGAAGATGGGAAAGTCATAATTAAGAATTTCTTAGAGGGGAGGCGTCGGCTATGATTAGGGAAGGTATACAGAAACTGATCGAAGGCTGTAGCTTGACAAGTGACGAGTCAGGGGCTATAATGAGAGAAGTAATATCGGGGCAAGCGACAAGCTCGCAAACTGCTGCTTTTTTGACGGCGTTGCGAATGAAGGGTGAAGTGGTTGAGGAACTTATTGCTTTTGCCTCTGTTATGAGGGAGCAGAGCATTCAGATACATCCCCATGTGCGTGGCCGCTTAGTGGATACATGTGGTACAGGCGGAGACAAAATAAAAACCTTCAATGTGAGCACAGCAGCGGCCTTTGTTATTGCAGGAGCCGGCGTCGCGGTTGCTAAGCATGGGAATAGGGCTGTAACCAGCAAAAGCGGCAGCGCCGACGTACTGGAAAAGCTTGGTTTTAATTTGTGCTTGGATCCACAAGATGTTGAGGGCATAATAGAAAACGTTGGGGTAGGCTTCATGTTTGCTCCAGTTTTCCATCCAGCTATGAAGTATGCTGCTGAGCCAAGACAAGAAATAGGCATTCGCACAGTATTCAACCTTCTCGGACCGCTAACTAACCCAGCGAATGCTAATGCACAACTTCTCGGCGTCTACGACCCTAAACTGACAGCTCCACTGGCTTATGCCTTGCAGCGATTGGGCTGCGAGGAAGCAATGGTTGTCCACGGATTAGATGGTTTAGATGAAGTTTCAACCGTTGGAAAGACGGCTATCGCATGTTTAAAGAAAGGAAAAGTTGTAGAGTTAGAAGTTGTTCCAAGCGATTTCGGAGTAAAAAAAGCAAGCATTTCAACTTTAAAAGTGGTATCGCCGGAGAATAGCGCTGAAACACTATTTAAAATCCTCAGTGGCAACTATGCATTGGATGATCCTAAAGCGGAGTTCGTGCTTGTCAATAGTGCGGCAGGAATCATTGTTGGAGGAGCGGCAGAAGATTTCAAATGCGCGATGGAGATAGCTCGTAAATCCATCAAAAGTGGAGCCGCTTACGCTAAGCTTAAGGCTTTGATAAAAGCTTCAGGTGGAAGCCTGTCAAAACTTGAGGAGTTCGAAATGAAGTATGGGTGATTATCTTGATGTACTGGCTCGTGTAGCTCAAATAACCATTGAAAGCGAATACTACGAAACGGTAAAGCAAGCAGACAGCATGCACATAAGTTTACAGAAAGCAATTTTAGAATGCCAAGGGGTACCGGTTATTGCTGAAATTAAGTCTGCTTCGCCTTCAGCCGGAATAATTAGAGAAAACGTTAACCCAATCGAGATTGCGAAGGCAATGCAAAGAGGCGGGGCCACGGCCTTATCCGTATTAACTGAGCCAAAACAATTTAACGGATCTCTAGAAGCATTGGCTGAAGCGCGAGAAGCGGTGGAACTTCCTATCCTCATGAAAGACATAATCTTAAGTCCCCTCCAGATTCAAACTGCTTCAAAAATGGGCGCTAATGCAGTTTTGTTAATTAAAGCGCTTTTTGACCGGGGATACTGTGAAAGGAGCCTTGATGAAATGATAGCTGGAGCGCACCTTTTGGGGCTTGAGGTTTTGCTTGAAACCCACACCGAATCAGAGTTTCAATCCGCCATCAAAACGGGCGCTGATTTAATTGGGATAAATAATCGTAATCTTGGAACATTAAAAGTAGATTTGAACGTTACAAAGCAAATTCTTGCAAAAACTAATCCGAAAGACAAGGTTGTCGTAAGTGAAAGCGGAATAAGCACGCCAGCAGACATACGCTTCTTGCGCGAAAGTGGTGCATGCGTATTCCTTATCGGGTCAGCCATAATGTCCAGCGATAACATTGAAGAAAAAGTTAGCGAGTTTGTGAATACCAAATGAAAATTGGCAACTATCCCGTTGACGGAAAATATGGGAAATATGGCGGTCGCTTTGTTCCAGAAGTCCTGATGGCAGCAATTAATGAGCTCGAAAAAGCCTACGAGCAGGCAAGAAAAGATCCGAATTTCCAAAAACAACTGGATTATTACCTTTCAGAATTCGTTGGAAGACCAACTCCGCTTTATTATGCTGAAAATTTAAGTCGCAAGCTAGGCGGCGCCAAAATCTACCTCAAACGAGAAGACCTAGCTCACGGTGGAGCACACAAAATAAACAACACCATCGGTCAAACGCTCTTAGCTAAGCGAATGGGTAAGACCCGTGTGATCGCTGAGACAGGAGCAGGTCAACATGGCGTAGCCACAGCCATAGCATGCGCTGCTTTAGGCTTGAAGGCTGAGGTTTACATGGGCACGGAAGACTGTGAACGGCAGCGACTTAACGTTTTCCGCATGAAGCTCCTAAACGCGCAGGTCCATCCTGTGGAAGCTGGCTCAAGAACGCTTAAGGACTCGATAAACGAGGCGTTCCGCGATTGGGTTACAAACCTTGAGAGCACCTATTACTTAATCGGCTCAGTCGTCGGTCCACATCCCTATCCTATGATTGTGAGGGATTTCCAAAGCGTAATCGGCAAAGAACTCAGAGAGCAATTCCACAGAAAAGAAGGTCGACTCCCTGATGCTTTGGTTGCTTGCGTTGGCGGTGGAAGCAATGCTATAGGTACCTTCTACCCCTTCGAAGACGATGAGACGGTGAAGCTTTACGGCGTGGAGGCTGCTGGCGAGGGCTTAGAAACAGGCAAACATGCCGCGTCACTTGGTGCAGGAGCTGAAGGCGTCTTTCATGGGATGTTAACTTATGTTCTTCAAGATAGTGATGGGCAAATACAGAACACAAGCAGTATTTCTGCAGGCTTAGACTACCCTGGTGTTGGACCAGAACACTCCTTACTAAAAACCCTAAGAAGAGCACAATACGTTTCAGCGACAGATAAGGAAGCCGTAGACGCTTTTCTCATCTTGTGCAAAGAGGAAGGAATCTTACCTGCATTGGAATCTTCACATGCGGTAGCTTATGCTATGAAGTTAGCCAAGAAGATGAAGAGAACCCAATCAATCGTGGTAACATTGTCTGGGCGGGGCGACAAAGACGTTGAAACCGTAGCAGACTGCATAGGAGCAAAAATATGAACGCCATAAACGAAGCGTTCCAAACTGCAAAAGCGCATGGAAACGGAGCGCTCATAGGATACATTATGGCTGGAGACCCCAAACCTGAATTAACACTCAAAATGGCAGATGCCCTAATCAAGGGAGGCGTGGACATTTTGGAGCTTGGGCTGCCCTTCTCTGACCCAATCGCTGATGGACCAACAATTCAAGCAGCAAGCGTACGCGCTTTATCTGCCGGCACAACACCTCTCAAAGTGTTCGACATTGCAAAGGAGATACGAAAAAGCCATGAGGTGCCAATTGTAATAATGACTTACTATAATCCAGTGTTTAGGATGGGGCTTGAGAAGTTTTGTGGTTTAGCCAATCAATTCATGGTAGACGGTCTCATAATTCCAGATTTACCCGTTGAAGAAGCAGGCGACTATAAGAAGGTCGCAAGCAGGTTCGGCATAGATACGATTTTCCTCGCGGCGCCTTCGACTTCCAATGAGCGGCTTACAAAAATAGTCCAATGCTCTTCAGGTTTTCTTTATCTTGTCTCCCACTTTGGTGTCACAGGCGTACAAGCAGCGGTTGAAGATTCAACCATTCAGCTTGTTAAGCGTGTTTTGCCTTTTACTTCCGGTAAGATTCCGTTGGCGGTTGGGTTTGGAGTCTCAAAGCCTGAGCATGCACAGCGTATTATTATGGCAGGCGCTGAAGGCGTAATTGTTGGAAGCGCTTTCATTAACCTAATCAAAGCACATCAGGAAAACATAGACCTTCTCCTAAAAGAGTTACAAGCAACTGCATCAGAACTTAAAAAGGCAACAAAAAACCATTGAATCGCCGGTTCGATTTTGGATTCCCACTTATTATCGCAAAAGCCAACTTTTTGGCTCAGCAGCTTTGCGGCAGCTTTCAACAAGAAAACCGATAAAGAGAACGGACTTAACAGAAAAATGGCTTTGAAGTGTCTTCTCAATAGAGAATGCTAACAACCTATGACTATTCCAAACAGACTTCGGTTTCATCCTAAAAGCAGGGGGTGGGATTTAAACCCTCTAGTCAGTGGAGATGTAACCCGCGATTCCCCTTTTTTCCTTTTTTCTTGTGGCTGCATGTGCTTTCTATTTGATGTGAACTGGAACGTGTGCAATGAATTTTTCATTTTCAAAAACGATTATTTGCTATGCAGCTTTTATTTTCCTAAGCTAAACAATTATGAACTAAAAGCAAAACCATATTAGTGTTTTTGGAAAATTAGCTTATAGGTATTGGAGAGAAAAATTTTGGAAACTCTTTTGTTGAGGGACGATCAGATAAAGGAGCTCCTTTCAATGTCTGAAGTTATGGAAGCGGTTGAAATGGCCTTCGAGCAGAAAGGCATAGGTCGGGTTCAAATGCCAGCGAAGGTTTACCTATACTTCAAAAACTACAACGGCGACCTTAGAACCATGCCCAGCTACCTTGAAGAGCTTGACATATCGGCTGTGAAAATAGTTAATGTGCACCCTGATAATCCATCTAAGCATAAGCTTCCGACAGTTATGGGTGTTATTATCCTAATAGATCCTAAAACAGGATTCCCTCTTGCTATAATGGGAGGCACAACGATGACGGATATGAGAACGGGAGCTGCAGGTGGAATTGCTGCGAGGTTTCTTGCGAGAAGAGACTCCAAAATCGTTGGACTTGTGGGTGCGGGTGCCCAGTCAAGAACTCAGTTGAGGGCGCTTTTTGAGGTTTACAACAAGCTGGAAGAGATCAAAGTCTGGAGTAGACATTCTGAAACAAGAAACGTTTTTCTGGCTGAAGCTGAACGAGAATATGGGCATTTGTGCAAGTTTGTTCCGGGAGAGAGTGTGAGAGAGACAGTTGAAGGGGCTGACATTGTGGTGACTACAACTCCGTCCAGAGAACCCATAGTCATGGACGAAATGGTTTCTTCTGGAATGCACATCACCTGCATAGGTGCCGATGCTATTGGGAAAGAAGAGCTCGATCCTTCAATTTTGAAAAGAGCAAAAGTAGTGATCGATGATTGGGAGCAAGCGTCTCACGGCGGAGAAATGAACGTTCCTTTATTGTTAAGAGACAAAATAGTAACGAAGGAAGATGTATGGGCTGAAATTGGTGAGATAGTGGCTGGGCTAAAGCCTGGCCGAACATCTGAAGACGAGATCACAGTTTTCACATCCACTGGAATGGCCGTTCAGGATGCGGTAACAGCTAAACTTGTCTATGGCAAAGCGCTGCAAAAACGAGTCGGAAGCTTCATTACCATTGTGTAGCTTTCTCACACATACTGAAATGGAAATGTCACCCGAAAAATCCTCCTTTTTCTTGCTGACTTCTTCTCTTTCAAAAATAGCGGCGGGATGTTGTTGGAACCCCAGTTTATTGGTAAAAAAACGTTTACGCGTTGTGGTTGTGGTTATGCAGTCACAGAGTCTTAAAGGTAGGTCTTTACAAAAATAAGAACGGTGTTTTACATTGGAAAAAAGCATGATGAAATATCAAGTTTTAATCAAAACGATTTCAGGAAAGGGCGGCGAGTTCTGGGAAGCGTTCAAAAAAATGCCTACAGAGCCAATGAAAGGAGTGATGGTCGAGTCTTCATGGAGCCTATTCGGATACTGGGATTTCGTCATTTTCTTCAATGCCGACAACAATGAAAATAGCCTGCACTTCGTCGGCGAGGTCTTACGAGTAATGCCTGGCATCGCCGATACTAGCACGTCCCCGATGACCGTTCTCAAAGAACACAAGAAGCAATAGGCAACTGTCTTCGCTGTTGTTTATTTCTTCTTTTTCTTTCAAATGCATCTTTAAATTGGGAGTTGAATTTCCACGCCCTGATAAATTGAACAGGGGATGGATTTGAACCCATTCACCCGTGGAGATGTCACTGTAAATCTTTTTTTTCGGCTTCGTCTTGTTCTTTCTGTCACCAAAATTACTTATTTGATCATTTAGTTTTTGACATATTATTGCAGGCGAAATCTGGTTTAAATCGAGTTGAGGCTGTGAGTACATAGGGCATCAGAACATTAGAATGTAGGGAGAAGTTAGGATGGTGACGTTTTGGATGTAGTTGGTAGCAAGTGTTCCTGCGGGGAAAACGCTAATGTTTTCGAGGACGGCAAGCAGTGCTGTGGCAACTGTTACTTGAAGAAGAAGGGCAGGCGCTAGCAATCACCCGAATAACTGGGGTTTGTTGAAAACCATGTTGAATGAACTGGAAGGATTTGATCCCTCACCAAAGTGGAGATAATTCTTTCACTTGGAGTTAAATTTCCATCCTCTGGCAAATTAATCAGAGCATGGACTTGAACTCCTTCACCCGAGGAGATTTTACCTGCACTACCCTTTTTTATTTAAAGGAAGGTTCTCCCAAGTGTTCGTCATGTTCTTATTTTCAATTTGACTTTTCTATAGGTTTGTAGATTATGAATGTGTCGGGGTCTGTTTTGTTTATTGACCGCTTTGTTTTCCACATGGTTCCAATTTGATAGGTAAGTTGATGTTTTATTGGATTGTCTTGTATGCATTTTTTGTTTATCGGTGAAGAGCGGGTTTAACAATAATTTGGTACCCCTCTCTAGTTGACGAGGGAGCGTTGGGCGGTGTTAACTCGATATATTGCCCTCAAGACCCGTACAGTTATCAAGGAGTTCCTTTAGAACCGATATTGCTTCTTCCCTTCTCAAACCAATCCCTAACTCTCCCTTAACTATTTACTCTTGGCATAATTTCCACCTTACGCGATTTCTGGCGTAACTTTTCTTTTTATAAAAGTTCCACTTTGGCAGCTTATGTGGGTTCTAGTGTTATGTCTATTAGGTGGCCTGCTAGATCTTCTTCTTTGCCATGTGCCGCGAATAAGACTGCTTTTGGGATGTATATTCGTCCATCCTTGCCCATTTTTGCATAGAAAGATTCATGGCCGCCTCCAAGCCCACCTATTGTGACTTGCAGGACCTCTGATCGGGTTCCAATTTAAACTGCCACCGGATAATCTTGGGAACCTGCACCTTATTGCATCCCTCCAAAGGCCGTTTGAATTCCACTCTTCCAGTTAAAGGCGTAGTCACAACACTTCCTTGACTTTTCTTTGACTTAAATTGACTTTTTTTGACTTATTTTAACTTTTCTTGACTTATTTTGACTCAACCTGCAAACAATCCAAACCCTAAATCAAAAAAACAACCCAAAACACAAAGAAAAAAATCTGCGCCAAAAACACCGCTCTCATCTGCGAAAGACTTAAAGTGTGTTCTGCGCCTTTAGGTTTTCGGCGGTGGATCTTAGGCGGTGGGGTAGGGGTCCATTGTACCGTAAACCCTCTATACGACGGGCTGACATCTGCGGATGAGGCGCCGAAGGCCGTTTGGATCTTCATTTCCGAAACATTGACTATCCGTCCTTTGGGGCTGGCGGTCAATGGGCAGCTTCCGTAGGGGAGCTGTTTCAGTGTTCACCAGGCGAACCCGGCTAGGCTCGGGAGAGAGCAACCTAAGTTTGGACGCTATGCGCTCAAGGGGATGCGGGTAAGAGCGTAGGGCTTGGAGGTTCCAGGCGGAGTCTGGGCGTCAAACCACAGTGATCCACCGCTACTGTTTCTAAGATACCAAATTCTTTGAGGTTATTTGCGGTCCTTCTTGTGCGTCTCAATACTGTTAGCTGCATCCAGAATTTCCTGTGCTTGCTTTGCATTCAACCTAAACTTCATTTTGTCAAGTTTGTCGACTGCGCTTCTTAATTCGTCTAATTCTAAGTAACCCTTTTTGAGGCTTTCCAAGAGGAGTGTCCAAGTGTTCCAAACCTTAAGTCTATACATCTTGGCAAGGTCAAAAAGCAACTTATCATCAACCAACAACTCAGCTTTTTTGTCAACCGCCAACAATAAGGTCTCAGCATCGGAAAGTGAAATATTCTCACCTTCAGCCAACTTAACTGCAGACTCAACTAAACGTTCAGGAAAAGGCTCAACTCTTAACCAGCAATCCGCTAAAGCTTTACCAACTGTTTCTGCATCGGCATAACCAAGCCTGACGCCTTCATCAAAGACTTCAACCTTAACTTTCTCAGCAACAAGTACAATGTCAAAAAGTTTTTTCAGTAGGGGTACTTTGTGTATCCTTGCTAGGTGAATCAGCGGTCCTGCGTCAGAAACCACTGCAACCAAGCGTTTATTCTCCGTACTTTTCCTTCAAATAATCTTTGATGCTTCCAGAATTCCAATTGAACGGAATGTTATTGCGATCAAGTAACTCCAAAAATTCCCTCAGCGAAATACCCAAAATCTCTGCGCCTCGTCCTGAGCTTATTTTGCCCTTCTCATAGAGACGGATCACTCGCTTCTGCAAGCCATCTTCTATAAACTCTTTGAATAAAGTTGAGCGGTCAACATTTTCAAGGGCGCGAACTGCCTCGACTTTACGCAGGCTACACTTTGATAAGCGCACGGTGACAACTGTGCTTTTTTCAACTTCGACCATACTTTCGCCTAAGTAATAAAGAATACAATGTAACACATAAAACTTGCTCCAAGGAAACCTGACTTCTCCCCAAACACAAACGCCAACTTACGGCAATCATACGTTCATTTGCTAAAACTGCTAACCTACAATTCATAATTATTATAAATAACACTAGCAAATACAGCATTACTCATCATGAGCTTGCAACAGGAACTTCCACAATGCTCCATATGCTCTTCACCAAATGCATACGAGCTTTCAGGAGTAGTTGGAAAATACGCTAAATGCAGCCAGTGCCAAACAAAATGGAAACTGATCGTGGAAAACCAAAAAATAGTAGGCTTAGCGTTGCATGAACTGCCGAAAAACGGGGCAGGGCTATACAAGGTTGCAAGCACCAACGCGCCCTTGTATATCGAAATAGGCAAGCCCATCGCGCTCGTTTTTTGGAAAGACCTTAAGCTTGACGGAAAAATAGACTGGGCATTCCTTTCAAACGCAGTAGACCCCACCGTCTTAGAATGCGTCATAATAGACAAGGCAGAACAAATACTCAATCTCTGGACGGGCAACCGCCACATAAAAAACGATAAAGCGCCCACAGGTCCCGCCAAACCGAGAATAATCATTCAAATCGGCTCTCTTCTGCTTACAAGTCGAAGACTCATTTGGCTTGAAAAGCGGCGAATGGGCGTCTGGAAACCCCAATTCACCTACCAAGTCTCACTCGACATGCCACTAGAAGACATAAAGGGCATATCGGCAGAAAGCGGAGACAGCGGTAACTGGGAATCAGCAAAAAAGTTTCAATCGTCACCAACGGCGGCGAAAACACCTTCAACCTTCAAAACTCCTTCCAAGAACTACTCAAGCCGATGATTGAAAGCGCCATAAAAGCAAGAAGAGACGAAAACGAAGCCGAAAGAAAAAGAGACAAAATACACTTCATGCTGGACTTTTCATTTCTGAAGTCAACCATGGAAAAAGGGGGCCTAGTAATGCAAGTGCTCAAATGCCCCGAATGCGGAGCCACAGTTGATTTTCCAAAAACCGGAAACGAAACAAAATGCACGCACTGCGGAAACACAATTTACGCCCAAGACGTTTTCGAAAAAGTAAAAGGACTAATATAAAACAGCTTCGTATCAGTTTCTAACATTCTTCAGAGGTTCGTAGAACGTTTATTTCGATTCATCAATGCTTTTTTTGTAGAGCGCTTTGTCAATTACTCTTACATCCAAGTTTTGTTTGGCCGCTGTTTTCCTTATCACGGCGAGCAGTTTTAGGTAATTCTGAGTTGTCAGCAGGTTGGGCGGGGGATTGCCGAGCAGTGCCTTCCATACTGCTAGGTCTAGGATGCCGTATTGTTTGGGGTCAAAGAATGCGAGGATAACGCTGGCTAAAACGGGGCTAATGCCTTCGAGCAGTGTGAGGCAGTTCATTCGATAAGCATCCTCGCAAGAAGGAATGCTCAAAGCCTGGCTTGATAATCGATTAATTGTCGCCTCATCGTTTCGAGTCACTAACGCTAAAACTCGTGCTTTCTTCTCAGGCTCTTCTTTGAACTTCCACTCAACAACTTGCGCTAAATCAGCCAACGTTAACGCTTTCGCCTTTCGGAATCTAGAGCCCAACTCCCGTTCCCTCTGCGCCTGCCACCCGAAACCTTTATCGTATTTGCGGCTCCACAACAAAAAATCAGCCTTATCCACATAATCACCATGCAGTGAATAAGTGAGAAATCGCTCACATTTCTGCCTTTGCCTGATAAAAAATCAAGATAAACTAAAAAAATAAGGGGTTAGTTTTGATCTACCAAATGGGCCGTTCCGTCTGGGCAGTAGACTTTCTCGTCCTTGCTAACGCGCTTGTAGCGTTCACAGCAGACGTGTAGGAGCGTGCAGCCATCACAATCTCTACTCAGCATTTCGTCGCCTCCTTTTAGAACATTTAGCATGGGCGGAGTATGCTTATAAGGATATGTAATATGCATGAATATACATGCAAGAACGGATTAGTAGCTGTTTTGCGTGCCGAGCATACCTTGCAAGCAATGCAACCCTCCGAGCAGAGAACGGCTGTTTTGGTTTGGCAATCTAAAATAATGGTCCTGTTCAAGTAAAATCGCCTTACCCTATGTTGCTCTTACCGCATGTTAACGCTGGAACGGATGTACCCTCATAAATATGAAGCGAACGACAAATGAGCCTAGCAACCTCCTGCGGTTATTGCCAAATACAACATGCCGATTCATCCTTTTTGTTTTGCTCTAAACCCATGTATGCACTTTTACGATATAAAGTGATTTGAGAAATGTTCACCTCTATTAAGAATAACTCTTCAAACAGCAGCAGATCACTCTGAAACTAAAACAACTAAAACATAGAATAACTAAAAAGTGGACAAATCGAGTCTTTTTTTTGCTCCTTTTATTCGTAGATACAGTAGAAGAGGCAACTGCTGGGCTGTACGGACTTAATGCACCTGTTCCATCAAAAACTACAAGTGAAATAAGCAGAAAGCATATTTAAGCATCAAGCCTAAAACAACATGTAGCCTTCTAAAGCTAAAGTGCCCTCAACATCATTCTTAGAGCAAAAATAAAACTGAAAAAGGAAATTATTCTTTGGGTTTGTGATTTTCTGGGACAAAAACAGCCGCTGCAACAGTTGTGGTCCATAAGCCATTTTTGTCTCCTGCTGCCGACTGGGTTATGTTGGCTGTTTTGATGATTAGCCCTGTGGTTTTAAAGAGTTGTTTGCGTTCGTCCCAAGCGGTTTCAGGGTCAAATTGAATGCCCATGGTTGTTGCAAGCATTGTTGCTGCTAAGTCTTCGGCGTAGTCGCCTGCTGTCTCGTCAGTTTGACCGTAAGAGTGGTGTTCTGAAAGGTAGCCATATTGGTCTTTGCCTGATGGGATTGCAATGCCAATGGAAGATGCGACAAGCCTGTGAGGTTCGTTAGTAGAATTTCTAGCTATTACGACAAAGGTGATTTCACCAGGCTGCACCATTTTCAAGCCTTTGTCTCGCGGAAGCTGTTCGCATGCAGGGGGAACAATGCTTGAAACGCTAACCAGGTTGCACATCTGTATTCCTGCGTCTCTTAGCGCTAATTCGAAAGATTGGAGTTGCTCTTTGTGTTTGCCAACTCCCTTTGTTAGAAAGAAATATTTCGGTATCATGTTAGTTCGGAAAATAAGGATTGCAGAATACATTAATTAGCCTTTTGTTTTCAAAATAGGTTAAGGGGTTTCGCTTTTTCTTTTTTTGTTTTCGACCGTCCAGCTAAACTAAGCAGTAAAAATGTCTTTAAATCCTAACTTTTTTCTGAACTATTAGTCTGCCTTACGCTGAGCGAAAAATTATTATGTTTTTTCATCAAAAAAGAGCAAAAGAGGGGTTAAGCAGATTTAGCCGAGTGCTAAAACCGATAAGGCTCAAAACCTTAAAGGAGAAAACCTTACCGCGTATTAGCAGCCAGATCCGCCTAACATCAGGACTCTTGGTTATTCCTTCTTCTTTCCAGTTATTCGATTAGAATTCTGAAGATATAAAATAATGTTGTCACAAATTGAAACAACAATCGCTAACTTACTAAATGGATTTAAAGCATTGATTAACGTCAAAGGATACTTTTATGTTTCAAAACATAGTAATATTGTGAAAAGAAAAAACTAGTTAGCTGAGGAATAAAGTTTGGCGCCGTATCAAAGCGTGTTCAAAGATGAGGCTAAGCTTGACATAAACTACGTTCCGCAGAAGCTACCTCACAGAGAGAAAGAACACCGGCTGCTGATGGAATTCTTCGCTTTCATCCTACGCTCCCCCGAAAGAATGTCCCAGCGAGTAATTATAACAGGTGACGTAGGCACCGGAAAAACAGCCCTAGCGCAGAACTTTGGATCCAGTATGACCGTGGAAGCTAACAAACGAGCCATAAAATTCCGTTATGCACACGTTAACTGCAGAGAATACAGAGGGGCTCTCCTCCCAGTTGTTCATCATGCCATCACCGTTTTCCGCCCTACATACCCATCACGCGGCTATTCCGCGGAAAATATTCTATCCACTCTAATGCAAGTCTTAGATGAAGAAAACGCCACAATGATCTTGGCACTTGACGAGTTTGACACTCTTATCGAAAACGAAGGCTCAGAGGCCATTTATAAGCTGACGCGTTTACAGGAGATGCGGTATGGCAAGCCTCAGAGGTTATCGTTTATTTTTATTATGCGTGATTTAAAATCCTTAGAGAAGTTAGATGCCAGCGCAAGAAGCACTCTTCAACGTAGCATAATCAGTCTAAAACGTTACAGCAAAGAACAGCTTGCTGACATATTAAATGACCGTGTTTCAATGGCGTTTGAGTTGGGAGCCGTTGAGGAGGACGTTGTGGACCTGATTTCTGAGTTAGCTTTTAGGGAAACTGGAAACGCCCGTTTTGGAATTGAATTGCTATGGCGGGCTGGGAAATATGCAGATGCCCAAGATGCGGGCAGAGTTGAGCCCGAGTGCGTTCGCGCGGCGGTTTCTAGTATTGTTCCTAGCCTACGTCGAAGTGAGCTGGCCGGGCTCGGCTTACACGAAAAATTGTTTCTTCTCGCAGCAGCTCGCTACTTCAAGTGCGACGAGCAGGCTTACGCTTCACTGTCTGAACTCGAGAAAACCTACGCGATAGTTTGTGAAGAGTTCGGTGTTGAGCCGAATAATCACACTCAATTGTGGAATTACGCCCAGTTTCTCTCAGCAATGGGCGCTTTAACAGTTGAAGTAACTACGACCCGCGGTAGATCGACACAAGTTTCACTTTCTATTCCAGCTATTGAGTTAGAGAAAGAATTAAGTGCCAGCTTAGAAATAGAAAAAGAGAAAAAGTGAAACAACTATGGAGTTAGAAGATGTTTTTTCATCAAAGCTTCGAATAAAAAGTTTAAAACTCATCTACCAGTTAGGTTCCCTTAACGTTTCAGACATTGCTCGCCGACTCAAAAGTAACTTCTCAGCAACGTCTGAGAACCTGAAAATTTTGGAAGCCGAGGGAATTTTGCACGAACTAGTTTATGGAAGGGTTCGAATGTATAGGTTCAACGAGGCTTCAGCAAAAGCTAAAGCCGTGCAGAACTTAATAGAAGCATGGGAACAAAACTAAACAAGGCGAATAAACTGTGACGATGGTTGATGTTTCAGGCAAAGATGAAATTTTCCGAGAAGCAACGGCAACTGGAACCATAAAGTTGAAGGCAGAAACAATTAATTTAATCAAAACTGGGAAAATCGCAAAAGGCGACCCACTCTATACAGCAAAAATCGCTAGTGTACTTGCTGCTAAGAAAACAAGCAGCCTTATTCCTCTATGCCACCCGTTGCCCCTAACGAACGTACAAGTCGACGTAAAAGTGCTAAATGAAGGCACAGTTGAAGTTTCAGCAACCGTCAAAACAAAGGCGCAAACTGGAGTGGAAATGGAAGCGCTCACGGCGGTTTCTATAGGGTTGTTGACTGTTTGGGACATGACAAAGCAATATGAAAAAGACGCTGGTGGACAGTATCCTTCCACTGCGATTGAGAATATTCATGTTGTTCGCAAGTTTAAGAAGGTGTAACTTAACTTGAGCTTAAGCTCTAAAGCGCATAAGGCTAAGGCACCTAAAACACTAAATTTCGGCATTTACATCTGCAGCACTTCACGATACAAGTTCATCGAGCAAGGTCAAGCTGCAATAAGTGATATTGGCGGCGACACAATAGTTAAGTTGCTCAGAAATGCTGAGCAAAACGTCTTGTTCAAAAAAGTAATTGCAGACGATAAAGTCATGATTTCGGATGCAGTTCAGCAAGCCCTAAACATGCCCGACTTGGACGTCGCCATCTTTTCCGGAGGCACAGGAATTACACCAACAGATATCACAATTGAGACGGTTTCGCCTTTCTTTGAGAAAACGCTGCCAGGCTTCGGCGAGTTTTTTAGGCGCATAAGCTTTGACCATGTTGGCTCTGCTGCTGTTTTGTCCCGTGCCGTAGCTGGAGTGGCCAAGGGCAAAGCTCTCTTTTGCATCCCAGGTTCCCCTGACGCTGTTCGAGTTGCGGTAGAAATGCTTATTTTGCCCGAATCTCCACACATCGTTAAGCACGCACGGGAATAACGAATGAGTTTAACAGACAACTGCGGCAGACCCCTTCTTAACCTGCGGATATCGATTACCCAGCAATGCAACAACCGCTGTCTATATTGCCACAGGGAAGGCGAAGTATTGCGGGCAAACCTTTCTGAAGAAAAAATGTCTGTTGAAGAAATCGTGCGCATAGCAAAAATTGCCGTCAGCTTAGGCATTGCACGCGTAAAATTAACAGGAGGAGAACCGCTCATGCGCAAAGACCTTCCCGAAATTGTTTCAGGCATAAAAGCAGTGCAGGGTTTGAAGGATTTATCACTAACAACCAACGGCCTTTTGCTTGATGGCGTTGCTGAGCAGTTACATGAGCGAGGATTAAAACGAGTAAACATTAGTTTGCCCTCATTGAACGCGGAAACTTACCACAAGCTAACAGGCGGGAATCTGCAAAAAGCGTTGGCAGGGGTTAAAGCAGCAGTTAAAACTGGTTTCTGCCCAGTTAAGCTAAACATGGTCCTATTAAAAGACATGAATGTGGATGATGTGCCCAATATGATTGAGTATGCAAAGCAAACTGGCACCATACTGCAACTAATAGAGCTTGACCCTATAAACGTCACCGACAGATACTATTCAACTTATTACAAAAACTTAGATGACCAAGAACGAATGCTGCAAGAGAAAGCGGAAACTATTGAGAAAAGACCCTTCATGCACAACCGTCTGATCTACCATTTGCCAAGCGTTACGGTTGAAGTGGTGCATCCGATTGAAAACACTGACTTCTGCATGCACTGCACACGAATGCGTGTGACAAGCGATGGAAAACTAAAACCGTGCCTAATGAGAAACGACAACTTAACCGACATACTAACACCGATGCGCCAAGGAGCAAGCGACCAACAGCTAAAACAACTATTTATTCAGGCCAATTCGTTAAGAGAACCCTACAATAAGAGTGCTTAATAGAGGGTCTACGAATTTTGGAATTAGAGCTCAATTACTTTTGCTTCATGCTTGATGGTGTCTAACAAGGCTAAGGTAGATTTTCCTGTCAGGTACCCGCAGAGTTCTCCTGGATTTATGGCAAGGGTTTTTCCTTTCTTTTCGGCGCTTTTGTTGTGTGAATGCCCATGAATTACAGCATTGAAATATCCACTGTCAATTATCGCATTTAGCAGTTCGTTTTCTTCTCCGTGCAGCAAGGCGATTCTGTAACCTTCCAATTCTACTGTGGCGAATCGGTCGTGGACTGTGCAGTTCGTGGTTTCGCTGAACCGTTTTTTTAAGAGTTCATGGTCTCCGTCATTGTTGCCAAATACGCCGATGAGTTTGCAGTTTAACTGTTTGAATTTTGGGATAACAAAGCCTGCGACGTAGTCTCCTGCATGAAGCACCAGGGCTACATTTTGCTCGTTTAGATATTTGACCGCTTTCTCTATTTGAGGCAAGTTATCATGGGTATCTGAAATTGCGCCAATCAGCATCCTATTTTCTCCCTTGTTGTTTTTCTCGCACAAACAATAAAAGTTTTCTATGAACCTTTTATTCTTGGTCGGTGGTGGAATAAGAAAACTTAAATGCTGAGAATGTCAATCTGAAGTCAAAAGTCAAGTTTTCACCGAAGACTTGCTCGAGACCTAAGTATTATAGAAACGTTCAAGCAACATTGGCAGTTCACTAAGGCTCTTAATAGTATGGTCCGGACGAGCATTCTCAACTTTCTCAGTGCGTCTTTCAATGTAAACAGCTTTCATACCAGCCGCTTTTGCCCCTTCAATATCCGCATCTAAGGTATCGCCGACAAAAACCGTTTCAGAAGCGAGAACACCAAGCGCCTTCAAAGTGCGTTCGAAGACTTCCGGGCTGGGTTTGCGCTTGTTAACTGCTCCAGAAACCACAACAGCATCAAACATTTTATCTAAACCATGGGTGTTAAGCAGTTTGTCCACGCATTCGGGAATTGCAAAATTAGAGATAATGCCCAGCTTATATTTCCCATATAAATAACGCAAAAGCTTCTCTGTATTTTGGTCTAAATAAACAAAAGTCATGAATTCCTCGCAAAACTCAGCCGTTGCAGCAGTCACAATCGGGCTAGAAACACTATATTCGTAACCTAAACTTTTTAATGTTTCAGAAACCCTAAGGTTGAAATGCGGCTCCTCCAAATTAAGATCAGCTTTAACGTATATGTCGTCACGATTTTTGATGTACGCTTTCTCGAAAGTGTCAAAAGAGACGTTTACTCCCTTATTATTTAGGTATCTGTACATTCTCATTAATGCTGGGCTGTAAAACTCGTGGTTTTTCCTAATCATCAAAAGAGTATCGAACATATCAAATAGAACTGCTTTAATCGTCATTAGTATTTTTCCTAACACTAAACTTTACCAAGCCTTAAAATTCTTATCGCAGTTCAAAACTCATTTTTGTGTTGCCATTCGAAGCAGCAGTAGTTTATTTGTCCCAGAATTCTCTTGTTCGCAAATACTGAATCTTCGCCTTCAATAAATCCATGTAAAAATGTTCCTCTTGGGGATGCATTTTCCCTAAAATCCGCGAGGCCGTTTCGGGACCAACCCCTTTCACCTGCAGTGCCCTAACAGCTTGTTTGCCATAACTTAAAATCAAGTCGGCTTTACGTCTTGCATTGCTTAGTTCTTTGAGCTCTTCAGGATTGAGTTCCTTGCCTTCGCGGCGCTTCTGCAAATCCGCTTTTAACTTATCTTCGTCTTGGCTGCGGTAAAGCACGGTAATCAATCTTGAATTGCAGTTTCCGCACTGCGGCTCATCTGGTAAATCTTTTATGCGCACCATTTTTGTCCATATTCCACAGTTCATGCAGAGCAGATTTACTGTTCTAGCTTCAATTGCGTGTTTCATTCTGTCAATGTTGCTTAGTATTACGTGTTCAGGAGCCATCAACTCTGCAGTGTCAGCATACTGCATCAAAATATGATATGCTAGCGGAGATGGCTTTTCGTGGGTAAGTGCGGTGACAGTTATTTTTCCTTCTTTTATGTCTTGTATTATTTGCTTGGTTTTTTGCAGGTCCACATAATCCATCATGGCTTCCCGCAGCGTTTCATCATAAATTGGTGTGCCTTCAAAAGCGGCTTTGAGTTTTTCTCCTCGCTCAGACATAGCTAATGTTTTTCCTCTAGGCATGGCTCCGAATCTTTCCGCGATTGCCTTCATCCTGCTTACGAATGGAAATTTAGAGTTCACATAATTTAGAAAAGCCTCATTAATTCGGCTGTCGGTTAAATTAAATAGTTCTTTTGGCAGGCCTTCAATCTCTTGTTTGGCGGGTTTGTGGGTGGTTTCCAGCAGAATGCGGTAGCCATCGGTCCACCAGCCAGTAATAGCTTCGCGTTCCGAGAGAATGGAATCAAATATTCCTCCTAAAGTGCGATTAACTATCTCGCCAAAACACGCGTGAACAACAATGTATCGATCTAATGCTTCTATGACTATACGGTTATGAGTGGGCAATGGGACTCCCGTTTTGAGGTGTTCATCAATTTCCAACGCAGCATCAAGGAGCGTTGCTTTATCAGTTTTCAATTCTACAGCTAACTGTTCCGTTGCGACTTCTGGTTTTTTTCCCTCTTTAAGCAGTTTGCCGATTTTTTCTCGTATTTCGCCAGTTTGCTGCGCAAGGTCAAAGGGTACTGGCAGGATTTCTCCATCCCAGCCTGGAACAGCAGCCGATGGGTCTTCCGCTGGCACAACATGTACGGTCCCCGTTTCATCGTTAATTTGTACGATGCGCCAAACTTTTCCGCGCATAATAAAATGCAAGCCTACTCGCGCGTGCAGGGTCATGAATTCGTCGCCTAAAGTGCCGATTTGCGGTCGTTTAACACGTTGATTACTGGATAACGTTTCTCGTCAGGTATCATCGATAAATTGCTGTAGTAGTATTCGCGTGTTCTTCCAGTTTTCTTCAACACTTTTCCTTCTTGATCTAGTCTAAGTTTGAGTAGGCTCTCTAAAAAATATACAACTTCTTGAAGCTTTTCTAACGTTAGCGTGCTATACGGGTAAGCTCTGTTGACAATTTGCAAGAGTTCGCTTTGACTTACGCTTTCTTTGTCCATAAGAATGCCTGCAACTTGATGAGCCAAAACATCCAGAGCGTTTTTATGCAAAAGCACTGGTTCAAGTCTGCTTTGGTTGGCGTTTTCTACGGCTGCCATTGACTCTAAAGTGTCATCTGGATATGCAGTGACGATTATTCCTTCTGAGAGCCGCTCAAGACTATGCCCGCTTCTCCCGACACGCTGTATTAAACTGCTAACTTGCCTTGGCGACATATATTGAATAACTAAATCCACATTTCCAATATCAATACCTAGCTCCAACGTGCTTGTACAGATGATGGCTTTAAGAGTTCCAGCTTTGAAAGCGTCTTCTGTGCTGACCCTTTCTTCCCTCGACAAGGAGCCATGATGAACCGCGACCTCTGTTCGGTTGAGCTGGTCAAATCTGTGTCCAAGCAGTTCGGCGATAGTTCGGCTATTAACGAAAATCAGAGTAGACTTATGGCTGTCGATTAGTTCGATTAATCTTCGGATTCTAGCAGATGCTTCAGGCGTCGTTTCAAGTTTTGCAGCTAATTCATAGTCTTTTTCGGTTGGAGTCAAATATTCCACTTTGTAGAGGTAGTTTTTGGTCAAAACTGCTTGCACAATATTGATTTCTCGGTTTGTTCCAGCGATGAAACGCGCAACTTCTTCGGGGTTGCCCACAGTTGCGGATAAGCCGATTCTTTGAAACTCTTTGCCCGTTACCTCCAGCAAACGTTCAAGCGCTACTGCAAGCTGTGTGCCACGTTTGCTTTCAGCCAAATCATGCACTTCATCAATTATGACGCATTGAACGTTGCTCAAGTGTCGCCGCATTTTGGAGCCTGGAAGAATTGCCTGCAAAGTTTCGGGCGTGGTAACCAGCATCTGAGGTGGTCGAAGCGCTTGTTTTCTGCGAATCTTCATTTCTGTGTCGCCATGGCGAACTTCAACAGTTAAGTTTAATTGCTCACTCCAGAACGTTAGCCGCTTAAACATGTCACGGTTCAATGCACGAAGAGGCGTAATGTAGATTACTTGTATGCCCTTTTGCTCTTGGTTTTTCTGCTCAACCAGCTTCGAAAAGACTGGGAGAAGAACAGCTTCAGTTTTTCCAGTACCCGTTGGTGCGATCAAAAGCACATTCTTACCCTCCAGCACCGGCGGAATTGCCAAAGTCTGTGGCAAAGTGGGCTCAGAAAAGCCAAGCTCTGCTAGTGCTTTACGGATTGGTTTAGCAAGTAATTCGAAAACAGAGCTTGAGTTCTCAATTTGCATTTTCTTAGATAAACTACGCGACAAAAGGGTGCTTTAACTGTTTAGCTAAGATTAGAATGATTTGCCCTAAAATTACATTTGAATATTATGTATCTGGTATTTTTGTTCCTTTATATCAAATTAACAAAAAAGTAAATTTTGATTCTCAACAAGATTAATATGACTTAGGAGTCTATGAAATATCTTGAAAATCAAGCCTATAGTTAACATAAACATTACAAATTACCGGTTGGTGAGAGGAAGCTGAACCTAAAACTCTATGCAATCAAAAAGGGGAATCAAAAAATTGAAAGCTGCATCCAACTGGTAGTCGTTGACTTAGACAAAAGCAAACGTTATCCATTAAACTTTGTCTGCGTTCTGCCTCAATACCTCCGCTTACTTGAAAGACGAACTAGCAACTTTGCTAAAATTTTTGGCGAAAAAAGCATTCATATTGCAAAAAAACTTTTGGTTGAGGCAAAGCTTAGAGAAGAAGACCCTGACATCCAAAAAGTCATCAGTAAAAGGATAAAAGCCATCAACTCGGAAAAGGACATTTAGAAACTGGCAACCCGAGGAGCATCATCCATGCTAAAAAGTTAGCGTGATCAGATGATTTTGCGGCAGATTTCTTAAGCTTAAATTCAGGTCAAGCAAATATTTCTGACTATTGGATTAGAATATGGCAGCTTTAGACTTAGGAATCCTGCTTGCTATCATTGCAATGATGAGTTGGGGCGTAGCTGACTTCCTTGCAAAGATCGCGATAGATAAAATTGGTTATAGAACTTCTTTAGTTATTGATCAAACGGTAAACTTAGTTCCTGTAGTCATCTTTGCAATCCTGTTCTTCAGGATGCCTTCCTTATCAATCGACTTAACCGGGATTATAGTACTGGTAGGTATTTCGGGAATCTTTGGATATATTTTTTTGTTTAGAGGATTCCAGAAGGGTGATGTCTCTGTAGTGTCTCCGATCACCGCAAGCTGGTCAGTTGTAACAATCTTGTTGGTCTTCTTTCTTTTGGGAGAAACATTAATGCCCATACAAATTGCAGGCATAATTACCGTGTTTATTGGGGTGTTTTTCGCCTCTACAAACTTTGCCGAGCTCAAAAATAGCGTCAAACAAGGAAAATCAGCCGGAGTTTTGGACGCAATAATAGCCATGATTTCGTGGGGAATTAGTTACGCCCTACTCAGGCCTATTGTTGCAGCAGTCGGACCTATTATGGCACTACTGTTTCTTAAATTGATCGCGACAGCAACTTTATTTTCATGGACAGGAGTCACTAAAACAAGAATTTCGATTCCACCTAAAATGATCTTTCTGTTCATCGCGTCAGCAGGAATACTGGATTTCTTGGCTTATACAACATTTAACCTAAGCCTCAGCACACAATTGGTCTCCATAGTAAGCCCCATAGCGGCGACCGCTCCAGCTGTGACTGTTGTGCTTGCTTACGTTTTCTTAAAAGAAAGAATAGTGAGCAATCAGAAACTGGGGATAATAGCGATTTTGGCAGGACTAGTTCTTATTTCCTTAGCTTAAACGTCAAAAAATTACTTATGCTGACTTCTGGAGTATCCGACAATTTTACTTTTCACGGTGTGTTGAAGAGATGAGAAGCGAAATAAGGTAGTCATTTTCCACTAGACCGAACGCTCCATTTTTTGCTGAGAACTCATCAAACTTTTTAACGCCGTCAGGCTTCAAAAACGGGGCCTTGATAGCGAAAGGCACAGGTTCCCTTGAATGTGTTCCAATTCTGATTGGTGTGGGATGATCAGGTGATATCGCAATCGCGTAAGGCTCTTTTAAGCCTTCGAGAATTCTGCCTAGCAACCTCTTGTCTAAGTCCTCGATAGTCTTAACTTTTAAGGCATAATCTTTAGAGTGCCCCGCTTCGTCTGGTGCCTCAACATGAACAAAAACCAAATCATTATCCCTAAGCGCATTCAATGCAGCATCAGCTTTACCTTCAAAGTTAGTATTAAACAAGCCCGTAGCTCCGGGAACATTGATTATTTCCATTCCAGCGTAAATACCGATTCCCTTCACCAAATCAACCGCAGATATAACTGCAGCTTTCAAGCCGTACTTTTCCTTCAACGTTAACATGGACGGTTTTTTGCCGCCACCCCAAAACCAAATCAAATTACCCGGTCTTTTTCCCGCTTTTTCACGGGCAACATTTACAGGATGCGACCGCAGAATACCTCCGGAACGAATAATTAGCTCTCTGAGTAACCTCGCTGTTTTTTCTGCTTCCACCGTCTTGGCTTTCGGCAAAACCGCTGAAAAATCTACTCCGATAGCGTCATGTGGTGGCGTGCATTGGATAAGCTCTGGTTTTGGAAAGTTTCGCAGGATAAGAAAGTGCCTGTAATCAAGACCTGAATAAAATTCGACTTTGCCCATTTTTCCAAACGCTTTATTTATCGATGCTAACAATTTGCTTGATTCTTCAGTTGTTATGTGACCGGCAGAATAATCAATGATGACTCCATCCTTGACAGTTATCAAATTACATCTGTAAGCTGTATCATTTTCGCCTAGCTTTATTCCTCTGGAAGGTGCTTCAAGCGGGCCTCTCCCAGTGCAATACTTTCTTGGATCGTAACCAAGCAGTGAACATATGGCAATTTCTGAGCCTGGGTTTAACTCGTCAGGAACAGTTTTGATGAGTCCGCTTTGACCTTGGGCTGCTATTGAATCCATATTTGGTTTGTATGCTGCTTGCAGCGGAGTTTTGTTTCCCAATTCTGGAATAGGATAATCAGCCATTCCATCGCCAACAACTAGTATATACTTCATATAGTCGACCCAAAGCCGGTTGTTTGTCAAACTATCGGTTAAGCCGATGTTTGCCTTTTCATTAATTCACAAACATATCGCAATGGTATATTTATTTACTCACTCATCAAACTTCAAACGCGAAATGTTTATTCCCCCTTAAAGTTTGGGAATATTGATAATAAATCAACGAATTAGCTTTTTATACTCGTTTTTTAACTAAAGGAGCCGATTACCGTGGAAGGAAGCGAGTACGTTCTTCACATAAGCTTCGAAGAAATTAAAGCAGAAATCGATAGTTTCCACGAAGTGGATAAGGAACTATCAGGCAAAATCTCGACTTTTATACTTCGCCTAAAAACAGCGGCAGCTCGGATTGAGCCTACTTTAAAGAAAGAAACTAATAATGAACGTGAACTTTGGGAGGAATATAAGCATCTTCAAAGGGAAAAACTTGCTATCTTAGATTTGTCTCATGAGTGGGACTATATTGACCAAAGTGTAAAAGATATTAATCCAAAGCTGGATTTCTTGGTTAAGGACGCAATTGAAGAGTTAAAGGAGCATATTAGCGTCCTTGCGGAATATCACCGTGCGCACATCGACATCTTGGAAATCTATAACACACGCAAAATCGAGTTTTTAGCCCTCATCATTACCGCTGTCATCTCGTACTTAGCAGTATGGGAATTCTTCGTCCGGGATTTGCTGACAAATCTAGTTTTCCCCTACGGGCTGAGCCCAAGTTTGAACTACTTATCAGTGATTTTTAGCTTACTGCCGGTTTTTGTTACCGTTGCATGGGCTTGGTTTAAGCGAGAAACCTACTTTTAGAAAAAAAATTGCACATATTTAGCCCAACCCGATTTCCCGTCGCAATTTGGCTTTGAACTTTGCGGTTCAATGGTTAACTCTCTTTTTTTCGTTTTCTGGGTTTTCTTTAACTTTTATTTAAGCAACAGTAAATGATTCGCCCTCTTCAATGTAGTTTTTGAAGTTAACTCTTTGAGTTAATCGCAACTTCCCACCCTTTTCCACACATTGCGACACATCCCAACACATTTTGAGACGCAACCTGCAAACGATTCAAGCTTTGCAACGGAACAAATATTCTCCTTTTGACGCGTAGTGACGCTAGCGCCTTTTTGAGACGCAACCTGCAAAGAATTTAAGCCCTAAATCAAAGAAGCAACCCAAAACAAACTGTTCAAAAATGCATATTGGGTGTTGTTGTTCTACTAAAGATACGCACTAAAAAATATCAAAGATAGATACACATATGCACTCATTTTAGAAGCATAAAATTGGCATTGGATTACATGAAAACGCTAAAAAGGGATTTGCCTAAGATTTGTGGTTGTTTTCTATTGTTGCTTTTAAGATTTCGTCTGTGGTTCTCAGCAGTCCGATTCTTGGAAAAATGTGTTTTAGGGTTGCTTCATGTTCGTCTTTGCTGCTTGCGGCCATAGCATCTGTAGCGAAGACTTGATTGTATCCGCGTTGATATGCATCTCTGGCAGTTGTCTCAACGCCTAAGTTGGTTGAAACTCCGCACAAGACAATGTTTTCTATTTTTCGGCGCCTTAGCTGCAAATCAAGTTCAGTTCCATAAAATGCTCCCCACTGCCTCTTCGCAATAACTATGTCTTTGTTTGTGGGCTTTATTTCTTCAACAAATTCTGCCCAATCTGCAGACCTGGGACCAGAACCCCACTGAGGTTGCTGATCTATCACTGGATGCAGCATATCTCTTCCATCGACAGATGTAACATGTACCAAGAAAACAGGCATTCCACCTTCTCTAAACTTCGTGACAAGCTTTGAGACGTTTGCAACAACTTGGCTTGCAGTATAAGGCTCAAGTTTTCTATCGTGTGCAACTATGCCCTTTTGCACGTCTATAACAACCAACGCTGTCTTGCTCAAATCTATTTTCAAATCAACCATAGCAATCACTAATTGAAGGTGGTAATGATTCTTATATGCATTTTTTATCATAGTTTCCAGAAACATAACTAGAAAAGTTTATTGAACAAAGAGCGAAAAACTACAAGAACCTATTGAATAAATAAAAGTTGACATTGAATATTGTTGGAAATTGATGTTTCCAAAATATTTAGAAAACGCAAATAAGTTTGGACGATATCCTATAACTTTGGACGATGAGGAAATCGAGGTACGATGAAGCTGAAGGCGGGGAAATTAAGCTGGAGGCTTGTGAAGTCTTTTTCCGCTACCGAGTCCATTCGGCTTAAATTTTTTCGGAATTTTTAGGTTTCGTTAAAAAAAGTTCAATAAAGAAAGGAGGCTGGAGAGTAGTTCTTATTTAGTAGGGTTCTTTTTTCCCGGTCATATATGCCCAAGCGCCGACTATCGCAACTGTTAATATTGCACCCGCAAATCCTGAAATCATGAAGCTTGTCATACCGCCCAGCAACGGCAAAACTGCAATCAGCCATGGGATAATAAAGACTGCTGTGACCTGTGCTATAATGCCTGCTACGAAACCCAAAAGAGCTATTATACCGAATATTTTCAATCTACTATTCATTCAATCACCTTTTTGTTTTTAGCATTACTTGGCGCTTCTTTTTAGTCTAACCTACATATTTCTGTCTAATCGGTTTAGCGTCTACACCACCTTTAACTCTTCCATATAAAGCTTAAGTCAACTTTTTACGTGACATATAGCTGTACAGCTATACGTGCATATTTCCGCCATATTAACAACGTATAAGATTGTTCTCTGCATTTCTGTCTTCAGAGGTAATCAAAATTGTCTGAAAGATTTGCAAAAAAGTGGGAAAGTAAACGGGACGATGAGCCATTCTCAAATCGCATTAAAGACGCTGTAAAACCACCGGGACCATTGAAGCCCCGACTAGACTTCGCTGTCAGGCGCATTGATCTTCAGGTACAGAAGCTTGATCAAGCTACAGACCGATTTAGCCAAAGAGACAAAGCAATTTTCGCCAGAATAGTTGATGCTTATGCAAAGCATGACAGCGCACGTGCAAATGTGTTCGCCAACGAGTTAGCTGAAGTTCGAAAAATGTCAAAGTTGATAATGAATGCTAAACTTGCACTTGAACAAATTACATTGAGGTTACGAACGGTATCAGAACTAGGCGATGTAGTATCAACCTTAGGCCCAGCCGTAGGCGTTCTGCGTTCAGTCAAAGCAGGCTTAGTAAGCGTGTTTCCAGAAGCTGAGAGCGAATTGGGCGAAATTGGTAACATGTTGAGCGGTATCATGATTGAAGCGGGCCAAGGTTCAGGAATGACACTAAACTTTGACACAGTAAACGAGGATGCATCAAAGATTCTTACAGAAGCAGCAACGGTTGCAGAGCAGAAGATAAAGGACAAGTTTCCAGATTTACCCCCAGGAATGCCATCAACCCCAAGCTCACAAACAGAAAAATCAACACAGAGTTTCTAAAATAGGAGGAAAACAAAACACATGTCTTACTCCAATCTTTTTCTTTATATTGGTAAACCTATTAAAAACGAGTATGGTCGCGTAATCGGTAAGGTTGCATCCTTTGGATTAACTCCAAGCGGTAAATTCGAAGCTGTATTTCTTGAATTTGGAGATGGTCAATTCACAAAACAGCCCATGGAAACCTTGAAATTTAATGGTGCTGAAGTCACATACGTAACAAAAATAAAGTCTCAGGCAAGCACACTTTGCGACCAAATACCCTTAATCTGGCGCAAAGACGAAGCCCTTAAGGATCTTCTGGACAAGAAAAAAATCGCCTCACCTATCTACCAAGACCTTCACAACAGTTTCTCAAACGTATTAACACAACTCAAAAAAGAAGCACAAATCATCACTGATGAAGCCGCCATAGAAATCGATCGCTGCCAAGAAGAAATAACATCTCTAAGCTACGCTATTGCTAACCTGGAAATAGAACACGAAATAGGCAAAGTAGACGAAGAAAACTACAAGAACGCTTTTGCACTTCTACAAGAAACACTGAAACGTGCTACTTTAGAAAAAACTGATTTCGAGTTGACCAAAAGCAAAGTCTCAAGTGTATTGCTAGGCGAATCACAAGACATCACGCAAAAAACAAAAACTTATGCTGAACAGGTAAGTGTTGCCCAGAAGTTGCCTGAGCCTCCAGTGGTTGTCTACGTTAAAGAGATCGGAAAAGCTGGCATATAATAATAGCCAAACAAAGCGAAAATATCGTTTAGTGGAGGGAATAAGACATGAAAAGTCTAAGCCTAATTAATCAAACCCCTCCACCCATACGTGAAGTCGCAAACAAATCTATTATAACCCTTAAGATTCAGCAAAATAAGCTGGAGCAAGCAAGTTTTCGATTAAAGGAAAGAGACCGCATACTTTTTGAAACTTGCATGGGTGCCTTGAAAAAGAATAACAGAGAAAAGGCTGCGATTTGCGCTACTGAGCTTGCCGAAGTCCGAAAGCTTGTCAAGTTTCTATACAACGTTCAGCTGGCTATTGAGCGGGTGATTCTCCGCCTTGAAACAATAAAAGAACTAGGCGACATAGTTTCGGATTTAAAGCCTGCGTTGAGGTTGCTTCAAAATGTTTCTCAGGAGCTATTCCAAGTTTTGCCTGGTGTTAGTTCAGAACTTGATAACGTTAATTCCACAATCCAAGAAACACTTCATGCAACCAAACTCACCTCAGACGAAAATTTGATTCCGGTTGGAAAAAAGACAGAAGGCGGCGAAGAGATACTGAAAGAAGTTACATGCTTCATGCAACAAAAAATAGCTGAAACTCTTCCAGAGCCACCCGCAGAAGCACCGTTGAAAGAGAAGTCACCGATCAAGGAGCTTGTCGCTCTGACAGCTACCTCTTCACAGATAATGTCTCATAAAACTACAGAAGAAAGCGGATTTGACCCATCCAAAGCTGTTTTCTCTTACAAAAAGCAAGAGATTAAAGAGTTCTCATTGAAGGTCGAGAAGCCTTGCTTGGAGGATGTGCTTCTTGAATACGTCCGCAAGACTAATGGTGAAGTAGATTTAAGTCGCTGTTCAAGTGAACTGCAAACTTCCAATGAAGAAATTGAGCGTGCCCTTGAAAGTTTGGGAACAAAGGGCAGGATAAAAATTGAGTTAAAATCGCCTGAGTAGGAGAAGAAAAAATGAGCGCCTCAAATGAACTAGAGAAAGCAGCGACAGCGTACGCTTTGGATGCTGTACGGCTAGATAAACAAGGCCAAAAAGGTAGAGCAATAACCCTTTATCAAAAAGCAATTGAGAGTCTATTGCAACTTGTGCAGCTTTATCCCGAATACGGTTTGAATAAAGTTTACGTTCAAAGAGCAATTGCCTATCAAGAAAGAATCAAAGCTTTGCAAGGAGCAGTTTCATCAACTGAAATGAATGAAGCAAGCAACAACGATAGCCAAGGTGGTGGAGCAACTATGGACGGCGTCGGCAGCGGAAATGGGAAACCAAACAATGAAGAATTGGTAATCACCGAGAAACCCAAAGTTAACTGGGATGAAGTTGTAGGCTTAGATACTGCCAAAAAAGCAGTGAAAGAAGCCATTGTTTATCCAGTTCAAAGGCCAGACTTGTTCCCGTTAGGCTGGCCAAGAGGTATATTGCTATTTGGTCCACCTGGGTGCGGTAAAACTTTGTTGGCGGCAGCGGTCGCAACGGAGATTGATGCTAACTTCTACTCTATCGATGCTGCCTCTATTATGTCAAAGTGGCTTGGGGAAGCTGAGCAGAATGTAGCTAAATTGTTTGGTTCAGCTCGCAAATCCTCAAATGAGGGTAAACCCGCCATAGTGTTTGTTGACGAATTAGACTCGCTAATGGGAGCACATTCGAATGAGGTCGGCGGAGAAATTCGCGTCCGCAACCAGTTCCTAAAGGAAATGGACGGCATTGTTGATAAGGGCAAGGCCCTTCACGTTTACGTTATAGGCGCTACGAATAAGCCTTGGGATTTGGATTGGGCGTTTATCAGACGGTTCCAGAAAAGAATTCTTGTTCCATTAGCGGACCATAGCACTAGATTGAGCATGCTAAAGCTTTACTCAAGTAATCTGCAGATAGAAACAGATGTGGACCTACAAGAGTTAGCTCGCCTTTCAGAAGGCTTCTCAGGAAGCGATATACGCGATGTTTGCCAATCTGCCCAGCTAAAACTTATCGGAGAATTCTTCGAGTCAGGCAAAGCAATGGATAGAGAGGCCAAGCCAAGAGCATTAACCATGGCTGATTTCCGCCAAATCTTGGAAGAACGCAAACCAAGCGTTTCCTTGGATATGTTGTCTATGTATAACAGGTGGTTCGAGGCTTTCAAAGCGTTATAAGATGGAGGGCAAAAACAAAAACCAAAACAATGGGTTGGGTGGAAAGGTTTGGAGAAAATTATATTTTTGCTCGCTCTCCCTTCTCCCCCTCAAACTATCTCCAAACCCCACAACCCAATAAAATTTCATGTTGTAATCACAGAAAATAAGATTATTTCCTTTCTTCTTTGAATTTGTCTCAAGCATTTTTCTAATTTATGCCTCCTTTTCTGCCAACGTTTAATCTGCATTTACCTTAGTTTGTGAAAAGGCTTTGAAGCGAAATAGATTGTTTGTCGAGAGGTCGTTTTTGAGGTTTATTATGATTTAAGCAGTAACAAATTGTCAAACTTGAGACCGCTTTTCTTTGTACTGAATTTTGAAAAACTGTTTTATAGTACATATTGTATTATTGGGATTTGTACCGTTGAGGGGCAAGTTTGATGAGAAAAACTGCAGGTTACATCTTTGTTGTGTTGACTCTGATGTCGTTGGGACTGACTTTAGTTCCGAGCGCACTTAGCCAAACACAAGATATCAAGATTGTTAGCTATAGCTATTATTTCACACAGGGCAATCTGGACGTTGTCGGAGTAGTCCAGAATGTTGGTTCTAACAATATTGACGGAGCTACTTTGAAAGGGTCGATCATTGACTCAAGCGGTGCAGATCAAGCAGATTCTGCCACTCAAGTTTATGGGCAATACCTAACCCCACAGCAGGAAGCGCCCTTTTACATGGCGTTCTCTTCTCAACCCATCAGCTCCCCGGATGGAACCTGGGGGACGGTAGATATTTCTAATGTTGACTTCACAGTTACTTCGGCGAATGCGACAAGTAGCTACCAATATCCAGACTTGAAAATTACAAGCAGTTCAGCAACAATAGGCACTAGTGGAGATTATGTCGGTGCTTATTTGGTCAATTTCACCATTAAAAATACAGGTAGCCAAACAGCTCAAAACGTATGGGTGGTTGGAACCTTTTACAACTCCACAGGAACTGTAGTCGGGGTAGGATACACAAATTACTTAACAGCTACTCTAGCTCCTTCTAAAACTGTTTCATCCCAAATTGCAGCATTTGATTTGAATCAGAATCAGGTACCTTTAGCCCTAAAAATCTCAAAATATTCGCTACTAGTTCAGACTCAGGGACCAATTCTTCAAGGAACTGCACCTATAGCTTCCTCGTCTCCAGGTTCTTCAAGCTCTCCTCCACCCACGCAACATGCCAATAATTCAAATAATTCATCGACCTTACTAACTTACGCAATAGTGATTGGAGTCGTAATTGTTGCCATAGCCGGAACCATATTGGCATTAAGCAAAAGAAAGCCTAGTCAGACGGTAAAAGAAGCGAAAGCATCGGGAAAGTAGAGTTTGGTTGAAATTTCATCGCTGTCATCTTTTAATAAACGGCAAGGCAGAATCATTTTACGAAATATGTCATTGTTTAAATATTTCTTGTACACACTGGTTTGTTTATGAGCTTTAGGACTCAAACAGGTGGTTCACATCGAAGCGCTGCTCGCCAATACTCAAAGTCGGCGCATGAAAAGAAGACTAAAGAAAAAAAGCAGCGATTAGGGGGCATCTACCATCAAGAAGAAAATAAGATTTCTGCCAAGGAGATTGTTGAAAAAAATCTCGGTTACTTAAGCAAGCTTGGCAATCAAGTTTTTGGGCTTTCGCCTTTCAGCCAGTACTTCGATGATTGGCTCCTTAATCTTCGCCAAATGATTTCGGAATTCGAGTCTAATCCCGTCCTAAAAGTTGACGAGCAATTTGTTAAGGAGCGTTCCCAGATTTTTCTAGATGTTGAAGGTTCACTTGCCGAAAAACGGCTCCAAGAAACAAACCTCACAGGAGACGCAAAAGCTCTAGCTGACAACAATCATCTTCTAGTGGAAACCGATAAGCAATATGCTGAAAAAACAAGAGAACTAAGCTTCAAAAGGAACGCAGAGGTTCAACGTTTGTCTCATAATATCCTCGAAGCAGAAGACGACTTAGCGAGCCAAGAGGAAATTAAAATAAGCTTTTTCCATGTGAGGGCTCGAAGAAAAGCAGCAGAAAAGCTTGCTCAAACAAAACAAGAACTGAGATCAACAAAGAACGAGTTAGAAGTGGCACTACAGAGTTTCACTGCTGAACAAGAGAAACTACACGACATTTACGAGAAGAAGAAACAAGAGATTACAGAGAGGGCAGAAAGTTTACATAAGGAACTTGAAAAACTAGAAACCGACACATCCCTAAATGCAAGACAAGCTGCTTGTAACGCGCTGGCTAACTCGATAAACTCTCTTTTTCAAAGAACGCCTCTATCGTCTGAGAGTCAGTAGCAAAATTGACAAGGCAAAAGTAACAGAGCGCTCAACCTACTTTAAGCTGGTTTACGCTTGGTTGTTCTTGACCCATCAAGTTCTTTAGAGACTTAGCTTCTTCTCGCAATGAGGCAATTTCAACTTCTAAAGCAGCAGCTTTTGTGTCAGCCATTTTTTTGAGGTCTTCAATTTCAAGTAAAAGGTTTTTCTTCTCATTTTCTAAATTTTTTATCTTTTCTATCGTATCTTTTAGGCTGTTCATTTTCTGTTGCCCTCAATGGCTAATACATTTCTTTTTTTGCACTTAAGACTTTTGCTTTTTAAACCTTTTTCCAGAAAGCCAAATTGAACTCTCAAAGAAAACTTTGAAAAAAGAGCTATAAGCTCGTTTTAATTGCATTTGAAACTGAACCTATGGCTTCTGAAAATGTAGCTTTTATATATGAACTTGCAAATTAAACATACTGTTTATCTTTCATATTGTTGGACTGGGTCTCAATGAGAAAGACTATATTTAAAAAGCTTGAAGCACAAGGACTAATTGCAAATTATAATCGTTTAAGAAAAAATTTGCCGCCTAAACTTCCCGACCGAGTGTTTATTTGGGATGAAACCTTCAGGGAAGGCATCAAAGCGCCCACGGTTTATTTAACTTACGTTGAACAAGTTAGACTGGCTAAGTTAATGGACGAAGCAGGAGTCGCTGAAATTAACGTGGGTTTCCCGGCTTTGTCCGAAGATGAAAAACGCAATGTTAAACGCATCGTAAATGAAAGTTTCTCAAACGTTAAACTTACGGCTTCGGCTGAGGCAACCAAAAACAGTGTTAGCGCTTGTCTAGAATGCGGCATAAAAGACGTAACTATCGAGACACCGTTTAATGGTTTAAACTTGCAACACACGTTGAAATTAACTAAAGAACAAGCACAACAAAGAATAGTTGAAAGCATAGATTACGCGATAAAGCACGGGGCAACCGTGAACTTCGTTCTCATGGACGGCACCAGAACCCCCCTTGAAGATATTTTACAAATTTTTGAAGCAGCAGCTAATGCTGGAGCTAGAAGATTAGCGATAGCTGACAGTGTTGGATTCATAAGACCACTTTCTATGCGATATTTAATGTCTCATGTTCGAGATGGGTTACATGATTCTGTTAAAAATAAAGTATCGCTTTCAATTCACTGTCACAACGATTTCGGGTTGGCAACTGCAAATACTCTGGCTGCTGTGGAAGAAGGAGTGTCGTACATACACACATGCATTGCAGGCTTTGGTGAACGGGCTGGAATAGCTCCGTTTGAAGAAGTTGTAACAGCGTTAGAGCTCCTCTACAATATCGATACAGGCGTTGATTTAGGAAAAATTTACAGGATAGCTCAAACAGCTGAAAAAGCCTTCGCTTTACCCATTCAATTCCATAAGCCCATAATTGGCGAAAACATTTTCACCCATGAAGTAGAAGAAGATGTGGAAGAAATGA
Organism: Bathyarchaeia archaeon; assembly: GCA_049520955.1. Taxonomy (GTDB): domain Archaea; phylum Thermoproteota; class Bathyarchaeia; order Bathyarchaeales; family Bathycorpusculaceae; genus Bathycorpusculum. The sequence continues at coordinate 2,969 of JBEKPG010000020.1, read as the reverse complement.
TGGCTCATCCCTTAGTTTTCGAGCCTTTCCCTCCTGAAATCGTGGGCAGAGAAACAACAATTTTCGTTGGAAGAAACACAGAACAAACACTCATACAGAAGCTTTTAGAGAAAGCAGGAATAAGGGCTTCTCCGAGGCAAATGGACGAGCTTTTCAGGCGCATTAAAGGTCCGCAGGAAAGTTTAGATAAAGGCGAAGCCCAAATGATTTATTACCAAGTGAAAAAACTCATGAAGGAACTGCTTAAAGGCTATACCATGGATGAGTTCTGGCGTTTAGTTGAACAAGTAACAAGACAAAAACCTAAATTGCCAAAAGATAAACTACATTCGCCTCAAACGGCTGATCAGCTAATAACTTAATAAAATTTCAGTTGCTTTTCTATTTTTTTTATCTCTACTTGGCTTATTTTTCTTGGGTAATTGTATATTGGCCCACTTGGTTTTTCATTATAAAAAGGTCGGTTACAATCTGGACAACCACATGTAAGAAAGGGCGTTCCATCTTTAATTATCCGTTTTAACCCTTTGCTTGCAATACCGAAATTTGTTATTTTGCCATCATTAGTAAAATGCATATCCTCGTACCTTACTAAACCATTAGCCATTAAGAACCTTAAAAGCTGAACTCGCCTGTATGATTCAAGAGGAGGCTGGAAATTGTTTTCCAAAATGGTGCCAGAAATTGGAGTAAAAGCGAAAAGACCCGTTAGAACACGCATATCTATGCATTTTTGAATTATTTTGGCTGCCTCTTTTTCTGTCTCACCTAACCCAACAATTAGGTGTGTGCTCACATTTCCTTCCCCGAAAACACTTAATGCTTCAGCTAGCAGGCAGAACTGGTTTTCCCAATCGTAAGAGCTGCCTGTTCCTTTACCCTTAATTTTATCGAACAAGGCTTCGGTTGCCGTGTCCAACGGTATGCCTAATCTGTCAACGCCTGCCTTTGCCAGAAGCTTAATATTGAAAGCGTTTAGTGGTTGACAAGAAACTGAAACGGGGACCGTAGATTGTTTCTTAATTTCCCTCACAAGCGCTTCAAGGTGCGCAAAAACACTCGTGTAATTTAGGGCTTGTATGCAGACGCGCTTAATTTTTCCCTGTCTTGCCGTTGTACCAATCGCTGTTAGGACGTTTATGGTTAAAAAAGTTGGCCATGAAACCCTTGATAGCAGTTCGATCTTGCTTTTGCTTCCTCTGGCTTGAGGGCAGAAACTGCAGTTAGCGGAGCACTTACCATCCTTGTACGTCATCAAGTACGCTGTTGTCGGCTCAGCATCTAACTTGCCTCTTAGCAATTCAAGCACTATTGCAGTGCCTAACGAAACTCGAATTTGCTCTGGTAATCCACTTTGTTTTTGGCATTTTTTTCCTGGCAAAAGGCTGCACCGAGATTAACGATATCATAACGAAAAAACAGTATATTAGTTTAGGGTTAGATTTAACTATATTTTCTCGTTAAGGTTACTATGCGGCTTACCAGCGAGACTAAGAAAAACCCCAAAAAGGCAAATTCTACGAAGCTAAACATTGCTTGCGAGGGAAAAATCAAAGTTAAAACTATTCCTATGTAGAGAGCGCTTCCTGTATATTTTCCCACTGGATCGTATAATTTTTTTGAGTAAAGACTTGACGCTAAGAATTGGACAAATGATAAAGTTATGACAAGCAATAGCCAAACAGGATAGTCTCCTTTAACGCTAAAAAATGTAAATATGCCAAACACAAGAATGAAGTCTGTTGTGGTATCATAGTAGCCGCCAAACCTTGAAGTTGCCTTTAATCTTCTAGCTAAGTTACCGTCTAAAAAGTCTGTGGCCGCTGAAAAAGCAAGCAGTATTAAGCATGCGGTAATATTTCCTGCATTATATAGGTAAAAGAAGAGAGGTAAGACTGCAATTCGCAATGAGCTTATGATGGTGGGGATTAAGATTAGTTTTTGCAACTGGTTGCACTTTTAAGTGTTATTTTGCCTTCCGTGTTCTTGTTAGGTTTGAGATTAAATGCTTGCGTATCAATTAAACACTTTTGAAATTTACAATACAATTACAGTTCAACTCATAATTTCAAATGTGATGTCAGTTAAACATTCAAAGGGGCTTCCTAAGATATTGTAACTGCCTTCCCAAGATATCTCCTGCCAAAAAACTGGGACATGGTCTTGTTACTTTTGCCAGGATGGCCGATAATAAAGGAAACTCCCACTTCTAATCCATCTGCTTTAGGGAATAAACAGCGCTTTCAGCTTGTTGGGTTGGAAAGTGTTTGTTCAACAGCGCACAATGTGGGCTAAGCCCAAGGTGGAAAACGAAAAATTGAATAATCGTCTGCAGGTAAAAATAGGGTAAACCAGGACCACTTTAATTGCCATTTTAGCTTTTAACCACTAAATAACGCGGTCTCAAAAAGCTTGAAAATCCTCATGGAAATTGGTCTTTATCCATTGAGTTTTTATATACTTACACTCTTTCTGCGTTTGGAGATCGGCTTCAACATGCAACCGACATTTAGGTGGCAAAGCTTTTATTATGCAAGTGAAATTTTACATTCGATTGAAAAAGAATACTTGCGGATTTCTAAGTGGCTCGGATTGGTTTGATGACGAAATTAACTGATTTAGGATTCTTAAAAGGTATAATTGCAGAATGCATCGTTTCCACTTATAATATAGGTGGGAAACCTAATGCGGCGCCAATAGGGGTCATCATGGAAGACGAGCAGCACCTTATCATCAATCTTTTCAATTCATCAACAACTTACAGCAACATTAAGATAAACAGGTGTGCGATTGTAAATTTAACAAGCAACATAGAGGTTTTTTACAAAACAGCTTTTAAAGAAGCAAACATTGACGCCAAACTGCCTCAAGAATGGTTTGAACATGCAAAAGCCGTTAACTCGCCCAAACTGCGTTTGGCAGATGCAACCATTGATGTTTCAGTTAATGACATGATACGAATAGGCATA
>JBEKPG010000019.1:0-45877 GCA_049520955.1 Bathyarchaeia archaeon | reverse complement strand
TGGCTCAAAGACAAAATAGGCGACTACAAGGAGTGGTTTAATCATTCGCGCTTTCACAGAGGCGTAAAAGCGTTCCCAGCAACGCTCTATGAGTGTAACGTTAGAAACTTGACATGACAGGTACCAATCTCACTTGTTTAAAACTTTCTGTTAATAATTAACTTGCAAAAAAATATTCTGCAAGTTGTTTTCAGTAAGGATGAATAAAAACGGTGCTTATGCAATCGAGTCTTCCCTAACTAATTAGGCGCGTTGATAAAAGCACTTATAGCCCGCGCCATTTCTTTTCCACTGTTGTGAAAACCCTATGTGTGAATTTGACATAATCTTAAACGGAAAAGTGCAATTCAAAGATGTTATATATGTTAAAGTTGAAGGCGACAATGTCCTAGTCAAAAATATTTTAGGTGAAGGAAAAGAGTTTAAGAATTGCAATATTGTTGAGGTAGATGTTAACTCTACAAGGCTTGTTCTCTCAGCGAAACGTTAAAAACTCAAAAATAATGAAACTAGGAACAAGTAGTTTCGTCTAGCCTTCTGTTGAGCAGCGAATTTTTTAGAGATGAATTTGTGCCAATTTGCTGGGTGGAAGTTAGTTATAAATTGGTAGGCAAGGCGACTTTTATGGGTCAAGATTTTTGGCGCACAGGCATAGTGCGTATTACCACACGAAAAACATCCAAAAAACTCGGTCAATCAGCAGTCTCGGAACCTGTTAAACGAAGGAAAGATAATGTGGTTTAGATAAGCGCTTGAGGGTTTTCTGGCTTTATATATTTTAAAATCAATAGGTTAAGGGTTGCCAGTCTAGTTGGCAAGGAATCAACAAATGAGTAACAGGCAAAAGTTTGAGCAAGATTTAGCTGTTCTATTATCAAGGTTAACAAAGGATTCTGATAAAGAAGCAGAAAACAAACTTAATATGTTAAAAGAATGGCTGATAAAGCTGCAAAAAGAAAACATTATAAAAATCAATCATTCCGTGATGGAACTTGTTTGCGCCAAATATCTCATCCAAAAAGGCTATGAAGTTCAACTCGAATACCCGTTAAACGAAATTTTAACCTGTGACTTGTACGCTACAAAAGGTTACGGAAACCTAATCGTTGAAGTAGAAACTGGTTATATTCCTCCTGAAAACGCTTTGGCTCCCTTAACTTACACTACTGCAAGGCTTGCAAGCAAGATAATAAGGTACAGCAGTTTCGCAGGAAAATTCGCTTTAGGCGTACCGCCGCACTATATTCTGCCTTTTCCCCGTGCGCTATCTAAACCTCCAAGAAACCGAACCGACCAAGAAATTAAGCAGATAAAGAATCTAGTTGACACATACTACCAGAAACCGCCAGTCACTATTGAAGAAATACGAAATGCACGCATACAAGAAATCTACATTATCGATGTTGATTGGGCAAAAGTCCAAGAAATAGACCCTGAAGCTTACCTTAAAAGAGCCATGCAAAAAGGCATCGTATACGATTATTTACCGCTTGAAACTAGGAAACAATAACATGCCATTTTATGTATACATTTTATTGTGTCGTGGCGGAAGTTTCTACACAGGGTACACCAAGGACTTAGATGCAAGAACAAAACTGCATGAAAACGGCAAAGGGGCAAAATACACAAAATCACACAAACCCAAAAGGATAGCTTACGTTGAATTGTTTAATTTACGAAGCGAAGCGATGAAACGCGAAAGAGAAATAAAGAAGCTAAGCCACTGTCAAAAACTTGATTTAATAAGATCAAAAAATAAAAAATAAACCAAACAAATTTTAAATCAAGGTTTGTTCTATTTTATTTTTATTCATAATAACACGCTTTTGCATTCAAAGCGGGAAACTTAGTTCTGCGAATGCTAATGTTTAGTCATGTTTGGATCTTATTAGAAACGTCTAGTTTACTGGATTAGAATTCGTGACTATAAGTAAACCCATTTTTTTTACCAAACTTATTAAAACAATTTTGCAGATACAGCTTTAAGGTAAGAAAATGCCTAAAAAGAAACTGACTTGGCAAGAAAAACTAAACGACAGCAAAGGCTACCCCAAAGTGGAAGAACTCAAAGGAAAAATGGCTGAAAAATGGGGCAGAGGCACTTTAGTGATCCCAGCGCCGGTCGAAGTAGATCAGTTAATGAGGAAAGTTCCAAAGGGCAAACTTATAACTATCAATGAAATCCGCTCAGCCCTCGCCACCAAGCACGATGCAACAGTCGGTTGTCCATTAACAACCGGCATTTTTGCGTGGATTTCTGCCCAAGCCACAGAAGAGCAAAAACAGCAAGGCGCAACAGATTTCACTCCTTATTGGCGAACCCTCAAAACTGGCGGATTATTAAATGAAAAATACCCTGGTGGATTGGAAGTTCAAAAGCTACTTCTAGAGCAAGAGGGTCATGTGGTTATCAAAAGAGGCAAGAAATATTTTGTTAAGGACTATCTTAAGTCAGTAATTTCGTTAAATCAGTAGCGTCAACGCTGCGCCAGTAATCAATGGTATCAACACATTGTCATTTACTGGAAGAGGAAGAACTTCAACGGTCATAGCGATTGCTGCCCCAACGAAAGCCAAAAATGGAGAAACAAAAAATGTGCCCGCTAAGAATGCTAAAAAGAAACCAGCCAGTGAGCCTTCCCAAGTCTTCCCTTTGTTAAAAGGCAAAGAAGTTGAAATAAGACCTCCAAAAAGCGAGGCTACGCTATCGCCTAAGCAAAAAATTGCAATTGCAGCGTAACTTGCAGGAGCAGGAAACACAAGTAAAGTGAACAAAATACCGAAAGCGAAGTACAATGGAGCCGCAGCAAAGCCACCCAATTCCGATTGTGAGGCAGCATTGCGTGTAATCGCCGAAATAAATGATAATTCTCTTCCTTCTAAGCGCCAAAGTTCCGATATAGCATAAATCAATGCTATCCCGAAAATTAGAGCGCCAACTGTGGGAACGCCTATTAAGGAGGCGATAATTGGCACAAAGAATCCGGAAGCATGAATATCTTCTCTTAGAAAATCGTTTGTTGTAGGAAAAGAACGATTATGTGGTTTCCCATCAATGATGGGCAGGATTGAGGAAAGTTTGCCATTTACTACCCTGTCAGCTATGACTCTTATGACAAAATCGGGATTAAAACCGATTTTTAACATTCCAGGCAAGAAAATACAACGGTTATTTCTGTCATCAGCAACAACGATACAATCGCTTAATCGTAAGCCCTCAGTGGTTAAAATTTGAGATAAAATTTTGAGTTTCCCATCAGGCTCAATCGCGTCACCCCAGATTTCGCCGGTTAACTTGCCATCTTCGGTTTCAACTTCGATACCATAGGCGTAGTCTGCACCCACTGCGCGTGCTAATTTTTTAACTATAACTGTTGGCAACCCAGAACTAATCAAAGCAATTTTACAATTCCTCGTTTTTAATTGGGAAAAAAGGTTTTGCAAAAGGGGCGTTGAAGGAATTTTTCCAAAAATAAAATCTAAAGTTTTAAGCTCAACTCCTTTTGATTCTTTGAAAATATGCCTCAAAACTGATTGTAACTTTAGGATTCCCGTTTCATAGAGAAAACCGAAAAAAAGGATCTTAACCAACTTAATGAAGCCCAAGGTTTTTCCAACTTCAAAAAAGAAGCGATTTTTTGGAATAATCACTCCTTCAACGTCAAAAACTACAATTCTAGGCTTCTCTATAGTATCCATTTCTTTCTAAACTCACAAATATAGTGCGCTACCTAAAAAGAAAGTGGTAACTTGCTAAAAAAAATTAGTTGTTCGCCGAATAATGTAACAGAAAAAATCCACTGAAATCAAATAGTTATAGCGCAAGGTATTGTTAGTTCTTTAGCCGTAAGACGTTGATACGTTTCCTTGGATACTAACTTTTACAAGTGCAAAAATGGCTTGACACATTGCGGTCTGAAAGAACAAAGGAAATCTATGTCTTGTGGTGAAACAGTATTTTGACGGCGTCGAAAAGAATCCGGATGAGTTGGTTCAGCTTAAGATTGATGACTTAAGGAATTTAGCTTCTGGTAAAGAGTTCTAAGCTGAATCCGTTTGAACGATTATCCATACTATAATAACTTAACGTGTAACGTTAGGATAGATTTGCTTGCAGCTGTAAAGAACTTATATGAGAAGGAGGGTTTACTGAGGCTCTGAGTTTTTCTTTTTGAAGGAAAAGAAAAATGCAAATGCGCTATCATGATTGCGGATATCATGATTAAATCAGAGCCTACTCAGCCCCATCTCTTCTCCGTTGTTTTTTAAGACTAAAAAAGGGGAAAAGTTGTTTTTGTTAAGCATTTTTATGGCTTTCTTCTGAGTATGAGTAAGCCGACTATGGCGATTGCGATGATTATGGCGATTACTGCTACAGCGATTCCAATAGTAAGTCCTGACATTGTTGCTAGACCCGTTACAGGTGAAGCGGTCGGCTGTTGAGTGGTTACAACAGCTGATTCCACGTAAACACCAGTATTTGCGTTTGATCCATAGTAACCGTTGGTGCCATAGAATGTAGCGTAGATAGAGTAGCTGCCTGGAATATTTGGAGCAGCCCAAGCGTAGTCGAATACGCCGTCTACATTAGTTGTAGCGTTGCCGATAACGATGTGATTGCCGTTGGGGTCTATAGCGGCTAATTGAACTGTAACGCCTGTGAAATTAGTCGGTAGTGGTTGTTGCTGGTAAACATAACTCATCCATTGACCCATGCTAGCGTCAGATGCGCATGGAACTCCATTTGGAAAGTCGGCTGCCTGCTCAGTTTGCTTTGTGCCAGTGGAAACATCCATCACTGTGCCTTGTATGACCACTTTGTTGCCTTCTGTGATAGCTGTCTGTGGTGCTGTTACGGTAGTGGAGCTTGGTCCTTGGCCAACAGTGTAAATTTGGGCGTCGTAGCCATTGAACCATGTGTTGTATCCGTCTGCCATCGCGTAACTAAAGGTCTGGAATTCACCGGTATAATCTGAAAGGGTCCAGATTTCCGCTCCTGTTGTAGCGTTTATAGCGCGTGCCAAAGCACCCTTGAAAATTGGTGTTTCAGGGGTATGTTCAGTGGTAACAGTATATACTATTCCGTTGCCAATAGCGTTAACGAATGTTGGGTAGTGGCCGAAAGGTGTTTCAAGACCAGAATTCGTAGTGTTGCCTTCGCCGCCGTTGCCGTATGTCCATAATATATTGCCAGTTTTTGTGTCATAACAGTAGACTATTCCGCCGTAAGCAGCGCTGTACATTTTTCCGTAAGCAAATGCGTTAGCTAAGCTGCCGGATGCTGGGCTGCCGTAGTAGTCAAGGTATACTTGAGGTGTAGTGGGACCCCAGATCTGTTTGCCTGTATCTAGGCTGTAGCCTACATATTGAGCGGTTTCTCTGTAATCTTCAACGAAGACGCGATTCACTGGGTCAATTCCGGCTTCTAGAACAGTTATGTTTCCCGATGGGGGGTTAAGGGTGTTGCTCCATAGTATCGAGCCAAGTGAATTTGTGTTGATGTCGATTGCGAAGTAGGTGTAGGGAGTGTCGCTTTGGGCACCCATGAAAACTGCGCCTGTTGAAGGTAGAGAGCCGCTATAACAGAGCAACAGATCGTTATAAAGAGCTCCGATTTGAGTAGTAAAGCCTGCAGTGTTTAGGTATGGTACGGAAACGTTCCAGTCAAACAAGCTTGGATCTTGTCCATTGCTAATTGGTGGAACTAACGGTGGCGATGTTGATGCACCTGAATAATTATTGCCCCACAATCGAGATGAGTTCCATTCTTGCATATAGTAGTTTGGTTTCGCAAAGGTGCCTAAGTTTACTAAGTTAATTATCAGCTGTTCTCCTTCGGGGCCGAGTATAGTTGTGCCTACGGGAACGTTGGTTACGTTGAACATTGGATCTCCTGTGAATGCATCATAAGCCATCCAAGTAAGGGGGAACACACCAAAGAGCGAAGCACCTCCAGAAGTTGCGAATATTATTGGTGGGTAAACTCCGTGCTGGTTGGGGTCTTGAACGTCATAAATGTAGCCGAATGACAATGCCGGTATATTGCTGCGAGACCAGATAAGCTGCCCTGTTTGCAGGTTAACGCAGTCAGTTGGTCCATAAGCGCTGCCGCTTAGTCCACCGGGGACACCTGCAAACGATATTGGTTCAGTGTAGTAGAGCATTCCGTCCAGGATTATCGGATTGGTATATCTTTGATTGTAGGCAGAACCCTCGAAATATGTGTCGCCCACAACTACAGTTTGGTTTCCTCCGACTACTCCGCCGCTATCAAGAGGTTTAGTCCACATTATGTGGCTAGTTTGTGATCCTATAGCATCGCCTGCTCCATTCAAGACCTCACCGTTGCCTCCTGCATTGTATGTGCCGACAAAGCCTGTGTAACCGGGTGCACCTGTACCTAACCAGTTTGACGAAATCGTGTACCAGTAAGTGTTCGTACCGTATATTGGGCGTGTCCAGTACGCTGTTGGAAGCGGAGTGGTTGGGTAACTAAGAACCGGGTTTTGCTGAACAGTGAGTGTGGTTGATGCAGTGCTGGCCTCATAAGTATCGTTTACATATAGACTTACCGCAGGTGGACCCAAACCTGATACTGGCTGCGTATACGTATACACTTGTCCTGGGAAATTAAACCTTAGAGTGTATGTGCCTACCTGGTTGGGAGCGAAGGTATAGTCCTGAGCTGAAGTTGGGTCTGAGACTGTTGCAAAAGTCGTAGTAGTACCTGTGCCGTTAGGTGGCGTAATGGTGAGCGCGTAATTTTGGAATCGAACATTATTGGCTAGCTGTGCGCCGTCTATGACTAAGTTGAGCCACATGATAACTTCCACTGATTGATCGACACCAACAGGGTTTGGTGCAGCGTTAATGTAGGCGAATGTGGGGATTTGCCATGGCGGGTTATGTGCGCTAACATTTGGAACTAGCATCATTGAGGCTGACATTGAAAACATTAAGAGTATAGCAATTGCAATAGCTCGTGTTTTGTTTTTAGAAATTCCCATTATTCCATTTGACATTTTCTTTTTTCTCCATTTTCTGTAATTGACTTACCCTTTGGGTCAATATTTAAAACTTTGCAAAATTTTCAATAATATCGAATAAAATTGCCTTTTTTGCAAATAAAAGGCAATAACATAAGTTTTTTTTCTAACAAACGTAATAAAATCCATTAAATAAAATCGCAAAATGCATATGCTACGATGAACTTAAATAGACAGAAAACATCTTGAACGTCAACGAGGGATAATAGCCTTACCCGACCACATTACCGAAGTGCAAGCAAAAATTCTAAAAGAGCTATTAGCAGACGGCCGTAAAAGTGATAGTGAAATTGCGGAAAAAACTGGCTTGACAAAAGAAGTTGTTAAGAAAAATTACAACAAGATGGAAGAAATTGGCGTAATTACTGGTGCGACAATTCATATTAATTACAAGAGTTTTGGTTACAAGGCAGTAGCACACATCTTAATCAACGTTGACTCACAACAAACAGATCAACTTATCGAATTCCTACAAAAAATGTCAGGAGTTTATTCCTTCTATAATAGGGGAGTCAAAGGGAATATAGATGTTGTTACAACCCTTAAAACGCTTGAACAATTGAACGAGATCAAAGACAATATCAAAAGACATTTTTCAGTCTTAGAAATGAGAACTGCAATCTGGACAGATGTAAAAGAAATGAACCAGAACTTGTCAATAACTTCTGACAACACAAAAAATTTACTGGAAGTAATCAATTATCAGGGGAAAACTCGGAAAAAGATCAACTCTCAAAGTATGAATATCGATCAAATCGACCAAAAAATAGCGGATAAACTCTCTGAGAATGGACGGATATCCATGCAGACACTTGGGAGAGAAATAGGAATCTCGCCCGATACTGCTAAAAGGAGATATGAAAAACTAAAGAATAACGGGGTATTAAAAGTAACAATTCAAATTAACCCCGTCAAAATTGGATATCAAGCCATGTGCGTTTTTTTCACTGTCACCTCGCATGAAAACTCGTTCGTACTTATTGAGAAAATCAGCAAGATACCTGACGTCATAAGCATTATGAAAACAACAGGAGACTATGACTTGCAAATATGGGCAATGGCTAAGGACTTGGGTCAATTGCTTTTTATTCAAGGGGAAATTGGAAAAATTCCTGGAATAAGCAGGATTGACATGGAAGTATTAGGACTTGAAGAAAACTCGAATTGGCTTAAATGGCCTTCCCCTCGTCAGTATATTTCAACTTTTTGAATTTACCTAACGCTCGTCAAATCAGCCAAAAATTAAGTAAATTTGCAATTTTGACCAATATATTCTAAGGAAACAAGAAATTTTAAATGCTCAGAATTGTCACAGGCTAATAAATGAAAGGATAGAGCTGCTTGCCTAAAATCAATGAGCTTGATTCAAGAATACTAAAAAATCTTCTGCAAGAGGGCCGGATGGGTTACTATGAAATAGCAAAACAACTTGGAGTATCAAAAAACAAAATTTGGAAACGTTGCAGGGCAATGGAAAAAAAAGGCATAATTAAGGGGGCAACAATTCAGTTAAATTTTGGTCATTTCGGCTACGACGCACTTGCAACTCTGCTCATAAGTGTTGAGGCTCAGCAAATGGAACAGGTTATGGAATTTATTGGAAAAATAACTGAGGTACGTGCTTCCCGGCAGTATAACAGTGTCTACAATGTTAGGGCGGTTGCGACTTTAAGGGACTTAAATGAATTGGATCATGTGAAGCAGGTAATCAAACGAAAACTGCCCACCATAGGATTAAAAACTTACATATGGACGGGCGTTAGAAACATTCCTGAAAACCTAAATCTCACAGGCACTCTCACAGATACCAGCGAAAGCAATCAAGGGAATTCAAACAAGGTCGCGATCTCTTCACCGGGTGATAGAATCATCATTGATGAGTTGGACAAGCAAATAGTAGAAAAACTTACGTTGGAAGGACGCGCATCGTTCACTAAAATTGCAAAGGAAATGGGATTATCGACTGACACAGTAGTAAAAAGATATCACAAGCTCACAGAAAAGGGAGCAATAAAGGTATCAATCCAAATAAACCCAAATAAAATTGGATACACTTCGATACTAGATTTCAACATATCTATTACCGACCCAGGTGGCTTGTCGGTTCCAGTAGTTGAGTCACTTGCAAAAATACCCGATATAATTATAATTACAAAAACTAGCGGTGATTATGATCTACAATTGACAGCCATGATAAGAGACGTTACACAAGCATTTGACGTCCAAGATCAAATCGCCAGAATTTGTGGCATAACAAAAATTGAAGCTAGCGCAAGGAAAATTCCAGAAAGATGGCCAACTCCACAACAGTATATATCGACATTCTGATCTAAATTGGACAGCCCATATCTTTTTTATGAATGTTATCGACGGAATTGACCAGTGGAAACGGCAACCTGGGTACTTGAAATAGTTGCAAGTAAACAGTACAGAGGAATATTCAATATTAGAAGAGTGAAATCAGGTTAGAGTACTTGTATTAATTTATATATACATGGTACACAATCAAGATATCGAGGAAAGCTTGGCATGGCTTGGTATGATGATCCAGTAACAGTCACTGCAGTAGCGGTAGTAATTATCATTGCCTGCGGGATAGTTATTTATGCCATGAGAAAACTCGCAAAAAAAACCTCACCGAAAAAATCTCAAAAAACAGATAATGATTCACGCCTTGAATATGCAAGTTCACCCTTCAGAATCTCAAAAAGTGTCCAAACAACTACAGCTTCTAACGCAAAAGATGAGCTGAGGATGCTTGATTTAGAGAGGGAGATTTTAAGCGATGCGTTGAGACACTTATATGAAGCGCAAGCGGAGGGAAAAATCTCGGAGGCAGAAAGAGAGAAGCTTGCCGCAAGCTACAAGGCTAGAATGACATCTATTAAAGAATCTATCTCAAAAGATGAAACTATAGTTGCTTTGCATGATCTTGAAGGCATGCAGGAAGATTTGATGAAGCTGTTCAGTGAGCGCTTCGGAGAATTAACCTCAAAGGTGGAAGAGCTTAGGACAAAAATCGATGTTAAACCGATAAAAGAGATACCTGTAAAATTACCTACGCAAATGTCCGCGCCTCAGATAGAAGAAATTGACGAAGAAGAGGAAGGCGAAGAAAAGCAAAAGAAGAAGCGAAAACCTCCAGAAGAAAAGCCGGACGCTAAAACTGAAGCAGAGAAAAGGATTGACTCAATTAGAAGCGAAGTTGAGAAGGTTTTAGATAAGTTGGGGCAGATGGAAATTGAAAGCTAACCTTGAGCCAATTCAAGAGGCAAAACAGAAAGCAGCTTTAGAAGCGGTTAAACATGTTAAGGAAAATTTTATTGTTGGTTTAGGGAGCGGAAGTACGGCGGCTTTTGCGATAGAAGCAATAGGCAAAAGAGTGAAAAACGAAAAACTGCGCATAATGGGCATTCCTACTTCCTATCAAGCTTTCTTGTTAGCGGTTGAATGTGGAATCCCGATTACAACTTTGGACGAACACTCGCAAATAGACGTGACCATTGATGGGGCAGACCAGATTACTCCTGAATTATTTTTGATAAAGGGCATGGGTGCAGCTTTGGCGAGAGAAAAGATCGTTGCCGCTGCCTCTAAACTCAACATTATCATTGCTGATGCGAAGAAAAAAGTGAAAGTGCTAGGAGAAAACAACCAACCTGTGCCGATTGAGGTTTTGCCCTTTGCAATTTCGCCGGTAAAACAAAAAATTATTGATGCTGATGGAAAACCTGTTCTGAGAGAAGGTAAAGGCAAGCTGGGTCCGGTTATAACTGATAATGGTAACGTTATTTTGGATTCGTATTTTGGTGAAGTGGCTGATCCTGAGGATTTAGCTGTGAAATTGAAGATTATTCCAGGCGTTGTGGAAACTGGTTTTTTTGTGGGGCTAACAGATATTGCCTATATCGGAACTGCTAGTAACGTAGAAAAAATGAAAAAATAAAATTCCATCAGTTTTCACTGTTCAATTGTCTCAAAAAAAGTTTCGCAATTGATAATCCAATATTAGTCACAGAATGAAAAAGTCACTCGGTAGTTTACTGTGGCAGAACTGTCACGAATCCACCCATGAATCCAATTTGTCCAGGCTGTCCATCGCTGCCTGTGGTCATTGCCCAGCCTCCTGAATCGGTATCGCAGGGTATTGTGCACCACCAACGGTAAACGCCAGATTTTGTTTCTGTAAATTGGAAGTTTGACACTGCTGGAACTCCGTTTACCTGGCTTCCAGGTATCTGGAAGGATACGTTTAAAGTTGGACTGGTAAAGCTATGTTGCCCATTATCGTAGTTTACAACCGTGAGATTGACTTCTTGACCTGCATATACAGTGAAGTTGCATGGTACAAAAGAGTCATGAGTTTGGTTATCTGGACCGAGAGTTAAGTCACTTTGAACCACTAAGGTTATATCTGCATATTTTGCCGTGCCTGAAACTGCAGTTAAGGCGGGTTTCAAATCGTACCCTATTACCATACCAAGTACGATAGCAGCCAGGATAACTACTGTAAGAGCGGCTGCTACTATCGACAAGTTACTGTTCATTAATATTTACCAGCAAAATCGATTTGTAGGTAATCTTAATGACGTTTCCATTTAAAATATCTTATGACTTTTCGAAGTTTTCTACAGATCCGAAATTTTTTGGAGTTTAAATCAATACTTCCTATAAACTACCTCGCGCGAGCAGGAAGCTCCTAGTTGAAAGAAATATGCGGTTCATTTGAGGTTACAATTAGGACCACGGATATTTGCTCGGGTACCTTCTTTGGAGAAGATGTTGATCGGGGTTTGAAAACTCTCAAGGCAAATCGATTGATAAGATGTGAGAAATTAGAGATGGACTGAGCTCAGGTCAAAGCGTTAATTATTGTTGAAAAATAAGTTGTCATAGATTTGTCAATCTTTTTTTCGATATTGCATTAGCTACCTTAATAACTGCTTTAATCAGGGTTGAGAAGATTGGTCGGAACTTCTTTTCAAACGTTTTCTGTAACTTGAGGGTCTGCGAAGCTATGGAGTGTTGATTCGCGAATCCATGCGTCAGGGTTTTTGTATTTGAATGTTGGTGCCATGGTTCTGAGTCTTTCTGATTCTTTTGCTTCGAAGCAATATATGAGTTCAATTAGGGTTTCTCGGTGTTTTTGTTTTTGTTCTGTGAAGGTTTCAAAGATCTTCTTGAAATTGGTTAAGTTTAGTGCTAACTTTGAAAATTCATCGGCTATGTTTATGATTGAGGGGGATTGCAGGTAATTGGTGTATACTTGGCTGAGTTGATCCTCTAGGTTGGTTAGTTCTTTTAGTATTTCGCATGAAATTTCGTAATTGAGATTGTTTGTTTTGGATAGTCTTTTGGTAAATTTGGAAATATTGTTCGCTATTTCGGTCAGGTTTTTTTTGCAGTTAATGTTTTCTGTTTCAGGTAGGTCAATGTAATCAAGTATTCCTTGGGTGATTTTTGCGCATTTTAGGCTGTCGTAGGCTATACCTAATATGAAGCAGCTTTCGGGAGGATTGATTTTCTTGGCTAGTGTTTCATAAAGTCTAAAAGCTTCGATTTCTACGTTGTTTAAGCATTTTAACGATTGTGCGCTTTCTTGTAATTTTTCAACCATTTTATTGCCCCCATTAAGCTTGTGTATTGAGTATTAATAAATATTATTGATCTATCTTTTAATTGTGCATCTGTTCAGCACATGTACAACTCAACAACTTTCAAAGACCCTAAAGCTAAAAACTGAAATAGAGACCTGAAGAACAAGGCACTTCAACACAAAGCCAGCCTAAATCCTGTTTTCTCCCACAAGTTAGTTAGATTGTGTTCTGTTCAACATTTTTAGTATAAGCCCGGTGGAAAATATCAGGAGCTGCGAAGAACAATCATTGTATTGGTTTTCATTATGCCTTCGACCAAGCGGATTTTTTCTATACACTCGTTAACTTCTGTCATACTCATTCCACTGATTACTGCAACGATGTCATATTCGCCGCTGACTTCATAGGTGGTTTCAACATTTGGAATCGCCTGGATTTTCTTGGACACCTCCTGTGTTGGATGAGCTGGATTGGTTGCAAGCAAAGTTATGGCTTGGGTTCCCTCTGCAAGGCCGATTTTCACGGTGAATTTGCGTATTACTCCTTCGTCGATTAATGTTTTGGTTCTTTTTCGGACAGCGCCTTCGGATAAGCCTACTTTTGCGCCTATTTCGCCGTAGCCTGCTCTTGAGTCATCTTTTAGTAGTTTGATTATTTCTTTGTCTTTCTCGTCCATTTATTGTCGCCGAATATTATTGCCCTTGGGAAAAATTTAACGATTTCTATTCTTAATAGCTCAAGCTGGTGCGGATTTCGTTGTGCTTACACGTTTATTGTACGCTTTTCAGTTTCTAAAGCTCTTCTTTTCATGTTTTGAAATTTGCACTAAATGGAACATTAGCAGTTTAATTTGTAACAAATAAGTCATAACGTTTAAAAGAAACTCGTCTGTCTTGAAAAGACATTTCCCAATAAAATAAAGTGACGAATAAAATGATTAAACCAACAAATATAAACCCTCAAGAAATGAAGACTATAAACAAGGCAAAATGCCCCGACTGCGACGCAGAGCTTGATGTTCCAGCAGACACAGAAAAAGGAGAAATCCTAAGCTGCCCAGGCTGCGGACTTGAACTTGAAGTTAAACAAGTAAAAGGCGGATGCGTAGACCTTCAAGAATTAACCATTGAAGGAGAAGATTGGGGCGAATAAACGGCATCAATAGCAAGCCCCTTATTATCTTAATCAGTTTTTTGAATAATTTTTTTGGTGGAGCAGAAAAGCGATGAGCATCTCACTCCTGTATGAGCGGTCTGAAAATGACGAAAACGGCATAAAACTGACCGCCCAACAGTTAGGTATCGATTTAACTTTTCTGCCATTTAGAAAAATCGCCTTATCAATCTCTAAAGAAGGTTTTAGCTCTAAAACCAAAGGTAAAGACTACACGTGCATAATTAAAAACACCGCTGTAGTGCTTAACCGTGCGCAAAGCAAAAACCGTCGCCTCCAAGCCTCATACATCATGGAAATGCTCGGCAAAAAAACACTAAACTCTGCTCAAACAGAATTTGTCTGCTATAGCAAACTACGGACATTGCTCTGCCTTTGGAAAGAAGGCATACCAATTCCCAAAACGGTCTACGTTCCATGCGATCCAACTGACACTTTGAAGAATGGGCAAGTAATTCATAATGAGAAAGACATTGCAGACCTGTTTCAACAAGAAATTCCGCTTTCAGAAGGCATAGTGATTAAAGCCGATGCTGGAACTCATGGCAAAATGATTATGCTTGCGAAAAACAATGAAGAACTCATTGCTAACATTCAAGAAATAAAACCTTCAATAATTAACCCCGTCGGCGTTGTCGCCCAGGAATTGGTTGAAAAGTGGTTTTACGATTTAAGAATAATCGTTTCCAAAGAGAAAGGTAAACAACCCTTTTGCTCTCACATTGCAATGGCGAGAGCTGGTTTTAAGGATTTTAGAACAAACACTTTCTTGGGCAACTTGGTCTTTGGCGCCAGATTACCTAAAAGCATTCAGGAGTTGGCGTTGAAATGTGGCAAAACCCTTGGCAAAGGCAGTGAAGCTTGGATTTTTGCTTTAGATGCCATGGTAAATGTTAAAGAAAACAAATCGGTTGATGACGCTTACATTAAAGGTGAACTTGATAAGGCAGGAAGAGCATTTTTGCCTGTTCAAAAAGTTAAGCAGGATGAGACACGCCTAACCGCCTTCCAAGCATGGAACAATAAACTGGAAAAAGCGTTCCAAGGCTATGCAAATAGTGAGCATTACGAAAATGTTAAAAAGATAATTGAAGAAAGCGTAGAAAAAAACAAGAGTGCCTTGGTATTTCATGAGTCGAATTCGTGTCCAGAGTTCTGGGAGAACACTCGGCTTGCTACGGGTCTAAATGTGGCGGTTCCACTCTTGAAAGGCGCCCAAAGCCTAATTGACCATTAATCAAAAAAGGTAAATGGAAATGTTGAAAATTGGAATAATCGGCGGTTCAGGATACGTTGGCAGCGAACTCCTGCGGCTGTTGCTTCTTCATCCGCAAGCAGAGGTAACTATGGTTACTTCGCGACAAAGCGTAGGAGAATACGTCTTTAACGTACACCCTAATCTGCGAGGAGTGACACAGCTAAAATTTGTTCCGCAAGATATGGCTGAGTTGCAGAAAAACTGTGAATTAATCTTCACCGCAACCCCGCATGGAGGCTCAGTTAACTTAGTTCCTAAACTCTTAGAGGCAGGCTTAAAAGTAATTGACATGAGCGCTGACTTCCGACTCAAAAACCCCGCGGATTACGAAACCTACTACGGGTGGAAACATGCCCACCCAGAAATGCTCAAAGAAGCGGCCTACGGATTACCAGAGCTTCATCGGGAAGAAATAAAGCACGCAAAGCTCGTTGCATGTCCAGGCTGCATGGCGACATCCGCAATTTTGGGCTTAGCACCTATAGTTAAGGCTGGGCTTATTGCCCAAGACAAAATCGTTGTTGACCTTAAAGTTGGTTCTTCAGGCGGCGGCAGCAAACCAACCATATCGTCGCATCATCCTGAACGCTTTAGTGGGGTGCGACCCTACCAAGTTGTTGGGCACCGCCACACTGCCGAGGTTGAGCAGGAACTTAATTCTTTAACGAATGAGACAATAAGAATCTCATTCACTCCCCATGCTGTGAACATGGTGCGCGGAATTCTTGCAACTATTCACACTTTCCCAAAACAGAAGTTAGAGAACAAAGATATTTGGAGAGCCATTCGCGGAATGTATGGCAATGAGCCGTTCATACGTTTGGTGAAGTATCAGAAGGGACCATACAAGCTGCCGGATCCGAAAGTAACCATGGGCACAAACTACTGCGATATTGGCTTCGAGATTGATGATCATGCGAATGGGCTTTTGCTTTTCTCAGCTCTCGACAACATGACCAAGGGTGCTTCCGGTCAAGGTGTACAATGCATGAACATTCTAATGGGCATTGATGAGACAACTGGACTAAAGAGTACGGGTTTCCATCCGATGTGATAGCTATGCTGCTTGTGATTAAGATGGGCGGAAGCATACTCAAAGAGGGCGCATCCCACGACCTAGTCCTTGACTTAAAAAACTTGGCCAAAGATAACAAGGTCATCCTCGTGCATGGTGGAGGGGTTGAAGTTACCGAAATCGCGTCAAAACTGGGCAAAGAGCAAAAATTCATAATTTCGCCCGAAGGGTTCAGAAGCCGCTACACAGACAAAGAAACCATGGAAATTTATACGATGGTTATGGCAGGCAAAATCAACAAGCAAATCGTTCTATCATTGCAAAGCCAAGGCATCAATGCTGTCGGCATAACAGGCTTAGATGCGGCAACTTTGAACGCTGAACGAAAAACCAAACTCATCCACATTGATGAACGGGGCAGAAAAAAAGTAATTGACGGCGGCTATACAGGAAAAATAACCAATGTCAACTCTGAACTGCTAAACCTACTGCTTGAAAAAGGCTACCTGCCGATTGTGACACCTATAGCGCTCAGCCAAGATTTTGAACCGCTCAACGTGGATGGCGACCGAACAGCTGCTATAATTGCAGGCGCCCTCAAAGCAGACCGCTTGATTCTGCTTACCGACGTGCAAGGCTTGATACTGAAAGGCGAGTGTGTTCCAAAAATTAGCGCAACAGAGGTTAAAGAGGTCATGTCAAGCATTGGGCAAGGCATGAGCACCAAGGTCCACGCGGCGTTGGAAGCTTTAAACCAAGGCGTCAAGGAAGTTTTAGTTACAGCGGGTGCAGGAAATCAGCCTATTAGCTGTGCTTTAGATCATAAGGTTGGTACAGTGATAACCGGTGAATGACAAGGACATAATGGATATTGAAAATCGCTTCTTGGCGAATGTTTTCTCCAAAAAAACAATCGTATTAACAAGAGGTAAGGGCGCGCTTGTCTGGGATATAAAAGGCAAAGAATATCTTGATTGCTCAACCAGTTACGGTGTAGCATTACTTGGGCATTGTCACCCAAAAGTGGTAGCGGCAATTCAAGCTCAGGCTGAGCAGCTTATTACATGTCATGGCAGCTACTACAATAATAAACGAGCGGAATTTGTGCAAAAACTTGTGCAGATAACGCCGAAAGGCTTAGACAAAGCGTTCCTTTCAAATAGTGGCGCTGAATCCGTCGAGTGCGCCATAAAACTAGCCCGCAAATACACGGGTAAACCAGAAATAATTGCTCTGATGGGGGCTTTTCATGGCAAAACTATGGGAGCCTTATCAGCTACTTGGGACAAGAAATACCGCGAGCCTTTCATGCCGCTTGTTCCCGAGTTCAAGCATGTAGCCCCTGACAACGTCGATAGAATCCGGGAAGTCATAACTGAGAAGACAGCTGCCGTTTTGATGGAGCCTATACGTGGTGAGGGCGGAATTCGTGTTCCTCCCGATGGTTACTTGCAAGCGGTGCGGCAAACCTGCGATGAAAAGAATGTTTTGTTAATCTTTGATGAAGTGCAAACCAGTTTTGGGCGCACAGGCAAACTTTTCGGATGCCAGAACTGGGATGTTACACCCGATGTTATGTGTTTGGCAAAACCGTTTGCAGGCGGCTTACCAATAGGCATAACCGCTGCCAGAGAGAGCATTATGTCAGTGCTTAAAGTTGGTGAACACTCAACCACTTTCAGTGGAAGCCCACTGGTTTGTGCAGCGGGATGTGCAGCCATAGATGCGCTTGTAGAAGAAAAACTCACTGATCGAGCACTGGAGATGGGCAAATACTTCAAGGCGGGACTGGAAGGTTTGAAGGCAAAACACAAGATGATCAAGGAAGTTCGCGGCTTGGGATTAATGCTCGGCATGGAAATGCGCTTTGACGTCCACAACATAATTCTTAAGGCCGCAGCAAAAGGTGTTTTGGTGTTGGATGCAGGAAGAACCGTGGTTCGACTGTTGCCGCCTTTGGTTATTGAGAAACAGCAAATCGACAAAGCAGTTTCGGTTCTTGATGAGGTTTTGGGGGAAGAAGAAAACGAGCGAGCAAGCAGTACGATTCCTAACTAACCTTCTGGGCATTTATAGTCCTTCAGGAAAAGAAGAGGATGCAGCCAACTATCTCTGCTATGAAATGAAACGGATGGGTTTTGAGGTGGGAAAAGATGACATCGGGAACGTTATAGGTGTTGTTGGCGAAGGTGAACCAGTAATCCTGTTATGTGGTCACATGGATACTGTGGCCGGGCATTTGCCGCTTCGAATTGAAGAAGGCAAAATCTACGCGCGGGGTGCCGTTGATGCGAAGGGTCCGCTTGCCGCTATGATTATGGCTGCAGTTGCCGCAGCTAAAGAGCCAGGGTTTAAGGGTGAAATTTTGGTTGCCAGTGTTGTGGAGGAAGAAGCTACTAGCCGGGGCGTGAAGCACTTGATAACTCAGGGAATCAAGGCTGATTACGCAATTTTCGGTGAACCCAGCGGCGTTGAGAACATAACTATCGGCTACAAAGGGCAAATCCAGCTCAAAATCGTTTGCAAAACTGAGACAGGCCACTCTTCTACACCCTGGATGTACGATAATGCACTAGAGAAAGCATACGAGCTTTGGCAACAAATAAAAAACGCGTCTTCGTATCCGTCGCTGGACCCCTCGGCAAGCCCATATAATGCTGTTACAGCCTGTTTAGTTAAAGTTGTGGGTGGCCGAGCAACTTCTGTTGTTCCTTTTGAGGTTGAGATAAACCTTGACGTCCGAGTGCCAATACAGTTTTCCACAGCTCAGGTTTTTGAGCAGATCGAGAAAATAATTATGACGTACCAAGCTGCCAATCCAAAGGTATCAGTGAAAGCAACAGTTCAAGACACCGTGGAGCCTTTCGAGGTCAACAAGACATCACCGCTAGTCCATATATTATCATCTTCCGTTAGAAAAGTGCTGAACAAGCCAGCGACGCTTTTGCACAAAACTGGTACTGGCGACATGAACATAGTTGGTAAAGCTATGAACCTGCCAATAGTCACCTATGGCCCAGGCGATTCACACCTAGACCACACGTTAGATGAACACATTGATGTAAGCGAATACTTGAACGCAATTTATGTTTACAAGGAAACGCTTCTTAAGCTATCGGAGCTTTACAATAATAAGAATGGAAATCAACAAGCAATTTAGAGAACAATTGCAATTTTACAAATTAACCAATAGAAATAGAAGTCATTAAAAAGATGGACTTTTGAACACGTCCACTGCGTCGGGTCTGCCAATCTGTGTAGTCGACTTAAGTTATGAAACTTAGATGATTTTTGAGTCTATGAGTTCTAAAGGTCTTCTTTATTTCTGTTACAATACTTTGATCTAGCTCAGGAGTATAACACAAAAAAAACTGAGCAAGTGAACTACTGAGGAGTCGGCGGCGGGGGTAATGGAGAAGTCTTTTGGCGTTTTCTAAGTAACATAATCGCAGCAATTACGACCACTACTATGACTACTATGGCTACTACGACTATTACGCCTATCATTGACAACGTTGGCAATTGTGTTGTTGATGTTGTGTTTGAGGAGGTGGGTGTAGGTGTAGATGTAGGCAATGCTGTTGAACTAGTTAAAGAATCAACTGTTAATGTATAATTTGCTATTTCACTTGTTAAAGTGGATGTGTCGTCTGCGGGTTGTGCAATAAATCTTGCCGCGCCGCCAGGGTTGACCGCGCCATTAAACTCGTCTGTGAAGTTCAAACCTACCACTACCCCGTTAGCGTTATAAAATGTTGCAACAACCCAGGGATTTTGATCCACTTGGCTGCCATTGTTCACAACGGTTGCTAAAACGATGTAGCTTCCATTGCCGGGGATGTAAGGACTGGAAGCTGGAATCGTCATATCTGAATATTGCCTGGAATTGTTAGGAGTATCACTAACTGAAGTAACTGTAACCGTAACAGAGGTAACTGAAGTGACCCAGCTTAGATTTGGCGTACTGCTATCATTAGAGGTAAAATCCAAGTAGAAAGGTGCCCTCTGATTAGGAAGCGTGTAGTATACGAAAGCTTGAGTGGTAGCTTGGGCTAGCGACTGTTCAGAGGAACTGAAAGCTTCGCCTTGAAGCGTTACGTTTCCAATAACGTTTGAACCGACATTCTCAACTTCACCGACGACAATCAAGTCGCCAGCTTCCGCTGCCAAGATAGTGTTCGACGGAGCAGTATACCAGCTGTAAGTGAGAACCGTCACTTCAGATGTTGCTGCTTTCACACGTTGCGTGGACAACAAACTAAACGCAGCTAAAACTAAAGCTGCAATGATTACCATAGTTATTATCTTTCTCAAATTATCTTCCCTTCGACTCGAAGTAGGTTTCTGATAAAGTAGTTTTTAGTTATTAAGGTTTTCATAATTAACGGTTCTATTTGGCGCTGAGCAACTAATAGGGAGGACAACGCCCCATAAAATCGACAACCAGAATAGTTGCAGCGTTCAGATAAGGTAATATCACACAACCTATTTTTTCCGTCTATTGGGTTGAGGATATTAAAATTTCTTGTTTTCATGTTCTAAAGGATATAAAAATTTTTTTCTTAATTTTTCTCTTTATTCTTAGACTCAAGAATTGTTGTATCTACTTGGCTCCCGCACAAATTTAAAAACCAAATATTTGTTAGTTAATTTGATGTATTATGAAAGATGATTTCGAGTGCCCATGGTGTGGCTCAAATTTTGAAGAAAGCAAAGAACTGGACTTGCATGCCCGAAAATATTATGAACCTCCACTGTGGTCATGATTTCTAAAGTCATTTTGTGCTTTTAACAGAATTTCTTTTGCCTTAAAATTTCCGGTTCGCAGAAGTGGGGCAGGCAAGCTATCGCACTGACTGCCTCTCATTGTTGACCCCATTATGTGGAAAATGGCGTCAGGGCTTTCTGTTTCGATGAGTGCCTTTTTTGTTGGTACAGTACAATAGGCACCATCCAATAAGAAACATGAAAGCAACTTGAGGCAACACAACGAATCTGGCTACTCTGTTTCTTCTTGACACAGCTATATTTCCTTAGCAACCGCTTACAGTCAAACTTAAAATAAGGTTTGTTGAGAAGCGGCCTTTGCTAAATTGTCAATTCCTCTAACATTCATCAATGTCCCATTCGCCAAACATGTTTCTGGAAAGCGCCCAATTTGGAAAAGGAGGGAATACATAAAATAAAACGTAAAAAGGTGTCCGTAGCGAGGTTAGAACTTAACTTCCAACTGTATTTATTTTCTGAGGTTAAATTTATCAATTAGGGAGGACTATTAATTCTTGAATAAAAATGAAAGCGTACATGACATTATCCTGCAAAACAGGCGCTTTTAATACAGTTTTAGATGAACTGGCAATTAATACAGTCTTGGATGAGCTAATAAAATGAATCTTTCGATGAAAGATGTCTTCTTGCTTTTTGGCCCCGTTGATATTCTGGTTCAATTACATTTTAAAGATCTTGACGAATTCATCAATAAATGGTTCAATCCTATTCGAGCGATAACGCCTCAAGAACCAATGATTGAGAAAACATAGACTCTCATAGTTATATCAGAAGGCAAGTCATTCATTGAGGAGCCATATGCTTTTCTGTTCCTTAATACTCAGCCTAGAAATATCGAACAGGTCCAACAAGAGCTTCAAAGCATTCCTAATGTTTTGTCGGCTGATGCGGTCTTCGGCCCCTACGATGTAATATGCCCCGTTAAAGCGAGCGACAAGGAAGACCTTAAGCGACTTGTTTTAAGAATACAAAAAGAAGTCTCGCATATTCAGTGGACAGTAACTGCAATCGTAGCTTCACTTTATTGAAAGCAACACAACTCTCTTTGTGCCTAGCATACTTCGAGAGTTGTATCTTTGGGAAACAGACACCAAAATGGGCGCAATCTGAGCTTTTAAGTTAATAACCTCCTTTCTGGACCGAAAGCGTTTATAACTGATCGAAGTATAAGTGACAATTTTCACATGATAAACAACTATCCAAGTAGCGAGAACTTTACAGAATCTTTTCATAGGAAGCAAAGTAATCAGCACTATGCTCAGCTTTTTTCACTTATTCTCTTGTATTATTTTCTTTTTTGGAAGTTTTGGAGACTTCTGCTTGTTCGATGTTAATTCCGCGCCACCTAATTTTATAACCGAGGTGGGTTAAGGCGCAGGATGCGTCACTTACTCCCTCAGCTTCAATAAGTTTAATTGCTTGGGTAAGTGGTAGCTTTCCCGACTGTTCTAGATATTCTTCGATTTGATTGTCTATTTGAACTAGCTTTTCTTTACTGACCAGAATGTTTGGCATTGCAACGTAATCTTGAGGGGGATTGACTGTTAGAACTGCTTTTGCTGCTTCTGTGGAAATACCTATTCTGGCGGCGAATTCGTCGTAGATGATAACTGGTTCAGTGAATTTAGTTGAAAGGCTTTCTAAAAATTTGATCTCCCTATCTTTGACTACTTCGAAAGCGGTTTCCAAGTAACGTAGTATTGAAGCGAGGGGAATTTTGTCGTGATAATAAATGAAGTTCAGTTGCGGTCGCTTCTCCAGCGCAACGAGCTTCTCGCATGCAAGATTCTCATTGACCAGCAGAAGCATCTTGCCTTCTACTTGTTTTAGCTTCTCTGCTTTCCGAAGCATGTATTCTTCTGTCCAGAACCCTACAATCTCCAAGTAGATTTTGAGACCAGCCCTTTCAAGGGAAAAATCAGGTATTATCACTTGGTTGCCTGCTGGAATTGGTTCGGGCTCTCTTTTTAAAGTCCAACCTGAATTTACAGCTTGAAACTGTGAAGCAAAGCTCTCTTCGACAGCGCTGTCGTAAGTTACTAGCTGTAAATTGGGTTTCTTCAACAGTGAGCCGTGTTTTTGACTTTCGATTTTGAAGTTGCAGATTTCATTTGTGTATTTCCACAGTATTTTTGCGCTAAGGGTCCATTGGGAATTAGCGACGATTATAGGAAGTAATTTGGCTATGCTGAGTCCATATCTTTTTGTGAGTTTGAAGAGACTTGCTGGACCGTCTATTTTCACCCATAGTCCGTTATCGTGGTAAACTTCGTAGATAAGGCCCAGTTTTTTCACGAAATAGAATAAGTTTTGCCAGTTGCCAGAAGCTGCGAAAGTTAGTTCTGTGGAGTCGAATAGAAGCGTCTGTGACAGACTTAAATTGTACTGTTCAAGCAACTCTTTCGGTGAAGGAGAGTTAAACTTTTCAAGAATTAACTCTTCATCTAAGTCAGCGTATAGGTAATCCTCAAAGTTTTCAGCTGTAAGCGCCATTTCTGAAGCAACGGCGTTGATTATTCTTTGGCGTCTTTCTGGAGTTGTGGGCAGACCGCTTTTTTCTGTTGCTTGATAGATTTTTCTTCTTAGTTCGATTGGGTTGGTCTTGCTGTTGCAGATAAATGTGCCTCTTCGATCAAGCAGCAAAGCTAACGCCCTAACGAAGCGGTACTCATATCCTCTATTCTCAAAGTCTGTCACTGCGTCTTTCAGAGCTTTTTTCTTTTCCCCAACATGTTGTTCGTACCCTTCGATAAGAGCGCCTGCTACTTGGAGGTTGTCGTTGGAGAGTTTGGCGTAGCGAGGCATAATCTCGCCCTTCCTCTTCCACACCACCAGCAGGTTGCTTGGCAGCATTATGATGAATCTCCAGTTCTTAGGCGTCGTCTACGGCTGATGCCGACTTCCACAGTTTCTTTGGAGATGATTTCCACTAGTTTGGCAGTTTTGCCTTCTTTCTTTCTGAGGAGCCGCCCGAGTCGTTGCACGTACTCCCGAGTGCTTCCCGTTCCGCCTAGAATTAAGCCAACGGAGGCGTCTGGAACATCCATGCCCTCATCTAGAACTTGAGAGGTAACTATTACTTTGTATTTGCCGGTTCCGAAATTGGCTAATATCTCGCGGCGCTCCTCCCTAGGAGTCTGATAGGTGACGGCCGGAATCAGAAAACGCCTGCTAATCGCGTAGACTAAGTCATTGTAGAGCGTGAAAATTAGAATCTTCTCGTTCAAGTAAGTTTCAAGTATTTGGGCTAATTGAGTGAGTTTTGCTTCAGAGTTGACTGCGACTCTTAGAGCGCGATTTCGGGCGAGGAGTGCTTCTCGGGCTTTTTTGTCTCTGCCAGTGGTCATTATGAACCTTTGAAAGTCAGCGGGGCTTTTGAGGACGATTCGTCTTTGTCGTAGATAATTCTTAAAGGTGCTCATCTCGGCTTCGTAGGTTTTTTGTTCGTGTGGAGTAAGTTCGACTGATATTTTCTCATAGGTGTAGGGCGAAAGGTGTTTACCTGTGAGTTCTTCGATGTCGATTGAATAGACGGGGTCGCCTACGAGCAGTGGGAGAAGCTCCTGTCTTTGGTCAGCTCTTTCGTAGGTGGCGGTTAAACCCATGCGGTAAGGCGCGATATACATCTCGCCGATTTGCATATAGCCTGGTGAAGCTAGATGATGGACCTCGTCGAACACTAAGAACATGAACTTGTTGCCTAACTGGGGCGCCTGAGAGTAAGCGGAATCGTAAGTTGTAATCGTCACCATTCGCACAATGTTTTCGCCCCCGCCCACGACTCCAGCCTCTAAACCAAGGCATTCTCTCACTCGCTTTTTCCATTGATCTATTAGATCCAAAGTGGGAACAACTATCAACGTCTGTGTTTTGAGAAAATCAATTGCTTTGAGTGCGATGAATGTTTTTCCGGCTGCAGTGGGCAAGATTAGTATTCCCCTATTGCACGCACGTTGCCAGTTATCTAATGCGTTGTTTTGGTAAGTCCTCAACTCGACGTTACTCTTTACTTGTTCTAGAGGAGGCGGATTTGGAACGTCATCTCTGTATCTGATTTTGCTTTCATTAAGATAATCTAAGGCATCTTTGTAATGACTGGCTTTAAGTCGGTAACAGCCGCTTCGGTTGTCCCATTTGCCATATGGAGTTCCAACCTCTCCCTTCAATAGGAGGGTGCCCTTGTCAAACCACAATCGCAGCATAACGACTAATCGAGTTTCTAATCAATTAAACTTACGCCAAGTTGTATAAAGTTAAACAATAAACAAGGGTGAGGAAAATTTAGAGATGCTAAATTCTTTAAAAGCACAAAATTAAGCGCTAAGAAAAAATGAAGCGATATCATAATAATCGAAAGGGTTCTACAAAAAAGTAGATTCCAAAAAACAAGCTGAGTTTGCAAAAAAGCAAACCTATTAACTCTTCTCCAAAAGACTCAGCTAAATATTGAATTGAACTTTAACAATTTCGCCAGCCAAGTTTCGTACAAAAACAATTAAGCAAAGAAACCCAATTATAAAGCATGACTGAGCAGGTTCCAAACGATTTAAAAGACCTAATTGTGCGGTTTGTACAAACATACGGTGGCGTTACTGACTTAGAGCTTGATCTGCACCTTCATCCAAAACCCTCCTTCATGCCGCTAAACAGTTACCCAGCTAAACGAGAAGCAGCACATTATTTTTTGCTTGCAGCCTCACTAAGCGACTATCAGCTAACAGGGAACCCAAGAAACATCCGACTACTGCTCAATCATCTTGCCACAGCTTTTGAAGGCAAACTCTACACAATAAGGAACCCTTTTGAATTCAAACGTGAAGTCGATAGGTTTGAGCAAGAAATAAGAAACCTGGATCATCTAGGGGAAGCAAAAGCTGAGATTCCCGAGGTATTGTGCTCAGTCAACCAATTTGCAGCTCAGAAAGCTAATGGCGACCTAATTGATTTCACAACAAAGTTGAGTCACAAAGGTAGAAAACCAAAGGACTTCGTTGAAACATTATCTTACAGTGTAAAGAGGATGAATAAGCAGCATAAATCAAAGTCTTGGTTATATCTGCGCTGGATGGTTCGAGGTCCACCTGACCTAGGGCTTTTCCAATTCGACCCAAAAGACCTAATGGTATCGCTTAATACGCCTAAGCTCAGAGTTTACGTAGCTTTAGGTTTAAGTGATAACGACAACTTACCATTCGAATTAAACAGCAAAAATAAACCCGACAGTTGGTGGGAAAACACAGCACAATTCGACGCTGACGCAAACAGATTAACCGAGTTTGCATGCTCTCTTTTCCCTGACGACCCAGCTAAAATTGATTTCCCTTTCTTTATCCTTGGAACATGGCTTGAATACTCCGACCTAACGCCGATTTCTCTTGAACGGTCGTTACGCTTTTTCATTCAAAAACATCAGGAGTTGCTCGGGCCGCTCATGCGGTATTTAACCGTGGTTTATCACTACAATCGAGTTGGCGAGCTTATTGAGCCAGGAGCATTTACCGCTTTTGAAAGAGAAGTCTACGACTATTTGAAGAAGAAACAAATCATCTCCTACTACGAGTTCATGGAATTCAAATTATCACAAGAAAACCAATCTCTAACCTACAAACCAGACTTTCTTTTGCCCCAACTGACCAACAATGGTAGAAAAGTCTTGCTTGAACCACATGGAATTAAAACAAACCTCAGAGAATTCCTAAACAAAACCAAAACATTCCGAAAACACTACGACAAATACTTCTGCCTTATCCTAATAGTACCCGACGACTTTACTAAAACAATCGATAACCTTGACCCAGAACACAACACTTACGACTTCTTATGGAAGCAAAGCAACTACAAAATACAACTCGAAAACTTCCACAGCACATAAAGACATTCATCCTCAAAGAAAAGGTTTCTCCGAATTCTGATTATATTCCGATCGTTCAATTAAACTAAATAAACGAGCATCCGCAAAGGGAAATAAGGCACTTCTTACGAATCATGTTGTAGGGTCTCATTTTGAACTTAGAAGAAGAATATTCCGTTGAGATTGAAGCTATTCCACCATACAATTTTGAGCTTACCCTGCGTAAGCCCGCAGGGTGGTGGTGGTCCACACCCTATGAAGACTTTAAGAAAGACACTTGTTGGAGTGTAACCCGTTTCAACAACAAGCTCTTAGGTCTAAAACTACATTCAATAGGAACCATAAACAAGCCTCAAATACAATGCACACTCTATTCCAGAACCAAAATGAACATCGGGAAAAAACAGGCAATAACACGCATATTGAAGCGAGCTCTAAAGACCGAGGAAGACCTAAGCGAATTCTACAAGCTCAGCCAAAAAGACCTCATCCTTCGAGCCGTGGCCAAGGACCTTTACGGTATGCACACTGTGGGTTGGCCTGAATTGTTTCCAGCATTGATTTTAGCAGTTACCCTGCAGATGGCATCCATGAAAAGAAGCAACCAAATGATGAATCTGTTAACCGCAAAATATGGAGACCAAGCCAGTTTCGACGGAAAAACCATCCGGTAGTGGCCTTCCGCCCAAACCATCGCTTCTAAATCAGTCCAAGAACTAAAATCAGAAGCTAACCTCGGCTACCGAGCTGCAAACCTAATAAGTATAGCTCAATCTTTAACCAAAGGTTTCCCAACCATGGACGAACTGTACGCTATAGAACCAGAAAAGGCGAAGAAAAAACTTCTGACACTGCGGGGAATCGGCAACTACTCTGCAGAACTCGTGATGCCAAAAATGGGTTTCCCGCTCGATGTTTGGAGCGCCAAAATCTTCAACGTTCTTTTCTTTGGCAAAGAAACCCAAAAACCACGAGAAGCCATACCCACACTGAAAGAAGTTGCAGAGCAACGATGGGGCGACTGGAGTGGCTATGCTTTTGTCTATATCCTCAACGACTTAGCAAAGCTGTCTAAAAGAGTAGGTACCGACTTAACTAAGTTCTGAATTTTAGTCCAGAGACTATTTCTATTTCAAGTAACGACAAATTGTATTGTTACCGCTTCTAGCTGTATTTTCTGAAAATTTTGCTTCGTCTTATAGCTTCCTCTATGGGAAAGCCTATAATGTTTATCGCTATTGTGGACCCAATAAGTATGCCTAATAGACCAATCTCGACAGGAACCTGAAATATCACTGCTAGATATCCTCCTACAATCAAAGCCACAGCTACTGTTTCTGCAACAGTTCCCAGAAACCGCTGAATACGCTTCCCCCTGCGACCAATATACCAAGCTAAAGTGCAAGCCACAAGATTTGCAGTTGCACCTCCAACAATATCAATTACTCCGAGTCCGCCATAAACATTAGAAACTATGCAACCTAAACTAAGACCCAGCGCACTTGGTAGCCCAAAAATCATCGACAACGGCAACATCGCATCAGCCACCCGCACTTGAACGATTCCAAAACTTATAGGCGCCAAAAAAATAACTCCAACAGCATACAAAGCGGCAAAAACAGTAACAACCGCCAATTTTTTAGTATTTAATCTCATTTTATTCAATCCGGGTTTTTTAAGGTAGGTTATATACGGAAACTACCGAACAGAAAATCAAACACTTCACTTAACTATATTAATCTAACTTCACCAGAGAACCAAACGAACATTCTTAAGCTCGAATTGAGAAAAAATTAAGAAATTAATCTCATCCGATAGCCTCACCGGTTAAGTGGATTCTAATCGCATATTACGACTTCGCTACTGGCTGAAAATCAAGCTGCAAAAAAGTTTCTTAATAAAAAAATAACAAGCCAACAAGGATTTGGTAACCTAATTAAGCGGCTGTTTAAATCTTAGATAAACACTGTTACCATAACAAACAATAGGTGTAGATATTGGCAAAGAAAAAATCTGAAGAACCAGACATTCATGACGAATGCGTAAGAACCATTGCTGAAGATCTCAAAAAAGACAACTGGTTAGTAGAGGCGAACACTCAAGGCTGGAAAACACCTTCCGAAATTGGCGGTGTTATTCCCGATGTTTTAGCGCATAAAGGTTGCCTTAAACGAATCTGTCAAATAGTTAATGAGAAAGATTTTGAAGGCAACAAAACACATTACAGAGATTTCAAAAACTACTGCAAAGAATACGACTTTCAATTATATGTCATTGGCAAAAATGGAAAACTCAACCCAATCGACCCAAAAACCCTAACAAAAAAATGAAACCTATTTCGCTATGCAGAAAAAATGGAGTCCTACTTAAACGAAGACCGAACAAAAAATTTTGATGGGCTAAGCTACTTAGCCAAAAAAGCAAACAATAAATTTCACTAGAAAATAATTACATTATAGGCGAATTCTTATGAGTGAAAAGAAAAAACCAGCCGAAGGAGAAGTAACTTCTAAAAAAACCGATTTAGCAATTACAAAAAAGAAACCGGTAGCAATTAGCAAACGCCAAAAGAAACCATCCGTTTTAGCTCCAGTTGAACCTTCAGACCTTTATCAAGCGTTTGACGATACGTTCGAAAGATTCAGAAACGATTTTGAAGACCTCCTCTTCCCCTCAACTTGGGCGAGCACGTTTTCTTTCATGCCAGAAACCCGAGTTCCAGCAATGGACCTAGAAGACAGAGAAAAAGACTTTTTTCTGAAGGTAGAAATGCCCGGCTTTAAAAAAGAAAACATCGAAATCGATGTGCAAGACAACTATGTAGTTATAACCGGCGAAGTAGGATGGAAATACGACAAGAAAGAACACGAATATTTATGCAAAGAACGAGCATGCAAAACATTTTACAGAACTGTAGACCTGCCAGATGAAATAAAAGTCGACGAAGTCACTGCCAACCTTACAGAAGGTGTGCTCGAAATTACTCTTCCCAAAAAAACTCCAAAACAAAAAAGAAAAGTAAAAGTGACATAAGAGCAATATAACGATAATCCGCTGATCTAAAACTTCGCAAGAAACGGCGAGAAAGTTACAAACATTAGACTTGTCTATAAAGACATGAACATGAACATAGGCAACTAAAGACGTTCTGAAAGATGAGGGCCTTGGGGTTCCAGTCGTGAATAAATCGAGGCTTTTCCAAGAAGTATCCTATACGGGGCACCTCAGGTTACCTTTTATTCGCGCTTATTCTTTACAATGAAAATCCTTGAAGTCTACAAGTTGAAAATAAATGAAAATGACAAACTCAACAAAGAGCACAATTTATCATAACAATCCTCAGAGTCAACGAAGCGGGAAAAAGAAAACTACTACATGTTATAAAAAAACTATTTCTATCAAGCTATAGCTTTAAAACTAATCTTATAAAATAAACCAGTAAGCAACACATCTACTTCTCTTCAAAGCACGATTGACAATCTTGTAACCAAAAAAAATTTGCCACCCAGATTCTGGATCTGCAAAAATCATTCTTGAAAATCAACGGAGAACAACAGATCTAAAACTGATGAAAAAAAGATTTCGCGCAATTCTTAAACTACGTATTGAATTGGAGCATCAACAACTTGCATGGTTTCCACAAGTTTCCTTTGAGCGTGATCAAAAAGCCATTCAGAAAGCTTTCGACATTCGTTAGGATTACAAAAGAAGCTTTTCTCTTTTTTGTTCCACTTATGACAGGCAGAGCATGGAATTTCTGAATTCGAACTCATAGCAATCGAGAATAAATCATTCTAAAACTGATTTATCTGTTATGAAGCCGCAATAAAGAGCACTTGTACAGGTTCAAAACTTTAAAGCCCGAAGAACTGAGCATTAAAAACTTTCACTTAAGCTTTAGAAACGCAAGCAAACCCTAATAAGCGCAGAGAGACGCAGAAACACGCCAATCAACTCAAAAAAATGTGAAACACTTCAACTTGCAAACACTCCAAACCCTAATCCAAAAAACCTACCCAAAACAACAAGAACAAAAATTTGTCTGAGGTGATTTTCACGCTCGAACAGTTTAATAAAAACGTGCACATTAATAATTGTAATAGGAAGGTCAATTTTTTGCAGCCGAAACAAGCAAATAAGCCAAACAGGCTGATTAACGAAAAAAGTCCTTATCTTCTCCAGCACGCTTACAACCCAGTAGACTGGTATCCATGGAGCCATGAAGCCCTGGATAAAGCTAAATCTGAAGACAAACCCGTTTTCCTGAGCATAGGCTACGCCAGCTGCCACTGGTGCCACGTGATGGAAAAAGAATGCTTCGAGGACCAAGAAGTTGCAAACCTGCTAAATGAGGCGTTTGTCTCCATCAAGGTTGACCGTGAAGAAAGACCCGACTTAGACGCAGCATACATGGCTGTTTGTCAAGCTATGGGCAGAAGCTGCGGTTGGCCACTCAACATACTGATGACACCCAAGCTTAACCCGTTTTTTGCCGCAAGCTACATACCTAAACAAAGCAGCGCCGGATTAGTCGGCATGTTGGATCTTGTTCCTCAAGTCATACAAATATGGAAAATGCAACGCGTACAACTTGAAATGGTGGGCGCGGACATAAAAAGCCGAATAGAAACAATGGAAAAAAGAACGCCTCAAAAACAACTTGACAAAGAAGTGTTAAAAGATGCGGTCGACCGTCTGACGCTGGATTTTGATAGGGAAAACGGTGGCTTTGGCATAGCACCAAAGTTTCCAAGACCTCAAAATCTCCTATTCCTGCTGCATTATTATGCGAGAACAAACCAAAAAAACGCGCTCGAAATGGTCGAAAAAACGCTCACGCAAATGCGGCTAGGCGGCATATTTGACCAGCTAGGCTTTGGCTTCCATCGATACAGCACCGATGATAAATGGCTGGTTCCCCATTTTGAAAAAATGCTCTACGACCAAGCCCTAATCGCATTAGCTTATGTGGAAGCATTTCAGGGGACGGGTGCCAAACGGTATGCCTTGGCAGCCAAAGAAACAATAAACTACGTCCTACGTGATTTAACTTCATCTCAAGGCGGTTTCTGCTCTGGGCAAGACGCTGACACAGAAGGCGAAGAAGGCAAATTCTACCTATGGACCATCAACGAAGTGTTAGACACCTTGTCTCCTGCCGACGCGGAACTGGCTGTTCACATTTATGGGTTAAAGCCAGAAGGCAACTTTCGTGAAGCCGGAAGACAAAGCGGCAAAAACATACTCCATATCGCCGAACCCTTAGAGGAGCTTGCACCATACGAAGGCTTAACATTGCAAGAACTCATCGACCGTCTCCATAGCATAAGAGAAGCGCTTTTTGAAATAAGGAAAAAACGAACTCCGCCAGCAGTAGATGACAAAGTCTTAACTGACTGGAACGGCTTAATGATTGCGGCATTAGCCAAAGCCGGCAGCGTTCTCGATGAACAAAAATACTTTGAAGTTGCCATGAAAGCTGCTGACTTCATCTTAAATCAAATGCGCAGCATAGAGGGCGTACTCTATCATCGCTATGCAAAAGGCGAAATTGCCGTAGAGGGCTTTCTGGATGACTACGCTTTCTTAGCGTTTGGACTTGTTGAGCTCTATGAGGCAACCTTAGAAGACAAATATCTCCAAGCGGCGTCCGCTTTAACGAAGACGATGGTGGCGAAGTTTTGGGATAACAAAAACGGCGGATTCTATCAAACTCAAAACAACGAATCAGCCATGCCAAAAATCAAGCAACTCTACGACGGCGCGACTCCCTCAGGGAACTCAGTTGCGTTGTGTAACCTGCTTTGGCTGAGCCGTTTAACCGACGAACCTACGTATGACGCAATGGCGGTCCAAATGAGCAAAACATTCGCTCAGGAGGTTGAAGGAGCGCCTGAAGCGTACACTTTCTTCCTTTCAGCAACTGATTTTCTAATCGGTCCATCTTACAGCGTGACCTTAGTGGGTGATTTAAAAGAAAAAGACACGTTGGACATGCTAAATGCGCTGAAAAAGCAATATTTACCCTTTACTGTTGTTGCCTTTAAGCAGCCAAGTAAAGCTGGCTTAGGCTACCAGCAAATCGAAGGCAAAGCAACCGCTTACGTCTGCGAAAACCAAACATGCCTCCCACCCACCAACAATATAGCGTTGATGCTTGAACAACTCAGGGTAAACCAAGAAAAACACTAAAATCGTGTTTTAAAGAGTGCTCTATCTCTGATTTCGGTACTTTAACGATATTAGAAGAACAACAACACTGTTTTTGCATTTTTTTCATCAAGTTGTTTTAGGTTGCTTTTTTAGTTTAGGGCTTAAATTATTTGCTGGTTGCGTCAAAATACGTCAAAATGCGTCAAGAAAAGTCAAAATTAGTCAATAGTAGTGAGAAGGTCAAAAAGTTTCGATGCTAGACCATATTTTTCTCTGTCTGATAGAACAACAACACCCATTTTGCATTTTTGTTCTGGTTGTTTTTGGGTTGCTTTTTTGTTGCAAAGTTTGTATCCTTTGCAGGTTGCGTCTAGATTCGTCCCTATTCGTCTCTGTGCGTCGCGTTGCGTCTAGGTTCGTCTAGCTGCGTCTAGTTGCGTCCCGTAAAGTCCCCAAAGGTTGAGGTTAAGCTGCCGTTAATTTAATGTTCATCTTCAAAGTTGCTTTTCGCGAGCCTTTCAGATTTCTCGAGTGTTCTTTAACTAATTTTTGTTCTAGTTGCTTTAGGTTGTTTTCTTGGATTAGGGTTTGAATCGTTTGCAGGTTTAGTCTAAAATAGTCCCTAACAGTCCCTAATAGTCTGCAGTAGTCAACAATATTCAAAGAGAGCAAAAAGAATCGTTACTTGGAGCTCATTTTTTTGTCTGGAAGAACAACAACGCTCATCTTCGCATTTTCTGGTCTGTCGGTTTTGGCTTGCTTTGTTGAAATGGGGCTACGGGCACTTGCAAGTTTGGTCATTGTTCGACAAAAATGGACAAAATTGGACAATTTTAGACAAAATCCGACAATCTTGAATGTTAAAGTGGATAGGTTCAATTTTCCTTTTTGCTCGGAATGTTAGTTTTGTAGTAATGTTTCAGATGGAAACTAGCGTTTAATTGGATAAAAGTGAGTGGGAGAGAGTTTTGATGCTAATGCGGCAATAAGCCTTATTCGATATCAAAGAAAGCATTTAGATAAAAGGACGTGTTAAAACTGTTTAAAGACGAAAGAAAGAGTAAGTATTGTTTATATAATACCGCTTGGTTGTTAAAACAATATTGACGTCGTTTTGATGATTAAAATTCATTTGAAAATGGAAGTTTATCTGAATGCCTATATGTCCATATTGTGGTGCGACCGTTCCTGACGGCGCAATTGCCTGCGGTAAATGCGGAGCTTCTTTAGTTTCTTCACAGCCTCAAGCGTCTACATCGTTTCAGTCACAACCAAATTCTGGCCAATCTTCTTCGGGTTCCAGTTCAACTTCATGGTCAGGCGAAAATTATAACTCGGATTTGTCAAATAGGCTCGAAAAAGCTTTAAAAAGAAACGAACTATTGAGCCGTCTAGTTATTGGTTTATCAGCAATCACGCTCATTTTAATTGTTCTGATATTTTTCTGATATTGAGAATGAAAAACAGGAAAGTTGGACGGAGAAATAAGAAATGGAAAATTCCTTAGAAAAAACTGTTAAAAGAATTGAAAGCGCAAATAAACTGCTTACCGCAGCAGTAATTGTCTTGGTTGTTGTTATCATAATTCTGCTATTCGGTTAATACTGCTATGCAAAGACATCTCAGATCCTAGAACAACTCAAGGTGTCTACAAAAAGCTTAGCTTGACAAAGCCTGCTGCATATACTAAACTCGACCTCTTTTAGTGGTTATGGACTTTAAATC
The DNA here is from genome assembly GCA_049520955.1 of Bathyarchaeia archaeon. Taxonomy (GTDB): domain Archaea; phylum Thermoproteota; class Bathyarchaeia; order Bathyarchaeales; family Bathycorpusculaceae; genus Bathycorpusculum. The sequence goes on along the minus strand of JBEKPG010000019.1, from coordinate 11,271 downwards.
TTGTATAAGTTAAACTCTTCATGGATCGCGCGGACTACTGCTGTTCCGTCTTTTTCTTTAACTACGAAAGAGATATTTAGTTCTGAGCTTCCTTGGGCAATCATGCGGATGTTTATGCCTTTTTTAGCGACTGTGCTGAATATTTTTGAAGCTACGCCTAAAGTTCCCTTCATGTTGGCACCCATAACCGCGATAACAGCGACGTCATCCTCAGCTGAAACCTCGCTAACTAAGCCGCCCCTGTCCAACAAAGCGATTTCAAGGTTGCTAATAGCCCTCCCTAGTAGTCCGCGTCGGATAATCATTGAAATATTCGCTTCAGACGCGGCGGTCGAAATCATCATGACGTTAATGTTGTTTTTTCCCAAGACATCAAAGACCTTAGAGTAGCTTCCGGGTGCACCAACCATCCCAGCACCGCTAACGTTTAGCATTGCAACATCCTTAATCATCGCCACAGCTTTCACGGCTTCCTTTGTATTCCCATCTGGCTCTTTGGTTATGAGTGTGCCCTGGTTTTCTGGATGGAAAATGCTGCGTATCCTGACAGGGATGCCTTCTTTTATTACTGGTTCAAGGGCGCGTGGGTGCATAGCTTTCGCGCCGAAAATTGCCATTTCAGCCGCTTCTTGGTAGCTAAGCTGTCGAAGCATTTTGGCTGACGGAACAATTTTTGGGTCACTAGTCATTATGCCTTCAACGTCGGTCCAAATCCAGACTTCATCAGCACCTAACCCAACCCCTAAAATGGTCGCAGTATAATCTGAGCCACCACGACCAACGGTAGTTACAACGCCATCTTGGTTTGCAGCAATAAATCCTGTCACCACTGGGATGACGTCTTTTTCCAGCAGTGGTACAAGGCGTTCTCTGATGAGATGAGTGGTGAAATTCATCAGCGGGTCGGCTTCACCAAAGTTGGAGTCTGTGACAATGCCTGCTTCTTTACCTGTGAACCATTGGGTCTCAAACCCTTCGTCTTTTATCGCACCCCAAACAATAGGCGCAGATAATCGCTCACCGAAGGAAACCACATAATCTTTAGATTTCGGTGTGAGTTCGCCAACATAGCAGATTCCAGTCAAAACCTTCTCTAGCTCAGCTATTGTTTTCTCAATGATCTCATTAACTTCCCTTTGCACCTGTTTGCCATTAATTGCGGTTGAAATCGCCTCTAAATGTTTGTTCAGGAGTTGTTTGATAAAGGCTTGGATATGTTTTTCATCGCTCTTTTTGGCCAGCTCAGCAACTTCAATTAGGCTATTGGTTACACCTGCTAAAGCTGAAACTACCACAGTGACGTGGTCTTTTTTGGCGTTTTTGATGACGAGGCTGGCTACGTGTCGAATGTTTTCGCCCGAACCAACACTGGTGCCGCCAAACTTCATTACGATTTTCATTTTTAGGACTCCAAGTAATTATTTAGCATTCGATTTGCTAACTTATGTCTTATGTCTAAGAGGTCTCTTAAAACTGCACTGGCAGTCTCAATTCCGCCTGCGCCTTTGCCGACGAGGGTTTCTTCGCCAGCATATTCTGTAGAAAAGGTTATTGCGTTTAGGACTCCACTTACGCATAAAGGGTTGTTTTTAGCTATTTCCATGGGTTTAACCGTTGTTGTCTTGCCGTCTATGCAACCTATGAGTTTGATTGTGTTGCCCTTCTTTGAAGCTTCATCGAGACCTTGTAAACTTACGTTGCGGATGCCTGTTCTGTCTACGTCTTTTAAGGTTATTTTCTTGTTCAATATCCAGTTCGCCAGAATAACTACTTTGCAAGCAGTATCAAATCCGTCAATATCCATAGACGGCTCTCTCTCTGCGTAACCAAGCTTCTGGGCATTTGTTAACGCTTCTTGGAATGTAACCCGATTTTGAGACATTTCAGTTAGTATGTAGTTAGTTGTGCCGTTCAGTATCCCTCGTATAGCCAGGATTTTGTCTCCGGCGAGGCATCTTTTGGCAAATTCGAGCATAGGCGTTCCACCGCCGACTGTTCCGCTAAATCGCAGGTAAACATTGTTATAATCAGCCAGTTCAGTGAGGGCTGGCATTGCTAGGGCTAAAGGTCCCTTGTTGGTTGTAACAACATGTTTCCCTGTTTTAAAGGCTTTAGTGATGTGTGATAGGGCTGGTTCACCGTTTTTGATGTTGACTGGCGTGACCTCAACAACTACTTCTGCTTCAACTGACTCAATAACATCTAAGGCTGAAATTCCAGGTTGACCGAACTCTGGGTCGGCGGATATTGGATAACCCCGTTGCTTAATCGCTTCTAACTTTTCAGGGCTTAGACCTTTTGGATTTATAACGGCGCCGTCGATATCAGCGATAGCAACAATTTTTGGGTTAAACCCGTAATCTTTGACCTTTTCTGAATATCGTTGAGCCAGAATGGTAGTTACACCCTTTCCGACTACTCCATAGCCAACTAAGATAATCCTCATTTTCATGTTCACCTTGCCAAAATAACTCTTTGCGTTTTCAATCCTAAAGCTTGTTCGATAGCGGATATTTCAGCATCGACCTCAATTGGTTTTTCGCTTTGTTTGATCGCAGTATCAGGATCCTTTAAGCCGTGTCCAGTCGTGATGCATACAACCCGTTCATCTTTTTCGATAATTCCATTATTAACTAGCTTCTTTAGACCAGCAATTGATGAGGCGCTTGCAGGCTCCACGAAAATGCCCTCAATTCGAGCAAGCGTTTTTTGAGCATCCAAGATTTCCTCGTCAGTTACGGTTTCAGCGGTTCCAAGTGATTCATAAATGGCGTTGATGGCTTTCTTCCAGCTTACTGGCGCGCCGATTCGGATGGCTGTGGCAATGGTTTCTGGTTTCTCAACTGGAATTATCTTGTCGCTGCCAGTTTTGATCGCCTGTGCTATTGGCGCTGAGCCAGATGCTTGAATACCCGTCATTTTGGGCAGTTTTTTTATCAACCCGAGTTTGTGAAATTCAGTTAAGCCCTTCCAGACTGCGCTTATGTTTCCGGCGTTACCTACTGGAATGATGATTCTGTCTGGTGCTTCATTGTTCAGTTGCTCACAGATCTCATAACCCAAAGACTTCTGTCCCTCGATACGGAAGGGGTTAATTGAGTTAAGAAGGTAAATGCTTTTGTGCTTCTCAGCAAGTTTAAGCACGAATTCTAATGCCTGATCAAAGTTACCTCGCACCTGCAAAACTTTGGCGCCGTGAATCATGGCTTGAGCCAACTTGCCGTAAGCAATCTTCCCAGAAGGAATAAGGACAGTGCACTTAATCCCTGCCCTAGCTGCGTAAGCGGCTAGGCTTGCGCTAGTGTTGCCTGTGGAAGCGCAAATTACATGCCTTGCTCCGAGCTCAACGGCTTTTGTGACTCCCACAGTCATGCCTCGATCTTTGAAGCTTCCTGTGGGGTTTTCGCCCTCATTCTTAACATAAAGCTGTTTTAGTCCTAATTCATCGCCTAAACGTTTGGAACGGTGCAGACCCGTGCCGCCTTCGTTTAATGTGACTATGTGTGCAGCCTCGTGGATTGGCATGAAATCGCGGTATCGCCAAACGGATAGGGGCTTTGTTTTCCAACCGTTATCTTTTAGCGTTTCGGCCAACTCTTTAAGGTCGAATTTTATTTCAAGGATGTCTCCGCATTTCTTGCAGAAATAAATAATATCATCTATATCGTATTTTGTTTTGCAGTTTATGCATTCTTGATGTGTCATGTTTTATTCTCCGAATTGCCTTTTCGTAGCTTAGTTAAGGAAGCTGTAGCTGAAGTATCAACTATGGATTATTAATTTGTTGTTTCCACGACGCTTATTAACCCACCATATTAGACAAAACCTCATAGGTTTTTAGGCTGTCTTTTTTCTCAACTACCATAATTGTTTCCGTCCAACACGAAATAAACTCAACAATGTTCACGTTCTGCTCTGCAAGCAACGTCGCTAGAAAAGCGACAACTCCTGGCGTTACCTCCAGCTCCTCAGGCGAATGAACAACAATCATTGTGCAGTTGTCATGCTTAACCAAAGTGCTAATACGTTCAGGCAAGTCGCTTCTATCAAGCAGATAAACGAATTTTCCTAGTAAATCAATTTCCATGCCTGTTTTTGAGCTCATTGCTTTAGCCGTTATCATAACCGCTTTTCGGTCATAAACAGCTATGGTGCTACGTTTTAGGAGTTGGAGGACTTTTTCTTCTCTTTTCTGCTTATGCTTTTGCAATTCTTCCGAGTAACGGCGCAGTGCAGCTTTTATGGCGCTTGTATCATTGGTTTTTAGTTCTTTTTGTATTTGTCTAGATAGCTCGCTTAGGTTAACTATGCCTTTTTCTAGCGCTTCCAATAGGTATGGTTTATTTCGCAGGTGGTTTCTTACATCCTGAGCTATTGTCATAATTGCTACTGAATGTATCAAATGGCACATTTAAATTTTATTAAGTAACAAAAAAGTCACAACGTTTAAAAATACAGCATTGAAGCTTAGGGGAATAATTTCATGGCGAAAAATGGGGGAGCAAAAAAATAAGCGAAAAGATCGTGTTAGCATATTCAGGCGGATTAGACACGTCGGTCTTAATTAAGTACCTTCAAGAAAAATACAACGCCCAAGTAATAACTGTAACCGTAGATGTTGGTCAACAAGAAGATCTGAAAACAGCAGAGGTTAAAGCCAAAAAACTTGGCGTTCTGAAACATTTTTCAATTGATGCTAAGGATGAGTTCGCAAAAGAATACATTTTTCCCGCCATAAAAGCCAACGCCCTCTATGAGGGGAAGTATCCGATAAGCACAAGTCTGTCAAGACCATTGATAGCATCAAAAATGGTTGAAGTTGCCGAAAAAGAAGATGCAACAGCTCTAGCGCACGGTTGCACAGGCAGAGGCAATGACCAAGTACGTTTTGACATTACGCTTGGCTCCTTAGCGCCAGACAAAAGAATTATTGCTCCAGTACGCGAGTGGGGTATGACACGCGAAGAAGAAATTGCTTACGCAAAAGCTAAAGGCATCCCAGTCTCCAACGCAGCTAAAAAATACAGCATAGACGCGAGTGTCTGGGGAAGAGCAATCGAATGTGGGTTGCTCGAAGACGCAAGCCAAGCGCCGCCAGAAGACGCATACGAATGGACCGTTTCACCTGAGAAAGCGCCGAACACACCAGAGTTGGTCACCTTAAAGTTTGAGGCTGGAGTGCCAGTAGCAATCAACAACGAAAGCATGAAACCGCTCCAACTTATCGAAACTATGAATAAAATCGCTGGGAAACACGGCGTTGGGCGTATCGACCACATTGAAGACCGCCTTGTCGGTATAAAATCACGCGAGGTTTACGAGTGCCCAGCTGCAACCGTAATTTTGGAAGCCCACAAAGACCTTGAAAAAATGGTTATGACACGCCACGAAGTTTTATTTAAGCAGCAAATCGATGCAGAGTGGGTTTTCTTAGCTTACGCTGGCTTATGGGTTGACCCTCTAAAACGCGACTTAGATGCTTTTATCAACAACTCACAAAAAAATGTCACGGGAGAAGTCAAACTTAAACTCTATAAAGGCGGCATGCAAGTTATTGGACGTTCTTCGCCCATGTCGCTCTACGATAAGAACCTTGCTAATTACAACATCAAAACCACGTTCAACCAATCATACTCTAAAGGCTTCATTGAATTGTGGGGACTCCAAACAAGGATGTATAATGCTCTCGAAAAAACTGGCAAAAAAGTGGCTGAGAAAAACAAGAAGTCTGAGTAAACGTTGGGTAAGCTGGAGTGTGAGTAAGTGTCAAAGATATTGCATGGAGGACGGCTATCTTCTGTGCGAGAAGATGTTACCAAGTTTACTTCTTCACGAAAAGATGATGAGCGCTTAGCTATGGCTGTAGTTGAAATCAATGAAGCTCATGTGATAATGCTGATCGAGCAGAAAATAATCCCGCGCCAAGACGGAGCAAAAATCCTAAAAGCCCTTCAAAAACTGTCAAAAATCAAGCTTGACCCTTCTGCTGAAGACGTTCATATGGCCATTGAAGAAGCCGTACTCAAGGAAACTGGATCTGAAGTTGGTGGGAACCTGCATATCGCAAAAAGCCGAAACGACCAAGTTACAACTGCTATCCGCATGCAACTCCGAAACGAACTCATCGAACTGATGTTTAAGGTTATTGCGTTACAGAAAAGCCTCATAGACACAGCCAGCAAACACGTCAACACGGTAATTTTGGAGTACACTCACCTGCAAGTTGCTCAGCCCGTTACATTTGCCCATTATTTGCTCTCACATGTTCAAGGGTTAGAGCGTGACATAGAGAGACTTCAGGGTGCTTATGAACGAGTTAACTTTTGTCCACTTGGAGCTGGAGCGTTAGCGACAACAAGTTTTCCAATAAATCGCAAAAGAACTGCTGAGCTCTTAGGCTTCAACGCAGTATTAGAGAATTCGATTGATGCTGTCGGTAGCCGAGACTTCATACTTGAAGCACAAGCTGCGTTAACTTTACTTGCAGTGAATTTAAGCCGATTAGCTGAGGACCTAATAATTTGGAGCTCGCAAGAGTTCGGCACGGTCGAGTTGCCTGATGATTTCACATCAACCAGCAGTATCATGCCTCAAAAAAAGAATCCCGAAGTGCTTGAAGTTATCCGTGCAAGAGCCAGCTATGCATTAGGTGATTTTGTGGCCTCGGCTGCAGCTCTAAAGAATCTGCCATCCACATATAATCTTGATTTCCAAGAAGTCACACCGAAACTTTGGGCTTCAACAGACAACTTAGCCAGCTCATTGTTCATGTTCTCACAGCTTATACCCAATTTGAAAGTGTCAAAAAATGTTGAAAGTAAAGCTGGAGCAGGTTTCGTTGGCGCCACGGAACTTGCTAACATGCTTGTGTGTAAATATCGCATTGCTTTCCGAACCTCGCACAAGATAGTTGGTGCTCTAGTCAGGTCGCTGATTAATTCAAAGCAAACTTTAGCGGATGCGACGCCTGAGCTGCTGCAAAAGGTCGCTCAGCAAACGGTTGAAATCGAATTAATTGTTGAGAAACAGGACTTGGTTGAATGCACAAATCCAAGCAAAATAATCGAAACGTATAAAGTAGAAGGTGGTCCTTCACCCGTCGAGGTTGAAAGAGCAATCATAGCATTTAAAAAGAACATAACAGATTTAAAAAAAAATATATCTAAACTCAAACAGAACCTCTCAAACTCAGAAAACACCCTCAACTCCATCGTAGAATCTTATTCTCTTTCACACTCTCCATCAAACGTAAGACTTAAAAATCCAAACTTATAGGTAGAATAGGGCTTTGGTCCCACAACATAGCACGTCCAACAAAAATAAAAAAGCAATTCTGCTTCTTGAAGACGGAACGTCATTTATCGGTAACGGTTTTGGAGCAACAGGAAAAATCTCAGGCGAAGTCGTGTTCTCGACTCAAATGGTTGGATATCCAGAAGCCCTCACTGACCCATCATATAAGGGTCAAGTCTTAACGTTAACTTACCCGCTTATAGGAAACTATGGCGTTCCATCAAACGAATTGAATCTGGGTCTTCCGCTCTATTTCGAGTCAGACCATATCCAAGTCCAAGGATTAGTGATTCACGAGCTATGCCACGAACCCTTCCATTGGGCATCAACAAGAACCTTAGATAAGTGGCTCTTAGACGAAGGCGTCCCAGGAATATACGGCGTTGACACCAGACGCTTAACAAAGAAACTTAGAACACATGGAGTTATGCTCGGAAACCTGCAGGTTTTTGAATCAGGCGAAGAGCCTAATTTGGATATTCTCTTAAGAAATAGCCAGAACATTGCTGACCCTAACTTGACTGATTTGGTCAAGGAGGTTTCAGTTAAACAGCCCATTAAATACAGCGTAGATGGCAAAAAAACCGTTGTCCTAATCGATTGCGGAGCCAAATACAGCATAATCCGCAACTTGCTCAAGCGAGGCATAAACGTCATACGCGTGCCCTATGACACTTCAGCCAACGAAGTTATGGCTTACAATCCCGACGGCGTCTTCTTAAGCAACGGTCCAGGTGATCCTAAAAAATGCGTTAAAACAATAGATTGTGTTCGCGAAGTGGTTGACAAAGTTCCATTTATGGGCATTTGCCTCGGGGCTCAAATATTAGCATTGGCGCTAAACGGAGATACCTACAAGCTAAAGTTTGGCCACCGAGCCCAAAACCAACCGGCCCAGGACCTGAACAGCAATCGTTGCTATATTACAACTCAAAATCACGGATACGCTGTGGAAATGGAATCCCTAAAGAAAACTCCATTGGAAACTTGGTTCATTAACGCCAACGACAAAACCACAGAAGGCATAAAACACAAAAACAAACCAGTCTTTGCCGTACAATGGCATCCGGAAGCCTCGCCAGGACCCTACGACACTGAATTGCTGTTTGACAAGTTTGCAAAATTGTTGGAGGTTACTTAAGGATGCCTAAGTTTGACTGGATAAAGAAAGTGATGGTTCTTGGGAGTGGTGCAATAAAAATCGGTGAAGCGGCCGAATTTGACTACTCCGGAAGTCAATGCCTAAAAGCTCTGCGGGAAGAGGGCATAGATACTATCTTGGTTAATCCTAACATTGCCACTATTCAAACTGATCCACGTTTATCAGGGAAAGTGTATCTTCTTCCCGTTACGCCCGAGTATGTTGAGAAAGTTATTGAAAAAGAACGTCCAGACGGCATCCTTTTGGGTTTCGGTGGACAAACCGCTTTAAACTGCGGTCTAGAACTTGAGAAAAAAGGTATACTTCAAAAGTACAATGTTAAGGTTTTGGGCACTCCTGTCCATGCGATAGAGGATACTGGGGATCGCGAACGTTTCCGACAAGCGATGCTTAAAGCAAATGTTACGCCGTTAAACAGCAAATCAGCGACTACGGTAAAAGATGCTTTGGAAGTTGCTAATGAAATTGGTTATCCAGTCATAATTAGAGTTGCGTATACTCTTGGCGGCAAGGGTGCAGGCGTCGCTTGTAACCCTGAAGAATTAAAGGAAATTGCAACACGCGGTTTAGCCCAAAGCCGAATAAGCCAAATCCTGATTGAAGAATACGTTGGGCACTGGAAAGAAGTCGAGTACGAAGTCATGCGCGACTACGCAGACAACTGCTTAACAATCTGCAACATGGAAAACTTCGACCCAATGGGCGTCCATACTGGAGACTCAATAGTTGTAGCTCCCTCGCAAACCCTGTCAAATCGTGAATATCACCTTATTCGTTCAACTTCAATAAACGCTATACGCAGCTTAGGCATTGTCGGCGAATGCAATATCCAATGGGCGTTGAACGCGAAATCCGAAGAGTACCGTGTAATCGAAGTCAATTCACGCATGTCCAGAAGCTCCGCCTTAGCCAGCAAAGTAACCGGTTACCCCTTGGCTTACATAGCTACAAAACTAACTTTAGGCTATTTGCTTCCCGAACTCATAAACAAAGTTACCGAAGTCACCACAGCCTGTTTCGAACCAGCATTAGACTACATAACTGTGAAAATACCACGTTGGGACCTGCAGAAATTCAAGAACGCAGACCGCCATGTTGGTCCCCAAATGCGTTCTGTTGGCGAGGTTATGGCTATTGGTCGCTGCTTTGAAGAGGCACTACAGAAAGCTGTGCGCATGTTAGACACTGGCAAGATAGGTTTAGTTTGCAATCCCGAAGATTCAGAGTTTGAGAGTGAAAATAGAATACGTGACGTGCTTGCGAACCCAACAGATGAGAGACTATACACAATTGTTAAAGCGTTAAGAATTGGCATACCCGTCGCGGAAATCTACCGCTTAAGCGGTGTTGACCCGTTCTTCCTTTGCAAGATTCAAAATATTATTAACATGGAAGCAGACCTTCGACAACTCAACCTTGCAGAAATCGATGCAGCTGAAGTGGTTCGTGAAGCCAAACGCTTAGGCTTCTCAGACGAGCAAATTGCTAAATGCCAATGCACTGATGAAGCGACGATTAGAACTTTTCGAAAAAACTCAAGCATTATTCCAGTAGTTAAACAAATTGATACCTTGGCGGCTGAATGGCCAGCAAAAACAAACTATCTCTACCTAACTTACGGTGGAGACGAAGATGACATTGAATTAACAAGCAACAAAAGCAAAGTCATCGTGTTAGGCGCTGGGGTCTTTAGAATTGGGTCAAGCGTAGAATTTGACTGGTGTGGCGTCAACACGATTTGGGCGCTCAAGAAAAACGGTATTCAAGAAGCAATAATGGTTAATTACAATCCTGAAACAGTCTCCACAGACTACGATGTTTCAGACAAACTGTACTTTGAAGAGCTCACAATCGAACGCATCTTGGACATTTATGAAAAAGAGAACCCGCTTGGCGTCATCACCAGTGTTGGAGGTCAAATTCCGAACAATTTAGCAATGGGCCTTTCTGATGCGGGAGTAAAACTTTTGGGCACCTCCGCTGAAAACGTGGATTTAGCTGAGGATCGCTCAAAATTCAGCGCACTCTTGGACCAGCTTCAGATTTCTCAGCCTAGTTGGAGTAAACTTTTGTCGATTAGCGAGGCAAAACGGTTTGCTGAGGAAATTGGTTATCCAGTTATTGTACGTCCCAGTTACGTGCTATCTGGTTCAGCGATGCGTGTTGCTTACAATGAGGCGTCACTGGAGAATTTTCTCAAGTTAGCTGCTAAGGTTTCGCGTGATCACCCAGTGGTTATTAGCAAATTCATAAATCGTGCCAAAGAAGTTGAGGTAGATGGCGTTTCTGACGGCGAAACCGTGCTTATTGGTGCAATAATGGAGCATGTTGAATTTGCTGGTGTCCACAGCGGTGACGCAACGATGACCATTCCCCCCCAAGCGTTAAAGGTTGAGGTTCAGGAGAAGATTGAAGATTGCACCCAAAGAATAGTCAAAGCACTTAAAATTCACGGGCCTTTCAATATCCAGTATCTTGTCAAGGATGACGTAGTTAACGTCATTGAATGCAATCTACGAGCGTCCCGTTCAATGCCGTTTGTCAGCAAAACTCGGGGAATAAACCTAATTGAGCTCGCCACTTTGGCCATGTTAGGCAAGAAAATTGATAGTGTTAAACTTTCACCAATGACTATTGCACCACATGTTGGAGTTAAGGTTCCACAGTTCAGCTTTATGCGTTTGAGCGGTGCTGACCCAGTTCTTGGCGTTGAAATGCTTAGTACTGGTGAAGTAGCATGTTTAGGCGAAAACTTCTCCGACGCATTCTCTAAGGCGTTGCAGTCTGCAGAATTTAAAATTCCGCCCAAAGACGGC
>JBEKPG010000018.1:0-48382 GCA_049520955.1 Bathyarchaeia archaeon | reverse complement strand
ATGAGCGCCTTAGTTTGTGGGTTGGATGTGCATAAGGATAGTACTTATGCGACTATTTTGGATTCTGAAGGAAAAATAGTGGATCAAACAAGAATGGAAAATGAGAAAGTAGCTTCGTACCTGTTGCAGTTTAAGGTTGGAAAAGTCGCCATGGAATCCTCCACCGCTGTTGCACCACTATATCGTCAACTCAAAAAAGAAGGCTTTAACGCTGTTGTTTCCCATCCAAAAAAGACTAAGCTGATTGCAGAAGCTAAAATTAAAAGCGATCGAGTAGACTCTAAAGCTATTGCACAGCTGCTAAGGATGGATTGGTTGCCGCTTTCATATGTACCAGATGAAGTAACTGGCGATTTGAGAGAAAAGGTTCGCAGACGAGCTTTCATAGTTAGAGAAAGAGTTAGGTTGCGGGTGAAGATCAAGAGTTTTCTTACATATCAAGGGTTGAAGTGGCCGACTGATCATGGCTTGTGGACTAAGGATGGGTTGGTTTGGCTTCATGGCTTGAATTTGGATCCAGTTGAATCATACTTGAGACTTATTGATATTTTTAGTGAAGAAATCAGACTTTTGTCTAAAGAACTTGAGGGATTAGCTAGAAATGATGAAGACGTGAAGCTTTTGATGACTGTTCCAGGCATTGGCTATTACTCTGCGTTACTGGTAAAAAGCGAAGTCGGCGATATTGGTCGTTTTCCGTTTGCTGAGAAGCTTTGTAGTTATGCTGGTTTGGCGCCGTCTACTTACCAGTCTGGCGGGATGGTTCATCATGGTGCCATTACGAAGGAGGGTAGTAGGTGGCTTCGTTGGATAATGATGGAGTGTGCTTCTACTCATGTGAGTAAATATGATACTTGGATTAGTCGTTCGTATCGTTGTCTTGCTGGTCGGAGGGGTAAGAAGACGGCTAGGGTGGCGGCTGCTAGGAAGTTGTTGCTAGGAAGTTGTTGGTTTGAATTGATTCACCGTAAAGAACTGTCCCTTAACTGTGGACGTGTTGTTGATTGATGAAGAGTTGAATGCGTTGCCATATTGCCTCTTTGGTGTGGGCGGATAGGTGTTTGCCTTCGTCGTTGACTAGTGAAAGATTAGAGTGAAATTAGGGGAGAAATGAGGAGAAGAAAGACCCAAATAGTCAAACTTCACATAGGTGTTCTATCAGACAAAAAAGAGGCCTGCACCGTTGCCTTGGCTTTTTTGACTAAATTTGACGTATTTTGACTTTTTTTTGACACAGCATGCAAACAAATTAAGCCCTAAACCAAAAAAGCAACCCAAAACAAACTGTTTAAAACAACACACACCGTTGCTGGTCTTCTAAAGACACTCACTAACAAAAATCGAAGCTAAATACGAATATGCAAAGTTTATTTTAAGAAGAACTGTTTGAAATGTTAGAGCGTGTGGTTTAGCTGCCTGTGGGAAAATACAAGTTAATTGTTGCTGAAAAACCTGATGTTGCAAACAGAATAGCTATGGCTCTGGATGCTAATGGAAAAGCCAAAAAAATAGTTGATCACGGCGTTCCTTACTATCAGGCATACAGAAACGGCGATTTAGTTGTTGTTCCAGCTCTAGGGCACCTCTACACTGTTGCAAGCAAGGAAAAAGCAAAATGGAATTATCCAGTTTTCGATTATCAATGGGTTCCAAGATACCTAGCTGAAAGAGGGGCTTCTAAGATCCGTGTTTGGCTAAATGTAATTGCTAAGTTAGCCGAAAACGCTGAAGAGTTCGTAGACGCTTGCGACTTTGACATTGAAGGTAGCATAATAGGCTACTGCATACTCAAGTACGCTTGCGGTGGCAAGGAAAAAACTGCCAAACGCATGAAGTACTCCGCACTTACAACGGGGGAACTGCAGGCATCTTACGCTAACTTACTGCCGCATTTGGATTTTGCTCTTGTTGAAGCCGGACTGGCAAGGCACGAAATCGATTGGCTCTACGGCATAAACCTGTCCAGAGCCCTAACAATGGCTCTTAAAAGCAGCAGCGGACAATATGCCAACCTCAGCACTGGCAGGGTGCAAGGACCAACCCTCAAATTCTTAGGAGATCGAGAAAAAACCATAAAATCCTTCGTGGCAGTTCCCTACTGGAGCATAACCGCTAAAATAATCATAAATGACGCGGAATACGAAGCTGAATTCGAAAAAACCGTCGAAAGCAAGCAAGAAGCAACGGCACTGATTAATGCCTGCAAAACCAAAGAAGGTCAAATAGAAACAATTACTGTAAAAGAGTTTGCGCAGAACCCTCCAGTCCCCTTTGATTTGGGCTCTTTGCAAAGTGAAGCCTACAGAAATTTCCGCTTTATGCCGATGCGTACTTCAAACATAGCTCAGCACCTGTACTTAGAAACTCTAATCTCTTATCCGAGAACAAATAGCCAAAAACTTCCACCGACAATCAACTACGAAGACGTATTAAAAAAACTAGCTAAAATACCATCTTACAGAAAACAAACAACTGAATTGCTTTCTAAACCAGTTTTGAAACCAAATGAAGGAGAAAAAGTGGACCCTGCACATCCGGCCATTTACCCAACCGGGAACTTGCCGGAGAAACCCCTGAATTCACTTGAGAGAAACATTTTCGATCTCATCATTCGCAGGTTTATGGCCGTTTTCGGTGAGCCCACCATTCGCCAAACCACGAAAGCAACAATATGCATCAGCGGATATCGTTTTAACCTAAGCGGAATGCTAACATTAAATGAAGGATGGCTACGATTTTACAAACCCTATGTTCAAACTAAAGATACAACTTTGCCTCCCTTAACCCAGGGACAAAAAATCTCTGTTAAAACAGTTGTTACGAAAAAAAAGTTTACTAAGCCACCAGCAAGATATAATCCTCGCACTTTACTTTTGAAAATGGAAAAAGAGGACATAGGAACCAAAGCAACGAGGGCAGCAACCATTCAAACGTTATACGACCGCAAATACATCCAAGGAAACGAGAGTCTCGCTGTTTCTGACCTTGGCTTTGAAATCATTGAAATCCTAGTAAAGTATTGCCCAACCGTTGTCTCGCCTCAACTGACTAGAACGCTTGAGAAGAAAATGAATGAAATTCAGCAGGGAAAAGAAACAAAAAAAGCTGCACTGCAAAATGCAGTTGAAATATTAAAGCCAGTCCTACTAGATTTTAAAGAAAAAGAATCAGTTATAGGAGAACAAATAAGTCAGGTGTTGAAAGAAGCTCGGCTAAAAGAAAAAATGGTTGGTGCATGCCCGGCGTGCGCTGATGGAAAACTAGTTATTTTGCGCTCCAAGAAAACTGGAAAACGCTTTGTTGGCTGTACAAACTATTTCAAAGGTAAGTGCAACGTAACTTTTCCGCTACCTCAAAGTGGAATTGTAAAACCGCTAAATGCCACTTGCAAAAGCTGTGGTTACGCGATATTGCGTGTGTGGATCAAAGGGAAAAGGTCTTGGAAATTATGCTTAAATCCTAATTGTCCCTCGAAAGAAGCGCGCAACCAGAAAACTTAACTGCAGAAGGGACGCATAAAAAATCGTTTTCTAGTCATACATTAGGGTTTTAGTCAAAATTTTGCTAGGAAATTTGATGAACGAAGTAAATCGTCGGACCATATTTTGAGATGAATCTTTCTTTGTGATTCAGAAAAATTCATTAACTGGAGAACAAGCTAAGATGTAGTAAAACATATGATTGAGGGACAGACTGGAAATGTCAAGTAAAATAAAGAAGCGGTCTTCATCTGTATCCTTTTCGCTGAGTCGATGGTTTCATAGAATTTCAACAACTACCCCTTCAGCACTCTTGATTACTGTTGTAGGCATCGCATATGCCGTGTTTATTTTCGGCGGTGGCTTATTTACTCTTATTACACGTCCTCAGCCCTCAGCCTACGTTAACGGCAATTTCTATTTCCTCTATCCCAGCCTTAGTTCACAATTCATATCTGACACGGTAATCGCAGTAATACTGTATGGTTTTGGCTTCATTGGTCTGTTTGCTATTTATCAAAGCACCAAGAGCGCTTACAACCCAAGACAAGCTTACATGATGCTGGTCATAGGCGTAGCATTTTTGCTTCTATCATACATATTCTTAGAAGGCGCAATTGCTTTCAAATCATCAGGCGGAGCTTAACTCTCCCTCTGTTCTACAGATTTCTATTCTCACCAAGGGTGCTTTTTTAACTTCATCTTGAATGCCAAGAAATTTGTCAATAAGTGAATAGGCGGAGTTATTATCAAAACTGTAACTCCCAATTCCCAATTTACAATGGCTAGAGGAAGAGAAAACACGATTGCGCCAACCACAAAGTCAACTTGATCAACTATAGGTAGTAAACCTCCAGGAGTAATCCCTAATCTTCTCTTAAAAAAAGCTCCTGTCAAATCGCCCAGAAGTGCCCCTAAAGGAATCAATATGGCAAATAAGATTGGAAAACCAAAAAGTACACATTCAATTGATCCAACCAATATGCCGATTGCCAAGCCGAAAAAAAAGCCTCTGAAAGTTTTGTTATTTCCAAAAATTCGTTTGCCATCATTAAAGTTCTTTCCGAAATCCATCGGTGTTCCTCCACCTGCAAGCACTGGCGTGGCGTTTGCGCAATAGGCTGGGAAAATAAATTTTAGTGCTTCGACTATTAATTGAGTTATTTCCATATTGTTTATCATCATTCTTGGAATTTGGTATCTTTTAATCCGGTTTCGCCTATTTGTACATAACAAGTAACTTCCCGCTTGTTCTCTCGTGTTTCAAGAACAACTTTGATTGTTTGAGGATAGCCCGTAGGTTTCATAGCGATTATTGTGTCAGCCCAGAATTTTAAAACTCTGTTTGCAACGGGCGCGATACACACATTTGGGTCATCAAGAACACTTCGCACTTGGCTTGTTATAATAACGGGGATTTTTAGGATTTTTGCTGTCTGGGCCAAAATTGCTAATTGCCTGTTCAATTCGCGGTTTACGCTGAAGTCTTTTCGAGATGATTCACAAACTTTTGCGCCATACAAAGACGTCAAGGTATCGACTACTATTAACCCAAAATTTTTTGTAGTATAATCTTGAATGCGGTCTATAATTGCGGTTTGCTCTTCGAAATCCCTAGGTTTAATTAAGATGACTTGCTCAGCAATCTGGTTGAACTTATTCGCTGAAAGTTGTGAAAGCCTTTTGGCCGAGAAAGTGTTGTCGCAGTCAACAAATAGCGTCTTGTAGTTTTGCAAGGCACAACTAACGACACATTGTATTGCAAGCGTTGTTTTTCCAGTTTCTGGTTCGCCATAAATTAGAGTTACGCTTTCGGGTAAGATGCCTCCGTTGATGGTGCCATCGATGCAGCTGCAACCTGTGTTGATTGTGATCATATTTTACCCTTTTTCGCGTCAAGATTATAAACTTGAAGCTAGTAATGTGTTCTGCGCTTAAACGTATAACCATTCAGGTTGATTTATTGACAGAAAAAGTTGCAGTAGCAACCGTAGAGGGGAAAGCTTACTTTCTAATCGTTAACAAGTTGAGGGAGCACAATATTCCCTTCATAAGTTTAGTTCCAGGCGAGTCAGTGCCTGCTGAAGTGAAAGTGGCAATAACAACTGAGAAGGAAAGGCGTTTAGTAAGAAACGAAAAGTTATTAATCTTTACACTCGAAAATGAGCTTGACGATTTGGTAAGCGAATTAAAACGCATGCTTCAAGGAAAGGAAGCCTACGAAAAAATAGTAATAGGCATTGACCCGGGTGAAGCAATTGGGTTAGCAGTAATAGCTGATGGAAAAGATATTGAGGAATGCAACTGCTTTAGCATGCAAGAGGTAATTAAAAGTATAATTGAGACTACCCGAAGAGTTAATTTCACTGTGACCAACGTTTCCGTTAAAATTGGGAATGGTGTTCCTGTTTACAAAGAATTAGTCGAAGTCTTAGATGATGCTTTACCGCCTGCCGTAGCCCTGGAAGTGGTAAGTGAGGTAGGTACTAACCTTCCCCTAAAAAAGAACAAACGTAGCCGAAGAATCAGGCATATTTCTTCAGCTATAAGGATTGCTGGAAGAGCAGGCTACATTATTCCAAGGAGGAAAATGATTGCAGCAAATAGTCGGATCCAATAGAACAATGCTAGTCTCCGGCCCAGCATCTGTATCTGTAGTTTCTGGCAGAGCTGAAGTTTTCGGTTACCAACTAAAACATGCCGTGAAAACTGTTGTTCGTGAAGGAAAGCGCCTGCCATTTTTTGTCCCTGAAAAAGCAGTTTTTAACATTTCATTAGGAGCAAACGCAAATATTGAAGAGGCTGAAGGCAGCACAATTCCTGAGTCCTGGAATAAACCCCTAAAGGCAATTTTGAGCGTACAGAAGAAGCCTTTGGTTGTCTTGCTTTTAGGAAAAATTGATTCTGGAAAAAGCAGTTATTGCACTTATTTAGTAAACAAGTTGGTAAACGGGGAATGCAAGGTCGCCGTTTTAGACGGCGATTTAGGTCAATCAGACATTGGTCCCTCAGGAACCGCTGGTTACGCGGTAATTTCTAAGCCATTGACAGAATTATACAATTTGAAGTTTAAAAACGCCTTTTTTGTAGGAGTTACCTCACCAATAATGGCGGTAGCCAAAACAATTGAAGGGTTAGCCGCTTTGAAGGCTGAGATTTTAGAGAAGCCGATTGATTTTGTTGTGGTTAACAGTGATGGTTGGGTTACAGGTGGTGCGGCCGTTGACTATAAGTTGCAACTAATCAAAGAGCTAAGACCGGATTTTGTAGTTAGTGTGCAAGTGGAAGATGAACTTAGACCTCTTGTTGCCAATTTGGACGATACTTCGGTAATTATGGTCGAGCCCTCTTCTTCTCTTAATCAACGAAGTGCGGAAAAACGCAAAAGCCTGCGCGAAATGACTTATGCAAAATATATGAAAAACGCAAAGCTTCGGTGCTATCCCCTCAGTCAATTGACAATTGAACCAAGAAAGAGTCTTCCGAAATATCAGGAGCGGGAAAAGGGACTGCTTGTCGGGCTATACGGTTCTGGCAGCAAATTCTTGGGAATAGGTGTTTTGCGTGAAATTAACCATTTAAGGAAAGTATTAAAAATTCAAACTGCAATTTCAGCCAAGCCTCAGAGGCTTGTTTTTGGAAAAGTCATCCTCAACGAGAAGTTACAGGAAATTCAAGACTGAATCTTAAAGAAATTGCTGATTTCGTTAGCTAAAACATTTTTTTCGTTGGGTAACGTTTTCATTCCCTTGCTTATCCATAAAGGGAGGAAGCTTCGGCAATAATTTGTGGCAAAACGATAGTCTAAAAAGACTATTGCTCCCCGGTCATCTAGTGTTCTTATTGGTCTTCCAGCAGCTTGAGATGCTTTTTTCATAGCAGGCAAAACATAGCCATATTCTCGTCCAAGCCCTGGAAAACATTTCTCGTAATAATCAATTTGAGCTTTCACCCTAGGCGTTGGCTCGGCATACGGAATTCCCACAACTGCTACGGAGTTCATTTGGTTGCCCGGAAAATCTACGCCTTCGGAGGTTCTTCCGCCTTGGACGCCAAGGAACACGGCGCCGTTTCGGTTGCCGCACTCTTTAAAATTTGACACCATTTTTTCATTTTGCTCTGAGGTCATTTCTCTTTTTTCGTGAAAAAGAGGTTTTGATAGAGCATTCTCTAACCCTTCAGAAAGTATTGAGTTTAACACTTCGAATGAAGCAGCAAAAACACCCGTGTTGTTTGGCGTATTGTCCGCCACCTCGTTTATTCGTTCAATGATGGTTTGATACATAGCTGGGGTTCTTTTTTCCATAGCTGTAGTTACCCCTGAGCATACGGCTGAGAACACGTGTTCTTTCGGAAACGGCGACGGAACAATGCATTCCACAGTGTTCAGAGGAAGCTTTGTTATTTGCTCATAAGCCTGCAGAGGCTGAAGTGTTCCAGACATTATCACATTAGCATAAGTCGATGAAAAAACTGGCCTTGTAATTTTTGAAGGATCCAACGCAACTACTTCTAATTTTGCCGTTTTGTTCCTCTCTCTATTGAGATAGCAACTTGCTACGTGTATGAAAGAATCGTCCTCAGCGGTCTCCAGCCATCTAAGCAAGAAATCCCCCATTGAATGAACATATGACCGCGGATTTTTCCCTTCTGCCAACAAACTCTTCTTAATGGCGTTGCCTGCTTCGCACATGCGTTCAAAGAACCCTTTTGTGTCGTCGATAACTCCCGATTTTTCAAAGCTTTCGATTATTTCATTGGGCGAAATTATCTTCTCGCGACTTACCCCCTCAGTTAAACTTTCCACTGTATTCTTAAAGAAATGAGCAAATCTCTCAACTTCCTTATTTCCAAACTTGTTAGCTTCTGACTCTGCCTGCTTAACGGCGAAAGAGGATAAACTGCTACTTGAGATGTCAATAGCTGTCTCAGGAAGATTATGCGCCTCATCCACAATTAATATGATTTTTGATAGTTCTTGCTCCAAATTTTTCAAAAAGGCATTTCGAATGTTGGGGTCAAAAACATACAAGTAGCTTAAAGCGATTACTCTGGCTTCTGACACCGCGGACTTCACCAATTCATATGGGCAAAGCTCTCTTTTCATGCAAATTAACAGGATATCGGATGCTAAATAGGGGCGAGTAGCAACTGCGGCGGAAAGTTGAATAAAATCTGGTGTTCGCTTAGTAACGTTGACGTAGTATGGGCACCTGCTTTTGGTCTTCAACAGCTCGCAAACTTCCATCATTGATTTTGAGTCAAAAGCTCCTCCAGTGGCAAAAGCATTAAGGCACATTTCATTACGCCCACGAATAGAAACCCCAGCAACGGGTTGCTTTCTATGTATAGCTTTTAATTCTTCTATTACACGGTCGTGTTGCCTGTGGGTTCGTGCCACGTAAAGTATCTTCAAATCTTTTTCCATTGCTAATGGTAGGCAAGCAGAAAGAGCCGAGATGGTTTTTCCTAAACCGTTGCTTCCTTCGATGAGAACTGAACGTTTCTCATGCACAGCGTTATAAACTGTAGAAATAAACTCGTCTTGATGAGGACGCACGCTCTGGTAGGGGAAATACTTCTCAACCGCGGACGGTAGCTTAATCATTTCTTATCCCCTAAACAGCTCGATGGACAATAAACCCTAACTGGGCACTTTGGGCAAAGTGGCTGCCTTGCCTTGCAGTATTTTCTGCCGTGCGCAATCAACAGCAGATGAACCGCCAAGTAATCTTTCGGGTCAAACAGCGACTGGAGACTCAAACGCACCTCTTCGTAACCGCCGTTTGCAGGTGCTAACCCAAGCCGTTTCGATACCCGTTTCACATGCGTATCCACAGGAATGGCGGGTTGATTTGCTGAGAAAAGCAAGACAACATCCGCCGTTTTCGGCCCAACTCCCGGCAATTCAATGAGCGTTTTTCTAGCCTCTTCAAGAGGCAACGATAAAATCGGCTTCAGTGAGCCGTGAAATTTTTCGAGAATTATTTTTGAGACTGTTTTTATTGTTTTGGCTTTGCTTTTGTAGAGACCGCTAACGTGAAGGCAGGCTTCAAGTTTGTTTGTTTCGGCTTTTGATAGTGCTTGAGGCGTCACTTCGAACTGCTTCGAGAGGTTTTCGAAGGCTCTCTCAGTGTTGGTGTTAGCGGTGTTTTGTGAAATAATCGATATAACTAAGGTTTCGAATGGGTCGCATTTTGGTTTAACCAGTTTAGGCACGGCTACTGTGTCCTTCAGTATTTGCAAGATTGTTGCCGCATCAGAGTCCGCCATCATCGTGCCTTCATAGGTCCCGAAAATATTGACCTCCAACTATTGATTTGCCAAGTTATAAATATCATCTGCATAAAAAACCTGCAAAACCGAAGGATCTGCAGACCAAATAAGCCGCGAAAAAAGAGGCATTGACTAAAAACGGTCTAAACTAGGTCTTTTCAGAGAGTCTTTTCCAAAAGGGGTATCCCCCCAAAATTACTCAGAATTGAGTAATGAAGAAATGTAATTAAGATTTGAGGAGAAAGCAAAATCAATCAAACCATAAAGCATAGTTGGAAAGCAAAAACAAAAGAAAGGGCTTTGGGGTGACATCTCCACATAGTTAAGGGTTCAAATCCCACCCTTGTTACCGATTTATTTTTCATTGGAGCTCTAAATAAATTTAAGCTGAAATCGTAACGAATACCTTGTCAAGTCCTGAATCAAAAAAGCAACCCAAAACAACCAGAACAGAACTTAGTCACTCAAAACATGAACAGCTAAACATAATCGCCCTTGGCTTTTGCCCAAATTAAAGAATGACTTTTATAATCATTGCACAGACTTAAGGCAGAACATAAATTGCCTATAGAATACGTTTGTAGAAAAATGCATCTAAAACCTTGAATCGTGGGGAAACTGATATTTGAGTTGATAGGAAAGGTTTTTAGCGTAGTTATTATATGAGACTGTGAAAAAGTGTATAGTGTAAAGTGAGGTTAAGTTATGTCAGTGTTTGCAGCACCAGGAGCATATGACCGTGCGATAACAGTTTTCTCGCCTGACGGACGACTCTTCCAAGTCGAATACGCAATGGAATTGGTCAACCGGGGAGCCACTATTTTAGGCATCCAATGTCCAGAAGGGCTTGTTCTGGGTTCAGAAGAAAATATAGAAGTCCTTGAAGAAGCAGGGTACTCATGGAAAATCTTCAGGGTAGACGACCACATCGGCGCAGCAATAGTGGGTTTAAGCTCAGACGCCAGAATACTCATCGACCAAGCAAGAATATACGCTCAAAGTAACAAATTAACCTATGATGAACCCATAGATGTAGAAGTTGTAACCAAACGAATCTGCGACATACAACAAATGTACACACAGCATGCCGGTGTCAGACCCTTCGGAGTTTCAATAATTTTCGGGGGAGTCGACAAAACAGGAACAAGAGTTTTCGGGACACACCCAAGCGGAACTTACAGAGGATACAAAGCCACGGCCTTAGGTGCAGGAAGAGAAACTGTAGTACCAATTCTGAAAGAAGAATACCGTGAAGACTTGA
Organism: Bathyarchaeia archaeon; assembly: GCA_049520955.1. Taxonomy (GTDB): domain Archaea; phylum Thermoproteota; class Bathyarchaeia; order Bathyarchaeales; family Bathycorpusculaceae; genus Bathycorpusculum. Next base: position 37,366 of record JBEKPG010000018.1, on the reverse strand, counting down.
CTTTAGAAAAAAGCACCAAACTCGCTGTAAAATGCTTAGTCAAAGCCCTAGATGCAAGGCAGTTGCCCCCAAGAATAAAGATTGCGGTCATACCTGTTGCAACCAAGAAAATGGAAATGTTGAGTGACGACGCTGTAGAAGGCTACATCAAAGAGCCGGGTTCAAGCAAGTGAAAACTCGATGAGTGAAAAGTTCACCGTTGCACGATTAACAAAAGAAAACGAGCATTTTGAAATCCTAGTCAAACCTCAAAAAGCATTAGATTACCGTAACGGTAAAATCGCGGGAATAACAGAAGTTTTGGCTGCTGAAATAATTTTCTCTGACGCGAACAAAGGCACCAAAGTTTCAGAAGAAGCAATGCATAAAGCCTTCGGAACCATAGATCCATTAAAAGTTGCTGACACGATACTAAAGAAAGGAACGCTACAACTTACAACTGAACAAAGACGCAAGATGGTTGAAGACAAGAGAAAACAAGTGATTGATTTCATTGCAAGACAGGCGGTTGATCCAAAAACGAATCTGCCGCATCCTCCAATGCGAATTGAGAATGCGATGGAGCAAATCCGTTACCCAATTGACCCATATAAGCCAGTGGAAGAACAAGCCAAAGACATAGTAAAACTGTTGCGGCCAATTCTGCCCCTAAAGATAGAGCAAGTAACAGTCGCGGTGAAGATACCCGCACAATACTCAGCAAGAGCTTATGGGTCAGTCAAAACTCTCGGTACCATAAAACGGGAAGAATGGCGTGGAGACGGCTCATGGTATGGTGAGATAGAGTTGCCTGCTGGATCATACGCTTCGTTGCTAAACAAACTTGGCGACGTAACTAAAGGAAGTGGAGAAGCAAAAATAGTCTCTTAAGAGATAAAATTGGATGGTGAAAAATTATGCCAGTATTCTTTGAAAAAAAACAGCTTGTAACGCCAGGAGAATTGCTTGCTGAAGGCGATTATTTAACTGGTGAAAACACGTACATGGAACAGAACAAAATTTACGCCTCAAGAATCGGCCTGGTAGATGCCGATAATAAAAAAGTAAATGTTGTTGCACTTAGGGCTTTTTACGTGCCTAAAATGGGTGATATTATTATTGGGGCTGTCGTGGAAGTCGGATTTAACGGCTGGACAGTTGATATTAAATCGCCCTATACAGCGCTCCTGCGTGCATCAGACGTGTTAAGTAGACCCTTCAAGCCTCAAAACGACGAATTATCACAAGTTCTAAACGCTGGCGACTTAATTGTCGCGAAAATCGCTTCCTATGACAGAGCGCATGATCCACAGCTAACTGTTGGAGAGCCAGGGTTGGGAAAAATAACTAAGGGACAAATTCTCCATGTAACGCCAACAAAGATTCCTCGTATAATCGGTAGAAAAGGCTCAATGATTTCTATGATAAAACAGGAAACGAATTGCCAAATTATTCTAGGGCTTAACGGTGTCATATTGGTTACTGGGAAAAGCCTCGAGGAGGAGGAACTCGCCATAAGAGCAATCAAAAAAATTGAGGAAGAATCCCACACAAGTGGCCTGACAGACCGCGTAACACAGTTACTTAAAGAAAGTAAAGGTAAAGTGGAGGAAAATAAGAATGAATGAAAAACCTGAAAAATTAATTGATAAGAAAGGTATCAGATTAGATGGCAGAAAAGCAGATGAACTTCGACCCTTAAAGCTTCAAGTCGGAGTCCTATCACACGCTGATGGATCAGCATATATTGAACATGGAAAAAACAAGATTTTAGCTGCGGCTTTCGGTCCAAGAGAGATGCATCCAAAGCACTTATCATTGCCAGACCGCATGGTTTTGCGCTGCCGTTATCATATGGCTCCATTTTCAGTACAGGAACGCAAATCACCTGCGCCTTCAAGAAGAGAAGTGGAGCTATCAAAAGTGATAAAGGAATGTTTAGAACCAGCCTTATTCTTGGAGCTTTATCCACGGACAGGTGTGGACGTTTTTGTTGAGGTGCTCCAAGCAGACGGTGGAACACGTTGTGCAAGTATTACTGCCGCTGCACTAGCTATTGCTGACGCTGGTGTTCCAATGCGTGATTTGGTAGTTGGTTGCGCTGCGGGGAAGGTTGATGACACTGTTGTTTTGGACTTGTACGATGCCGAGGACAAGCTTGGCGCCGCAGATGTTCCAGTGGCTTATATGCCTAATTTGAATGCGATTACACTGCTTCAAATGGATGGGAACCTTACACCCGAAGAATTTGAGAAAGCAATGAATATGGCAATTGATGGATGCAAGAAAATCTACGAAATGCAGAAGGAAGCATTAAAAACCAAGTACATGGTTGTTAAGGAGGAGGCTGAAGAATAATGTCGTCACTTGTTACTCGAGTTAGACTAAAGCAGATTGAGCAATTTATCGAAAAAGGAAAAAGATTAGACGATAGAAGTTTACGTGATACCAGAGAAATCAAGATTGAACAAGGTTTAATTGAGCGAGCTGAAGGTTCAGCTAGAGTTTTCCTTGGGAAGACAGAGGTTCTTGTAGGCGTGAAAGTAGAAACTGGAGAACCATTCCCCGACACACCCAATGAAGGCGTCTTGACTGTTAACGCTGAGCTTGTTCCAGTCGCCTCGCCGAACTTTGAGCCAGGACCACCTAATGAAGATTCCATTGAATTGGCTCGAGTTGTTGACAGAGGCATCCGCGAATCAAAAGCAATTGACAATGAAAAGCTATGCATAGAACCAGGAAAGAAAGTTTTCGTTGTATTCGTAGATGTTTACGTGCTCAATCATGATGGAAACTTAATTGATGCTTCAGCTATAGCTGCTATGGCTGCTTTGCTAAACACAAAGATGCCTAATTACGAAATCAAAGATGGCGAACTAAAAATTAAACAGGGTTACACACCGTTACCAGTGAAAAACCACCCAATCACTGTTACCACTGGAAAAATCAATAATAATCTCATTGTTGACCCTGGTCTGGAAGAAGAGCAAGTTATGGATTCACGAATATCAATAGCTATTAACAACGAAGGAAACATTTGCGCCGTTCAAAAGGGCGGCTCCGGCTATTTCACACCACAACAGATTTTAGAAGCATCAAAGATTGCTCAGGAAAAAGCAGCTGAAATACGCAAGAAGCTTAATTGGTGAAAAACTTGCCGAAAACAAAGAAAGTCGGTCCAACACGAGGCTTAGGACCACGGTACGGTGCCACAGTTAGGAAACGCTACATAAAAGTAATCACCGAACTCAAGAGCCCTCACAAATGCCCGAGTTGCGGCTTCGTACGCGTAAAACGTGAAAGCGTCGGCGTTTGGAAATGCAACAAATGCGGCTTCACTTTTTCAGGCGGAGCATACACTCCAACAACAAAGCTAGGTATTGTGGCTAAACGTGCAGCTAAAGGTTTGACCGTAGAGGAAGCCACAAAAGAAGCGGCAAAGGCTGAAACCGCTGAATCGGCAACTGAAGAAGAAACCGACTAAACTTTCTTTCCTTTATTTTATTTTGTGTTTCTCTTTTCGCTATCGATTTTTTTCACAAAAAGTAGAGCCCTATTGGGTTCGCTAAAAGCTCAAAATTAAAGAAACAGAAATCGGCTTTAACCTATTTTTTGTTTATTACTTTGAACTTCGCTGGTAATCTTAGGAGCTGACAAATGTCAACCAATGCAAAATGTACCGTCCGCTTAAAACTTCCTTCTCATAAACAGTTAACCACACTTCTTAATGCTTTAACGCCAGAAGCCCATGCGCAAGTAACGAGGCGTGTCATAATAAAATTAGAACAAGATGGCTTATTTTTGGTTTTGACGGTAGAAGCTGAGGACACGATTGCCTTGCGCTCAACTTTGAATGCCTATTTGAGATGGATAAACTCCGCAATTAACGTAATAGATGTGATTAAGGGCACGCCGCAATAGGCAGCTCGCGTTTTCTAAATGAAAAATTTTTAAAGCTTAATTTTGAATTAGTAGTTAACCAGCGATTTCTTAAGGTTGGGCAGGAATGAAGAAAATATTAAGCGTGTTCTTTTTGGGGATTTTGTGTTTATCGCTGTTTTATATGTCGGTGCCAAAAGTGAAAGCTCAACAGTCCACCGTGGACTGGTGGCCCATGTTCCATCATGACCTGACCCATACAGGCTATTCTACTTCAACAGGGCCACTCACAAACCAAACCCTTTGGACTTTTGCAGCTGATTACTCGGTGTCATCCTCTCCCGCTGTTTTAGGCAATGTTGTCTACATAGGCTCTGATAATGGCAATCTGTATGCTTTGGACGCTGCAACCGGTAAATATTTATGGAGCTACAACACCAACGGGCAAGCGGTGGTGTCTTCTCCTGCTGTTGCCAATGGTGAGGTTTATTTTAGCGCGGATGACGACAACTTGTACGCTTTAAACGCTGCAACCGGCACAAAAATTTGGACTTACAAAATTGGTGATTCTACGTTTTCTTCTCCTGCCGTTGTAAACGGTTTAGTGTACGTAACTATGGAGATGGTGATGTTTACGCTCTTAACTCTGGTAAAGGAACAAAAATATGGAATTGCACAATTGGCAATTCTGCGGATTCTTCTCCTGCAGTCGCCAATGGTATAGCCTATGCAATATCAGGAGAGGGCAATTTATACGCTTTGAACGCTGCGAAAGGCACTAAAATATGGAACTATTCAACAGGCAACTACGGATCTTCTTCCCCTACAGTTGCAAATGGCTTAGTCTATGTTAACTCAGAGGACGGCAACATTTACGCTTTCAACGCTTCCACGGGGACAAAAATATGGAACTATCCGACTGGCTCCACGGGTGATTATACGGATACTTCCACTCCCGCAGTGGCGGACGGGGTTGTTTACGTTGGCTCGTATGGAGACAATTTTTACGCTTTGAACGCTACAACGGGCGCATACATCTGGAGCTACGAGGTTCCTGGCAAAAATTCCGCTGTGGTATCTTCTCCTGCTGTTTCAAACGGCGTGGTCTATATAGGCGCCTCTTCAGATACTGATTCCGACGACCTGGTTTACGCATTTGGTGCAATTACGGTTCCTCAATTATCTCCACCTGTGTCTTCATCTTCTCCAGAAGTTCCAGAGTTTCCCTACCAAGCGCTTGCTTTTTCATTAATCGCCATTATGGCATGTGCTGCATCTTTTATAATCACCTCAACAAAGAAGAGAATAAATGGGAAAATTCTTCAAAGATAGTTTCCCAGAAATCGTCAAAGCGTACACTTAGCTGCCGGGTTAAAAAGTGCTTGGGGCAAGTTATTTCCTCAAATATTTAAAGAAGTTTTAAACAGCTTCATTCTTTTTCAAAGTTTTTGTTAAGTGATCTTATTTGTATTTTGCTTTGAGCATTAATATTGTGACTGCTTGGATGAAAGCTAAGGAGTTTGCAATAATGATTGGCGTATCATTCAGGTAAATTCCATAAACAAACCATAAGAACACTCCGCCGCTATAAAGCAAAAACATTCCGGTTGAAATGTCTTTGGTTGATTTTGTTTTCCAAACCTTGATTAACTGAGGAAAAAGCGCAACCGTAGTGAAAGAAGCGGCAATTAAGCCAATTATTGTTATTGTATTTATCATGCTTTTGTTCTCATATCTTCATGCGATTAGTATAAGTTTCGGCTAAATAAGACGAAATTGCTCAAGAAGAACACGATGCACGACTTCACGGCTTCAACACAAAGTTAATTCTTCATCGGTCAAAAAGGTTTAAATAAATACTGTCTCATTTCGTATATGCTTTAAAGCTTAAAAACGGATGAAATTTAACATGTCACAGGAATATCGCTATATACTTCGTATTATGGGTACAGACGTTCAAGGCACCCTTAAGGTTTCTTACGCGGTGGCGCAAATAAAGGGTGTAAGCATGAGCCTCTCAAATGCAATCCTAAAAAAGGCAGGAGTAAACCCTGACTTGCGAGTAGGTCTCTTAGCGGAATCAGACATATCAAAAATAGAGGATGTTATCAAAGATCCGGCAAAATATAGTCTGCCAACTTGGCTTTTTAACAGGCGAAAAGATTCGGCAACGGGGAAAGACATGCACCTTTTAAGCGCTGACCTTGTTTTGAGGACAAAAATGGATATTGATGAAGCTAAAGAAATCAGGTCTTGGCGTGGATATCGTCATGCTTACAGCTTAAAGGTTCGTGGGCAAAGAACAAAAACAACTGGAAGAGCTGGCAAAGCTTTAGGAGTTAAAAAGAAGACTTTGTTGCAGAAGCCTGGTGGAGCTCCAGCCCCTGAAGGTGGCAAATAAATATGGGAGATCCAAAGAAGCAACGTAAGAAATTTGATACTCCCAGATTTCGATGGCGCAAAGACATCCTTCAAGAAGAACTTAAACTGTTAGGTCAATATGGTTTAAGAAACAAGCATGAGCTTTGGCGTCTTAAAACTACTCTGTCAAAAACCAGAGGCATCGCCCGTTCTCTTGTCAGTAAAACTCCTGAAGAACGTGCAAGAATGGAAAACGAGCAGCTTGCAAAACTCAAAAAATTAGGCATCCTACAAGAAACCGCTGTGTTGGACAACGTTTTAGACTTAACAATCGAAGATATTTTAGAGCGCAGGCTTCAAACAATCGTTTTCCGTAAAGGCTTAGCGAGAACAATCTTCCAATCACGCCAACTAATCACTCACGGGCACGTGACCATTGATGGCCGCCGAGTAACAATACCTGGTTACTTAGTGCCTAAAGCGGATGAAACAAAAGTTATCTATTCCCCAGAGAGTGCAGTTGCAAATCAGGCTCACCCGTTACGCGTCGGATTAGCAGTTGTAGCTAAACAACCAGAAATTAGGCAGCCTGCTAGAGGCGGAAGAAGAGGCGGAAGAGGCGGCAGATTTTGAGCAGCGCCAACAGCAAACGAAACGAGAAATGGGCGATCGTTCACATCTTCAGCTCCTATAATAACACATTAATTCACATTACTGACATTTCAGGCGCAGAAACAATCGCTCGCACAAGCGGCGGTATGTTCGTGAAAGCAGATCGCATGGAATCATCACCGTACGCTGCTATGCGCGCGGCAACAGGCGCAGCTGAAGTGGCTCGAGATAAGGGAATAACAGCCATCCACATTAAGGTACGAGCGCCAGGCGGTTCGGGACCAAGAACTCCAGGGCCAGGTGCTCAAGCAGCTATCCGTGCTCTTGCAAGGTTTGGTTTCCGTATTGAGCGTATCGAAGAAGTTACACCTATTCCCCATGATGGCACGAGAAGGCCTGGTGGCAGAAGAGGAAGAAGAGTCTAATCTCAATTTCCTTTCTTTATTAACAGAAAAATTGAAATAATGCACCTATATCTGTATTGAACGCATTATTGGAGTGTCTTGGCAAGTGAAAATAGAAATCCTTGAAAAAAATGATAACACCCTCCGCATAATCGTCAGAGATGCGGATGTTCCTTTAATGAATGCTCTGCGTCGAATAGCACTTGCTGAGGTTCCCACCATGGCAATTGAAGAAGTCGTCATGATAGAAAATTCCTCAATTTTGCAGGATGAAATAATTGCCCATCGACTAGGACTGACGCCACTGAAAACTGACTTGGATGCTTACAATCTTCCTGAAGTATGCGAGTGCAAAAGTGAATTCGGCTGCTCGCAATGCCGAGTTACGCTTACTCTGGATGCTGAAGCAAAAGATGGAACAAGAACCGTTTACTCAGGAGAAATCGTATCAGAAAACCCCGAAATTATCCCTGTATCAGACAAAATCCCAATAATAAAGTTGGCTAAAAACCAAAAGCTAAAACTTGAAGCCTACGCCCGTCTCGGAAAAGGCAAAACTCACGCTAAGTGGCAGCCAGTTTCAATGTGCGCTTACAAGTATTTCCCACAAATAACCGTCCCAACAGAGAAATGTGAAGACTGTGCAAAGTGTGTGGAAATTTGTCCCAAGAAAGTGTTCGTTTACAAAGACGAGAAAGTTGATGTTAGAGACCTCTTGGCATGCAACCTTTGTATGGATTGCGTTGAAGCTTGCCCAAAAAACCCGGCGCCGTTGAAGGTTGAGTGGGAAAAGAATGCTTTCGTAATGAACATTGAGTCAACTGGTGCACTTCCTCCAGAACGTATCCTTAAAGAAGCCACCAAAACGTTAGGCAAACAATTAAACGAAGTTGAAGAATTAATAAAGGCTGAACAGCAATGAGAGAAACCAAATCAACAAACCCAGAATTAATCAAGCTTATACGTCTTCTAAAGAAAGAGAGCAGAGAAAAACAAGCAGCTATCTGGCTAGATGTAGCCGACTATTTATCTAAAACGCGAAGTCAACGCATCTCAGTTAACCTGAGCCGAATAAACAGGAATACTAAGAGAAGCGATGTAGTGGTTGTTCCCGGCAAACTCTTAGGGTCAGGCAGCATAAACCATGCAGTAACGGTGGCGTCGTTTGGAGCTTCTGAGAAAGCTAAGGCGAAACTTGTTGTTGCTAAAGCAAAATATCTTTCAATCCCTGAGCTTTTAGAGAAAAATCCGAAGGGCGCAAACATAAAGATAATTCGGTGAAAAAAATGCAAGCGACAAGAAAAGCTCCTGTCACATTAGTAAATGCTGAAGGATTAATAGTTGGCAGAATGTGCAGTAAAGTTGCCAAAAGATTACTAAACGGAGAAGAAGTTATCATCCTCAACGCTGAAAAAGCCGTCTTCTCAGGCAAAAAGAAAAGCAAAGTTTTAGAAGCCCACATCTTCCTTGAGGTAGGCGCTCCAAGGCGTGGTCCATTCCATTATCGAAGACCCGACCGTTTCCTGCGAAAAGCGGTGAGAGGAATGGTTCCGTTTAAGCAGCCGAAAGGCAAAAACGCGTATAAACGGCTCAAAGTATTCATGGGTGTACCCCTTGAGCTAAAAGACAAAGAAATGATCACTTTCACTGAAGCTTCATCTGCCAATCTTAAAGGGCCCCATTTTACCCTTGGAGAAATGGCAAAAGAAATTGGATGGAACGATAGGATGAAATAATTATGCCCGCAAAAAAAGTTTTAGTTGTTAGTGGAAAAAGAAAAACAGCAGTTGCCCGCGCCATAGTTAAGCAGGGCGTAGGCAAAGTACGAATAAATATGACTCCGGTTGAAATTTACGAACCAGACATCGCTCGCGCAAAAATAATGGAGCCTCTACTGCAGGCAGGCGGCGACGTCTGGCAGCAACTAGATATGGATGTTAAAACCAGTGGCGGCGGCTACATGGGACAGGCTGAAGCGGCTCGCATGGCGGTTGCGAATGCACTTTTGAAGTGGACGAAGAGCACTCATTTACGCACAGTTTTTAGCGAATATGACCGAACAATGATTGCTGGCGACTCTCGAACTAAAGAAACCAAAAAGGTCGGCGGAGCAGGTGCTCGAGCAAAGGAACAGAAAAGTTACAGGTAAGGTGGAGAAAAACAAATGATTATTCCTGTAAGATGCTTCACATGCGGCAAACTGGTTGGAGACCAATGGGACGAGTTTACCCGACGAATTAAAACAGGCGAGAACGCAAGCGATATCTTAGATAGCTTAGGCTTGAAACGGTACTGTTGCAGACGAATGCTTCTCTCTAACGTCGAAATAATAGATGAAGTTCTGCGTTTCTACGAAGAAGCAGAGAAAAGAAAAGAAGCACGCAACCTCTATTAGTTTTTTTTTAAAAAGAAAATAATTGTTTATTTCGTTTCGACAAATTGTTTGCAAAGTTGTTTAGTGATACAGCAATAGCTGCGTTGCCATCTTTGTTCTGTTTGTTTAAGTTGCTTCTTTGGTTTAGGGCTTGTCTTGTTTTCAGGCTGCGTCAAAAAACGTCAAAATACGTCAAGAAACGTCAAATTTCGTTAAAAAAAGGCAAAGGCAAAGTGCAAGAGCCTCTTTGTCTGATAGAACAACAACACTCATTTTTCATTCTTTGTTCAAGCCGTTTTGGATTGCTTTTCTGATTTGGGGTTTGAATTGTTTGCAGGTTGCGGTTAGAAATGTGTCGGGATGTGTCGGGATGTGTCGGGATGTGTCGGGATGTGTCGGGATGTGTCGGGATGTGTCGCAATGTGTGGAAATGGGGTGTTTTGCCGTTGTTAATTCAAAGAGTCAGGTTCAAACGACCACCTAAAGGAGGAATCTCCTGCAGGTTCCCGAGCCTCTGAGAGCAAGTTTCAAGTTGGAACCTCCGTGGTTCTTAAAGTTGGGATAAGCAGTTCAAACCTCACTTATCCATGGCAGTTCTTCGCGCCAAAATTTAGAAGGATGAATGTTTCTTATTTCAAAATTGACCCAATTACTGTTGAAGAGAGAAAAGCCAAATCTTGCAGCTCCGCTTTGAGTCAAGCCTTCAGCAAGACATGATGAAATGTCATAATAGATGGCGAGCAAAAAATTTTAGATTAGATACGCACGAGTACTTAGTGGGAATACAGTTTCTCATACGGTCTTTTTGATACTGGCAGTATTTTCTTGAATTTAGCGTTCATTATTTCTTTTGCGTCGGTGCCGAAATGTCTAGCGTATTGCTTAACTAAGTCTTCAATTGTTTGGGTGTCTCGTTTGCCGACTTTCATTGTTTTTGTTCCGTTTACAGGTTCAAGAATTTCGCCACGCTCATAGATCACGCCACCATGCATTCCTGTGCCGACAAATCTTGCGTTGCATTTCTCGCCTTCCTTTAAGTTCAAGCCCAAAATAACCATTATTCCGCCTGCCATGTACTCAGCTAAGAAGTCTCCTGCCGTGTGCCCGATGACTATTTGGGGGATTTTTCGTTGGAACTCTTTCATGTGTATGCCCACTCTGTAGCCAACGTAGTCTCGGACAAAGATTTTTCCGCCTCTCATCGCGTTTCCTGTTACGTCTCCGGCGTGGCCATCTATGATTATTTGCCCCTCGTTCATTGTGTTGCCGCAGCCGTCCTGTGCATTGCCATGAATCGCAAGCGTGGGTCCATTCATGAAGGCGCCAAGGTCATTTCCTGGAGTCCCATAGACGTCGATTTGGATGTTTGTGTCTAAGTCAGTGCCAATGTATCGCTGCCCGCAGACGTTATGCACTTCAATTTTTTCAAGGTCACTGGTGCATATTGCCTGTCTCAATAGGCAGTTTAAGTCCTTGTAGTAGAGTCCTTCTGCGTTGATTTTTAGCACATTGTTTTCCCTTTGTAGGATTGGTAGGTATTTTGCATCGATTTCCAGCTTCGATTTTTGTTCAAGCATCTTTTACTCGCCTGCCAACTTTACGCCTAAGATTTTTGACTCAGCTCTCGTTAAGCCGACGCCTCGCAAGGCTAGTCGGTTACCGCGTAAGCTTTCAATCGCGTTTATGCCCATTCCGCCCATTATGTCTTTAATCTCTAAACTCCAGCTTTGAAGCAAATTGACTAACCGTTCAGTAGCTATATCTGGGTTGATGCGTTTGCTAATCCACGGGTCACTTGTAGCAATCCCCCATGGGCATTTGCCAGTGTAGCAGCGTTGGCAAACAGTGCAGCCGATAGCTATCAAAGCGGCAGTTGCAATGTACACGGCGTCTGCTCCTAACGCTATAGCCTTAACCACGTCGGCACTGCTCCTTATGCCGCCAGCTGCGACTACGGAAGCGTTATTTCTGATGCCTTCTTCTCTTAGCCGCTGGTCTACTTGTGCAATTGCTAACTCGATAGGTATGCCTACGTTGTCTCGAATAACTTTGGGTGCTGCGCCTGTTGCGCCTCTGACACCATCAAGGGCTATTATGTCGGCTCCAGCCCGCACCATACCGCTGGCGATTGCTGCAGCGTTGTGAACAGCCGCGATTTTCACGGCGATAGGCTTACTGTAGTTTGTCGCTTCCTTAAGCGCATAAATTAACTGCCGTAAGTCCTCAATTGAGTAGATGTCATGTTGAGGGTAAGGTGAAAGCGCATCTGTACCAGTAGGTATCATGCGAGTTTTAGCCACATCTTTAGTCACTTTTTCGCCGGGCAAATGTCCGCCTATTCCTGGTTTTGCACCTTGACCAATTTTTATTTCTACAGCTGCGCCGACCTTCAGATATTTAGGATGCACACCGAACCGTCCGGATGCAACTTGGACAATTGCGTGAGCGCCGTATTTGTAGAGACTTTTGTCTAAGCCGCCTTCGCCAGTGTTGAAGTATGTTCCGCATTCAGTGGCCGCTCGAGCTAAGGATTCATGTACGTTTAAGCTTATGGCGCCGTATGACATTGCTGAGAACATTACTGGAATATCAAGGCAAAGTTGCGGAGTTAGCTCGGATTTAAGTACTGCTTCGCCGTTTTCCATTTCTATTTCCAGCTTGTCTGGTTTTGCACCTAGATAAGTTCTAATCTCCATTGGTTCACGCAACGGGTCAATTGAAGGGTTTGTTACTTGGCTAGCATTTAGGAGTAGTCTATCCCAGTAGGTATAGTCTGGTTTGTCACAGCCCATGCCTGTTAAGATTACTCCGCCGCTTTCAGCTTGCTTTTTCACATCTCGGATAGCCTCCATCGTCCAGTTGGCGTTTTCTCTGCTAGTGTTGGGGTTCTTTCTTATGGTGATAGCGTGGGTTGGGCAGAAGGTTACGCAGCGTTGGCAGTTAACACAGTTCTCTTCCTTACTGCAAATCTTGTCGGTTTCTGGGTCGTAGGAGTGAGTTTCATATGTGCATTGGTTAACGCATACTTTGCAGCGTATGCATCGGTTTTGGTCACGCTCAACCAAATATTCTGGGATTACGTATGTTTTCATTAAATTTGCCCTCCAGGTAACACCTCAAGGATTTTTGGGCTGCTATTTTTTAGTCTAGCTACAACTGGTTCTCCGCCTCTTGGACACCAGAACTTATCCAGATTTGGTGAAACCAAACGCATGGCTGATTCTTCCGATGATAAGTATACGTAGTCGCCGTTTGAGCCGGCTACTAATGGTCGTAGTTTGATTCTGTCAGTTAAGCCTATCATTTCGCCGTGGTGAGCAATGATTATGCTGAATGGTCCGTTCATCAGTAAGCTGCCATAAGTTTGACGTAGTGATCTTAGAAGTTGTGCTTTTTTTGGTTCCATGCTGTCTATTTCACTCCATAACGGCGCAGCAAATACTTGAGATACCAGCTCAATCGGGAGATGTTGTCTTCGTATAAGCAAGTCAACCGCGTACGCTAACACTTCAGTGTCTGTCTGCATGGTGCATTTGTAACCATACATTTCCAGGTAGCGGCGGTTTATGCCGTAGGATGAGAGTTCACCGTTATGCACTACTGTCCAGTCTAATATGTTGAATGGATGTGCTCCACCCCACCAGCCTGGTGTGTTTGTGGGAAATCTGCTGTGACATGTCCAAAGGTATCCTTGGTAGTCTTCTAAACTGAAGAAGTCCGCGACATCTTCTGGGAAGCCTACGCCTTTGAATACACCCATGTTTTTGCCGCTTGAGAAGACAAACGCCTTTCCAGTTTCAGTGTTAATGTGCATAATGGCTTCAATGACGTAATCTTCTTCTGTTTGGCCTTCAGGTCGATGTTTCTTAGGTTGAACAAAATACCGCCAAACTAACGGAGGATTATGTACATCGGCTGGTTTTGTCTGCATTTCTTCGTCATAGATTATGTCAAATCTTGAAGCAAGTTGACGGTCAGTACTCTCCTTAGCATCCTTGCTTAGATACATTATGTGAAAAGCGTAGTAATCTTTGAACTCTGGATATATGCCGTAAACTGCAAATCCGCCGCCTAAACCGTTACCCCGATCATGCATGTTTGTTATTGCCCGAACTGGGTCCTTAGAGCCGAAACGAGTGCCTTCCGTATTCATCATACCGAAAAGGGCACAACCTGAGAAATCCTTGTCATCTCCAAATGGACTGATTATTTTTCCGTCATCTTTATCCATTTTATTGCACGACACCCATTTTTCTCTGCAGACTAGTCGGCAATGTTGCCCAGCTGAAATCGTCTTCGAGGAGTTTTTGCTTGAATTTTTTCACGTTTACGCCATTTTTTATAAGATAGAATAAGACACCTGCTCGTTCGATGCAGTTCACAAGCGTTAAGCCCACAATAACGTTGTTTTTAAGAACAACTTTCTTGTAGATATTCCGTTCAGCATCCTGTTTAACGAGCACTTCCAGCGCTGGATCTTCCTTAAAATTAGCTAAACCTATGGAAACTATGGGAATGCCAAAGTACTTTAGACTGCTCATGTTAGTGCCGCCCATGTAAGTCGTTTTCTTACCCGCCATGTTATATCCTGCAACTTGTCCTTCCAAGACTGCAAGGGGCCAAAGGGGCAAGAGACGATTCTGCTCCATGATGAAGTCGTATGCTTCAGCAACATCGCCGCTTGCATAAACGTCACTAACATTTGTTTGCATTGTATTATCCACTACTATTCCCCTGTTGACTTTCACCGTTGTTCCAACTACCAATTCAGTGCGTGGAATGACACCAATGGCTACAATGACAAGGTCGCAGGGCACTTGATTACCCTTGGTTAAGATTACTCCGCCAACCACATTTTCGTTATCTGGTTTGCCCAGGATTTTCTGGACAGACTGGCCAGTTACAATGTTGACTCCTGCTTTCTTTACAACTGCTTCCACAAGGTCTGAACCTTTTGCGTCTAGTAGCAAGCTTAGAATTTTTTCTTGCAACTCAATCATTGTAACTTTTAAGCCACGTTTTACAAGTGCTTCGGTTACGCTTATTCCGATAAGACCTGCGCCTATAACTACTGCCGCCTTTGCGTCTGTGCTATCAATCTTAGCTGCAAGCCGTTGAGCATCCCCAATTGTTGTGAAAGTGAATACTCCGTCCTTGTCTGAGCCTTCCATCTTAGGAATAAAGGGTTTGCCCCCCGTTGCAAGCAGAAGCTTTTCATAAGCAACTTTTTCGCCACTGTCAAGCTGAACAGTTTTCTCAGTGAGGTTTAAGGTTGTTGCTTTTTTGCCCATGAGTGTTTCGATATTGTTCTCTTTCCAGAAATTGTCGTTTCTGCACTTCATTTTTGTGATGTTTGCTTTCCCGCTAACAAGGTCGCTAATCATTGGGCGACTGTAATGGGCACATGTTTCATCTGAGATTATTGTTATGGTTCCGGTTTGATCTACCTCCCGGATGGCTTCAACTGCGCCTATGCCAGCTGCTGAAGCGCCAACAATTAGGTACTTTGACATTTTAGAGTTTCACCTCTTTGAACACCAACGCTTGGTTTGGGCAGTTAGCAACGCATGCTGGCTCCTCAAAGCCTTGGCATAAATCACATTTGGCGACAACTTTACCTTGTAAATCCATTTTTATGGCGCCATATGGGCAAACCATTATGCAGGTCCAGCAGCCCATGCATTTCTCTTGGTCATGAGTCACTAAACCTGTTTTTTCATCTTTTTGCATTGCGCCTGATAAGCAAGCAGTTACACATGGCGCGTCTTGACAATGCCGGCATTGGATGGCAAAGGAGATAGGCTTGTTTAGTTCCAGTCTAATTCTGCTTATTGGTTTAGGTTGCTCGCTGTTGTAGGCTTTGATTATGTCTTTAGATTTTGAGTGTTGGACTGTGCAATACACTTCGCATAGTCCACAGCCTATGCATACTTCTTGTTTTGCAACTATTCTTTTTACCATAGTTAAAACCTATTAAATTTCGTGTTTAGCGTGGACAAGTGAGCATAAGAATGTGCAGTTCAACATCGTTTGTGCATAAGATGACTTTGTTTGTGGTTGATTGGCTACCAGAAGTCATGATTATTTTGCGGGTGTTTACTGCCATTTTACCACTTTCTTGATTAGAGTTAGCCCACATAAATATCATGTATTCTATATAACTTTGTTGATAATCATTTATATGCAGCTTCATGAACTATGTTATCTAAACGAAACATATATCAGGTGAGCTTTTGGCAGAAAAAGACCTAGGTTATAGAAAAGTGCAATGCACGGGACGAGGGTCGTACATAATCTCCCTACCAAAAGAATGGGTCCAAGACCTAGAATTAAAAAGGGGTGGCGAAATAGCATTCAGCATCCAACCAGACTCTACATTGATGCTGGTTCCCAGAAAAATCAAAGAAAAAGAAGGCAGAGACAACTCATCGAAACTTAAGGAATACTTCATAAACGTTGACCCGAAAGAGCCAACACAATCTACCCTGCGAATGATTCGCGCATTATACGCCATAGGCGCTGACATAATTAGAGTCCACTTCAAAAACACCCAGGACGCAGTAAAATACAAAAATGAAATAAAAAATCTAGCTAGAGACAACTTTCTTGGGTCAGAAATAATCGATGAAACATCAGACGAAATCACCTTGCAAATCCTAATTAAACACTCCGAATTCCCTATTGAAAAAGCCGTTAGAAGAATGGCTATTGTAGCACTCTCTGCAAACAGAGATGCCATTTCGGCTTTAAAAGACAGAAGTACTGCTTTATTTGACGGAGTAATAAGCGCCCGCAATGATGTAAACCGTTTGGGACTGTATATTGTTCGCCAACTGAAATATGGCATAGAACGGAATCTATATCGAGAACTGGGTTTTAGAACACCCAAAGAATTTCTACTTTATCGCATAGCTGTTAACGACGTAGAAAGCATTGCCCAAAACGCTATGAATATCATAAACAATCTGGGGTCGCTGCAAAAATTGATCGATGACGAAACTCTTTTCCTGAAAGATCCAATAGATGAAGAAATATACAATCAACTAGTTAACTTCAGTTCACAAGCGAACCAACTCTACGACGACTCAATAAAAGCACTCTTCAAAAGGGAATACAAGGACGCAGAGAAACTAATTTCAAAACGCGAATCTTTGATTCCACTCGAAAACGAGTTAATCATGTTAATGTCGAGCAAAAAACTAGACCCAAATATAGCTTCGGTTTTGCGCTTAATTTTTGACAGCTCAAGACGAATAATGGATTATAGCAAAAACATGGCAGAACTAACGCTCAATCGAACTGTAGAAGAACTCTGCTCAACACTCGCATACAAATAGTTTTTCTCTTCAAAAAGCTGTCGAATAATTAATTCAGGGACATTCAACTAATTATTTGCATGGTAGATATGGTATCTAAATTTTCCAAGAATTTTTGCGAAAAACAAGCGATATTTAGAAGTTAAATGCAGCGAAGTCGTGCCCCAAGCAATCAAAGCTTTGTTGATCATGGAGAAGTAGCTATTGCTGGAGTGGTGCCAATGGAAAGACTGTCGAAGAAAGTTACAAAATCGTGTTTCTAGCCCTCAGTTTTGGAAAAAGATACTTAATGTTAAGAAAAAGGCAGGTAGCTAAAATTGAAGAGGTTACATCTGTGATAGAAACAACATGGTTAGATTTCCTAAAGAAGTAGAAGTTCATAACAATTGATTCAATGAGAAAAAATCCGTTCCCAAACTGAATAAAATGGTGCTCCGGCCGGGATTTGGACCCGGGTCCGCGACTCGAGAGGCCGCTATACATGGTCCCTTATTAAGAAGTCTTAGTAAGGTTTGACCGGACTATACTACCGGAGCATTCTGAAAAGGGTTATTTCTAACAAATAAATATCTTTTCATAACTTTAGCTTTTTCAGTAATCCATTTATCTGAAAACTCTATGTATCACTGTCCACGTTTAGGAAACGCTTTATGGTTGTCATAATTTCTTGCAAACCTTTCTCTGTTAAAGGCGGTTGATAGGGAATTCTGAGCACATCCCAACCTTGAGCTTCCAAAAGATCATCGATTTGATTATCACGCTCTTGCTGCCTGTCAGTAGAATGCACTGGAGTGCCATCTAAGTAAACGATTTTACGCTTGTTCATCCAGCAAAAGTCAGGAATAGTAGATTTCAAAATTATTGTTTTCTGAGTAACCATGCCGCTGGTTAATCCTGCCATGCTTAAAGAATGGAAAACCGCCATTTCTGCTTGACTGACTTTAGGATGCATTTTTGCTTTATAGCTCAATTTGGATCACGAAAAATAGCATTGCCACTATTCCTTAATAAATTTAATACAAAAAAGCGGTCAACTCATACGAACATAACCAAAAGTTGGCTTGGCGGATCGCCCTAGCTAATCCGAGATGCGAATCAAAAAGAGGACCTGCGTTCTCAGGGTACGGCAATCCGCGCCTCGTTTAACAGCTGACCCGCCAAGCATGGGTGTACCTCTTGGATGGCTATATCTCGCAATTTAACAAGAACTTTGGGCAGTATAAATGGAATTGTGATTGTGTAATTGCAACAACAAGCAGGCAAGCTTTGCTAGAAAATTCTAATTGAAGAGTTGCGAATAATTAAAAGAAGCGCTTGCTTTATACATTATGCATTTGTTATTTCTTGATTTTCTTCGTAAACTATGGGCGTAATGCTTACGTTGTCTTTTTCGACTGGTTTACATTGAATTTTGTTTGGTTTCTTTTGGCCGCCTATCCAGTACATGGCCCACCCTATAATTGCTATGAAGATGAGTGCTGGAAGAAGCAAAGCTACTACGGTTTTATTGCGTTTGCGTTTGCTTTTTGGAGCTACCAACTTTGATCGTGATTACTTATCTCTAATAGCAAAATAAGCTTTGATGCTTCAGAATCAATATTCAAAATCAATATCTTAAATCAACAACTGAAGGAACAAAAAAGGAAAGCTAAACTGATCTTTAATTAGTCCTTCATGTCAGCCTGCAGTTTTTTCTCTTGCGTCTGGAACGGGTACTCTTTGAGCTTATCAGCCATTTCTCGAAGCTGCTTATTCACAAGGTAATTCACTGTTCCTTCTTCAAAAGTTCCATCCTCTTTTCGTTGCCCAGCTTTTGCTCCCGTAAGAACTTCTATTCCTTCATCAATTGTTTTGACTGAATAGATGCTAAATTTTCCTGCTTTCCCTGCTTCAACAACTTCTTCCTTAAGCATCAGATTTTGTACGTTGCTTTCGGGTATCATAACTCCTTGTTGTCCATTGAAACCCTTAAGTTTGCAGACCTCAAAGAAGCCTTCGATTTTTTCGTTTACTCCACCTATGGCTTGGACTTCACCTTTCTGATTAACTGAACCGGTTACCGCAATATTCTGCTTTATCGACAATCCAGAAAGCGCTGATAAAATCGAGTACAATTCAGTGCTTGAAGCGCTGTCGCCTTCGACCCCTCCATAACTCTGCTCGAAAACAAGTCTTGCTGAAAGACTTAACAGTTTATCCCTAGCGTATTTGTCATTTATGTAGCCGCTGAGAATTAAGACGCCTTTTGTGTGTATGGGTCCGCCCATTTTCGCTTCTCTTTCAATGTCTATTACTCCTTCTCTGCCTAAGCCAATGCTTGCCGTCACGCGTGAGGGGGTGCCAAAGGCAAAGTCTCCCAGTCCCATAACGGATAGGCCATTTACTTGTCCAACCCTTTCTTCAGCAGTGTCGATTAGGAAGAACCCGCGAGTTATCATCTCTTGAATTTTTTCTTGGATAAGTTTTGAGCGGTAAACTTTTTCTTCTATCGCTTTTTTGACATGGTTAGCGTTTATGAACTCGGCGTTTTCTTGTGACGCATAATAGTTTGCTTCGCGAATGATATCAGCTATGTGTGCGAATTGTGTTGATAGTTTGTATTGGTCGTCTGCAATCCTTGAGCTGTGTTCTATCAGCTTAGCTATTCCTGTTCCGTCGAGGTGTTTGAGTTTTTCTTTTTCACAGAGTGTGCATACCCAAGCGGCATAATGTATCATCGTGTCATCAGTTCTATCCATCACCGTGTCAAATTCGGCTTTGATTTTAAAAAGTTCTCTAAAATCAGTGTCTAACTGGAATAATAATTGGTAAATGTATGGATCACCAATTAGGATTACTTTGGCTGTTAAAGGAATAGGTTGAGGTTTAAGGGTTTTAACGCTAAGAAAACCATAACGTTCTTCAGGTTCTGCTATAGCTATGCTTCTGTCTCTGAGGTCTCGTTTCAAACCGTCATAGGAGAACGGGTCTCTAAGTAACTCTTCAACAGGAATAATCAAGTATCCGCCGTTGGCTTTGTGTATGGACCCTGCCCTGATCATGCTGAAGTCAGTGGTTAGAGCTCCAAACTGGGCTTCCTTCTCTGTTTTGCCGAGAAGGTTAGGGTAAGTAGGGTTGGTTTCCATGATTACAGGGGCACCCTTAGTATCTGAATTATCAATGATTACATTTACTTCATATTTCTTGTATGGTTCCTCTTTCATCCAAGGCATTGGGAACGGAAATTGCTGTTGGGGTTCGCCTCTTTTAACAAACTGCTGCAGATTATCCAGAATGTCATTTTGAACGTCTTTTAGGTAGGTTGCTACTTCCGGTGTTTCTTTGTACTTCTCGATTAGAATTTCCACTTGATTGCCAATAGTGTAAAGAGCAACTTCCTTGTTGAGTTTTTTCAATGCCTCATGAATTTTTCTTTCCATATCTATTAGTTGCCGCATTGTGTTTCTAAATTCCGCTTCCAACTTTTCCCTCTTTTCTTGGATCTTATCCTTCAATTTTTGAGGCAATGCTAACATTTCTTCTTCGCTGAGAGGTTTGCCATCCAATACTGGAATAAGCAGTAAACCGATGGGTGTTGTTTGAATTACAAACCCTTCGCTTTGAGCTTTCTCATTTAATTCGCTAATTAACTGTTTTCTTTGATTTTCTAGCCCTTCAATCGTGGCATCTCTTCTTGCAACGTAATCTTCACTTTCAAAAGCTTTTGGAAGAGTATTCCGAACAACATTTTCAATAAAATATTTTGAATCATCTCTAAACTCTTTTCCCTTTCCTGCTGGCAAATGAATAGCCTTCGGCTCATAGGGGTTAGCAAAATTATTGACATAACACCAGTCAGGCGGAACTGGTTGAACTTTAGCTTGCGCTTCCACGAAGTTTTTAACCGTGGTTTTTCTGCCTGTTCCAGGATAACCCGCAACATACACGTTGAAACCATGATCTTTTATGCCGAGCCCAAATTTCAAGGCTCGAACGGCCCTTTCTTGTCCAATAATTTCACTTAAAGGAGCAAGATCCTTTGTTGATTCACACTTCATGAAATTAGGTTCACATTCTCTTCTGAGCTTTTCTACTGGCAACTTGTTTATCATGTCAAAATCACTTCACATAATCCACAAAATAAGTATACCTTAAATTTGGTTTGCTTGGTAATTAAGTTTCTGTTGTCTAATCTTCCAGCGGTATCTAATCAAGCGCTAACTTCTATTCAGGAGAATGAAACGTTTGATTATTTCAGGATTCCTAACTTCAGGATGAAAAAGGACCCCATAAATTGGCTTGATTTTATGCTTAATGATTTGGACACATTTTGTTGAATTTGCCCAAATAGAAAAATCCTCAGGGGGCTCGACACAGTAGCTGTGAAGGGAATAAGCCTTGAAGTCTCCAGAGAAAAGCGAGTTTTCTTTTAGTATTTTTATCTGTGTCATACCTATTTCCAAACATCGGATCAAACGCATGCCGAAAACCATTCCAATCGTTTCCATGCCTGCGCAGATTCCCAAAACTGGTTTTTCCGTTTCTTTGAGCCACATGAACTTTTCTGGCTGCCTTAAAGTCGCTGTATCCTTGAGTGCTGTGCCCGAAAGAATAATACTGTCACATTGACTCATGTCTTGGTTAGTCACTTCAAGGAAATGTTTTATGATGCATTCATCTTGTGTTTCAGCAATTTTTATAACGGGTGATACAAACTCGTAAAAGCCTAATGAATCCTTCTTCCAATTCATATCTACAACAAGAATCATTTGGAAATCAGCCTAGCCTGCTTAATTATGAATACTCCAGAATTTCCTTTAAATT
The DNA here is from genome assembly GCA_049520955.1 of Bathyarchaeia archaeon. Lineage (GTDB taxonomy): Archaea > Thermoproteota > Bathyarchaeia > Bathyarchaeales > Bathycorpusculaceae > Bathycorpusculum. The sequence continues at coordinate 15,638 of JBEKPG010000018.1, read as the reverse complement.
CAACACTATAATCTACGACTTCGATTTTCTTTTTGAATAAAGGTGCATCTAAAACTGTTGTCTCAATTTCGCCTCCTTCTCCAGCTGGACTTAAACCGTACTTTTCCTGAAGAACAACTAGCCTATCTATTAGTTTGGTATCAATTTGTTTTCCAAGCCATGTTTCGTCAAGTGGGTAAGCAAAAACTCCTGAAATAATTACTTCATACCTTTCCTCAAGAAGCTCTTCTAAGAGGGCTTTCTGGTCATGCTTCCACAAAGGGTTAAAGCACCACAATCCAAGATGGTTGCATATGCGCTGAACCCGTTCAGCCTGGTAAACTGACTCCACCGCGCCCGTCACCACGCCTTCTATCTGAAACTTCATTTTTGCCTCAGCGATTGCATCTTCCAATTCTGAGAGTTCCTTTTCCTTTTCACCCTGAGTTGTTCTTGTTATTTGAGGTAATCCTAAGGCTTCCGCCTGGAGCCCTGAAATCTCAATGTTTGGAGTATGATACATGAAGCTTTCTTTATTTCTCGAGAGTATAGTTATGAGGCCTACGACCTCTTCTTTCTGAGCAGCTACTTGAAGAGCAAGTGTTGAGTCTTTGCCTCCTGAGAATAAAACCCCTAATCGCATGGTTACCTTAAAAAAGAAAACTAGTTTATATGCCTGATTCAAGCAGGTTTTAATACTAAACTTTTACGTTGCAAACGTTCGCTATTGCTTTAAGCTTCTTTATGATTTCTGGACTAACCTTCTTGTGGAGTACATATACCGATATGGCGTAGCCGCTGTTTCCGATTTGTCTTGAGTAGTTTGCTCGTATGTTGATATCGCTGTCAGCCAGGACTTTGTCAATGTTAGCGAAGACTCCTGGTACATCTCGATGGTGAATAAATAAAGTGTAAACTGGTATTTCTTCTACCTCGATGTTTTCACCTGCATTTACTGCGTTAGCAAAGTCTCCGCCTAAAAGGTAATTTGAAATTACGCGTGCTATTTCGATTGATGTTTCTCTTTGGGCTTCGACTGTTGATGCTCCAAGGTGACTGCTTAAAACCAAGTTATCTAATTCTTTGAGTTTGCCCTTGAATTCAGCACCTTCATTTTTAGGTTCATCGATGTAAACGTCTAATGCGGCGCCAGCGATTTTGGCTTCTTTGAGTGCGGTGTATAGTGCTTGCTCATCTACGTTGCTGCCTCTTGAAGTGTTAACTAGGTAAGCGGTTTTCTTCATTAGCGATATCTCTTTCTCGCCGACAACTTGGTCTTTTCCACCTGTATGAATGCTAATGTAGTCGGCTTTTGATAGGACTTCTTGTTTTGTCATGAATTTTATGCCTGATTCAAGACATGGCTTAATGTCATAGCCGATTACTTCCATGTCAAAGCCGCGGCGCGCGATTTCTGCCAGTCTTTGCCCGATTCTTCCGCAGCCCAAAATTCCCAAAGTTTTGTATGACAACTCTGTTCCTTTAAGCTTCTCTTTTTTCCAAACGCTATCTTTAAGTGAATGATGAGCTTGGGAAGTATTTCTTGATACGCTTAACATTAAACCGATGGTTAACTCTGCCACTGCATTAGTGCTGCCATAAGGCGCAGATTTTACGACTAGACCATTTTCTGAGGCGGCTTCAATATCTATGTTATCGTAGCCCACGCCTGCTCTTCCAATGATTTTGAGTTTTCCTTTGGCGCCTGCTTCGATAACTTCCCTGGTTACTTTCGTGGCGCTTCGCACAATCAAGGCGTCAAACTGCCCTACATCGGCAACTAGCTTATTGTGATCTCTTTTTTTCGTATCAGTTTCTACGCCAGCTTCTTTTAAGAGTTTTAAACCTTCTTTTTCTAAACCGTCATTTAACAGTGCTTTCATTTTAGCCGACTCCTTTTAGTGCTTATCAAACTTTAAGATTTAAGTTGATTGGAAACCAAGAATATTAAATATTTCGAAAAACGTAGGGTTGCTCTCCATTTGAATGTTTAGGCTTTGTTTTTTATTGCGGCAGCTTGTTGTTTGCTGATTCTGGTGGATGCTATGTTAAAGGTTGATACTGCATGGCAGTAGGGGCAATGGAGGCGTCTTGTGTTTCCACGATACAGGGAAATGAAGCTGGCTCCTGGAACCCAGTGATAGTTAAATTTCTTCTTGCATTTTGGGCATGTTAGCCTTGATATAGAATGTGGCCCATATCTTGGAAGCAAAATGAAAAACACTATGAAGATTGCGGCTGTAGTGGCAACGTAGATTAATAGCAGATTTACCATGGTAATTTTCAGCTTTCAAGAGAAGAATGTTGGCTTATTAATATTTAGGCTAATCTTCCGCTTTCAGAAGATTCTTTCCTTGTGATATTTTTGTGAAAACGGTGAAGTTATTTACGTCTTTTTGATTTGGATTAGCGCTTCTTCCACATTTTGGAAGCCGTATTTCACTTGGTTAAACTCTCTTTTGAAGGTTAGTATGTCTTCTTTTACTTGAGCGGGTTTACGTTTGCTCTTTATCACGTCAAGCATAAGGTCACATAAGTGTTTAATGGCGCCTTCCATGAAGCCTCGTCTGGTTACGTCTTGGAAGCCGATTCTTAATCCTGAAGGGTCGTCTTTGCTGCTTTGGTCATCGTAGGGCAAGAGGTTCTTGTTGAGGATGATGTTTGCGTCTTCGAGGTCTTGGGCAATCTTTTTGCCGCCGCCGAAGCTGCGAATGTCAACTGCAATTTGGTGGGATTTGGTGAAGCCTTTTTTCTCGGCTAGAACTTTAACGCCGTTTTCATACAGGTACTGTCCAGCTGTCTGCGCGTTCTTTACTGTTTGTCTAGCTAATTCCGCGCCGAAAAGCTTCATTTCCAAGGCGGCTATGCTCAGTGCTGGCAACCTGCCCAGGTGGGTGCTTGAAGCGCTAAGTGGGAAAATAGCAAATTGAATTTTTTTCACTGCTTTCTCAAGTGTTGGATTGGTTGGATTTCCCATAATGACGCCGCCTTGTGGCCCTGGGAAAGTTTTGTGAGTTGAAGAGGTTATGAAGTCTGCGCCTTCTCGTAGGGGATCTTGGAATTCTCCGCCTGCAATCAAGCCTAGAACATGGGAGGCGTCGTAGGCTATGTATGCTCCTACTTCTTCGCAGACGGCTCTTAATTCTTGAATTGGATGTGGGAACAGGAACAGGCTGCCGCCGAAGGTGACTATGCCTGGTTTGGCGGCTCGTATGACGTAGGCTGACTTGTCTGGGTCAATGTTGAATTCGTCTACGTCGTAAACGTGATTTATGTTTTCCAAGCCTAGCACGTTGCCTGCTAAGCCTGTGTAATCGTGTGAGATGTGTGCGCCGCAGCTTAGTGGGGTGACGACCATTTTGTTGTTTTTCGAGGCTAATGATAAGCCTTTGAATGTTGCTAGGTTGGCGTGGGTTCCTGAAACTAAGCGTACATCTGCCCAGTTAGCTTTGAATAGGCTTTTCATTATGTCTGTTGTGTAATCTTCGATTTGGGACATGTACTTTTGGCCTTGATAGTACCGTTTTTTGACGTGCCCTTGCAGGTCGTTTTCGCCTTCCGCGTATCTGCATGCGAGGTCATGTGAGAGGTTGAGCATTTGGTTGACTGCTGGAGATTTTATGCCTTCACTTGCAATCATGTTGATGCATTCTTTGTCTCGGTACTGTTCATGTTTGCGGCTTGCTTCAATCAGGTTTAGGACAAGGTTTGAGAAGTTCTCCATGTTTGTGTTCTTCCCCAAGCTTAAATCATCAACGGAATTATGCTTTGCAGTATTTAGCCGTTACTGGAAGCAAGCAGGAGTTTAAGGGTTGCATGTGTTTCTTGATATGTTACAGTACGTACATTATTAGATAGAATACTTCTCCCGTGAGAAAGGCAAACCACCAAGTAAAGAAGAGAATCTTTGTTAATTTTCTATGCCAAACATTAGGCGCTCTCTGCTTTAGCTGAGATATACCAATTGCAAGAACTAAAACTTCCAGAGTCATAACTAAAATTGCGATAGCTCCATGAATTCCGAAATAAACATCCAATGTTGGAGTTAACTGAAGAGTTGCCCCATCAACGACTCCGCCGAAAGATCGGTACAGCATGTAACCAAGGGATAAGGTGAGATCCCAGGTGATTGCGATTGCTGCTGAGACAGGGTGGAAACGGTTTTTTCGTCGGCCGCTTAAGAAGGCGTGGCAAAACAGAAAAGCCACCGGAATCAAAGCCACCGAGACAATTGTGCTTGAAAGTGGAGCAACAGTCATGGTTGATTACCAGTTTCAAAGTGATGTCTTGCGCTAGCTATTTAAAACTACGCCGTTTTCTTTTCGGTTTCGGTAGGCGCCGAGGTTATTTTTGCAACAAGCACCATACCCGATAATACGCTGTTATTTTGGAAGGTTATTTCTTTTCCAGAATCCAAAATGATAATTGTGTGGTACGGGTTTATTTCTTTAACTATTCCTTGCTCGTTCATGAACGACGTTACTACTCGGTCGCCTACTTTGTAGTGGAATCTGCTTTCTTTGCTTGCATAACCACGAATTACGGTGATTATTACTCCGCCTGAAGCGATTGAGCTGTTTGGAATGGTAACTTGGCCTAAATCGGTTTGTATTCTCATGACAAGCGCGCTCATTTTGGTAACTGTTCCTGGGATATTGTTGAAAATAACATTGTCACCTACTTTAAACTGGTAATTAGTGAAGACAAGGAAACCTGATAAGAGGCTGCCCACAAAGGTGGATATGACAAGTCCAGCGGTGATTGAGATTATTCCTGCGCCTGTTAAAAGGTCCGTTGCTGAAACTTGTAGAATGCTAAAGATTCCGAAGGTCAGAATTAATATTGCTATTGTAAGAATTACGTATTGTACTATTGTTGCGGCTTGGTTGCCTATATGCTGAGCCATGATGGGTCTAAAATGTCGTATGATTATTATTGCCGCTAACGAGAAACCTGAGAGGATGACTATGCTTATGGCTTGATCAATTAGCTTGGATAAGCTTATGGGTTCAGCTACGAACTGGTGGAAAACATAGATTGTGACTATGGTCAAGACTAAAGTTATAATTAAGTAAAAGACGAGTCTTTGCAATGAAGGAATAACGCGTGACATCTAGATCCTTGCTAGCCATAGTTTGCAAGCGTATTTCTATAGTTTTCTCATAGACCAATAGTTCCCTTGTTTGCATCCAACTAGAGACGCGCACCAGCAGGAAAAAAGCTGGCCGACCCAGTTTCTTAGACTATCTTAGCTCCGAAATTCTTTTCTGCACTATGTTAAGTAATTGATTTCTTAGCTTTTCTCCCGCAAGGTTGGCTTGTATGAAGCACATGCGATTGGCCAATTCTTCGTCGCCCAGGGTATCCTGTATCCACTTTTGGAAGTCTCCACGGGGATAGTGAAAAAGAATGGAGTTAGCGTCAATGGTCTGCAGCTTCAAAGCAAAGTCAGGCAAACTGACCGCTGTTATACCTGTATAAACTCCTTTTTCTGTTGTAAAATGGAATCCTGTTTCATAGGACACATTTCTGAGGATTATACTTTCGCGACTTGGCTTCTCGATTGGAAGACCCTTTTCAGATGAGAGTGTTTTTGACGTTGAAAATCACCCGCTTTTGTAAGTAAACGTTATTGAGAGTAACTTATAGTTTCTTGTGATTGTATATATGCAATCACAACTAAGCGACGAAATTAGCTTTTTTGAAATTTCTGAAAGAGAGGACGGGAATCTTAAGCTTGTTTTCAAATTCTTCAAAGCCCTTAATCAATTTGTCTAAGCAAACATAATACACTCTAGCCGTTTTCAGATAAATTCTTCTTTTCAGTTAGCAAGAATTATATTGCCTGTTTGCGATTCTCTTCATAATGTCTGCTCCTAATTGTCCTTGCCCTAAAAGTGACTGTCCACGTCACAGCAACTGTGAAGAATGCGTCAAGCATCACAAGGAGAAGAATGAATGGCCGTTTTGTGCGAGAGAAATTTAAGCATTTGGAGTTTTTGGAGCCCGCAAAGTTGATATCATTCATTTTCTAGAGCGTTTTTAACGATTGCAATGACTACTCATTCAGAGAAGGAAGATTTTAAGAAAAGAGAGAAAATCCAACTTCGATTTTGGAACCAAGTTGGCGCTGTTGAACACATTTCATTGCCAAAGTTGGAAGACGCCATTAAAAAGGAATTCAACACCACTAACGACCGCTTTATTCAACTGCAAATTCGGCTAATGCAGACAGAGGGGAAGATAAGAGTGCAAAGCAATGTTAAAGTATGGATAAAAGAGCCAAGCGTCGATAACGTGTGAAGCTTGCGCTGGATGAGTATTGTTAAGATTGAATACGGATTAGTTGTTGAGGCCAGGACGAAGAATGCTATTCATTTGTCAATTTTTTTAAAGCTGAAAGAGAGTTTGGTTATTTCTTTAAATCAGCCGTTTTGCTTGTGGGCTAAAAGTGTTGTAGTTCAACATTGGTGACTTAAGCGTTAGGTTCTGCTTTTCCTGAAAGACTCGGGGTCTGTTTATCAATCGAGGCGGTTTTGCAGTACGCTTACTGTTCCGGTTTTTCCAAGGCGTAGTTGTCTTTCACCTTTAAATGTGGAGACTGATGCGTTCTTAATTTGGACAGTGTCGCCCACATTGACAAAGTCCACCTGTTCATTCCAAAGGCAAAGCTTAATTTTTCCTGTTTCGTCCGCTATCCACGCATTGGTTACTTTGGCGCTGTTTCCATATCGTGTTTGAACTGTTGAGGGCGTTGGAGTCTCAAGAACTTTGGCTTCTAAGTTAACTTTTTTCATTCCATGTCGTAAATCTTGAACCATTACGGACAGTTTGGGCGATGTATTTTGTCTGTTTATTTGCCTTCGGATTTTGTCTGTATCTAACCAGTTTTCGAAGCAAATGTCTTTTCTTCGGAGAAACTCTTCATCGACTCGAAATTGCACTATTACGTGGTTGTCTTTGGTAATTAGAAAGACTGCCTCTTGTTTTAGACTACAACGGTATTCAACTAGTAGATTTTGGCAGGTGGCTGTTCTTTTTTCTCTAGCTGTAATCATGGCTTGATAAAGTTCTGAAAGGAAGACCCCTTGTTTTACAGAGAGAAAAGCAAGGTACTCCATTATCGTTGTCTTTTTTCGGTTCAAGTTTTATCCTTCTGATGTTGTTTGCCAGAAAATAGTCTTGAAAAAGTATGTTCTTGAGCGCAAGTTTTACTCTTTCTTGAATAATCCGACAATTATATACTATGCGTTCCTTGGCTATTTAGGTTAGTCCCCGAAGAAAAAGCTTTTTTCCATCAAATTAGTTGAAAATTGACTGTATGTGTTTATTTATTGTGCCGTTAAGGCTTAGTTCAAGTGGTAGGGAATCGTATGAAAACTATTGCTCTTGTAGCACATGATAACAAGAAAAAGGATATGGACGAGTGGTGTGATTTCAACAAAGGAACATTATCTCATTATTACTTGTACGCAACAGGAAGTACTGGTGAACATATAGTTGAAAAAACTGGGCTGCCAGTAAATCTGCTAAAAAGCGGACCTTATGGTGGAGATATGGAAATTGGAGCTTTGATCGCCAACAAGAAATTGGATATTCTGATATTCTTTTGGGATCCTTTGGAGTCACAGCCTCATGATGTAGATGTTAAAGCTTTACTTAGACTGGCAGTCTTGTACAATATTCCAACTGCCTGCAACAGAGCAACAGCAGACATGATAATTTCAAGTCCCATGTTCAACCCACAGACCTAACGCGGTTCTTAAGAAGATTCGTTCTTTCTTTTGTTGCGATAAACACCCCTAAATCCAAAAAAAGAGGGCAAACTCCTATATGTTAGGTATCAAGCTTTGAACTAGCAGCGATCGAATATGAACCCTGAAAATTACAAAACAAAAAGAAAAGGGCAGCCTAAGAAAAACAACTCTGCTGGTCGAGCGAAAAGGCGTGCAGAGATTAAAGAATGGACCCCTGATGCTACTCCAAAGCTACGTGAAATCTACTCCACAAAAACTGAATGGGTAACTAAGATAATGCCTAAAGTAAATGTAGAAGCGCCCAAAGAAATCAAAGTTTAGCTTTGTTTTTTAAATCATATTTCTAAAAGGAAATACTTCAGAGCGCATTTAGAGCGTATTTACTTCTTAATCAAGTTTTCCTTAACTCTAAATCTTACCATTTCCTTAATTAAGTTAAGTGGAATTGGCTTATTTATGGGAAATTTAACTGTGCCCTTGCTTATTTCGTAGGTAGATAATTTGTCTTGAAATGCCTCAATAGCTGAAGCTCTAGGATAAAATCCAATATGATTTTTAAACGCTGCAAACCACACTAAGTCGCCATTTAATTTGAAGACAGGAATCCGATAGCTAATTCCCTCATCGGCTTCAGGTGCAGCCTTTATGATAGTTTGCCTCAATTCTTGCAAAATTCGTTGTACGTTCTTAGGAAAAGTTGCTATGTATTCATCTATGGTTTCAAAATTTTTCTTAGGCATTACGGTATTCCCCTAAAAGACATCTCTAGCAACTATTCTAATTATTGCGCTCTCTGATTTAGTTTTAACGGTCTTTACCCGTAGAGTTGACCAGTCTTGGCGACAAAAACTTAGCAAATGAAAAAATGAAGGCCAAAGGTTAACCTTTTTTTTTAAAGAGGCTGCACCAAAAAAAGGTAAGTTCCTCTTTGCTTTGGAAAAGAGTCGGGTCAATGACGAGGAGACGTTTAACAAAATTTTAACAGAGCTTTAGCGATCAGTTTGTTGTTGAAGCGGGAGTTGGGGAGAGGATTGGACTCGAAGCAATTTTTCGGTGATATATCCTAGCTGCAATGTTTAGTCCACTGACGACAATGGCGAAATAGAACGTCCAGCCGAAAACAGCTGAGACGTTAAGGCTAGTGTTTGAACTATTAGAAGTAAATTTTTGGGGAATCATTATTGTGGCTGCACCATTAATTGGCAGATTAAATCCTCCTATAGCTTGCATTAATAGAGGAATAGTGGTTATTTCTATGATAAAGAATACCAATATAATCAATGGTTGCTTATATCCGAAGCCGAGCAAGCGCTTTGAATAAGGCTGAGTCGGTTTTACTGAATAGATCAGAAGTATGAGACCACTTGCCAATAGTGTAAGTAAGCATGCTATGTTCAGCGCTAAAACTAGCGGTATGGCAACTGTAGAACCAGAAACTATTAGGTTGAGATTGACTGGCGAGAAATTAACTTGAACGTTCGCTGGGTTAATAGCTGTGAATTGCCACCACGGGACAAATAGCGATAGAACAATCAGTAGCAAAGTTGAAATTCCAGCAGCCATCGCCACAAAATTAATTTTTTGCATCATAATCACCAGCTTATAGCGATATCACCGAGATCTTGGGATTGCGCTCCTTGATTCGTTACGCCGTCTTCAGTCATCTTACCATTAACTACCGTAACGTCTAATGAAGTGACGTGGCTATAATGGTCGTTTAAATTATTTAGACCGTTCTGGGTCAAAGTGCCTGAAACTGTGAGAGTAACAGTTTGTCCTGAAGGAATTGTAACGGGGCTACTCGAGCTGACTGCTCCTAGCGAATATTGATCGGCGGTTATTTCTAAAGTTCCACTCATTGAGTTTATTGTAGTGTCATGGTTTAAACCATTGTTTATTGAGAAAGTCAACGTTATAGTTTTTTGGACAGTGTTAACTTGTCCGCTTAGATAAACTGGACTTACTCCTCCCGAGTTATTGTTATTATTCGAGTTATTTCCATTATTGCTTTTGCTATTGTTACTGTCATTGTTGCCACTGTTTGGGTGCAGGCTTATCGCTTGAGGAGTAGTTATTCCCGTTTGGGAGTTTTGTGCAGATGTTATCGTGAATGTTAATGTATCTTGGCTTTGGTCGATTGTTCCATTGAGGTTTAAGTCAAATGTGCTGCCTGAACTAAGACTACCTTGAGCGTTTGCATTAATCTGGGTGCCAGAATCAGCGTTGGATGTCGTCCCGTCAAAGTTAAGGAGAATATCATTGTTGTTAAATGTCGATTGAAGACTGCTCGGGATGCTTGTCGGTGTTAGATCTAAACCAAGCTGGATGTTGTTTCCATTTTGGGAAATTAAGCAATTAATGTTTGCATCGATTCCGGCGGTGCTTTCACTGTTTGGTACAGTGACGTCAAATTGGCCCGAGCCTCCAAAACTATTCGGCGAATTGATCACAGGCGAATTATTATTATTCACGCTTCCTGAATTATCGCCACTACCATTATTATTGCCGTTATTGTTGTAGTTGTTATTATTAGAATTATTATTGTTATTATTATTGTTGTTATTCCCATTATTGTTGGAATTATTATTGTTTCCAAAATGCATCAGTTGTTGAAGTTGAGGCGTCAAAACCACTTGACTCAAATTACTTCGGTACATTATCATCACAGCTCCAACCGGTCCTAAAATACAACCAATGCTAATTAAAACCAAAACAATACGCAGCGTCTGCATCTCAGTTTACTCCTCTCGCCTCAGTCGAATTAAACGCAGGTCCCTTTAAGCTCTCACTAATCTGCCTCGCACATGCAATAGTAACTACTAAAAATAATGCATTGATAATTATGGCTGTCAGGAATGCAGCCAAGAGTAATGTCTTTTTCAAAGGTAGCACCAATAGGGCATTTCAGTTAAAGATTTTTGGTTATAAGCTTTATGGACTCTTAATAAACAAAAACTCGTTTAAGGGACATAAGCGCTATGCGGAAACTTAAATTCTTGTGTGTAACCGGGCTTCACATATTCTAAAAGGTATAAGTCTCTACTGTTCCCATACCAAAAAGGGGTTGGAATTATGAATGAGGCTGCCGTCCCCATACCCGAAACAGACTGTGTGAAAAAGTCTCTTTCTCTGCTGGCTATTTACCGTTAACCTTAAATCTAGACTAGCTTTAGAGCAACAGGAAGAGCTGAAAAGCCATGAGCGAACACGTAACGGGAACTCACAGAAGCCAAACAGTGCTCTTTCCAAACACAATCGACAAGTACGTTGCCAAGGAGAATCCAGTCAGGTTCATCGACGCCTTCATAGACAGCCTAAATCTGGAAAAGCTCGGCTTCAAACACTCAATTCTTGCTGACACGGGAAGGCCATCGTATGATCCTTCAGACCTTTTAAAACTCTACGTATATGGCTATCTGAACCAGATCCGGTCCAGCAGGAAACTCGAAAGAGAATGCTATCGCAACGTTGAGGTCATTTGGCTCATGAAGAAGCTTACTCCAGACTTCAAAACCATCGCTGACTTCAGAAAAAACAATGTGGACTGCATCAAAGGCGTATTCAAAGAATTTGTTTATCTCTGCAGGAGCTTGGATCTTTACGGTGCTCAACTGGTAGCGATTGATGGCACCAAATTCAAAGCCGTAAACTCAAAAAGCAACAACCTCAACGAGAAAACGGTCGCGTTGAGGCTCAAACAAACAGAAGAAAAGATAGCGGAGTACCTCAAAGAAATGGACCAAAATGATACGGCTGATTCAACTGAAGATGAAAGCGTCAATGCCGATGAGCTCAAGGAGAAAATATGCGAGCTTGAAGAGGAAAAACAGCGATACGAGCAGATTCGAGACCAAATGAAGGCAACAAGTCAGAATGAGGTTTCACTTGTTGATCCTGATAGCCGTTTGATGCGGGTAGATAGCCAAAGGCTTGAAGTCTGCTACAACATTCAGACATCCGTGGATGCGAAGCGGCATTTAATCGTGGATTACGATGTCATCAATAACTCTACTGATCATCACCAGCTAGCGACTGATGCTAAGGCTGCGAAACAGGTGCTTGGCGTTGATCAGCTGGAAGTTTTGAGTGACAAAGGCTTCTATGTTGCAAATGACCTCGTTGAATGTGAGGAAGCTGGGATAACGGTGTTTATGCCGATTCCAGCTTTCAATCCTACTAAGAGGGTGGGTGTTCCGGAGCCTGAGTTTGGCTCTGAACGGTTTATTTTCGATGAGGACAAGGACGTTTATGTTTGTCCTGTGGGGAAGGAACTGGGGTTTTGGAAGTGCAGTTTCAAGTGTAAGCCTGAATGCGGTAGGCGTTACAGAACAGTTTCCTGTGCTCGTTGTGATTCTAGAAGTAGGTGTACTCGGAATAGGCGGGGCAGGATAATGGTGAGGTGGGAGTATCAGGATGCGGTTGATAGGCTCAGAGCACGGCTGATGAGTTCTGACGGAAAAGAGAAAGTGCGTTTGAGGAGGATGTTGGCGGAGCATCCGTTTGGAACCATGAAACGGGCATTCAATCAGGGCTATTTGCTCTTGAAGGGTCTAAGAAAAGTCAAAGGAGAAGTAGGATTCACGATGCTGGCTTACAACATGCGAAGGGCTATCAATATTCTTGGAGTTGGTACGCTAATGGGTTTGATGAAGGCGTAAAAAGAGAAAACAAGCGACTAAAAATCTCCTACAAGAGCTTGAGTGGCAGATATTCTTAGGCTTTAACTCTGAGTTTTGACACAGTCTGGAAAGGGTTCAAAACCTATATTTTAGATGGGAGCATATTTTGTATTTCTTAGCTTTTGTCTCGATTGTCATTCAAACAAGTGAACAGAATGTAATAGAAGCACGTTTGAAAAACGCATCAAAAATAAAGAAATTCACAGATAGAGAAAAGCCCTTGTTTAAGGCACTAATTAAGATAAAGAGTCAAAATAAAGAACTTAAACTAGGCGTACTTAATGCGGTAGACAAAGAGACTAATGGAGATATCTTTACCGAAAACAAACTTTTGGAAATAATCTGCAAATAAATTGAATGGAAGTGATGAATAAAGCTTTAAAAGTTAATTGCATAAAAAAATGAATTTTAAGATCCAAACAACTTAGAGTTCAAAAAATGAAAGAAAACAAATGTCAAACAAGTTTTATGGTTGAGGAAGTGACGCTGCTTATAACGAGGGCGTACGCTCGTGCCTTTCTGAATGCAGTTGTCCGCCTGTTGCCCAATTGCTCTTGGGCGCCTCATAAATGACGATTTCGACTGCTTCTTTGGGGACACCTAAATCTTCAAAAACTTTAGTAATTCCTTCGACTGCTTTTTTCTTGTTCTCAAGGGTTATACCCTCCCAAACAGAAACTTGAACTATCGGCATTTCATTTTACCTCAAATAAAACTTGGCGATTTCGCCTAATTAATATGTTCCCTTAACAACGTGCTCGACGCTATTAACTATCAGTTATGGAACTTATCTTATGCTAATTATCCCAATAATACTCTCTTCTTAAAGTGTAGTCTTGTGCAGTTGACAGAGCCTTGCCTGCTAGAGGTTGCATTTTAAGGAGGCCATCCACTAGAGAGATGTAACTACTCGTAAACACCCTCGTGAGATAAGCGTTCGCTTTATATCTTTGGTTCAGTTCCTATTTTTTTCAGCAGGGATGTAAGCTTTTGATCATTGATGTTTTCAACCATTTTTACCCCAAAGAATACTTGGACGCGTTGCCTAAGCCGCTTCCTGAGATGGTAACTTTTCTTTCTTCTGAAAATCCCGCTGGAGGCAAAGGAAAGTCAATAACTGACTTAAATTATCGAACACGAGAAATGAAAAAGTTTGGAATAGATAAGCAAATTCTTTCTCTTCCAGGACCAACGCTTGATGATTTGCCCTCAAATGTCCCCACGGAGGAATTCAACAAGATATATGTGGCAGCAAATAACGGCATAGCAAAGATTGCAGAGGACTCACATGGGAGTTTCAAGGGAATAGCTACGGTTTCTCTTCTTGATATTGAGGCAGCTGTTGAGGAAACGGAAAGGTCAGTCAATGACCTTGGCTTGCTCGGTGTTCAGGTACTTTCGAATGTACGGGGTAGACCGCTTGATTCGCCAGAGTTTGAGCCCTTATACGCTAAGATTAGCCAGCTTGGGTGCGGCTTGTGGATTCATCCCTCTTACATCCGGACAATCTATGATTGGATGAATGATGAGTACAACATGAACATGATGATGGGTTGGGGGATAGACACTGCTCTTGCAACGTTCCGTATTTTCCGAGGTGGAGTCTTGGAGAGGTATCCTGACCTAAAAATTATCACGCATCATTTGGGAACTCTTATTCCGCTGATGGCGGGGAGAATTAACGGCTTCGTAATCGGACAGGGCAAGAATGGAGTTCCTCCTCTGCCGCTGAAAAAGGCTCCGATTGAATACCTTAAAATGTTCTATGTCGACACTGCAGAAGGAATGTGGAAACCCGCCATGGATCTTGCTTACGGCTTTTATGGTTCTTCCCACATGCTTTTTGGCACCGACTACCCTTGGGGCGATACAGCCAAGATCATTGACAACATAAAAGCACTCAATATCACCGAAGAAGAAAAAAAGATGATACTGGGCGAAAACGCCTCAAAACTCTTTAAAATGTAAATTAGCTTTCTTAAAATTAAAGCGCAAGCTCAAGTGAAAAACGACTGAATTGAGCATTTGGCTATTTCCCGAATGTTCTTCTCAACTGTACAAAAGCTCCTTGCCACCAGGGAGCTACGTATCTTAGTTTTGGCTTATTTGCTTCAACTGCTTTTACTATTGCATCGATGGCTGTTTTTGTCGAGTTCAATTCTATTCTGCTGAAAAACCTCTCCTCCTGCCCTCTGATATCTCCAATAATCTCGTTGAAGTAGGAATCTTCTCCCATCCATTCATATTTTCTTGCTATATTCTTTTGGTTAAATCCTGTGTGGTATCCTCCAAGTTCCACAAGAGAAACATGGACGTTCTTAGTGACATTGTGTAACTCTTGGCGCAACGCATCTGCCCCGCCGGAAAGAGAGAACTTGGTCATGCAATAGGGAGCAAGAAATGGAAGAGCAATACGACCCACCAAAGAGCCAATGAATATCACTGTTCCGCTGTCCTTTTTCATCATGTTTTTCAAGGCCAGTTGCATTAGCTCTAGAGGACCGAAGACGTTAACTTCAAAATTGTTTCTTATTCGTTCAACCTCAATTTCTGCTAGTGAACCTGATTCTCCAATACCCGCATTATTTATCAGAACATCAATGTCGTAATCTACAATTTTCTCTCTGTCTTCAGACACAGTTACGTCTAACTTAAAAGATTCAATGCTTAGCTTTTGGTCTGCAGCCAAACTGTTGATTTCTTTTGCAGAAGCGGCAGTTCGGGTTGTTGCAATGACTCTGTGTCCTTTTCTTGCAAGAACTACTGCAGCGTCTTTACCGATTCCGCTTCCACACCCAGTAATGAACACTATCCTATTTTTCTTCTTCATTTTGTTCATCTCCCTATCCTCTGTAACGCATGCGTTCATATACTTCGTTCTGTTCAACGTCTACCCGATCAACATTTTGCTCCAGTACAGAAGCATCAGACGCTGGAAGAACAACCTATACAGTACTTTTATTTACTTTTCAGGTAATTAGAATACGATAGATGTGAGTTACATGGATCCGGTCTATCTCTTTGAATATAGCCAAGCACTCCGGAATCGATACTTGGAACAGATCGCCAAACTTCCCTGGGAAGAAGTCATAAAAAGCCGTGGAGCGAGCTTTGATTCTTTGCGAAACATCCTGCTCCATACCATTGACGCCGAAGATAGGCTTGTCAACTATGTTATTCCTGATAGAACAAAAGATTGGGTCTCACGAAACCCAGACGACTT
>JBEKPG010000017.1:0-47982 GCA_049520955.1 Bathyarchaeia archaeon | reverse complement strand
GTTGGAACGCTAGTGGGTTTGTTGAAGGCTTAAAGTGTAAACAAAGGTGAAGAATGGTCCCAAGAGATAGCCGGAAAATCAGGTATTCATAGGCGTTAGCCGTGACTTTTGACACAGTCTGAAACGGGTTCAAGCCGCAATCCATCTGACATTGCACATTGCATCTTCAAAATTGTACTTGTTGGTTATTGACTTATAGTTTTTTTCGTTTTCCTGGAAGCCAGCAAAACTGCGATTATTGCTATTAATACTATTATCACTCCATAAGGAATCCATTGCGCAAATTGGTTACCATTTACCGCCATCGAATCAGTAGCATTCATTCCCATCGTCACATCGTTAGTGCCTGTTTGGTAGCTGAAAGATACCAGCCAAGCATTTCCCAGGGACTCCACATTGTATGATATTGGGTTTCCGTTCAGAGACACCGTGAGGTCAGAGACATCGCTGATTAACGATGTGGGAATATAAACATCGCAGTATCCCGTCGTGCCTTCCGGTCCGTTGACTGTGAAATCCAGTTCTCCACTAGTGGAGTTGAAAGCAAGCGCGGATATTGTCGAGTTTGACGTCACCGAGAAAACGCTTTGCTCTCCAAAAGGCAACACTGCAAAATTAATCGCCGTGCTGGTTTCAGTGTAATTGGCGTTTCCTGCCCATTCAGCCTTCAAGAGGTAATTTCCCGTGACAGAGGGCAACCAAACTGCCAAGAAATTTCCGTTATTGTCTGTGCTCACAGTAGTAAGTTCGTTCCAAGTGTTTCCCCCGTCAATGCTGTAGGAAAGCAATATTGGTAAACCTTGCAAGCCTGTCCCATCATATGTTAAATTGCCGTTAATTTCCACCCTGAAGTTTGAGAACGTAGTGGAGCTTTGGCAGGAAACCGCAAGGTCAGGCGTTGAGGCCGCTGGCGAATTTGAGTTAGAATAGGTTGAATTGCTGGAGCCCGTAACACTTGTTTCATATTCCGCTACTCCTCCAGAAGTTAACACAACTATCCGCATCGGATCTCCTGGTGAAATGCTCCATTGGCCGTTTGTGTAAAGTGCAGAGCCGAAGCCGCCGAGCACTATTTCTGTGTCTGACCAGCTCACCACTATTATGCCAATCGAGTCGGAACCAGTCGTTGGGCCATCTTGGGTGCCTGCTTCCCAACCGCACCAACCGTCATCATGAATCTGAATCACCGGTGTGCTGCCTCCGCCCACTGTATCGATAGAGCCATCACCAAGACTCATAGTTTGAGGTTGGATGTTTCCAAAGCCCTTGCCTTGAATGACTATAGTCTGCGATACAGCTGTTGAAATTGGGCTAACCGAAGAAATAACAGGAGCCGGGCCATTATTTGTGCCGCTCGTTTTTACTTGAGAACCCGACACACAAGTACTATACGAAGCCACTTCCCCTGAAACCTTCACTAGAATTTGGATTGGATCTCCAGGCATTAAGTTCCACTCGCCTTGGCCAGTTGTGCTAAGCGCTGATCCAAGGCCGCCTAAGACTATTTTGGTGTCCGACCAGCTTACAAGAATAACGCCGATTCCGTTCCCATCATAGCCTGCCGTCCAACCGTTAATAAGGGAATTATCCCGAATTTGCATTGAAGGAGTACTGCCTCCATCGATAGTGTCTACCGAGCCATCGCCAAGACTTACCGTTTGAGGCGCAACATTTCCGAAGCCGCTGCCTTGGATAGTTATGGTCTGCGATAAAGAGTCGGCGATTGTACTTACCGAAGAAATTTCAGGCGGAACTCCAGTAGAGCCAGACGAAGGATTTTGACTGGATTGACCTGAGACGACAGTATTGAACGTTGCCTGTCCATTAGTAGTCTGCACCTCTATTAGTAATGGATCTCCGGGTGAAAGCGTCCATTGGCTATTTGTGTTAAGTGCGGATCCGAAGCCGCCGAGCACTATTTCTGTGTCTGACCAGCTCACCACTATTATGCCAATCGAGTCGGAACCAGTCGTTGGGCCATCTTGGACACCTGCTTCCCAACCCTTCAAAGAGCCTTCATCGTATATTTTTATGATTGGGGTAGTTCCTCCGCCGACGGTATCAACGGATCCGTCGCCTAGATTCAAAAGTTGGGGCTGGATATTTCCGAAGTCGCTGCCTTGGATGGTTATAGTCTGCAATAGTTCCGCCGAAATCGGACTTACCGAAGAAATAACTGGACTTAGCTCAGCGTTGACCAAACCCACATTCGTAAAAACAATGAACATCGAAAAACATAGAATCGCAATAATAAATCCCGCTACGAAAGCTTTTTTCATATCAGATCCCTACGCATATGAGGGTGTACTTTCCGATAAAACGGTTCTTGTAAAGGTTTATTGACACAAGAAAAATGTACTCAACAAGATTGATCTGCGTTTATTAATTAACACGTTTTGTGTTTTGTCCACTCTGTTTAGTTGAATTGTTGCCAACGCGTTTAGAAGCATAGCAATCATGTAGAGCGTGAACGATAATTCGCCCAAGAACTATACAACAATGCTCCTATAACTCTGGCAGCATAGCAAATTGGGACTCAGACCGTGCAGGGGATGGGTCTATATGGGCCAAGCCGAACTTGAACCCGTTTAAGAAGCATTTGAAAAATGTTGACCGCTTAAGAGTTGATAAATTCTCTTATCAAGAACATTTAAGTTTATGATCTTCTTGTAGCTTGAGGTTAAGTTTGAGCATCGATATTGCAAAACTTGGCAAGATTCTTAATGATGAGACAAGGCTTAGGATACTTCGAATCTTAAAAAAGAGTGGATCATTGAGCTATGTTGATCTCATGGATACTTTGGGAATTACTAATACAGGTCTACTCAATTACGATTTGAAGGTTCTAGGACACCTCATAAAGAAGGATGGAGAAGAAGGAAAATACCTGCTGAGCCAGAAAGGGGCAGTTGCGCTTGACTTTATGGATAAGTTTCAAAAGCTGACAACAGGAATAGGCGTGGAGTTTAATGTGGCGCCGATTCCTTTTGAGAAGATTGCTCGGTCTCTGCAAGTCATGCTTGCTATTGAACTGGTGACAGTCGCTGTCATTAACTTATGCTTTTACTTAATTTCACCGGCGGCTGTTTCGCTTCACTATAATTTAAACGGCCAAGCCCTTTCGTCAATACCTAAGGAGATTTTTCTAGTTTTGGCAGCGCTCCTTAACATTCCTCAAGTGGTCTTTCTGACGCTTTCTACTTCAAGATACAGACTCATCAATAGATATCCATTCGCTGTCAGCCTTCCAGGTTTCCACTCAAATCTCTCACAGATGGACTACGAAAGAAGAGGATACTGGATAAACAGACTCTTCTCTGAGATACTAATTACGGGGTTGGTTGTCGGAGCAATGATGATCTTCCTTAGCGTAAGCGTATACGAGAGCGCTTTATCTCAGACAAGTCTTTCTCCGTTTGCACTAGCTGTGGTGATTGCCGCTATAGCTGTTACAGTAGCGATCTTAGCTTACCGACTTATGAATTACTCACGCGAAATGGCGACAGACTCCAAAAGCCATGTTTAATGGAAGTTCCATCTCCAACTACTCAAACCTCTTCTTCGCCCTTGCCTCGCCTATTTTTGACCAAAAAAACGATGGATGCTTACAACTGGCAAATCCAAAAGAACGGCACACCTGGCGAAGGCGCAAAATTCACCATAACCATTCCAAAACTAAATAAGAACGGGAAAGAAAACTACCAAATGGCACAATGAGTTTTTCTCACTCTGATCGGTTTAAGTTGCCTTTCTGAAGGAAATTGAAGAATAAAATTAATATCTAACTTTTACCAAAGAAATTTTGAAGTAGGGTTGA
Organism: Bathyarchaeia archaeon; assembly: GCA_049520955.1. GTDB lineage: Archaea > Thermoproteota > Bathyarchaeia > Bathyarchaeales > Bathycorpusculaceae > Bathycorpusculum. The sequence goes on along the minus strand of JBEKPG010000017.1, from coordinate 44,165 downwards.
AACTTGGAAAAAATGCAAGCTCTATTTACGATGCATAAAATTTTAGTTGCGCTTGATAAACCTGAAATCAAAACGAATATCTATGTAGATGTAGACCCAAAGATTTCTAAGTCCTCCGAGGACCTCGTGATAAAGATAAAATACAACTTAGATAATCAAACTTGCAAAATTTTGCAGCCCATAGTAGAAAAAAGAAACTTGAAAATCGAAAAAATAGAGGACGCCTTCATAATTCATTGATTTCTTGTTTCTTAAATAAATTTTTGAATAGCAGAACACTGCATCTGGTTTGTCCCAAAATCCGTTAATGTTTTGATTTTGAATAGTAATCTCGTTTTATTGAGCTGATCCACGCTGAGAAACTCAATCCTAACGAAACAAGATGAACGCCATGCCTAGAAACTCTCTTCAGAAACATTATAGAATTTTATTTTCTTCTTGTTCAGTTCCATAGGATTCTATTTGTTACTAATTCTCTAAAAAATAAAAAGAAGGGAAATTTTCAGGTTTCCCATTTTTTCTTCCAGTTTCGTCTATTTTACTTTGGGAGTGTTTTCGATTTTTTTCTTCCAACTGCAACTGCAGATAAGGTCACGACTATCATTGCTGCTGCCACTGAAGCGAGCGCTGCACTGCTAAACTCTGGAACTTTTGGTGTGGGGGAAGCAGATACGGTGGAGGTTGCTGAGGGGGATGAAGTTGGGCTTGGGGAAGACGTAGAAGCGCTGGAGGAATCTGAAAAGACATCGAGCGCGGTTGACGTGGAGCCGATTATTTCGCCTTTGCCAGAATCATACACGGCCAACGCCAGTGCGTTGGGAACTTGCGCAACCACTGCATTGTTGCTGTCCGATATTACCGAGTTACCTGTGAAGATTTCGCCTTTGGCAGAATCATATGCTATGCCCTGAAATCCTGTTAAGCCCGTCACGTTTGCGACCACTGTGTTGGTGCTGTCTGATATGACCGAAACAGCGTTGTAGCCATTTGCTGCGAATATCTCTCCTTTGCTGGAATCATAAGCTAAGCCTGAGGCGTAGACCCCGCTAATAGTTGCTACTACGGTGTTGGTGCTGTCTGATATGACTGAGATGCTGCTGGAGCCAGTGTTAGCGACGAAGATTTCGCCCATACCAGAATCATAGGCCATCTCTTCGGGGAAATTTCCTACGCCGATACTTGCGATTACGCTATTGTTGCTGTCCGACACAACGTAGACACCTCCGAAGACATTTTGGCCGTTGCCTGCATCGGTAAGAAATATCTCGCCTTTGACAGAATCATAAACCACACCCCAAGGAACCCACCATATACCCGATGTTACATTTGCAACTATGGAGTTTGTGCTATCAGAAAAAACCCAGACCGCGGGAGGGACACCCTGAGCATTTGCATTGCCTGAGGCAACGAATATTTCGTTTTGGCCAGAATCATAAGCTGCATCCTCCAGGTATCCCTCATACCCGGGTATGGCTACCGTTCCAACCACTTGGTTTGAGCTATCAGATACAACCGAAAGACCAGAGAAGCCCGAAACATATATTTCGCCTTTGCCAGAATCATAAGCCATTGCACCGCTAACGTTAGATATCGTGGAGGATACTGCAAGTGTTGGAATAGCATGAACTATGCTGACCGCTGACAAAGCAAAAATCATAATAAGTATTAAACCTAAAAGATTCCAAACTTTAACTTTCGTAAATATTTCCACCTTTTCTAAAGGCGATTATGTCGAAACGAATTTAAGGCTTTCGCTTCTAGCTTGATTCATAGTAAACTATTTTTTGAAATCAGTTTTGACGCTATTTTGCCTAAATAGGCGTACTTGTAGCGTATTTATCAATATTTCTGAAATTGGGCAAAATTCTTTACCGGCAAACTTTTTTTGCAGATATCTTTATCTTACCAAAAAATAAGTATATACATATATGTATAGCATGATTGGGGTAATGTGATTGGTTCGAATCATATCGATATCTGATGAAGTCTATTTTGAGCTGTCTCGAATGAAAAACGGAATGTCCTTTACAGAGCTTCTTAAGACTATTATTGAACGGTGTGAAAACAAAGGTGATCCAAGAAGAATTCTTGACTTCCTAAGTACTCATGAAGGTTTAAGTAGAGAGAGCGCCGAGAAAATAACTGCTGAATTGAACAAAAGCAGAAAGCTTACTCTGCCACGAAACGTCTCGACTGAGTGATGCGATGGTTATTTTTGACTCATCGATAGTAATAGATGCATTAAGAAAAAAGAAAAGTGTAATGGACTTGATAGAATCCTATGCCGAAAAGGAACGGATTGCTATTACAGTTATCAGTAAATATGAAATCTTAAGGGGAACAATTGAGAAAGATATAAGTTTAGTTTCAGAGTTGCTCAGTCAATTTGTTATTTACGATTTAGAAGATTCTGGTATAAGGGAAGCCGTAAAATCGTACAAGAGGCTGGCGGAAAAGGGTAAGCTGGTAAACGACCTTGATGTGCTTATAGCGGGTATAGCATCTGCAAACAATGAAACACTAATAACAAAAGATAAAGATTTCTTAAGCTTTGAAAACGTAAAAATAATAGTGCTCTAAGTATTTTAAATCTTTAAAAACTTTCATCCTTACGAAGTGTAGAACTCTCATGAAATTGAAAGGTTTGCCGCTTAATCTAAACATATTTGAAACTTCTGAAACGCAGACAAACAAGCATTTTCAAGAATTCAAAATGCCTGAATTTGAAAGGATTTACCTTCCGGAGAGTATGAGACCTTTCACCGATATCGCTCCCTTAGGTACGAAAGAGTTTATTGTAGACGATAACAGAGGAGCAGTTGCCACTTTGCCTTCTTTGAAAATGGACGGCACTGACTTTTACCTTTCTGTTAAAGGCATAGGTTCAACAACCAATCCGTTTTCTCATCAGCTTCTAGGGAAAGCTGAAATATGTAACCTGTTGAGTGATTCCAGATTGAAAGACAGAATCGTAAATTCCGTGGATAAAGCTCCACGATACCTTACGGGAGAATTATGGTTAAGAGGCTCCCCATATGGGGGACAAGGCCTCGAGCACGCGGCCACTTCGATGAGAGTGTCAGAAATGGCCGACCTTACCTCTATTCACGGGTTTCGAGTCGCGCCCCTTGTGAAAATAGTTTTCCTTCCACAAAACCTTGAGAGTGAAATCAAAAAAATATATTGGTATCGGAGATTCGGAGGAAGAATGATTCAGGAGACAAGACTGGTTCCTTCCAATGTGAGGATTTATTTTCATTCCGGGAGCACGGTCGATCGGAACATAAACTCAATCTTTGACCTCTTTGGAATAGACAATAATGATAAAGCATTAGAGTTTCTGAAGAATTTCGTTAAGAGTGGGATAGCATTCCTAACCTTATTCACTAGATCATTAAAAATCAACGAGGACGGAACTTTCAGTGGACTGGATTTCTACGATGTCTGGCTGGACAAGGATGCAGTCCTCGCTGCAGACGGCACCATTTACTTCGTAGACCTGGAAGGCTTAGAATGGATAACTCTTGGGGAAAAAAATATCCCTGAAAAGATAAACGACCAGATATACAGATCACTCTACGAATTCATGTATGCTTATGAACAGATAGAAAGAGAACGGTCTAAAAGATTCGGGGAGATGACGGACAGAAAAGCACAGTTCGAATATCTCCTAAGAGAGGCTCTCAAAGATGATGAAGTTATTGACCTTGCACATGAGGGACAAAGTCTTGAACTAATCGTGGGTAATAACCTAGGAGAGCAACGTTTAATTGAGAAATTTCCAATTATTGATTGGTAATCTAAATGCAGTGCAACGATGTAAAAAACTTTCTGTCTCAAATAGCTGGAAAGTCAGTTTCAACGCAAATTCAACAAGCTGATATGGATTTTCTCTCGACTAATGGCTATCTTTCGGTAATGCAGAAAGAAGAGTATGATCAGGCTTTTGCTGAAGTTTCAAATTTGACAAAGATGAGCATAGACTTACAGAATGAGACAAACGCAGAAAGAGGCGCAGATGCCACTCTGAAAGAAGAGGAAAGGAAAACTCATTCAATCATGTTTCATTTTGAGGACAAAGAGAAAAAGCAAGCGGAACTTGAGAGTGTAGAGAGCGAAAAGAATATTGTGTCCAAAGAAGAAGCAGACATAGCTGAAAAAGGATCCGAGATAAACGAGCTTATTCACAAGAAATCCATAATTGACAGGATGGTGCCATATGACGGGAAATACTTGTCTCTTACTGGTCTAGGGGTAATTACGCTCAATGATCTAAACGTCAGGAATTATAGGGTCTCAACTAACGAGTTTTCAGACTTCATTGAAGAGAGCAAGGAGACTTCTAGCGAATTGCTATCCATAGCAGAAAGAGGCAGCTTTCACGCATCCATCCTCAGAACTGAATTTCCGGACTATGAACTCTCTCAACTCTGGAGCGTGTCAATAGGATTGGCGAAGCTTCAGGGCGACCAGAACCAAATCAGTCAAAGGTATCTTCTTGCACTTGGCATTCTTCACCATTTCAACTCCACCATTGAAAATAAGATGATGGCAGCGGAAATCATGACCTCCTCCAGTGCAGATCCTTCTCAACCGCCCACCAATTCTGATCTTCAGAATCTGTCAGAGACATTGGCAAGTCTTGACAAAAAAATCAGGCATGACGCTAAAGTTCCTAAGCAATTATCAACCGGTGTTGCCGCCATTATCATGTTTGGAAGAAGATTTGACGGCACATTTCCAACTGACAGATTTGCAGAGTTTTCCAAAATGACCTCTTCATATGAATCAGCTGCAATACTGTCTATAATTAATGTCCCAACAGACCAACTTACCGGCAAATTCCAATCATTCAGATCACTATTCAACTCCTGGGGATACGAGATGTCAGAGGACACCGAACTTGCCTCTGCTTATCTATCAATTTCCGATTTGGGACCAGATGATGTAAAGACGAAGATGACTATAATTCTAGATGCACTTAAGAATTATCTGGAATACCCACTCGTGGCTGCTGCAGTACTTACTTCAATACCGACCCTTGAAGCTAATGAGACTCTTGATCTGATGGAAAAAGCATTTTCTTTGCTTGGGTCTTACGCAGCGGACCTAGAGCGTCCTGAACTGATCAGCCTTGCAGTCAGGATGATTCATGGAATCAAAAATCAACTTGTAAAGGAACTTGATCCAACCGCTCAAATTACCAAAACGCCAGTGCAGTTCACATATGTCCCATCAAACATCTTCTTCATATATTATGCGCCCCTGATTATCGCACATTCATCTTATTATTCAACATACAGCGGGATGGGAGGCTTCCACCCTGCCCATGTGCATGGTGTCGGGGGTTTCATGGGCTGACCTCAAAGTCGTTTCTTGTTGTCGTAGTTTCACTCTCCCTCGCTCTCTTCTTGGCGCCCATCGCCGCAGGCTACATTCCTCATCCAGGAGATTATTTCAGCTATTACGAGGTTGAAAATCTTGGAAACGGCACCGGCGATTATGCTGGATACACCGAACAGACGATCATTAACGGAACGGAAATGATGAATGGAGTTAGCGGAGATGGAATTGTATCTGCTAACTACAATTACTCGTATACCTGGGACAACAGCACAGGCACAACAGAAACTGGAAGCTCGTCTGGAAACTTCACTTTCTCGTCAGCCAACTTCCTTTACGTCAACGGAACTGACGACCAGACAGGATATGTTAACCCAACTGTCTGGTTCTATATGGATAACTCGATCCCAAAGGGCGGTTCCTTTTACCTTCTGAACACTGAGATGACAGTCATATCCAAGAATTACAGCTATTACCTTCCTTCCCAGAACAGGAACGTGAACACGATTTTTGCTCAAGGAACCTCGAACTATCTACGAAACGATCAATACGGACAATTCACTGCCACATATTCCTGGAATGCCTATTTTGATCCGTCGACAGGATACATCATTGGATACAGCTATTTTGAGCACGATACCAATTCTTCAGGAAGCGGGTTCACCTACTCCGATGACCTGTATCTGAATTCAGCTATCTATCCGTTAACAACAGCGGCAGCTAGCAATCCTATCGCAAGAAATTCATTCACAACACAATATCTTGGTTACATTGCTGCAATAATCCTAGTCATCGTGGTCATTGTAATTCTCATTTATGCGCTTTCGAGAAGAAACAGAAGAACTCTACCCAAACATCCATCCCAACAACCGTCCCAACAACAGCCCACTCCCCCAGGTCCGCCGCCACAGAATATCGATTTGACTCCAAAGCAACCGCCAGTACAGCAGATCGTAATTAAAGAGGTTGTGAAGGTAAAATGCCGCTACTGCGGAGCACTGATAGACTCCACTGCTCAAACCTGCCCTGTATGCGGAGCCCCCAGAACTTAGATGAATTTGCTAACTTTTCATTTCCTTCTTTCTATCCGACTTCTTCTTAAAATACTGAAAAACTTGTCCAGACACCCTCATTTGCGCTTTCATAACATTCCCTGAAGAAGCTACGTTATAGCGAGAAATTTCGCAGAATGCTGAACGGGCATGTTTTGACTTAAGCCAAAGAAGCCGCGCATTCAAAATATCTTCTCCTATGCCTATTCTCCTAAATTGAGGTTTCACATAAAGAGAGTGCAGTCTTCCAATACCATTCACAAATGAAAGCCAGCCCAACCCAGCAATTTCGTTGCTTAGCCTAACGATAAAGCACCTATCTCCGTTCTTAAGCGCAACACTTACCCACCTCTTGTTTATTCCGGGATGGCTTGAAGCCATGAATTGTTCTATCTCACCTATGCGCCCCCCCTCCTCCGCCATGGAAATCTCGTGGCTGAACCTATGGGCAATGGCATGATTCTCAAGGTCCACGGTGTAAATATCATAGATTTCGTTTTCGACCTCACTTCTCATCTCTGCGAAGAGGAAATTAAACGGTTTTAATTCATAAAAGTAGTCAAATACTTCCCTTGATTGCGTGTAAATCGTTCCGAGCTTCTCAGAGGCGTCGTACATGAATATACCTGAAAAAGCTCCCTCGGAAGTTCTGGAAACATACACCTCACCTCCAATTTCAAGAATTTCTTTGACGAAATATTGAATGTAAGATTCAAAGAATGAGAAGCCATTTGGAAAGTTGTAGTCGATATCATATGTATTCCGTATTTCGGAAACTTTCATTTCTCACGACCCACTAAAGTTCACACACATAAATTATTTCAAACTGATAAACTTGAGTTCACCTCTTATTCAAACGCTGCCATGCTTTTGGCATTTAGAGCTTGATTTTTTTGTTGTTAAATATGCTTGCGCTATGTCTGCATCCTTAGACAACAGTGTATCGTATATTACGATTCATAAGAATGATTTAAGCCGTAGTAGTTGAAATAAAAAAAGTCGTTAATAATAAGGTAAATGCTATTATTGCAAGTTTTCTGTGCTGCACGCGAGTCATGGATAATTAGACTGTGTCGCCTTTTACGATTTTTGAGTATATTGAGGTTTATGCAGCTTTGCCGAGGACAGAAAGGTAAACATTAAGTAGCCATCCTTTGACACCATTTAGGAGCCGTCATGCCGTTTTTGTTTGAGGTCATTTAATTCCCTCTGCAGCCGTTGCAAGAGGATTTGTTGTGAGACCAGCATTGACATCATCATGGGATCAAGAGGTAATGGTTGAGTGGCGTTGCTTCCTGCCGACGCGTAGCTTCTGCATGCATCTATCAGTATGTCAAAGGCTTCTCTGTCTTCTCTGCGGAGTGCCTTTGCGAAACCGTTCCAGCGGCGTATTTCGTCTTCAATTGCTATGCGGTATGATTCAACTGTTTTTCCCACGTCAAGCGCCCATGAAATCGGTTAATGTCAGGTTTTCAGATGGAAGTTCAGCGGTGCCTAAAACGAAAAATGGATGCTTCTCTAATGTTACTTCTCGGGTGTAGGTGGTTTTACTGAAGGATAATACTGTGTTTGCTTTTGAGCAGGTTATTTCTTGAAGTAAACTGTTTCTTCGGCTCTCAGAGTAGGGAAGGTAAGTTGCAATTAGGATTATTTGGTGTTTTTTTGCAAAGCTTGAAAGGTAACTGATAATTTGGCTATAGACTCTCTGTGCCTCTTCATGTGGAACGTCATCATCTAAAAAGAATCCAGCTATGTCTGAAATGACTACGAGTTTGGCATTGTAGTTTTTTACGGTTTCTTCTAGTTTATCGAGTATAAGAGAAGTTAACTGGTATGCGGTGAATGCTCTTGAAATAAAGATGCGTTCAAGCACTTGCCTTGGGTTAAGCTGGTGAAGTTGAGCTAAACGGGCGATTTTGTAGAGCCTAAACGTGTTTCCACCATCAATAAAGGCAACGTTGCTTCCTAAGCCGCCAAGCTGCACTGGCAACTGCGCCCTTATGCAGAGCAGAGAAGTTAATGAAATAACTGACGGCGACCCATAAAGCACGGCGAAGTCGCCTAGTGCAAATCCTGGAAAAAGCTCATCTACACCTGGCATGTTTAAAGAAAACAGTGGTTGAGCCATTGCAGGTTTGACAATTAAATTTTGAGACATTATTTTGCTCTCCTGTCCTAGATGAAGCAGCAATTAGGCTGCTAACCCTTTTAAGGCATCGAAGAAACGACATTGAGGAACAGGGGAGGGCAGAGTGAAAGTGCCAAAGCGTTTTTCAGGCAGTTGGCTTGGTTTCTTTTTGTTGTCTTAGAATTTGGGTTGCCAACGTCATTAGGAAGATTACTGAGAACACTATTGCCGCCATTCCTACCTTGTACACGAGGCTTATGTTAACGTAGAAAAGACCAAAAACAGTTACAACCATTAACGCTAAAATAAACACTTCTTGAACACCACTAAAGATTTTTGTTCCAAAACTCATTTTACGTCACCCGCGTTTTCTAAACCTTTGCTCATGCGTCTAATATTAATTTTCTGCCTATAATTCTTCATTAACACCTACCAAATGAAGCAGTTGCTTCTTTTGAGTCTGCTAACAACCATAATGCACGTTTACGGTGTTCCTATTAATTTTTGCGAAAAAATCGATATTGATATTCGCTTGAAAGCTTATCTAACAAATGATTCAGAGTCAGGGAAGAGCTCGCATACTACGGTGATCATGACTGATTGATACAGAAAACCCCACAAGAAAATTTGATAACTTAACCGCAGTGGATAATCTCACTCTGCATGTTAACGACGGGGAAGTCTTCGGTTTTCTTGGACCCAACGGGGCAAGAAAGACCACGACTGTGAGGATGCTCTGTTGCTTGATATCAATGACTAGTGGAATGGCAAGGATTGCAGATTACGATGTTGGGAATGAGGCGGATGCATTAAAAATAAGAAAAATTATCGGATTGATCCCAGACAACGTCGGGCTGTATGAAGATTTAACAGCATACGAAAACCTGGACTCTTACGGGAAACTGTACAAATGCACAGAATCTGAGAGGAAGGAATACCTTGCCGATTAAGCGTTTAAATCTGAAAGTGGGAGAGTCAAAGGAGGTTGATTCGCTCTTGGTAAGGTTTGAAAACCTGAAGGTTGAACGTTTGAGACAAAGGTACTCCAAAATAGATAATAGATGCTATAGATACGAGAGTTTATCATTTGATTTTGAAGCAGTTCTTGAAGTTGACGAGTTAGGCCTAATTGTTCGTTATGGTAACTTATGGCATAGTTTAACCTAGTGAGGTTATCAAAACTTAGAAATAGCAGCCAATTACACCACCGACCTTTATGGACCTCTTATTTTGCGAGCTAGCTGCATCTTTCTTCAAAGTTAATTGTACTTTTGCAATGTGCAACTGCAAAACAACACAAAATGCTATAAGCTTTTATACGTATGTTGATGAGATGTTAAAATAATATAGCATACACTGCTTGCCGTGAGGATAAAGCCTAAATGCCCTATATAAAAAAAATTGAATTAAAAGGCTTTAAGTCTTTTGGGCCACAGACTGTCAAAATAGGTTTAGACAAAGGCTTCACAGCTTTAACAGGTCCCAACGGCAGTGGAAAATCCAACATCATGGATGCAGTACTTTTTTCGCTTGGAGAATTGAGCACAAGAAGGCTGCGAGCCGAGAGCGCGGCTCAACTGATTTTTCATGGTTCAGGTAAAGCGGGTGAAGAGAAAGCCAAAATGGCGAAAGTTGTCATTCAATTTGATAATTCGGATGGCACAATGCCCGTTGATACAACCACAGTCACCATTTCACGCGAGGTTTTTCGAAACGGCCAAAGTGTTTACCGATTAAACGGTAGAAGAATGTCGAGAACGTACATTACAGAAACCCTCTCAATGAGTTCAATAAGCAGCATCAGCCAAAACATTATTCCTCAAGGCACTCTAACCCGGTTAACAGAGATTAATCCGCTTGAGCGCCGAAGAATCATCGAAGACCTTGTTGGAATAGGTCAATATGACGCGGAAAAAGTTGATGCTGAAGAAAAACTTCGCGCTGCTGACATTTCAATCCGCACTGCCATGGGCAGAATAGATGAAGTGCAGAAACGCCTCGATGATTTGGAACGTGAACGCAACCAACTTTTACGTTATAACTTCATTCAGAATGAAACCAAAAAGTTTCAGGCAATCAAAATCTCAAGCGATATAACGCAGTTAAACGCTAAAATAAATGAAGCGACCAGCCAAACTGAAAAAGTCAAAGTTAGAGTTGACAAATTAAAAGAGCAACGTGACCTCCGCAGGTCTAAACGCCATGGAATCGAGTCTGAATGGCGAAAACTCAGCGGCGAAAACCTTGAAGAGGGCGGTTCGCAGGTTCTTAAGGTTCAAATAACGATCGGCGAGTTAAAATCTGAGCTTACTGAGTTAAATACTAAAATTAATTCGGGGCAAGGTAGCCTTGAAAGCTTAAAGCGAGTAGAAGAAAACAACCTTCTTCAACAAGAAAACATTAGAAAAGAGATAAGAGAAAACCGACTGAAAATTAGAGTTTTCCGAAATGAATACGCGAAAATCAAAGAACAAATAACACAAAAAGAAATGGAACATGAAGCAGCGGCAAAAGAAACCGCCCAACTTTGGGAAGGACTAGGCGATAACAACCAAAAAATACGGGTAAAGCAAGCTGAAATTGAAAACCACGTCAAACGGCTTGCGTATTTACGCTCAGAATACACCAAAGATAAATCAGCTCTTAGACTTTGCAGTGGAAGACTCAAGAACTTAAACGTGAGAAAAGAAAAATTCCAAACAAGCCTATTAGAAATCGAAAAATCACTCTCAGAGCTGGAGCAAGTTCAGAAGGACCAGAAAAACTCGCTTAAAAACCTTGAACACACAATCGAGCGAAAAACACTCCAAAAAGAAACTGTGGAAAAAGAAATCACTGATGCAGAAAAAATAGCTAGCTCTGCTAAAGACGCCGTGATAGAATTTGCCACGCAAAGAGACCTTGCAGCCACCATAGCTGCTGAAGAAAAAGCTCTAAGAAGCATAGAGGAAATGGGTAATGTAGGCGCAATAAGTGGAATATACGGCAGACTACGTAACCTAATAAAAATAGATAAAAACTACAAAAAAGCTATCGAAGCCGCGGCAACAGGTTGGCTTGACGCCTTAGTAGTAGCAAACATTGACTCGGCCTTCACATGTACTGAAACACTTAGACGCATGAAACTAGGTAGAATAAAGATCATTCCACTGCAGGGAGCCATCAACCCTAAAAACAAGGGGACACCCATCAGAGAAGGCGTGATAGGCGCTCTTTCAAGCTTCATGAAATATGAAAGCACCTACGAATTGGCAATAAACTATGTTTTCGGAGACACAGTAGTGGTCTCAAATGACAAAGTAGCCTTTGCACTTTCAAATGAAGGTTACCGCGCTGTAACAGTTAACGGTGATTTGTATGAGCCTGGCGCTTTTGAAAGTGGCTATTACCGTGCGCCAATAGATTTCTCAACAATTATTCCTAGCGAAAATGCATTGAAAAGTTTAGACGAAGCAGTAAAAGCTCTTCAGACGCACCTGACTCAAAGAGGAACAGACATTACAGGCATCGAAGAAGAAATCGGCCGAAGCAAAATCGAAATCACACGCTTATCAGAATCTATTAGCACCCTAGATAGAGAACTGATTCGAATCAAACGAAGTATCAAAAGAACACAGTTCAACATCCGTCATACGGAAAAATACGGCGGCAAACTTGAACGTGAAGCGGCAGCTTACAAAGGCCGAATGTCCATGTACATGAATGAGCGAAATTCTATCAGAAGAACAGACCAAAAATTACAAGGAGAGATAGCCACTTTAAGATTGAAAACTGATGTGGCACACATCCAAGAACTCGAAGAGCAACGGGAAAAACTGGGTGAAGAAATAAACAAGCTGCGCCAAAAATCAGGTTCAAGTCAAACGGAAATTTCAACTTATCAGTCGCAGTTTGACAGAGTCCTGAGAAACGGGTACAAAAATATTAAGATACAGATAGCTAAAGTAGAGCAACAGCAAAGAAGGCTCGAGAAAGAAGTTGCAGAGGCACTTCAAGAACGCGAGTCAATAAAGAAAGAACTGGAAGAACACGAGAAAAGCCGTGTTGAACTTTCAAAGGCTGTTTTTTCTGCGCGTGAAGAATCCAAAAAATTCACTTCACAAATAGACGCCATTGACGCTGAACTTCGATCACTTGATTTTGAATATGAGCAGGCGGACAGGGTACTAAATCAGCTGAAAATTAGCATGGAAACTAGTCAGCTTCGCCTTCAGCAGCTCCAATACCAACTTCGCCAATTCGGCTACGAACAACCTTTAGAAACAAATCAGAAACAGGTTGAGGAAGCAGAAATAACCATCCGCATGATGCAGTTTGAAATGGAAAGAATAGGCGCCATAAACCAACTTGCGCTTTCACATTATTCAGACCAACTGTCCCGCTACAGAGAATTATCTGTGCGTATAAACGAGTTAGAGAAAGAAAAACAAGCCATCGTACAGTTCATGGATGAAATTGAATCTAAGAAACGCAAGGTGTTCATGAATGCCTTCGAAAAAATCAACACAAGTCTCAAACTTTACTTCTCAAAACTCACGGGCGGTGGAGAAGCCACGCTTAAGCTGGAAAACCCAGATGAACCCTTCTCCGGTGGGATAGACATGATTGTTCAATTTCCAAATAAACCCTCAATTATTGTAAGCGGGGCAAGCGGTGGAGAACGTTCAGTTGCAGCAGTCAGTTTCATATTTTCGCTAAAGGAATTTACGCCAGCATCATTCTTCATTCTAGATGAGGTTGACGCACACTTAGATGCTTACCACACGGCCAAGCTTGCCGAAGTACTCCTCGAAGAAGCAGCAAAAATGCAGTTCATAGTAATCAGTCTGCGTCCTGAAATGGTTAACAAGGCACAAAAAGTCTACGGAGTCTACGAACTAAATGGAGTCTCCAATGTTGTCACAGCAAAGTTTCCATCAGAGGTACCAAGCTAATGTCATCAACGCCGATCAGAAAACCGTTTTACCTTCGTCCTCCTTGGAACATACTGTTCGAAATAAGCAAACTTGAGAAGCTTACTCCATGGAACGTTAACATAGCTTACCTATTGCGATCGTTTCTAACTGAAATGGAGCGAACTGAAAAGGTTGATTTCCGAGCATCAGGCGTAGCCTTGGATTCTTCCGCTTTGATTTACTTGATGAAGTCAAAATTGCTGCTTACTTTGCAAGAACCTCCTCCACCTCCAAAGGGACCTCAAGATTTTGTGCCACCGCCCTTGTTTTTGCCACTGCGACATGAGTTAACATCAACAACTATTCAGCATTTGCTTGAAGTCTTAGACGACGTGCTGAAAGGCGAAAAGCTGCTAGGTTTGAGCCTTGTGAGGGAGCAGCATCCTGTCTTGCCAGCTGTTACAGATTTGATGCCCCAATTTGACAAGTTCATTGCTGAAATTGAGGTGCAGGTTAACAAATTATATGCTATTTTATGCGAGAAAGTAAAAGGCGCAGGTATAACCGATTTTTCAACCTTGTCGAAAGGCGCATCAAGAATTGAAGCATTAAGAATGTTTATTTACCTCTTGTTTTTAGCTCAGGAAGGCAAAATAAGTTTATGGCAGAATGAAGAAAACGAAGAATTATACATTGCCGTGGGGAAACTCAACGTTGGAAAAGCCCAAGGAACAAACACTTAATCCAAACCTAGATGCAGAGCATGCGCAGGATGAAGAACGAAAAGTTCATTGCTTAGCACTGTTAGAAGCCGCGCTGTACGTAGCTGGTCGCCCATTAGACCTCAACGAGTTATGCCAAGTCATAGGTAGTCACTCTAAGAAGAAAGCCCAAAAGTATGCTGAGATACTAATGCAACAATACGCAGCTAGAAACACGGCGCTTGAAATTTTAGCGTTAAAAGATGAACGCTACGTTCTGCAGGTGAAAGCAGATTTCACACCCTTGATAAAGAAACTTGTGAACAGACCCCTGCTGTCTTCCGGACCGTTGAAAACGCTCTCCTATATTGCTTACCGACAGCCTGTTTCTCAGAAAAGAGTAATCGATGTAAGGGGACAACACGCTTACGGACATGTGAAGTTGCTGAAAGATATGGGATTGATCGCCGCTGAAAGAAGCGGGCGTTCAATGGCTTTAAGGACAACTGATTATTTTGCAGATTACTTCGGCTTAACTCAGGATGCGGGCATGATGAAGAAAGAGTTAAAACGCATTTTCGGCGACGCATTAAAGGATTACAAAGAAACATAATTGCGAGCTGAAATCGCAAGAAATTAGTGTAAATTCCGAAGAAATTTTCATCGCGCCAAAGCTATTAAAAGAAAAAATTTTGCTAAGAAGGACAAAAATGAAACGGATATGTTTATATGGAAATTAACGGTTTTATGACTACTCGAATTAGACATTTAGAAAAGGGAAATGTAAATTATGTCTTCGCATAGCAGTTTACGCAAAAGAAAACTCACAGGCGGCAAAAAAAGAGCATACAGATCAAAGAAAAAATATGATCAGGGCGGATACCCTGCAGAAACAACTCTTGGTGAACCTAGAAGAAAAATTGCCCGAGGCTTAGGCGGCAACACAAAAGTCAAAGTCTTAAGCGATAAATACGCGTCAGTAACTGACCCAAAAAGCGGCAAAACACAAAAAACCGAAATCACCCGAGTAGTCAAAAACGGCGCTAATGTTGACTACAACCGAAGAGGCGTAATCACCAAGGGTGCAGAAATAGAAACTGCGCTGGGACCAGCAAAAGTTACTAGTCGCCCGGGTAATGACGGCGTAATCAACGCAGTCTTAATGGCTGCTAAAGAGAAAAGCTAAAACTTTCATTACTATTTTGCTGGCACACTTTTAATCTTCACTAATTGTTTTGCAATTTTCTGTATTATCTTTTCTTTTGCTTCTTTCTTTTCAACAAGCAACATTCCAGTCTTAGCCCAATGAGTTTTGGGAAAATGAGCTTCAAGATTGATTTCATTCTTTAAGCCTAATTTGTCAACTGCTTCTTTAAGTTCCGTAATTTTTGGAGATTGCACTGCTAAGTTTTTTGGGACTCGACGTCCTTTCTTTCTGGTTTTTGAAATGTCGAAGTATATTGGCCAAATTATTGCTTTATCTAGTTTTCTCATGTTTATTCATTCCTTATTTGTGAGCGTAATATGCGATTAGTTTCTGGCTTACTTCGTCTATGCGTACGAATCCGAACCGTTCAAACTGTATTATGGCGTCTGGCTTTAACTTTTTGCAATCACTTTCAGCGAAACCCTCGGTTACTGATGCGTCCTGCATTACTACTTGGCATGGAAGCTCCTCGCCTTTCAATATCCACTGGATAAGCTGGGCTTTAATTTTTCTAACATCTTCATAAGATTCGCTTATGAAAGTCGCGGTTACCGAATTGACTGTTTTATTTTCAATCTTGACGTTAAAGAGTTCTATTAGCCTAATTACTGTTTCACTTTCCACTGCATCGAAGTCTTTTTTTGGTATCCAGAAACTCACCTCTTTCGCTCCGCTTTCAGGAGCAACGGTGTATTCTCTGAAGCCCAGTTCAGGCTTCTCTGGATGCAAAGGAAGCTTGGCACGGAAAGCTTTGGGTACTTCCAAAACCGTTAACTCAACAGGCTCGGGGACGAAAAAGTATCTGTTGCTTACAGCATCAAGGATTTTACGGTTGTAGGAGTACAGGTTTTCCCAACTTAAGGTCACGTCATTTGATTTTGTTCCCACATCGATTATCATTTTCTTGATGGCTTCAGGTGTGATTCCCCGTTTTCTTAATGCAGCGAAAGTGCCTAGTCGGGGGTCGTCAAAGCCTGTGTAGAGTCCTTCTTTTACGCCTTGAATAATTTTTGATTTGCTAAGAAAAGTGCCAGTGATTTTTAGTCGACCGTAGTGAATAGCTTCAGGGTAATTCCAGCCTAAATAATCATACATGTATTTCTGGCGAACCATGTTTGTGTAGTGTTCTTTGCCGCGGATAATGTGTGTCATACCCATTAAATGGTCGTCTAAGCCGGCGGCTAAATTATAGAGGGGCCAAACGATGTATTTGCTTCCAACTCGTGGGTGCGGATACTTTTTTGTGTCAATTATTCGTAGGGCTGGCCAGTCTCTGACTGCAGGGTTGGGATGTTCCAGGTCAGTTTTAACTCGGACTACAGCTTGCCCTTCCGTGTAACCGCCACTGAGCATGCGGTTCCAGCATTCCAAGTTCTCAGTTTCTGACAGAATTCGACATGGACAGGGTTCTTTGGCCAAAGTTTTTTTTCTGAATTCTTCAGGCGGGCACTCGCAAACGTATGCGTTACCGTCCCGTATTAGCCTCTCTGTATAATCGTAGTAAATTGGTAATCGGTCGCTTTGGATGTATTCCTCGTCAACTTTACAACCTAGCCACTTCAAATCCTGCCGAATGCTATCATAAAATATCGGCGACGGCCTTTTCACTTTTGGGTCTGTGTCTTCAAAGCGCAGAATGAATTTTCCGTTGTACATGCGAGCATACTCATGGCTTAGTATAATGGCTCTTGCTGAACCCAAATGCAGAACACAATCGGGGTTAGGAGAGAACCGTGTTACTATCTGAGAATACTTATCAGCATTAGGCAATGGCGGAAGCCGTTTTTCTTCAACTTTCTCTTTCTTTTGGGTTTCAGGCCAATTTTTCTCAACAATTGTCTTCTGCTCCGCAACTGAGAGATTGTTAACTTCAGTAACTATCGTGCTTATTTGGCTTGAAAGTTCTTTTACTTTTGTTCTTAGGTCTTGTCTTTCGCCCAAGATTTTGCCAACAATGGCACCTGCTTGAGCTTTGCCGTCATGCGAAACCGCATTTAGCAGTGCTGCTTTGCGGATAAGTTCTTTAAGTTCAGTGTCAGTTTCAAGTGTCAAATTTCTTACGCTCGTTGAAATGTTACTTGTTTCTTCTAATCAAGAATTCTGCGAACTCTTTTAGTTTTTCCTTGGCTTGGAGTGTCGGTAAAAGTTTTTCAGCTTCTATCCAGCTTTCTTGGACAATTTGCTCTGCTGTATGTTTAACGTGTTCGATAGCATTGTATTTCTGCATTAATTCTATTGCTTCATCTCTTAGGGCTTGGTCTGAAGTGTGCATGTTTAAAATTTCAATAAGCCGTTTCTTGTCAGCGCCATTCGCTTTTTTAAGCGTGTAAATGACCATTAAACTTCTTTTGCCCTCAGTGATATCTTGTCCCACTCCGCCTTTCTTTTTTGCGAATTCCACACCAGTTATATCTAAAATGTCATCTTGCATTTGGAAGGCAACGCCTATGCTTTCAGCGAACCGTCCAAGTTTTTCCACTAGAGGCTTGTTAGCGCCTACTAGCACAGCCGCTATTTTGGCTGCCATGCGGGCAAGTGTGCCTGTTTTGTAAGCGCACATCTGTAAGTAATCATCTTCGCTCAGCTTGTCCGCGTTTGCGATGCCTCTGTGCCATGCAATGTCCATGGCTTGTCCCATGCTGAGGTTAATCATTTCTTGCACGTAAACCTCGTATATGTCTCGTTGAACTTCAGGTGTAATCTTTGCTTTTTGCGCCATCAACGGAAGAAGCGGCAGGTAATACATCGCGTTTCCAGAGTTAACTGCAATGTCAGTTTGGAAGATTTTGTAAGTACACGGTTTGCCTCGACGTAGTTTTGAGGAATCTTCAATGTCGTCTATAACTAGTGTTCCGTTATGGATAACTTCGGGGATGATGGAGAAGTCTAAGCAGTAATCAGAATCTTTACCTAACGCTTCACAAATGAGAAGGAAAAGTGCTGGGCGCCACCTTTTTCCGCCACGGTCCAGCATGTCCCAGATTGGCTCTGCAATTGCCTTGTCTAGGGGCTCTAAGTTGTAGCTATATATTGGCGGATTAACCTTGAAAAGAACCGAATCTTTGCTGAAGCTTCGCGGTATGTACTTCTCAATAGCTTTGTCGATCAGAGGTGCTTTTTCTTCAAGAAACTTTTCAATATTCAAATGTTAAAGTGCTCCTCTGTGCATACTTCACTGTATCGAAACCTCGGATGTTGAGCCACTCAGCAGTTTTTCCCGTAACCACTACGGGCACTTTCGCTAAGGATTCAAGGTTCTCAGCGCCCACAAGAAACATGACATTTCGCAACTCATCGATTAAACGAGAAAGGAACTCTTCAGTTTTCTTTGCTCCTTGAACCGCCGCTTCAAGAACAGGCTGAGAAATACTGGCTAAACTTGCGTTTAAAGATAAAGACTTAGCTATGTCTAAGCCGCTTCGCACTCCTCCTGAAGCAACCACTGGAATCTTTACTGTCTGAGTTGTTTCAATCAGACTTATGCTTGTGGGGATACCCCAGTCCCAGAAAGCTTCACCCATGTTGTTTGGGCTCGCTGAACGGTAATATTCAACCGCTGCAAAACTTGTCCCGCCAACACCGCCTATGTCTATAGCTTTTACTCCTCCAGCTTCAAGCGCTTTTGCGTCTTCCGCTGAAATCCCGCAGCCGGTCTCTTTAACAATCACAGGTTTGTTGAGTTCACCTGCAATTTCACTGATTTTTGCTAAAACTCCTTTGAAGTTGGTTTGTCCTTCAGGCTGAAGTGCTTCCTGCACCGTGTTCAGATGCACAGCAACTGCGTCAGCATCTATCATTTCAACGGCTTTCTTGACTTCTTTTAATCCGTATCCATGGACAAGTTGTACTCCGCCTATGTTGGCGATTAGGAAAGCATTTGGCGCTTTTTTACGTGTTATCTTGTAGGTTCTTTCGAGTTTCTGGTTTTCGATTGCTGCTCTTTGGCTTCCCACGCCCATGCCTAGACCAAGTTTTTCCACCGCTTCGGCGATGGAAGCATTTATTTTTGTTGCTTCTTCTGTCCCGCCAGTCATAGCGCCAACAATCAGAGGCGCTGACATTTTTTTTCCAAAGAAGATAGTGGATAGGCTGATTTTTTGTCTCTCAAGTTCTGGCAGGGCTCGGTGGACCAGTTGGACGTCTTCGAAGCCTGAGGTGGCTTTTTTGGCTTGAGCTTTTTGTTCCAAGCAGATTTTTATGTGTTCTGCTTTTCGCTTCTCGGTTTCAGTCATTTTACGCCTTCTCGATTTCAGTGCCCAAGACACTTTGGTCTGTTAGCGCTCTGTAAATGGATAATCCTTTCGTGGCGCCTGTAATAGTGACGCGGACGCCTTGTTCAATCGCTGGGATAAGCTCAGCTATTTTGCCTGCCATGCCTCCTGTAACATCTGTGCCAGCTGCTTTGCCTAGTTTAGGCTGAATCTGCTTGAGTTCTGCCAACGTTAAATGCTTGTATGGTTTAGCGTTGGGGTTAGTTTTCGGGTCACAGTCAAATAGTCCGTCTGTGTCAACGCCCAAGACGATTTTTGAAGCTTTGTACTTTATCGCTAAGTAAGCAACTAACTGGTCGCCTGAAAGAATTGTGAAGCCTAATTTATCGTCTAAAACCGCATCACCGTAAAGTACGGGCTTAAACAACATTTTCTCCATTAATTTAAACACGGTTTCGTCAAAAAATCTAATCTTACCATTGTCAGTTACGATGCAGGATGAGGGTGCGATGCTAATGGCTGGGATTTCATGCCAAATAAGCGCATCCATAACTAACCCGTTGAGCACCGTCATTACATGATGGGTTTCTGCGAAGCCAAGTTTTTGCGTCGGATCATCTTTGTAGCCATCTTTTATTCCGTACTTTGCTGCGGTCGGGTGACCAAAGCTTCCGCCGCCATGCACAATAATCAAGTTATCAAGATCCGCCCGCTTGATTTCCTCCGCTAAGCGATTTATGATTTCAGTTTTTGCGGCAAGTTCTCCCGTTTTGTCGGTTATAGCTGAGCCGCCGATTTTTAGGATTACTGGTTTAGCCTCGTTCAATTTTGTTGCACCTTTACATATGATATTTTGGCACTTATTGAAAAGCATTACCGAGGAGCACCCTGAAGCGTCTCTTACGTAAGAAAAATTAAGCTACTATTTTATCTTCAGAGGTAAAACTTGGGCTTTTTCGCTAAACGGCAAAAATAATAAATTTAATCTTATTACTAAGTTAATGAAGTAGGAATGCACAAATTCAAGAAAGCGGATTCTGCTAATTTTTTCTGGATAGTTATCTTAGGAATTGTTTTCTATGTAGTACTAGATGTAATAGCGCAAATCTTGCCGCCACATTATAGCCCAATAAGCCAAGCAGAAAGTGATCTTGCAGTAGGCAAGTTTGGGTTTATAATGACGGTAAACTTCCTGAATCGAGGGATACTTTCGCTCTTGTTCATTTTTGTTTTTCTGCGGACTTTAGACGTGAAGAGAGTTGCAAAATTACCATTCCGGACTGGAGCGTATTTGCTCGGCGTATGGGCGGTTGGAGCACTCTTCCTCGCCATATTCCCCACCGATGTACCAGCCACACCTGTATCGTGGCACGGCGCAATTCATCTTATTGTTGCCATAATCGCTTTCATCGGCGGTACATTTGGGATACTAGCAATCTCAATAAAATTAGGGCAAAATCGATTGTTTGAGGGTTTGAAACGTATCGCTCTGCCCTTGTCGCTAATTGTCGTAATTTTCTGGACGATTGAGTTCGGCATACCTTTCTTATCTCCACATCTAAATACTCTTATAGGTGGGCTAACTGAACGGCTGTTTCTTGGTTCCGTTCTCCTCTGGATAGGGATAACTTCAGCATATCTTGCAACACATATGCACCCTGCCAAAGCGATTTCCAACTAGACGAAACCATAGTTTTCGGCGCATATATTGGACAAAGAGTTGAGCATACCTTAATTGATAATTTATATTTCTATAGGGCGTTTTTGTGGTGGTCAGGCTATAAAATTTCTATGGTATCGTTTTCTATCCGAACTTTGTCGCCTGATTTTATTTTTGACGTGTCAATTTTGTCAACGCATGGGATTTCGCTTATTATGGCACCTACAGCTACTACGGTTTCGCATTCTTTGTTAATCATGCCTAATGGAGCAGTGCCGTTCTTCTTCATCCGATAGAGAGTATATGAACCTACGGTTGAGCCTTTACCAGTTGGGAACACAAGGATTTTCCCTTTGACGCTTCGCCCCCGCAGTTCATGCCCTTTTTCTATAACTACCCCAGTCTCAGGGTCTACCCCACCATAAAAGGAAATAGGCTGGGAAGTTACAAGCGCTTCTCCTTGCGCTTTGCCTTTTGAAATCAATCTGCCCTTTAACTTGTCCATTTTCCAGTCACTGCCGCCTGTACGCATTCTTCTATGCTGCCCATTTTTGTTTTCATGTCGTTCTGTCTTGAATAGAAGCATCCTTTCGCCGAGGTGGTTGCCAACGACTTAAACCTCCCCTTCAGAGGCGCAACTGCCATGCATGTGTCGCAGGCAAACTTTGCGTTAGCAGCCTCGATAACTTGTGTGTAGCCGCGTTTGTCGGCGAGTTGTTTGGTTGTTCTTGAGGTGGCAACCCAAAACTCAGTGCCTTCAGCCACTTTTTTACCTTTAAGCAATTCAGCGACTTTGGCGATTTCGTTAATTGAACAATGCGGGCAACCAACACAGACCAATTCTATGTCGCTCACTTCATCGTTAATTTCATCGTAAGCATGCTTTATGTCGGTTTGCTCGATTGTAACTGTCTCTTTCGGTTGAGCCTGCAATTCTGCTCCAGGCGTTACACCTTTCATGTAAAAGAGCGGTTTCGCGCCATAAGTCACAACTGAAGCACAGAACGATTTGAGCTCGTCCAGTTCAACCGCTTTTATCCCTGTAATATATGCGATTTTGTTTTCCGCTTTTTTTCCAATCGCATATCCTAACGCGCCCCAGTCAGAGAGCTTAGCTAATTCAGCCTTAATTTGCACGTGCACATTGGGAACGCGGTTCTCATCTAAATGCAATCCGTAGCATGGTGTTTTTCCCACGAATGCGGCTGCAAGCGCGGATGGTCCGCCTTCACGGTTTGTTTTTGCGCCAATCACCGAGTTTGCGAAGGTGACGGCTGAGCTTTCTGACCATGCGATGTGTTCGCCGTAAAGCGGCAAATTGCCAATCAAGTAAGGCGTACACGTGCAACTGATGAGTATACCCATTTTTTTAAAGGCGTCTATTACAAGGTTTTGCTTTTCAGCAAATTCTGGGCTGATGCCTAGTTGCTCCCAGTTTTCCAGATCCATTCCTGCAGGGTTTAGGGTGGTAAGAACTTTGACTTTGCCGTCTTTCGCCAGCTCATTTAGAAATTCTAAGCCTGCATCGCCTAGGTTGTAGTAGGATACTCCTGAGACTTGAACGCTTCCGACTTTGATGAGGTTTTCTGCACCGTAAATGTCGCCGAGAGCAACAAGTATTTCCATGCTTTTGCGCACAGCGTAGCCTTCAGCGCCGTCAAGCATTTTTTGTTCTTGTTTAGTTAGCTGCATGTTGGTCACAGGTACTTGTTTAAATTTACTTTTGTGTATTCCTCTTTTTTGAAGCCTTTGCCCCTTGTCACAAGCGGTGCAGTCGCATCTAGGCCTGCTTTTGCGGTGGTGGCTTTCTTGCCTTCTGTTAAGTCGCCTGAGGGGTCAAGCGAAGAGCCAGGCTGGTTAGAAAGAATAACCGCGTTTTTGTCAGCTTGGAACCTTGTCGCGATAGCCCATTCCACGTCATGAGGGTCATAGATGTTAATGTCCTCATCCACAATAACGCAGTGCTTTAGAGACTTGTGTCCTTCAAACGCAGCGGCAATTGCTTTTTTGCCATCGTCAGAGTTTTGTTTCTTAATTTGAACAACAGCGTGGAGCCAGCTGCATCCGCCGGGAGTAATGTAAACGTCTGTGCATTGGCAGACTTTGTTGACTTCGTTGAAGATTGTAGGTTCTTTTGGCATGCCCATGAGAAACTTGTGCTCGTTTTTTCCTGCGAGGATGGTTTGGTAAATAGGATTTTGCCTGTGAGTTACGCACTTAATTTCAATGATTGGTTGCTGGCGTACGCGGTCAACAACGCCTGTTAAATCAAGAAATGGTCCTTCTGAAGCCTTCTCTTTAGTAATGCGACCTTCGAGTACAAACTCACAGTTTGCTGGAACTTCCAAATCAACCGTTTTACACTTTACAACTTCGGTTTTCTCAAGAGCGTTGGCCATACCTAATTCGTCCACGCCTTTGGGCAGGGAAGTGGCAGCTGAGAGAAGTACAGCGGTTGAGTTTCCGATGCATATGGCTATATCGAGTTCGCCGCCTGCTTTTTTGAGCGCAGTGTCTGTTCCGCGGTCTTCCACGATGCGGGCTACGAAATGGTTTTTGTCTTTAAGCATTAGGCGGTGGAAGCACATGTTTGTGCCTAGCTGTGGATCTTTGATTATGGTTACAGCTGAGGCTATGTATTTTCCACCGTCTTTTTCGGTGTAATGCATTATTGGGAGTTTTGTTAAGTCAACGTCAGTTTCCACGATTTCTTGACATTCCCCTTTTTCAGAAATTTGCGGTGGCAAAGGGTGTTCTATTGCAATAGATAATTTCGGAAGTAGCTGGTCTTTTTTTAAGCCCAACGACCGCGCAATCAATTCTTTGGAAGATACGAGTCCCGCCACAACGGGGTAATTTGACTCTTTAACTTTCTCAAAATAAACTGGTTTCTCGCCAAGAGCGCTTATTATGCCAGCCAACTCGTACTCAGTTGAGACTGGCTTTGTGATTCTTGTTAACTCTCTACTTTTATCCAGCTCTTCTATGAAGTTTCTAAGCCCCAAGTTACTCCAACCTAGTATTTTTCAATGCCAATCTTTGTACTTAATACGTCAAAGCCTAAGCTTTTGATGGCGCTAAGAACCTTTCCCTGCAGATCCTTGCCCGGTGTTAGTGCGATTATGCATCCGCCTCCACCCCCGCCTGTAAGTTTTGCGCCGAAAGCACCTTGCTTTCGAGCTAAATCGACTAGCATATCAAGTTCTTTGCTGGACACGCCGATTTCTTGAAGCAGACGGTGGTTCTCATTCATGAGTTCCCCTACTTTTTTAAGATCATAATTTTCCAATGCTTTTCTTCCTGCTAATGCTACGTTTTCTGCTTGCTTAAAAATCGGGTCGTATTTTGCATGGTTCTTCTTTTTGCGTTCGGCTACACCCTCCACCATAACTTTGGTGTTTGCCACTTTACCAGTGCTTCCAATAACAATTTCGATTGGCCTGCGCAAATGCAACTTTTCTATCTTGTCTGATCCGCCAGCACCATCTTTTTTAAACCACATTAAGCCGCCGTAAGTGGCAGCGGTATTGTCGATGCCTGAAGGATTGCCAGCATACGCTTTCTCCCCTTCATAGGCAATTTGATTAATTTTTTCATCAGAAATTTGCACGCCAAGCTCTTGGGCGATGGCTCTTGCAATGGCGACACTGCTTGCTGCAGAAGCGCCTAACCCGCTGAAACCTGGAAGTGTTCCGCCAATCCAAATATCAAAACCGATTTTGGGGTCGATACTCATGGTTTTCAACATTCTCTCGATTGATTCAATTTGCTGAAGACGTTTTTCTTCGCCGTAACCCTTAGCAGTTTTCCGCTCATCCTTAACGTTTATTCCCTTTGAAGCTTTTTTTGCTTCCACATCGGTTGTGGAATCAATCCCAGAAACAATGCCTGGGGCACCGTGAACCACAAAGTGTTCGCCGAACAAAATTACTTTTCCGTAACCTGACCCTTTGCCCATACTGTAGCACCTTGAAAGGTAGCTATTATACCAACCAGATAAAAACATTCTTTTCCATAGATATACAACACTGGGCTTAAAGTTCTTTTGTTGATGGGCAAAAATTAATGTTAGGCAGGTCAAGCTATGTGCTAATACGAATAAGGCATAGAAAGATGGCGGGCAAGATACCTCACCGCGTATTTGCAG
This sequence comes from Bathyarchaeia archaeon, assembly GCA_049520955.1. Taxonomy (GTDB): domain Archaea; phylum Thermoproteota; class Bathyarchaeia; order Bathyarchaeales; family Bathycorpusculaceae; genus Bathycorpusculum. The sequence continues at coordinate 18,821 of JBEKPG010000017.1, read as the reverse complement.
CCAGACCGCCCAACTTTTGCGGGCAATCTACACATTCCTTTCTCGCTAAAACCAGATTACGTGCTAATTAAATATAAAATAATGTTGGTAACAAAATGAAGTAACAACCGCTTGCTTGCACTTTTGTGAACAATTTGTACTCAACCTACAAATGATTTAACCTTTGATTCAAAACCAACGCAAAAAAGCTTTTAAGAAAAACAAGGTAGATGCCATTTTTACTTACACATTTGCTAAACATCAAGTTCAATTCATAAGAACAGCGACAAAAGCCTGACAAAACTGGTCCTAGCTAAAAAAAAACAAACTAAATAAGAACTTAACTTCTGATTTAGAAAAACTAATTCTTTTTTAGCTCTTGCTTTCTGAAGCTTACAGCTGCGTATCCTACTACGCTTGAGTAGTCGCCTGTTATGTCGCCGCTGTTATGGTAGTTTAAGAGTGTAGCTTCTTTCGCGTTGATTCCTTTTGCATAGGTGATTAGGGTTGTTATTGGCGCGTACCCGCACGCCGTGATGTTTTGTGTTTCGACTGTTTCATAGAAACGTTTCGCATTCAAGTCCGTGACCGCTTTGAGAGCTGCTTGGTCTTTTGCGGCTGCTGTTTTGGCAGGTTCATAATGCGTCATGTCAGAAGAAGCTATAACCACGGTGTTTTTGGCGTCTAAAGCTTTTTCAAGCGCCCTTCCCACCTCGACAGCGGAATCATAATCTTGCATCAGAAAACAGATGGGCACAATTTTGAAGTTGTTCCCGTAGAGGAACTGCAAAAAGGGCAGCTGAACCTCTATTGAATGCTCGTAACGATGCGCAAGATCATCCATGTCGATAAGGCTGGTTTGGTGAGTTATTCCATTAGCTATTTCTTTGTCGATTTCTACGTCACCAAGCGGTGTACGCCAAACGCCCTCTGCCATAACGCTCAAAGCGCTTCCATAGCCAGTATGGTTTGGACCCAGAAGCACTACAGTGTCAGGTTTGCCATCTAAGGCTAACTCGTAAAAAGCTGATGCTGCTACAGGACCAGAGTACATGTAACCTGCGTGGGGGCAAATCATGCCAACTATGTTTCGGGGGTGAATATTCAAGTTTACATTGGGAAGTTTTTTTGGACCTAAATCATGGAGGAAACAGTTTCTAATTTGTGCTCTAAGCGCTTCGGCGTCGCCTTCATAAAATTGACCTGCTACGGTTGGACGCCGAATAGTCGGCAACGGTTTAGGGTTCCTCCTCCTCTTCTCGTGTGACCTTCGCTTCGAAATCCTCTATGGTTGCTGGTGGGTCTTTGTCAGCGGCTAATTCGCCTCTTTCACGAAGGATTTGCCTTGTAAGCAGCCAAAATATGACGGCTAATGCTCTTCTGCCCTTGTTGTTTGTGGGGATAACTAGGTCTACACCCGCGAACTCGTTGTCTGTGCTGCATAACGCAACAATTGGAATGCCAACTTTTGAGGCTTCTTTTACGGCTTGTGCGTCTGCTCTTGGGTCTGAAACAAGAATGACTTCAGGGTCAATTCTTCCTGGATACTGCGGATTGGAAAGTTGGCCAGGGATGAAGCGGCCAATTAGGGGTGTTGAACCTGTTAGCTCGCAGAATTTTTTGACTGGTTCTTGAGCATACAGCCTTGTTGCTGCCACCGCTACTTTTGCGTGTTCGTAGCGTGAGAGAAATTTTGCGGTGACTCTTATTCGGTCGTCTGTTTTTTTAACGTCAAGTACGAATAACCCGTCTGGTCTAACTCGGTAGATGAAGGGTTCCATGTCGAGCGTTTTCGTTCTTGTTCCGATATGGATACCTGCGGAAAGCAGGGTGTCTCTAGGTAAGAGGAGTTCCTCTGTGGGCGAGGTTTCTTTAGATTTTTCATCTGCTACGGTTGCTTGTTCCTCTTGAAAAGGTTCTTCCTCCAGGGGTTCCTCTTGGTTTTCCTCTTCATTTTCTGCTGGTTGATTCTCTTTATTTTCGTCTTCTGACATTTTTTCATCTTCTATTTAGCGTATTTTTAGGTCAGCCATTTTGGCTCTGTCACCAAGGAAATGCTCAATCCTTAATAGCTCATTAAGTTTGGCTATGCGGGCTCCCTCAACTACGCCTGTTTTGATTAGGGGGCACTTGTAAGCCACAGCCAAATGAGCGATGTGCCAGTCGCATGTGTCTCCCGAACGATGCGACATAACTGGGTCGTAACCATATCGCTGAGCAGTTTCAATCGTTTGAGCAGCATCTGACACTGTACCTATCTGGTTGACTTTTATTATGATGGCGTTTCCAGCGTTAATCTTTATTCCATTATTTAACCTTTCAGTATTTGTTGTGAACAAATCATCCCCGCAAATCAAGCAGTTTTTAGCTTTTCGAGTTAGAGCAGCGAAGCTTTCATAGTCTTCCTCATGAAAGGGATCTTCCACATAACCTAGATGATACTTCTCTATTAATTCAAGCATGAACTCAAGCTGTTCAGATGCGTCACGCTTTTTGCCTTCATTACCGTAAACGTATTTCTCTTCCTTAGGCTTCCAAAGCGAAGAAGCAGCAACATCAATACCAAAGCCGCATTCAAAATCCAACTCGTTACCAACCTCTTCACATGCCTTAGCGATAACATCGAAAGCGTCAAGGGTGTCTATGTTAGCTATCCATGCACCTTCGTCACTTTTTCCTCCGTTAAACTGGCTGTTCTTCTTTTTTAAAAAGTCGCCAATTTTGCGGTGAATCTGAGTATTAGCTGTTTGGGCTTCAAGAAAAGACTCAGCCCCATGTGGCAACGCCAAATACTCTTGAATATCAGGGGCTTTGCCCCGGGCGTGTTGACCGCCGCTTATACAGTTGCCAAGAGGATAAGGCAGCGTAGTTGCGGCGTTTCCGCCCATAAACTGGAACAAGAGGAGACCATGAGAGTTTGCCGCTGCTTCGGCATTGGCTAAAGAGATAGCGCATGCAGTGTTTCCACCAATGTTTTTGAAGTCTGTGCTTCCATCCAGCTCATGCAGCGTATTATCAATTTCTTCTTGAAAATCAGAGTTTAATCCTGCAAGTTCAGGAGCTATTAAGTCGTCAACCTTTTTTACAGCTTGCTCAACCCCGCCCTGCGGGTAATAAACCACTTCAGCTTTTCCGCGGCTTTTTCCAGCTGGAGCAGATGCTCTTCCGAAACCACCAGCGGTGACTACGTCAACTTCTATTGTTTCTTCTCCGCGATTATTGAAAATTTTTCTTGCAATGAGGTCCTCAATAATGGAAGACACGCTTTAAACCTCAAATGGCTATAATTTTGTTACCAGCTTATTTTAGGTTTCGGAACACAAAAACACGCATTCAAAAGCCAATAAATATAATAGCCACAAGTTTATTTTTTGAGCAAAAATCTGTGCTATGGCATTAGCCTTGATCTTTGGGTCAAAACCGCACCTTAAGGGATGCTGATAATGCCTACCCAAAAAAACAAGGTAGGTAAACATGAAAATGATTGAATTCGTACTCTTAGCGGTTGGCGCAGTAGTTGGAGCATTGTTACGTTACATAATTGTTGCCTCGCCAAAAACCATTGGCGGACTTCCAGTCAATGTTTTAGCGGTTAACGTTATTGGCAGCTTTATACTAGGATTATTTTCAGTCCTATCGCTTGCTTTAAACTTGGATTCAAATTATACATTGCTTATGGCTACGGGATTCTGCGGGTCATTCACAACTATGTCCTCGTTCGCTCTTGAAACCAGCAACTTAATGGATGCTAGCCGAATTGGTTTAGTAATACTGAATATATTAGCGAACGTGGGGTTATCTCTGGGTGCTCTTACGGGTGGAAGAGTTATTGGCAACGAGTTGATGACGAGGGTACTATAATGCGGATGAAGATGTGGTGCGTCACGATAAGAATAAAAAAGAACGATGAAGTGGGAGGCAAACGCCTAGGGCATCTTCTGATTGATTTTCTGATTAAGGCGGGAGTCAGCGGTGCCACCGTTTGGACGGGCATGGACGGGTTTGGGAAACGCGGCAAATCCACACTGAAACTTGAAGGCATCACAATTAATATGCCGCTGATTATTGAAGTGATTGATGAGCAATCAAAGCTTGAGTCGCTTCTTCCAGAGCTAAAGCGAATAGTTGGGGACAACGGCTTGGTAACCATACAAGATACTTACGTAATATGAAACCAAATTAGCAAAGTATCATCCAACTGCGGTTATGAAAACCAGGTTTTTCCTAGTCTTGGTTGAATGAACAGCTGTTGCACCATATTTGAATTCTGGTCTGGTTGTTTCCCCATGGCTTCTGCGACACTGAACACCCATTGACTTATTGTCCTTCGAGACCCAAACCACACTTCCTATAGTAGCACATTCAGGACACTTCCTTTGGTCACCGACATTAACCATAAATTGAATCCTCCCTTTTCTCTGTTTGTTCTTTGCGAGAACTTTCCCGCTCATTTTCTCTCAGAGCCAATGCTCCGCACGTAATGTTCAATGTGTTTTTTCCCCTTCTACTTGCTTATTGGAAAAGAATCAGTGACTCAACAGGTCAGCCAGAGAACAAAAGAAACTCTTCAGATAAATGAAGACGCCTCACGCTTATAAAGACAAACAAAAAACGCATTGTTAACCTAAACACTTTAAAAGCTTTTTTTGATGGGCACCAGAAGGCTTAACTTTCGGTACAGAACAAGAGATTATGAGCTCTAAAATTCTTTTAGTAGTTTATCAAAAAGAGCTTTGCTTTTTGCGATTTCCTCCACGGGGGTATCATGCGCTAGTTCCAGCGTTATCGGGCCAGAATAGCCGTAATCACGAAGTTTGGTTAAAAATGATTTAAGCTCTTGCTTTGGCTCAGTGAAGGGTTTGTGAGCCCTGTTAGCCATGTGAACATTGCAGACACGCGGCCCATACTTTCTAAGCAGGTTGTCTGTTTCTTTGGTTTCCAGTGATGGCACAAATCAAACGTTATCCCCATGGAGCCATCGTCTATGACAGACAGGACTTCTTCAAGCTGCTCAACGTTCTTTCCAAAACCAGTTGACGTGTAAGAGAGGTTCTCCAAAGCCAACTTTACACCCAATTTTTTTGCAAATGGTTTAATTTCATCATTAAAAATTTCGTTCAAACACTTTTCTCTGACATTTTGGGGCAGCTTCTTTGAAACATCCGAATGCACAGTCATAAGTGAAACACCAAGTGCGTGGGCGCACTCCAGCGAAATTTTTCCGAAGTAAACAGCCTGATGAACCTCAATAGGATCCTTAACATGCATAATGGCCGAGTGAAGGGTTAGACAGTTCAAACCCGATGCAGCTAACGCTTTTTGTTCCCTGTAAACGTTTGTATCGTGCTCTTTCTTTATTGCTTTCATGTTAAACTCAATGTTCTCAAAACCCAACTGCTTAACGGCAGCAAAGTTTCTATCGAAGCTTAACCTGCTGAATAATCCATTAGACAAACTCAACCTCATAATGCTTCACCTTCTGCCCTTGCATATTTATTTTAAATGTTCTTTGCATAATGTATATTTCTACACTGAAACTAATATGATGAGAGAATAGAACATGCAAGTCAAAGTCCGCCTCTTCACTAACCTTCGAGAAATCGCAAACAAAAGAGAAGAAACCTTAACGTTCCCTGAAGGCGAGAAGGTTACTGTTGACTCAGTTCTTAAAATGCTATCTAAAAAATACGGAACGCCTTTCTTGGATTACGTTTTCAACGATAAAAATGGAAAACCCAAAAACTTCCTCCAATTCCTCGTTAATGGAAACAGTATATCAATACTGAAGGGACTAGAAACAGAGCTTAAGGAGGGTGACGTTTTAGCTATTCTTCCACCAGTAGGCGGCGGCTAACAAGCCCAACTAAACTCCGCCCCAAAACAGCGTCTTTTTACGCATTAGCGCTATGTATTCTTTTAGCACTTCTTGCTCTTCAGAAGTTAAGTCATCTGAATGTGCCGTAAGGAACGCTTTGGCGTCTTTTTCAGGCACCTTAACATATAACACGTCCTTCTCAAACACGTGCCTGCCTGCAATCGGCTTATCCATTGAAATTGCCACCTGCATGCCAACCTTAGCCTCTGGCACAGCTTTTCCTTGGTCCTGAATCTGGTCAACTTCGCCTAAATCGCTGCTGTCAGCAGCACGCATAAGCGCGTACTTTGGCTTTAATCGACCGCCCAACACTTCTACGCCGAAAATCGCTGGCTTAGCTCTGCGGAAAATGCAGTTGGGCAAAACCGTAACTTTACCTGGCTTAACCAAGGCCTCGAATTCGGCCTCGCTTTTACTTTCGCGCTTGTTTTTAGCCCATTGCAAATATGCGTCGATCAGATTGTAGATTATTGGCTGGTTGAAAATTGGGATGCCGTTAGCCGTGGCTTCTTCGGCGGCGTCTGGCAATGTTTTCACTCCAAACGCCAAGATTGCCCCAACCAATGGTTCACGAGTCTTCACAACCGACGCTTCAATCACGTCACGCTTACTTATGTCTCCCACATCAGCGATTCGCACTTGTACATTGTTAGCTTTCAAAATCTCAGCCATAGCCTCCAATGAACCAAGGGTGTCTGCTTTGACAATAACTCCCTCAATCTCCTTAGCAATCCTGATTCTACCTATTTCTTCAGTGATGAGCTTAGCGTACTTTGCAGGGTCTTCACCGGCCGGCACTGCGAACAATGGTGCACCAGCTAAGGCACCTTCTAAATCAGGCGCAACCACCTTAACACCTGCACTGGCAAAAACACAATCCACCGAGGTAAACTTGTCCCGTGGATCCCTCATCTCATCGAGCGGTTTAGGCACCAAAATAGCCCGTACACGAGCTGAAATCGCCCCATTGCGTCCTCCGACAACAATCAAATCATCCTTATGCAATGTACCATCATAAACAATAGTGTTCAATGTCAAACCTAAACCAGGCTCCTCCTTCACTTCCAACACAGAACCCTTAGCTGCACCCTCTGTTGTCTGCAAGCGCTTCTTAAGAAACTGCTGACTCAACCCAACCAAAACCATAACCAGCTCCGATAAGCCTTCGCCGGTTTTTGCACTAGTTGGCACCAAAGCCACGTTAATTGTAAAATCTCGAATATGGTCAAACCGATCAGTTTTAAAACCTAACCGGCTGAACTCGCCCATAACTTGATATAAACGGTTATCCAGCGCCTCACGTACAAAACTTGACTGGGAATTATAAGACTTCAAAAAAGTCGTTCCTTGCTGAGCTTCCCAGCCTGGAATTCGGTCAATTTTGTTAACCGCAACGATAAATGGTGTTTTTCGAGCTTTCAGAATTTCGATGCATTCAAAAGTTTGAGCTTCAAAACCCTTCAAAACATCAACCACAAGAATCGCTATGTCGGCGACGCTTCCTCCCCTTCGCCGAAGGTTAGTGAATGCTTCATGCCCCGGTGTATCAACTATAAGCAAACCTGGGATTTCTATTCCTGTTTTAAAGGTGGTCAGGTAAGGTCCGATGAGCTGCTTGAGAGTTTCAACGGGAAAGAAGCTTGCTCCAATGTGCTGGGTCATTCCTCCTGCTTCTCGCGCTTGTACACTTGTTTTTCTCAGCTCATCAAGGAGCGAGGTTTTTCCTGCGTCTACATGTCCTAAAACGCATACTATTGGTTGGCGTGTCGGCATAATGAATTCACTTTCAACTATAAGTTGTATGTGTCATAATGATTTTTTAGTTTATAAATGCTGGTGAGAGCACTTTTTAGTATTTAGCAAGATTAGGGCTTCTTCGCTGGGTAACTGCCTATTATTATTTGGTAGTCGATAGAAAAGAGAAAAAGATCTATTCAGATGGTCTTGCGAGAAGAAGGAAAAGGCCGATAATCAACACTATTAGGCTTAGTATGCCGAAGAATAAGGTGAATGCACCAAGTGTGCTCGTTGTTGATGTGAGATATAGCAGTATTGCCCCGACTGCGATTAGGAATACTCCGAACAGTTTCTCGGCAAGAGATATAAAGAATGTGTCTCCTTCTTCACTCATAGCTTTTTTCGCCCCGTCTCTCCGTGTTAATGGCTACATTAAACAAGAGGGGTTATTTTAAATTATTTGTTGTTGAACATGATTCGGGTGTCGTTCACATAAAGTAGACGAGGTTCGTTGTTACCTGCTGATGCATATGTAACTGAGTTGCTGGCTACAATTGTAGCTACATATCTACGTGAGGATTAATATTTTTCAGTAGTTTCTTTACTTTCAACTTCCCAGTTGAAATGCTTGGCTTCTTTTTTTTTGGGCATTCTACCCGTTCACAATATCGGGCTAATATATCACTCACTTTTTCAAGGTGAAAGGGGCTTAATTTCCCCTTTAAAATATGTTCATGCAACGGCACAGTCACATAGATATAAATCGTTTTATCGGCTTTTACGGAGTAGTGTTTTTTATGGAAAAAAAGGAAATGATAGGTGAAATAAAGGAAAAAACTCAAGCTACAATCATAAAAGAATTCTCTGCAGACGGCGCAGCGATACAGTACAATTCAATGGGAGAATTTAAAGGAAAATTCCATGCTACCCATATGGAAACTGCTGATGTCAAAGTAAAGATGGATGGGACAAATGAGTGGGAAGTCCGCGCGATGGAAATGACTAAGGAAGGCGACGTTGTAATGATATGGGGCAAAGGCACAGGAAAACAAGAAAAAGCAATGGAAGGCAACTTCAAGGGCGAAGTGACATTCATGACAAACTCCAAAAGCCTTAGCTGGCTAAACAACACTAAAGGCTGGGTTGAAGGCATGACGAAAAACGACGAGGCAACGATAAAAGTATGGCAAGAAATGCCAAAGGCAACTGAAGCCGTCGCGGCAAAAATGATGTAGCTACTTGGCTTCTAACTTTGTAGGCAAATACTCGTCAACGATATACGTTAATCCATAGCGGCTAAAAGCCTCTTGTTCAGCCTTTCTTTTTATTTTTAAGAACAATTTTATCTCTTTTTGCCAGATTGGGTCATTTTGGTATCTGGGGTCTTTCTGCAATTCATATAAGCGTTTGATGTCTACTTCGTCTAATGGGTCAGTCGGCAGCTTGTACTCAATAATGTCAGAAGCCCAAACTCCGCTCCAAACAGCGTCAGGAGTGTTTAGCTCTCTTAAGTGCGCTGCATTCGCTGAGCCCGAAATAATGACTTGAGCGATGTGCATTCCCCATGGGTCTCCATCAGTCAAAATGTAAACTGGCAAACCTAACTCATCATGTAGGCGGCGAATGAAACTTCGGGTTTGTCTTGGGGCTTGTCCACCGCAAGAAATCAACAAAGCTTTATGTTTGTTATGTACATTTTCTTCGATAAATCTTGTAAACAGGGCGCCTTTCTCTATGGCGATGACTTTGTCAGCTTTTGTATCCATCAACTCGGATGAAGTTAGAGCTGGACCAATCAAGACGCCGTCTGGGTGGCTGGTTAAATTCAACGTTTTACCCTCATAACCAGGAACGGTGTAGCCGATGGTTAAGTCGCCGAAAATTGCGCTTCGCTCTTCAGGGAAAATGTGAAAGTCCTCGCGGGCAAATCCTGTTAATGTCTCTAAGTCGGTTATTATGTTGTTAGATTCCTGCTGGTCTGTGAAAGTCATCTCGTAAGCTTGCGCAGAGTAGTAAACATCTCTGAGAGTGCTGGTTTTGCGTTGGCTAGTGAGTTCGTTGCTAAACATTGCTGCCCAAGCAAGTTGCGTGAACGGTTTAATGTGACGAATGTTACGGGCGCTACGACTGACACTCTTCTCACCTAGAATGTACTGCCTAACTGTTGAGTCGTAGTTGATGTTTTCAGTGGAACGGCTTGGCATGTTAATAGTTGGGAAAACACCTTGGTCTAGTTGATTGTAGATTTTGGCACCAAAGTCATGAAGACCATTGATAACTTCGTTTCTACGTTCAATTATCTTAGCTTTCTTCTGCTCCATATTTCTGCACACTCTTCAATAGTTTTTCAATATCTGGCACACGGGTTTCGCCAGCCAAGGTTGTTGAGAACTGAGCAATTTTGGGCAGGTATTTGCTGAAAATTCCCAGTCGCTTCTTTTCCATATGTACATGCTCTTGTCGTGACAAGAAATGCTGAAGTTGACGGGAGACTTCACGCAGTGAATTTGCCACTTCACGTCGAACTTCAGGCCGGTCAGCTATGAATTCTTTTCCGACCGTTTTGTAGGGGACTTTTGTGCTGCAGATGTGAACGACAACGGCTATGGGCATGTCAGGTGATACCTTGTAGCGTCGCCAGTTCATGGCTGAGATTACTCGGTAGGAAACGTCGCTTGCTTCATCGTACAATAGAGGGATTTTGTTGGCGAAGCGGTAAATGACAAAGCAGCCACGCTTTGGCACTCCGCCGCCGTATGCGATTGCCATTTCGACGATAAATGGGTGACCGGCATAAGTGGATGGTTTACGCTGGTGAACAACAAGGTACTCGGGACTTAGCTCTTTCATAACACCGGCTTTAAGCAGCTCCTCGCCCAAAGGTGAGAGGCAACTTGCATCCGGAGGTAAGAAATCCTTGTACTTCTTGAGATTCTGCATCAACCGCACAATTTCCTCGTGAGACAACCTTTTTGGATTCTTCGAAGTAGATTGCGCTACCTTCCCACATTGAGGGCAAATTGCTCGGTTATCAATCCACTTTATTTGGTCATATGCTAGTTTACCATGCTCATTACAAGAAAATGAAATCAAGTTAGAGAAAATCAAGAATTTGACGGCTGTTATGTCGCCGACACGGTGAAAATGACCTTTCAAAAAATCTTCCATGTTATTGTAAGCTGTGATTTGGATTAGGCGTTGCAGCAGTTCCACGTCTACACCGTAGGGATGTGGACACGTTTCTTTTGGCGGTTCAGGCATAACGGTTGTGCCACGGATAAACTTGTAGAGCCTACCTTTCGGATCAACAAACGTCACGTTCGCATAGGGGTTGACCATGGCGGTTTGTTTGAAGTAATCAAGAATTTTCGGCATCGCCCTGAGATAGTCGCCTTCCAAGGTAAACTCGACAATGGTTCCCCGCCAATTATCTTTGTTAATTAGGACTTTGCGGTCTAAAATTATCGGACGGTTTCTTTGAATGTCAATCATTAATTTGAAACTGTAAATTTTTTCTTGTCCCGTACACGAGGTAACGAAGGCTGGCTGATGCGTAGTAATTTGCCCGTAAAGAACAGCCATTTTTCCACCTAAACCGAAAGTGCCGCGCGTTTGCTTTAGTTTGTATTTACTGCCAAAGAGGACTTGCCCAAAAGCTGAGGGAATAAACCTAGGCTGAATTCCGCTCCCGTTGTCTTCTACACGAAGCTTGTAGATTTGTGTTTCCTTACTGGCTTCTCCTTCGAAAGATAGGCGTACATAAATTTCCGGCGCGATTTTCTGGCTTTCAGCAGCATCCAAAGAGTTTTCTACTAACTCGCGGATTGCCGCGAATATTGCTCTGGAAGGGTTTGTGAAGCCTGCAATGTCTCTATTGCGATAGAAAAAGTCAGACGCACTAATCTCTTCAAAGGTTGCTTGAGCCACTTCCTGCTTACACCACTCTTATCCCTTTTTTTGTTATTTCAGATTGTTTAGTATATTTGCTTCTTGTTCTTTAAGTTAACTGCACTTTGCGGGAAAACCTTTGATTCGGGAAAGGACTTTGGATTGGGAAATGGTGAGTTTTGCCTTAAACTTGTATAAATAGGAGAGATTGGATTTGTGGGAGTTGAATAATATTAATTTATTTTTTTGGTGTTTCTGGCTTAGTTGTTTTTGTGTAGTAGTATTCCCCGATTCCTTTTTGGAACTTGTCCATTTGTGAAGCTTCCTTGTTTACTCGGGGTCGCATAGTTACGGAGTCCCTGCGGAAGGTTATGTTCATTTCTTTGAGGAAGCTATTCATGCCTTTTCGCAGGCTGGTAGGCGGATTAGCAAGGCCGCTTATGCCTGGTTCGCCGTTGAAGACCATGAGGCGGTCAGCTATGAAGTCTTGGGTGACAACGTCGTGTTCAACTACAAATGCCGGTATTCCATGGGCTTCAACTACTCGCCGCAAGGTTTTAGCCATATTGAGTCGTTCTTCAACATCTAAGTAAGCGCTTGGTTCATCAAGCAGATATAGGTCAGCTTTGCGGCTCAGGCAGGCGGCGATGGCGACTTTTTGAAGTTCTCCACCGCTAAGCTCCATCACATTTCGATCCATCAAGACCTGAAGCCGTAGTGGCTGAGCAATCTCGGTTTTGTACCAGCTGGATGTAAAGTTTTCTTTAGTCACATTCATAAGCAGTTCTTGAACTGTACCCGTGTAGTCGGGTGCAATATATTGAGGCTTGTAGCTTACGGTTAATTCGCCAAGCTTCTGTTTTCCATCAGTCTCTTCGAGCCCAGCAAGAATTTTTACAAAAGTGGTTTTTCCAATACCATTGGGTCCCAAGATGCCGACGATTTCGCCTATCTTAATCTCGCCTGGTTCAATAGTAAGTTTGAAGCCTTTGAAAGTTTTCGTCATGCTATCCCATTTCAGCAGTGGCTCGCTTAGGTTGGTACCTGCAGTCGGTGGTTTCTCGTGGAACACAATGGATTCTTTGCGGAACATTATGTTCTCATCTGGAATATAGCCTTGCAGGTAAATGTTAATGCCTGTTCGAACTCCATGCACATGCGAGACAACACCGTAGACACCCGGCTCACCGTAGAAAAGGCATATTTGGTCAGACAGGTAATCAATGATGGCTAAGTCGTGTTCGGCTACAATAATGGTTTTTTGCTGTTCTTTCAGGCCACGTATGGTTTTTGCAACGACAAGCCGCTGCTTAACATCCAAGTAACTTGATGGCTCGTCGAAAAGGTAAACATCTGCTTCGCGGCTAAGCGATGCAGCAACCGCCACGCGCTGAAGTTCCCCACCGCTTAACACTTCTAAAGGCCTACCCCAAACCTTTTTGAGCTCAAGCTCTTCTGAAATTGCATCAAGCTGCCCTCTCTCATCAACCTTTTCCAGCAAATCGCCGACTTTGCCGGTGACCGCTTTGGGAATTTTATCCACGTACTGCGGTTTGCTGCTGACTTTGAGTTTTTTTTCACTCATTTTTTGGAAGTAATCTTGAAGGCTTGAACCTCGATAGTACTGGATGATCTCAGGCCAATCGGGTGGATTATCATATTTGCCAAGGTTGGGTTTGATTTCGCCTGAAAAAACCTTCAGAGTAGTGGTTTTGCCTATGCCGTTTTGACCAATTAAACCTAGCACCGTTCCTGGCGAAGGCATCGGTAAACGAAAAAGTTTGAAGGTGTTTTCGCCGAAACGGTGACTGCAATCTTTTTCCAGTTCATCTGGCAGGTTGACGATGCTTATGGCCTTGAAGGGACATTTCTTGACGCATATTCCGCAGCCGCTGCAAAGCGTTTCGGATATAACTGCTTTGTTTCCTTCAACTCTTATGGCTTCAACTCTGCTACGAACCATAGGGCAAAAGCTAATACAGACTTGGTTGCATTTTTTAACCTTGCATTTGTCTTCATTAAGTACAGCGATTCTGGTCATGTTTTAAACGCGCATAAAGGAAGCTAAGAAGTAAGTTATAAATGTAAACCTGAAAAAATGGGCTGAAAAACTTGATAATTTAGGTTGTGAATATATTTTCATCGGCTTTTACAAAAAAATTGACCTCAAAAATCAGACTAAACTAACTTAAAAGAAAGATTAAAATTTTAATTGGGGTTTGAATTTACCATTCTTCTTCTTCCCATTCTTCATCTTCGCCTTCTTCCCATTCATCTTCTTCTTCGAATATCATGTCTCTTTTTCACCTCACACAAGACGACTAAAATTACCCTATCCCTGCAGAAGTTTAAACATTTAGATTCGTCAAATGTCGTTAATCCTGAGCAATGTACCCAGAATCAAACATGCTTCATTCACCGATTTTGTACAAATTCTCCTGAACAAAAATAGCTAGTTCAACTTTATGGTGCAGCTCTGACCCAAATTTTGAAGCCGAAAACTATGGTAAATTCCGTTGATAAAAAATAGGCAGGAATCGTGTGGCGTTGCCTAACAAAATAGATAAATTCTTCAGAGACCCATTTAAGTCTCGGGATGATGTGAGGCGACGGCTTCGAGCCCTAAGCTGTGAGAAATCGTCAATAAACGCTGACCCAAAAAAATACGTTTTGCCCCGAAGCGCATTTAATTTGCTGATGCAAGGTAAAGCAAAAATAACCTGTCGGCTCTTTCTCTTCTGAGAGAACTTGCATGATTAATGGCTTTAACCTTTTAGCTACCACTTCCCGTGGGAACGAGCGACCAATGTGTAACGAGTTGCTCTATCTGCTTAAAGAAGAGTTAGGCGATGTCCAAGCAGAAACCAGCAAAACCAAAATCAGAGGTTTAATAGTGGCGAAAACTACATTGGATCCCTGCGATGTTATAGAAAAATTCCGTGCCATTTTGAAAGAGCGTGCATACGAGTTCCGCTATGCCCTGAGAATTTTGCCCATCGAACGGGTTGTATCAACTGATTTGGAAGAAATTAAACGCGTAAGTCAAGAGTTAGCCACTAGAATCGGTGAGCAGGAAACTTTCCGAGTTACAGTTGAAAAACGCTTTACAACGCTGCACTCAAAAGATCTCATTGAGGCAGCAGCAGGAGACATTAAACGTAAAGCTAACCTTGAAAACCCAGACAAAATACTGCTTATTGAGGTTCTTGGAGCTTTAACTGGGTTGTCACTGCTTAAACCCACCGATATCTTGGCGGTTGTTAAAGAGAAAATGCTTTAGACTCAGAGTTGGGTTGCCAGAAGGGCTACTCGTTCGATAACCAAGTTAACCACTGCCTCTCCGAGTTTTTCATCTTTCATGACAGCTTTCAACTCTTCGTTTGTGATCTGAAAGGTTTCGATAATTTTGTTTTCCTTAAAATTTGACATTTCTAATATTTTCTCGTCAGGTTCGACGCCAACATAAGTGCTAATTGCCTGAAGAACACCTTTGAGTTGGGCTGGGTCTTCACCGATTATTATAACTGCCATGACGGTGGTTTCGGGCTTGATACCACATCGTTGGATAGCCTTCTTTATTTGCCGCTGCGCGGAAGCATAAAGCATTGTTTCCATAGCTAAACTCTTGGAAATATTTGTTTTATTCTGAAAAGCTAGCAATGCGTTCAAGGCTGCGAAGTACAGGTGCTCTTGTGTAGCAATTAATTGGGCATCGAAGAATTGCAAATCAACGTTTTCTAGGGTTTCTTTTCGGTTGGCTTTCAAAAAATCCTCTGCTCTGTCAAATTTTATGTTTCTATACCCTGTAATTTCCACATATTTACCGTATTCTTTTAGGTGATACAGCATTTTTACCTCCTGTCGCCACCACTTAGCAATTTTTCAGCCAACTGTTTTGGCAAACCTGCTTTCACAAGATTTGTAATTTCTCTGCTTGTGGCGCGTTTGCTTTCCGCTTTTTGCATTATTTTTGCCATCGTTTCTTTGGCTTCCCATGGAAAAACTATCCAGTGGCTTGTTTCTTTTTCAAAATAATCCGGCGTAGTTATGGTTCCAGGTTTGCAGTACACAGTAGCTATTCTGATTTCCTTTGCACCTTGTTCCTGCAAGTGCTTTTTCGCAAGTTGCAAGCTTCTGCCACCGTCAGAGACGTCATCTACCAACAGAACTTTCTTGTCCGGCAGTTGAGTATGGAGACACTGCTTTAAAATTGGCTCCTTGTTTTTCTGGGCAATTCCAACGTAATATTCTATGGTGATTATTGCGAAATCTCTGGTTTCCAAAAGGTCTGCCAAGATACGTGATGGAACTAACCCGCCTCTTGCGATGCCAACAATAATGTCTGGTTTGTAGCCGTCGCCTTGGATTTTTTGGGCTTGGGCAAGCAACATTTCGTATATTTGATTCCAAGTTGGAACTTCATATTGGGTGTTGGCAACCACTTTTTTTCCTCTTCAGAATGGTGATTTGTTAGGCTTTAATAGTTAAAGTTTAGGTTTGTTAAGTCTTTTGTTTTCAGCAACATAACAACAACGACTTTAACAGCTTGTCAGAAAACCAGCCTTAGTTTTAATTGACTTTAACCATTTGACTTTAAAAATTTATAGCTTTATCGATTTTAACGCTATTTTTAAGGCATATTGCTTATTTTCAATGTCCTTTTATCGCTTACTCGGTATTATTTATAAGGGAGTTCGTCAATAATTGGTTTCTGGAGATAGGCGTCTGCAGATATGTTTCGCGATTCGTAATATGGTTTAAAGCTTAGGACGCCAATTTTAGTTAATAATAAATGAAAGGAGTTTAAAAAATGGCAAAGAATAACGACGAGAAGATTAAGCATGTCCTGACCGACCCCAAATTATCTTCCATCAAAGCAATGCTTGAGAAAGATCATGCAATTGACTGCCTGCTACTGCTTTACGCAGGCCGCGGCAAATGGAAAGAAGCCAAAGATTTCATGCGCGAAAACAAACTCACACTAAGCGATGGAACTTTCAGGGCTAGGATGATTGAGATTGAATCGCTGGGTTTAGCTAAAAGTGAACGCATCGATCCCCTCAAGAAATACTACCTCAAAACCGAGTTCGGCGAAAAAGTAGCAAAGCTTCTTCTCAACCTCTTCGACGAGTTTGAAGCTTAAAAACTCGTTTCCAACAGTTTTTTGTTTTTTCACTTCTTTATTTTTCAAATCATATTTGACATGAACAAATCTTCTGCTTATCGTTTTGGTTATGTGTTTTTGTATTTGTGTTGAACGATGCGCAGTATTGTATATTAAGTCATAATATTTATTAAGGCTTATATCAGCAATACATTCAGCAAACAAAAAATGGAGAGAAAAAAATAAATGAACTATAGAAAATTTAAGAAAAACGCAAAAGCCCTAAGCCCCGTAATCGCCTCAATCATACTCATAGCCGTCACCGTCGCCGTCAGCGTAGTCGTAGCCGCATGGATGGGAGGATTAACTCTGGGATTCATGGGAAACGCAGAACAAGCATCAATAACAAACGTGAGTTTTGTTACTGTAGGCACTACTCTTGAAATGAATGTTACTGTCCAAAATACTGGAACAAATAGTGTAACAATACAGAGCGCAACGATAGATGGAAACGCTGCAACCTTGGCTACTACAGGGACCTCACCAAACAATGTTATCGCTAAAGCTGGTACTGAATACTTTACAATTACACCTATCGGGTCGAGCACTTTCCAAGATGGCGCACAGTATACACTTAACTTAATAACTGCCAAAGGTCACTCGCTCACTTACACTGCAACATACAGTGCTCAGCCATCACTTTAAAGCCAATAATCTTTGTGCTTTGAAATTCGGGGGTAAGGTAAAACGAACCAACAATCTTTCCTTTTTCTTATTTTCTATTTAAGAGGTAAAAATCATGGTAGTCCAACTTAAAGAATATACATCAGCACAGGCAATAGCTGATGCCCTAGACAAGGATTTATCCGAAACCAAAAGCTTACTCGGTGAATATCTGCGTAGCTTAGACGAAATCCGCACTTTGGCTGAAAAATCAAAAAAAGTCCGCGAAGTTATTATGAAGCTTGCAGGGAAAAAAACCGGTGCATCCGAGAGCCCGGGCGAAATAACTGTGGGCACACTAAACATAGTTTTAGATGCTAATGCATTCCACGAGTTAACAGCCATAGAATCTGTCGTGCGTAGCCACCAAGAACGGCTGTTGGTATTACAGAAAGTGCGTGATGCATTAAAATGGCTAGATCAACTCGGCGACACTGAAGGCCTCAAGTACCTAGTGCTGGAAGACGAAGGCATCCCAGAGCGCATCTTATTCAAAATTTCTTAAATGCCGACTGATGGAGCACCCTTGAAATGAGCACTGAAGCCTGTACAATCGCTCTAAAAAACACCCTCAACGAAATCAGAAACGTTTGCCCAGATATCTCTCACTCCTTCGTTTTTAGAGAAAACGGCGAAATCCTCGCTGAAGATGACAACACAAGCGAAGTTTCAGTGAACAGCGCTCAAGAAACCTTTCGCGCACTCGTCGAGAGGGCAACCGCAGTAGGTGGAATCGAATCGGCAACTTTCAGAAGCAAAGATTCCAAAGTTAACATCATGCGATTCGATGACCTTTATGTAACAACTATTTCTTCAAACGGCACTGACGAAAAAACAATATCTAGCCTAACCAGGGTCATGATTCCAACCACGCTTAAGATAGTGCAGAATATCTACCCGTCGATCAAAAACAGTCCTCGGGAAACTGCCTTTAAGTCTGAACAAAAAATCTGCAAGCCAGAACTAGTTGCTCCAGAATTTCAAGCCAGCGAGTTCAAGGTTGAAAACCTCACCCTCTTCGGAGGGTTCATGATTGATCCTGAAACCGCGTACATCGACAGTGCATTAATTGTTCAATGGGCAGAAATGTACGGTGACCGACCAATTAAACAAATCATTTTAGAAGCTTCCTCCACCGGGAAAACCACTCAGTGCAAGTTTCAACCATTCAAAGGCGAAAAATACGAAAACAAAGGCATAGTACAACTGTCCGATAAAATCCAAACCGCCCTAAACATCAAGAAGGGCGCCAAAGTCCTCATCAAACCAGTTCTCGAAGATCAAAAAGACCCAGGAGCGACACCAACTGAAAAAACAGACAAAACCAAAAAAACCATCGAAAAAACAAAGACACCCAACGAATCCATTCAGACACCTAAAACCGATTTATTCAGAGGGTTTGAAGAATACAACAATGATGCGCCTGTAATCCAAGTAATGGTAGAAAACCTTGGAGGTTTAGGCGGACTGCTGGGAAACCCTGATTATGTGAGAGTTGACAGTATCGTCATATCC
>JBEKPG010000016.1:0-47985 GCA_049520955.1 Bathyarchaeia archaeon | reverse complement strand
GAAGGAACCATTAAAGTGACCTTCCGAGCAAACCTCAACTTAAAATCCAATTAACAAAACATTACGGAACAGAATAGGAGAAACAGACACATTTCAGCACATTGCGACACATCCCGACACATCCCGACACATTTCTAGACGCAACCTGCAAACAATTCAAGCCCTAATCCAAAGAAGCAGACTAAAACAAACTGAACAAAAATGCAAAATGAGTGTTGTTGTTCTTCTAAAGAGACTTCTTTGGTTAAAGTTGAAAAGCAAGCATCCACTATTCGCTTTTGCAAATGATTTCTATAATTGAACAATCAGTGAAACAAATCTAGAACTTAGATTACCCGTAAAATGAGAACAAACTTTTCAAGGATGCGGTATACCGTTGCTCTTTCTTAGGTTATCAGCAACGGCAATGGTCTTCACCATCATTTTTCCTAAGTGCCTCGCTGAATCGATGCCTTCTTGGTCTTTAGCAACTTCTCCTTTCTCTCGTCCAATGGCAAATACTCTTCCGCCGCTTGGAATAATCATTCCTACAGCAGTCATAAACGTGATCATTTGACTGCAAGTACTTGAAACTCCTGACCGGCGAGCAACAGCGATGACCCCGCCAACTTTCTCCGCGAAATCTTTTCTTCCCTTTGCTAACGCCAGAAAACCAATCCTGTCAATAAAAATCTTCATCTGACCAGTAACTCCTTGAAAGTACGAAGGACTACCCATTATGACGCCATCAGCCTTAACGATTTCTTGGTAGAGTTTCTCGCAGTCGTCATCATTGATGCATTTCTTGGTGCCAAAGCAACTCATACAACCGTTGCACGGAGAAAGACGATAATCAGAAACCCGAATCAAACTCACATCTGCACCCTCCGCTTTTGCAGCTGCCAATGCCTCCAAAAGAACCAAATCTGTGTTGCCGCCAACCCTGGGACTACCGCTTAAACCAACAATACGCACAACTCAAACCTCAAACCCAAACTCAAAACCCAACTAATTAACCATATGGTCAGCCCCATCAACACTCCTCAGGACGCACCGAACAACAGTAGCCTGTAAACACAAAAACATTATAGAAAGTTGAATGTTATGTTATTAGTTGTTGCTCTTATTTTCCCCTAAGAACATCAACAGCTAAATGCAGTTGTCTTTGGGTTTTGCTCAAATAAAAGAATGGCTTTTATAATCATAGAGTAGAAGTTATGGCTGAACGTAACTTGACCATAGAATTCATCTGCCGAAAATGCGGCACAACCTATTCAAACCTAGAGTATGAGCAGAGCAAGTTTTGTAAATCATGTGGTTCTTTTCTGATACGCAATTTTCGAGATGAAGCCTATGTTCAAATGTTAACTCAAAAACGCTTTAGCAGACAAACTTCATCTCCAGACTCCTTCTTTGCTAAATCGGATGGTTCTTTCAAAGAAAAACTCGCATTGGATAGGGCGGCTGAGAGTCTTAGGAAGAGGATTGCTCGCACAAAAGAGTATGAAGTAGTATCTGAAACGGAAAAGGAAAAAGAGCAAACCAGGTCACCGGTTGAAAGTTGGATTTGGAGCAGCGAATACGATGAGGCCTTAAAACTTGAAGGGGCACTCATTAAACAATACAAAAACAAAAGCCTGCAAGACGCAATAGCTGGAGAGGTCATTTCAAACGAGCAGGGAGAATGCTACGCCATCTCAGCTTCATGCTCATCCGACTTTAAGAAAGCAACTTACCAAGAAAGCAGACGACAAATCATCTCTGACCTAAAAACTCTGCCAGGAATAGGACCGGCACGCGAACAAACCCTAAAACGACAAGGCTACAAAACCATAGAAGAACTCGAGAATCACCCTCTCTGGAAAAAACAAGCCCAAGCCTTCATGAAAATAATAAACAAAAAAGAAATCCCTCTGATGCAAAGATGGCTGTGGCAACGCTTTCCAAAATCCCACCCTCTGCTTCATTATTTAGCAGGATTCTGCCAAGATCAGGACTTCGCCATAGTAGACATCGAAACTCTGGGACTCTCTGAGCGACCGATAATACTGCTAGGCATAGCTAAACCCACCGAAACGCATGTTTGTACAAGCCAGTTTCTGCTCAGAGATATTCAAGATGAACCCAGCGCTATCTGGGCTCTCGTTTCTCAGCTTGAACCCAACTTGTCACTGATAACTTACAATGGCAGAAGCTTTGATATTCCTTTCATTAAGCAAAGATTAGCTTACTATGGACTTGACGCCTCTCTGGATAATCCACACTTTGATGTCCTCCACTTCACACGAAGGGCACTGCGGCACAAACTTACAGATTGCAGACTAGAAACCGTTGAAAAATACATAGGTGTAAAAAGAGAAATCAACATTCCAGGCGCATTAGTTCCCCACTTCTACGAAACCTACCTACGAACCAAAAACACAGGTCCCCTCGTCGCCATAGTTGAACACAACAAACAAGACCTACTCACACTTGGAACCCTGTTTTCTAAGCTATATGAGGAATGGAACCTTTGATAGACGATTTTATCCAGAGCATAAAGCATATGCCATCCTACAAAAAACAGATTGTTCACATACAAGAAATTCCTTCAAAAGATGTCTGCTATGGAGAGCTGGAAAAACCGTTACCTGAAAACATCCAAAATTGCTTACTCACAAGAGAGATCCATCTTTATTCGCACCAGGCTGAAGCGATAAACCAAGTCAGAAGGGGCAAGAACGTAGTGATTGTTACTCCGACGGCTTCAGGTAAAACGTTAGCCTTTAACATTCCAGTTCTCGAAGCCCTCACAATGGACCCTAAAGCAACTGCACTTTACCTTTATCCGACTAAA
This sequence comes from Bathyarchaeia archaeon, assembly GCA_049520955.1. Classification (GTDB taxonomy): domain Archaea; phylum Thermoproteota; class Bathyarchaeia; order Bathyarchaeales; family Bathycorpusculaceae; genus Bathycorpusculum. Next base: position 45,170 of record JBEKPG010000016.1, on the reverse strand, counting down.
GCGTTAACAAATGATCAGCTAAAAGTTCTACGGGAACTCGAAGATGAAACTGGAGTCCAGGCTTACCCCAACGTTTACGATGGCGATACAGCTCAACATCAAAGGGCAAGCATAAGAGAAAACTCTAAAATCATCTTAAGTAACCCCTATGGGCTTCACCAATATCTTCCATGGCACTATAAATGGCGAAGCTTACTTGGAAACCTCAAATTCCTAATAATCGATGAAGCCCACGTTTACCGAGGAGTATTCGGCTCCAACGTAGCCATACTCCTAAGACGACTACTAAGAATATGCAGTTACTACCACTCAGACCCACAAATAATACTATCATCAGCTACCATCGCAAACCCAGAAGAGCACGCAAAGAAACTAACTGGAAAAGACTTTGAAATCATATCAAATGACGGCGCGCCCAGAGGAAAAAAATCCTTCATGTTCTGGAATCCTCCATTCATCGACAATACAAACACCACTCGCCGCTCCACCCATCAAGAAACCAAAGACCTCTTAACACTCAACATCACAAAGAACCTGCAAACTCTCTGCTTCACAACCTCTAGACAAATGGCTGAGCTCATCACTAGATGGACAAGGGAAGAACTCAAGAGAAGAGTGCCGAGACTAGCTAATTCAGTTACCGCATATAGAGCTGGGTATTTACCTCAAGAACGCCGTGAAATAGAAAACCGACTAAAAACCAAAAGTTTAATCGGAGTAGTCTCAACCAATGCGTTGGAATTGGGAATCGATATAGGCTCTCTTGATTCTGTGATAATTTCTGGTTACCCTGGAACCGTCATATCCACTTGGCAGCAAGCGGGACGAGCAGGCAGAACCAACTCAGATTCACTCGTAACCCTGGTTGCTTTTCAAAATCCCCTCGACCAATACTTCATGAAGCATCCAAACGATTTCTTCGGACGACCACATGAACAAGCCATAATCGACCTGCACAACCGATACATAACTCTGGGACACATAATGTGTGCAGCAAGCGAACTGCCCCTAATCGAAACAGACAAAAAATATTTCCCCGAACTATTCTCTGAGAGCATCCAAGCACTTGAACAGCAAAACCTAATCCGCAAAACGCCAAGAGGATACGTCTACTCAGGAACAGCGAGACCCGCCGAAGTTGTAAGTCTAGAGAGTATTTCTGATAAAACCGTCACTGTCACCTGCAACGGAAACATACTTGAAACTCTCACCCTAAACAAAGCCTATGAAGAGGTTCATGCAGGCGCAGTTTTGCTGCATCAAGGCGAAACATACATATCCGAAGAATTAGATCTCAATCAATTAACCGCAAAGGTCAGACAGGAAAACGTCAACTACTACACTGAAGCACTAAAAACTGTCGACGTCTCAGTAAAGAAAACCCTTGAAGAAAAACAAAACGGAGTAGCTGTTGGATTAGGCGAATTAGCTATAACAGAATTCTACCACACTTACATTACCAAAACGTATGATGAAGTTGTTGAAAGAAAACCACTTAATCTGCCACCATTGGCCTTTTCAACCGTTGGCATGTGGTTCATAATTCCAGAAGAAATCAAAAAGGAAATTGAAGATCGACTGCTCGATTTTGACGGAGGACTACACGCGGTTGAACATGCAATGATCGCGATGTCTCCAATATTTGCAATGTGTGACAGATGGGACATCGGCGGATTATCGACACGTCTGCACCCAGACACCGGAAACCCGACAATCTTCATCTATGATGGCTTTGAGGGCGGAATCGGAATATCAGAAACCCTATACCAAAACATAAAACCACTTTGGGAAAAAACCCTAAACCTAATCGATAATTGCGAATGCACAGACGGCTGCCCTTCATGCATATACTCACCAAAATGCGGAAACGAAAACGAGCCATTAGACAAAAAAGCAGCAAGCATCATCTTGAAAAGACTCTTGAGCAAGACAAATCAAAAATAAGCTAAAAAAAACAGCCAATCAATATCGGAAAACACAAAAAACACAGTCGGTATTTCCTCAACAAATAATAACGCGGAAAAACCAAATGATACTACAAAAATAACGTCGAAACGAAGCGATTGAATTTTATGGTCAAAGCAAAGAAGAAGCCGAAAAACTTCAAATCCTCCAAACAACTGACATTGGACAACCTGCCTTTTTTTCCTATAAAACCATCAACCAACACTTCTAAGCCTATTCAACAAAAGCAAATCGTCATAACCGATATCACTGCAACAGCAAGAGGGGACGAGTTAGACCTGAGAGTTGGGTTCAAGCTGCTTCCCACAAAAACCGCTTTCTCAAAGTTGAATTCTACTATATGGTTTGACGACCATCAAATCGGCTCTGCCTTAATCAGAGTTATTCAGGGTCCATTGGCGAAAGACGATTTCGAGTTAACCTCTGTTCTTGACATGAAGGGAATAAACACCGGATCCTACATCATAAGAGTAGAAATGTATGAGCCGTGGCCTGATGGAGAAAAACTTTCCTTCACCCAAAAAGAGGTCGTTGTGCAATATGTTCCAAAGACCCGCGAATCCAGGCTTATAAAAATTCCAATTGTAAAAAGCTTCGGAGGCGCTGATTTAGCTGTGGTTTCAGAATCTGACAAAAACATTTACCGAGAAATCGAAGAAACGATGAAAAAAGAATCGGCAACTCAACGAGACGATTGGTAGACACCCCATCAAAAATCTGAGAGTTATTAAAGTTGCAAGTAATCTTAGTTAGAGGTTTGATCATGAATTCTTTGTCGACTTCTTTGGCCCGCTTGCCTTTATTTGCCTTTTTTTAACGAAATTTGACTTTTTCTGACGTTTCTTGGCTATTTTTGACTGTTTTTGACGCAGCTTGCAAACGATTCAAGCTTTGCAGCAGAACAAATATTCGCCTTTTGACGCTTAGTGACGCCTATGACGCGTAGCGCCTTTTTAAGACGCAACCTGCAAACAATTCAAGCTTTGCAGCAAAAAAGCAACCCAAAATAAACTGATCAAAAATGCAAAAATGAGTGTTGTTGTTCTATCAGACAATCGCAGAAAGATATTGAAGCTGCATGCAGAGATCTAAACTTTTTTATTTTTTTCTTAAAATTGGAAAAAGAACTGAAGGAGAATTAACTTTATTGTTTATTGGTCATTTCGTTGATTTGCTGTTCCATCGCATGTCCGCGACAGTAAACCACTGCTTTTTTTATGCCTGGAACTGATTTCGCAGCGGCTTTGATGTCTGCTGCAAGTTTGAACGCTATAGGGCAGAATGGGCTGGTTGGTATGAATTCTACTGTGACTGTGCCTGGTTCAGTTTCTTTTACGCTTTGGATCATTTGCATTTCTTCAAATGTTTGTCCTGTTTCTGGGTCTTGCACTTTTCCAACTTCTTGGCGAACCTTATCTTCTAACTCAGTCATTTTTTTAACCTCTAATTTTCTGAAAGAAATATGAAGTTGGCTTAACATATAAACTGATTGCAAACGCAACAGTTTAACGGTGACTCGGATTGACCTTTGATGAATCCTGCATATTCTGCAAAATAGCGAGAAAGCAAGCCCCAGCAAGCATCATTTACGAGGATGAAGAGGTAATGGCTTTCCTCGATATACGACCATTAAACGAGGGACACACGCTTGTTATTCCAAAAAAGCATTACATTGACATCTTCGACATTCCCGAAGACCAGATAAGCAAAGTTCACAAACTCGTTAAACAAGTTTCCAGAGCAATTAAACAAGTCACCAACGCTGACGGCATCAGCATCATTCAGCAAAGCGGCAAAGCAGCCGGACAAGACATATTTCACTTCCATGTGCATTCAGTTCCAAGATTTGGAGGCCAAAAACTGCCAAGTTTTAGCAGCCTAAAAGAGGTTGAGAGAGCAAAACTTGAAGAAACAGCAAAGAAAATAAAACGCCAACTCAAAAACGTAAATTCTATTTCGTAAGTCTAGTGCACAACACTTCTTCATAGCTTAGACAGTGCATTGTTTAATATTCTTTATTATAATGAATAATCTCTCAATAATACAGCGATATTCTAAGGCAGGTGTTGATTTTGGCAAATAAAAAAGGCGACAAATACAAGTGTGAAGAATGTGGGCTAGTAATCGCAGTCGAGAACCCATGCGATTGTGAAACATGCGAGATAGTTTGCTGCGATGAACCAATGAAACCTATTAAAGAAACCCAAAAGGCAAAACCGAAACCAAACCCGAAAACCAGAAAATAGACCTCCAAATCCAACCCTTTCTTTTTTTGTGCCCACATCTTGAGAAAAACTCTTTAATTTAGTATGCTCGAGCTTGAAATCCCAACTCCTCATCGCTGCTAACCCAAAACCTTCAAGACAAAATAGCAAAATCATGGCAAACGAAATGCAAATAGTTGAAAAAACCCTGGAGAGAGCAAACTTTTATTGATTATTTTCTCTTGACTTGTTGGTATTATTTAAAGCCACTGACTTTTTGCTTTTTTTGACGAAATTTGACGTTTTCTGACGCAGCCTGCAAACATTGCAGACTCTAAATCAAGAAAGCAACCCAAAACAAACTTATCAAAAAAGCACGGCAACTATTGTTGTTTTACCCCGCTCATTCAGAATATATTCACTCTTTTCATAAGCATGCTTGCGAGAAGCCTTGGGATAACAGATTATGAAGGCTTGCTACGTACAAACCAAAATAACTCTCGCATCTTACCCGTTCAATTTAGTCCATATCTTTAAAGAACAGCCGTGTCTCCCCCATTGTTTTGATGTCTAAAGCTCGGACGCGTGCCACTATGGGGAAGTCACATACTACTTTGCCAAGGGTGAGGCAGTGGTGGGGAGGCAAGTCATGTGCGATTGAGCGAACAGTTTCTGCATCTACTCGCGCGGCTCGGCTAACAACATCTAGGTCGTGTTCGTTGGTGAAGTTGAAGAGGAAAATATTGTCTGCTTGACGATAAATGGTTTCTTGTATGGTGTCAGGCTGATTTGTGATGAACGTGGTAAATATGCCAAAATGCCGCATACGGGTTACTATGTCGTCCCAATAAGTTTCACGCAAATACAAGTGTGCTTCTTCAGCAAAGAGGAAAACGGCTTTAAGCTTCCAATTTGAAAGAGAATCAACGAGTTTTCCAAGAGCATATTCAACGACAATTTGGCGATCAATGTTCGAGGTATTTTTCAAGTTTATAACGATTGCGCCACCTTGATCCTTAGCTTTCAAGATGCTCTCATCTAACAGCGTTGATTCGCCTAAGCTATCGCTGAAGAAGCCTGAGTTAGCAAGGGAATGAAACCTTGAAGCTAAAGCGTCTCGAACGTGCTGGTTGCAGTTTAAATCGCGAATCGCTTCGCCTAGTTCTTGCATATTCAATTTTCCTTTCTCTTTAAGCATCTTCCATAACCGACGAAACTCACGAGCGGAAGTCCCAGGCAAGTGTAAAGCATTAACCAATATGCCCATTACAGTGTTTAGATGTAGCTGTTCAAGGGCTACTTTGAAGTTCTGCCCTGGGGTTAAGGCGTGGATTTTGTCGTAGTACATGTTTCTTTTGCCGTCGTTACTCATGCCCAAACTCGTGTATTCGCCGTTTAAATCGAAGATTACGATGGTTGCCTTGTAACCGACCAAATTGACCATTAACAGCTTTGATAGGTGAGATTTGCCGCAGCCTTTTTTGCCCGTTATAATGTTTAATGTTCCATCTATTGCTGAAGCGTCAATCGTTAACAACGATGAATCTTTGGTGCTGCCCAAAACTATAGGAAGTTTACCGTCAACTTTTGCCAGCTTCATAAGCATAGGTATAGACAGTTTTTTGATGGTTGATTGGGAACGGCTGGGCAACCAACTGCAACTTGGACTTAGCATTTCGTTTTCTAATGTCGCCCTTATTTTGCAGATCAGCAAGCGAGCGTCTTGGATGTAAGTGATATGTGGCGCGATTTCCATAGGGTCAATGTCTTCACCCTGGAATGGTTCACCTCCATCTGGCAGGGTTCGTAAAAGTTCTTCAAGCACTCCCGGAACAGCTGCGAATTGTACATCGATGACTTGGGCGATTAAGGCTTTAGCTGCATCTTGGTCTTCGACGAGCAGGTAGTCGCCTTTTTCAGCACTTTCCGTTGGGAAACTGATGATTTGCAAGATATTGCCTTCTTTTCTGTAAAGTTTCATGCGTAAATTTCCCCCGAGCCAAACGGCCCAAAAAGCAGCCGGTGCATGTCTGGGCGATTGATTATTTGTATGCCGTATTTGCGGATGATAAAGTGTTTGATAGCTAAAACTTCGTTGGCAGTAAAGGTACACAGGATGTGGGAGAGTCGCAAAGTTTCGGGGTAACTTTGAGTATACAGGTCATTGCCGACTAACTTCTGCAAGGCCACCATTTGCTGCTCAACGAGCGTTTCTTTATCAATATCTAAGCGAAATGCAAAGTTCGCCTTGCTTAACCGCGCCACATATACATCACCTAGCAACTTTATTGGCGGTTTAAAATGTATGCCAGTGGTTTCAAGCAGGTAGGGCGGGTCATGGTTTGGAAGCTGCTCAGTTATTAGAACGCCGTTAGCTCTAAGCGTTGTAACTTTTGAAAAGGCCAAAACTGTGCTGTTATTTCTTCTAGCGTAGCTTAGAATTTCCTCGAGGCGTTGGACAGGGGTATCAATCGTACCTGAGATTAGGGAACCGTCAAAGAGAATTACGCCGTGGTTCACAGTTTTGGCAAGCATTGTTTGCAGCCACCGTTCCAGCAGACTTGCGAGACGCGTGGGCATCTGCAAGATATTTGGTGAGGCTTGGTGGCTGAATCCGTTGCTTGTGTTGAAGTAGGCGTGTTCCAGCGTGTTATAGAGGGCGTTTTTGTTGTCTTCCGTTACGTGAAAGATGAATGGCCCTAGGCGCGTGTATTTGTATGAGCGATTTTGGCGCCAAGTGATTGCTCCCCTGATAGCGACGATGATGCCGGTGCTTGTTTCTCCGATTTTTATGGTTGAGGTATCTACGGCGGCGATTAGGGTTTCTTGTTGGTCTGCTTTTATTAGGATTGGCTCTGTTCTTAATTGAATGCTGGATGGGTATTGTTCACTAATACTGTATTGCTGAGGGTGTTGGGTGCTCAATTGAGAGTGCTGATGTCGAACTTGTTTGAGTGAGTAGAGGCTTTGTTCTAAGAATCGGTGGGGGAGTGTAGTATCGATGGTTGGTTGTGGAAAGTTATATTTGGTAGTATTTGTATATTGTTCAATCACCATGATTCACCAATATTCAATATCTTATTGGTGAAATATTTAAATATTGTGCATGTGCATCTTGTACAATACAATATGCAACAAGTGATAACTTGACAGAAAAGCAGCAAAACCCTCCAATACGCGTAAAAATGAAAGTCGGCGACATAGAATTTGAAATCGAAGCCCAACCAGACCAAATCCAAACTGCCGTAGACAGAATACTTGCAACCGTCACCGAACGCCTAAAAAACACAAACCTTGCTCAAGTGGCCGAACGCCAAGCCTCACCCCCAAGAGCCGAAACGTGCAAAGGCATAATCCAAAAACTCTGGGAAGAAAACTGGTTTAGCGCGCCAAAAGGCCTCGACGATGTTCACACTGAACTCGCCCGTAAAGGATTCCACTATGATCGCACAGCAGTAGCACACGCACTAGTTGACTTAGTCAAAGATAACATTCTAACACGCATCGGCAAGCCACGGCGATATCAATACGCACAAAAAAAACCGCCACTATAACCCACTCCTTGTTACCAAATTTAAAATAGCAATGTGCATAATGCAATTTCATGCAAGTCACTGATTTAGTTCGCTACAATCATGTTGTTCGTGTGCCTTGCTTTATCTTGAGTCAATGGCAAAGTTGCCTTGGGCAGCAGTTGTTGAGCCACGGGGATTGAGTTTTGATTATATGCGTAACGTGTTTTTGTATTTAACCCTTGTTGAAGACAGGTGGATGGAGCTATATTATTCCAGGCAGGTTCAAAGAGTGGGTTGATTTGGACTTTGACTATTTCAAGGATATTGGCACCTTGAAGATGTATATTGAGCGTGTGAAAGATGCGACGGAAAGCTTTCTGAGAGAGCTTTCAGCTGAGAAATTGAACAGGCAAATTGTAGTCCCTTGGGGCGATAGGGCTGACACACATATAAGCCTTGAAACGGTTCTTTGCCAAATTGTTATAGAGGACATGCTTCATTATGGCGAATTATCAGCGGCTCTATGGCAAATGAACCTTGAAGCACCTTACCTTGGCTTTTGGAGATACAAACGTATGAATCAATTGTAAGCAAAGGTTTATAGTATTATTTGTCCATTGTATCTCTTGTGTTTTTAAGGATTTAATTGTAAGTGGAGGTGAAATTTTGCCGGATATTGTAGACACTGCAATGTCTTCGGATATGTTTAAGACACTTGTAACAGCTGTGAAAGCAGCGGGACTAGTTGAAACGTTAAAGGGCCCAGGTCCATTTACTATTTTTGCGCCCACGGATGAAGCATTTGCTAAATTGCCTAAAGGCGAACTTGATATGCTCCTTAAGGACAATATGAAGTTGAAGGAAGTCTTAACTTTTCACGTGGCTGAAGGAAAGCTTATGGCTGCAGATTTGGCTCAGCATGAGTATTTGCAGGCACTTCAGGGAGGAGAATTAAGGATCGACGCGACACGTTGGCACATGCACAAATACATGAAAGTTAATGGTGCAAACATTATCAAACCTGATATAGCGGTGGATAATGGAGTTTGCCATGCCATAGACAAGGTGCTAATGCCCAAAATGGCAGTTGCAGGCGAAAAAGCTAAATAAAAACTACAAACGAATTTTGACAAACAGAGAACCATTGTAAACAAACAAAAAATATCCTATTTTTCTTTAAAAAATTAATCCAAATGTTGTCATAAAGAACATGGACGTAAATTAGAAAACGTTTCTCATCACAGGGTCCCTTGGAACTCGGATTAAGATGAGGCGGATTTGTTGGTGGGAAAACTATAGGTCTGGATTCAGCGTTGAGAACTCGGTTTTTGAGGGAAGCAACTTTAACCTTCGTTGACTGTTCCCAATCGAGAAGTCAATTTGGTGATTGCAAGTTATAGAATATATGTATACGTGTTAAGACAACTTGACTTTTTTGCGAAGAGCAGTTCGCAAATCTTAAGCGTATTTGACTTTTTAGTGAATTTCAGTTGTCAAAAAGCTATAAACTCTCAACATCCTTATCAAAAGTTCAAGAAAGCGGGAGCAGGGAAACAATTGGTTCTAGAAGAAGCTGAAAGCCTTGTAAGCAATCAGTCTTATTTCCATAAGAATGTCGAATCATATTCGACTTTTAATGAGTGGAAGGACTATAAGTGGCAATTGAATCATTCAATAAAAACTATTGCTGCTTTTGAAAAATTTACTGGCATTAGCTTTACTGAAAAAGAAAAGAGAAAACTTGAAAAAACAATTCGCAAATTTCCCCTAAGCATAACACCGTATTATGCATCATTAATAGAAAAAGCAAATTACCGTAACGACCCTATTTTTAAGCAAGCATTTCCTAATCCAGCTGAATTAGAGATTTCAAAAACTGACATGAAAGACCCTTTACATGAAGACAAAGACAGCCCGACCAAAGGAATTACCCATCGATATCCGGACAGAATCCTTTTTCTGGTAAGTAACCGTTGCGCAATGTACTGTAGACACTGTACTCGAAAAAGAAAAGTTGGCGACCCTGACCATATCCCTTCAAAACAACAAATAATCGCAGGGCTGCATTATATTCAAGACAACAGACAAATTCGTGATGTGCTACTTTCAGGTGGAGATCCTCTTATGCTTCCAGATGATTATCTGGATTGGATTTTAACAGAGCTTAACAGCATTTCACATGTTGAGGTGGTGCGGATTGGCTCAAGAATACCCGTTGTTCTTCCGTACAGAATAACTGATGAGCTGGTGCAAATGCTTAAAAAACATCATCCTTTGTGGTTGAACACTCAGTTTAATCATCCAAGGGAACTTACGCTGTCTTCTCGAGAAGCCCTCCGAAAATTAGCAGATGCAGGAATACCGTTAGGAAACCAATCTGTGTTGCTGGCAGGTGTTAATGATTGCTCACAAATTATGAAAAAGCTCAATCAAAAACTTGTACAAAATAGAGTGCGACCATACTATTTGTTCCAATGCGACTTATCAGAAGGGCTTACTCATTTTCGAACGCCTATCGGAAAAGGCATCGAAATTATGGAAAGTCTAATTGGGCATACAAGCGGGTTTGCGGTGCCAAAATATGTTATAGATGCTCCTGGTGGCGGAGGAAAAATTCCTGTTATGCCAAATTACATTGTTTCATGGTCCACAAACAAGGTGGTCTTAAGAAACTATGAAGGCGTTATAACCACCTACAAAGAACCAGAGAACTACAAATCAATTTCATGCGACAGAAACTGTAACAAATGCGGTTTGCAGAGAAAAATAGAGGAAGAAGAGCAAAAAGCGGTTGGCGTTGAAAAATTGTTGACCGACGACGCTGAAATATCGCTCATACCAAAAGGAAACCTTCGAATGAAACGAAGAGAAAAAAGCAAAGGAACGTGCATCTGAATGCAGAGAATCAGAAAATATTTGCAATTTAGAATCAGAAACATAGTATTACCAGATATAAAAGAAGTGTACAAACTGCTTGTAGCGAATAGACCTTATGTAGGGTTAAATTCTCGATATACTTATTTTCTCTTGGCTAAAGATTTTTCAGATACCTGCGTTGTTGCCGAATACAACGATAACATAGTCGCGTTTTCTTCGGGATATATACCGCCAGACAGACCAGACACTTTTTTCAACTGGGAAGTAGTTGTTCAAAAAGATTACCGGGGGCACGGCCTGCAAAAAAACATGCTTCTTCAACAAATCATTATCACAGGCGCAAAATATTTTGAAGGCACAATAAACCCTTCAAATGAAGCATCCAAAAGAAATTTCTACGAATTAGCTCAATTACTAAACGCCAAATGCGAAGAAAATATGTTGCTTAACGAAGAAGACTTCGAAAACGATGGTCATGAACCTGAGATTCTGTTTAGAATTGGCCCAATTTCAGAAACTGAGATAAAAAATCTAGTTGGAATAAGGTAGCCGGTATCATACTCCTTTAGTAACTCTTTGTGACTGCATAATGACGCCAACATATGTATAATAAGACATAATATACAATATGGTGTTAAGGAGGAGCGCATATGAACTTTGAAAAAGAAGATAATGCAAATTTTGACATTTTGCTAGAACAGCAAGGATATTCGAAGAGAGCTAGTGGTGAGATTTTCAAGTGGTATAGTTCTTCGTCAAGGCTACTCAAGAAAAAAACGTCTTCTGAATAGAATTCAGCAAGAGGAATATGTAGCAAAAAGCCCTTCGCTTTGTGATAGCCAATGCTGTTTCAATCTTCAAATATTAAAGCGCATGGAATTCCTACTGCCTTAGTTAGCAACTAATTCTTAAATTCAAGCGCGAAATCCAGATTCCTTTCATAATTGATAAATGCGCCTAATAGTTTTGGCGCGTCATTCAATTGTGTAGTCAACTTTCCGCAACAAGAATAAGTAACACGCGCTAAAGATCAATCTCTTGAATGGGTTGCGTCAAAAATTTTCGTTGTTGTGGTTTTTTGGCAGTCACATAATTTTAAAGCCTTTTCCATAGTAGTATTTTGCAAAGAGATTAGTTGAATCGATAACAATGTTGAAGGGACCATGCCAGGAAAAAAGGCAAAAGCAACGTCTTTTTCAATCCCTGTTTCTAAGCAATGGCAGAAACCAAGAAGTAATTGTGACGGAGGATAAGGACATTGATTTTGAAGAAGTCCAAAAGCACCTGGACAGTGGCGGATCAGTTTTCATCACAAGCAAGAACAGTCAGAAACTGCGACTTAACAACCAGCAAGAATACAAAAGCCGAGGGCCGAAAAGAAAAAAATCAATTTGAATCATACCAAGAATCAGCCTCAACTAAATAGGTTGACGCTAAGGTTAATTTTGTCTGCCTGTTTTTGTTTGGGGCTTTGCTTTTCTCGCGACGTTCTTCTTTTCTAGAGATGTATGATGCTTTTTCGTAGGCGGAATTGTGAAGGAGCTAGGCAGAAAGCTACTGGTTTTAGCGTAATGCTCTTGAAGGTGAAGTGCTTCAAAAGAAGAGTAACCGTGGAGCATGTGGGATTGAAAATCGGGCTGATATGATTGTTTAGCACGTACAGGGGGATGTCGAGAGAGGCAAAATACCTGATTTACTCGTCAGTGCTGCCCTCTATAGCTTACGGCATGTTCTACACTGACATTGCATATTTTCTCACAACGGTTCAGGGGTTATCTTTCAACCTCATGGGGCTCATCGTAACGGTCATGGGCGTTTCCACTTTTGTAACCAGCGTTCCGATGGGAATTGCAGCAGACAAATACGGCAGAAAGCGAGTGCTCATACTTGGCAACATAATAGCCAGCGTCATCATAGCCGTTTTCGCTCTAACCACAAATCCAGCATTGCTAATAATTGCTGCTGTTTTCGAAGGTATCTCAGAAGCAGCGTCGTTGTCGTCAAGCAGTGCGTTGCTAGCGGAAAAAGCAGTAGATACAAAAAGAAACAGCGTCTTCGCCCTATCTGGGTTTGCCCAAAGCACGGCCTTCGGTTTAGGCGCTATTGCAATTCTGGCGACATCGACGATGGCTGGATTTGCAGATAAACAAAGCCATGTTCTGCTCTACGTAGTGCTTGCAGCTCTGAGCTTGTCTTCTACGATTTTAATCTTTAAGGTTGGCGAATCAAAACGGTCCACGAAGGCTAAGGCAAGTTTGAGTGGGCTGCTTCCGAGAAAGTCGAAGGATGTTTTGGTGAAGTATGCTTTCACGGGTGCGGTGATTGCTTTCGGCGCGGGTATGGTTGTTCCTTTGATGACGGCTTGGATGAAAGCTCAGTATGGTATACCGGATTCGTTGAGTGGCCCTATTTTGGGGGTTTCCAGCATTGTGATAGGGATAGCTACGCTTGGTGCTCCTTGGCTTGCGAAAAGATTCGGCGTAGTTAACGCCATAGTGCTGACGGAGGCCACATCAACCATATTCATGTTTACCATACCGTTTTCTCCAAATTACGTAGTGGCAAGCATCGTTTACACTTCAAGGGCTTTTCTTATGAACATGTCCAGTCCGCTGGCGCAGTCGATGATAATGGGGTTGGTCGCGGAAGATGAGCGCGGAGCGGCTTCAGGCGTAAGCTCTACCCTTTGGAGATTACCCAGTGCCTTAAGCTCGTTTGTCGGCGCGTGGCTGATCGGCATGGGATTATTGGCCGCACCATTCTTCCTAGCTGCGCTATTCTACATGGCCTCAATCAGCCTGTTCTGGTACTACTTCCGGCACACAAGAATGCCAGAAGAAAAGGAAAGATGAAGAAACTGTTGTACATGAGCGTCGCCAAAGTCTGAAGTTTTGGCGCCAAAGCCTTTCTTCTTTGTCTGATAGAACAACAACACTCATTTTTGCATTTTTGATCTGTTTGTTTTAGGTTGCTTCTTTGGTTTAGGGCTTGAATTGGTTGCAGGTTGCGTCTTAAAATGTGTCGGGATGTGTCGGGATATGTCGGGATATGTCGGGATGTGTCGGGATGTGTCGGGATGTGTCGGGATGTGTCGGGATGTGTCGGGATGTGTCGGGATGTGTCGGGATGTGTCGGGATGTGTCGCAATGTGTCGGGAGTGATGAAATTTATCTGTTTGACCTAAGACATGTTAAATTAGAATATGCAGGTTTGAGCTATCAGATGAATCCACAATTTCTATTGCGTGATTCTTCACTGTCCATAGGGTCACTGTAATCTCTGAAGCCTGTGTGAAGCTTCGCCCGAATTTCGAAGCGTAATTTTGAGACTTTTTTTGCATAGCGCTTTATCATCATAAAAATGTTGTTGAAGTTCATCTGCCTAGCAATAGCCAAAAAAGCAAAAATACTAACGAATGCAAACATGTAGAGTGGATTAATTAAAGCTACTACTAACCCGCTCATTCCAAGCAGAGCAAGATAAATCATACTTCTTACTTTTCGCATATTTATCACTAAAACTGGATTAGTGGAAGTTGCTTAAAGATTTTTTGACCACGAAACTTTCACTAAAAAACAGACCGAATGGTTAGATGTCGAAAAATCAGAAAGGGTTTTCATTCTACGTTTATTTCATGAATTTACTTCATTCTTGTGAAAGCCCAAGTGCCAATTACAATCATGATGCCGTCAAACAGGGCAACATATCCAAGGTCCACCCCCAGCGATCTAATCTGAAAAGGTGCCCATGCTGATCCCAAAACAATGTTTCTTAATGCGTCAACACCGTAAGTTAAGGGGTTCCACGCGGCAACCACTGTTAACCAGCTTGGAAGATTAATTCCTGGTCCTTTAAGCGGAAATAATGCGCCGCTCAAAAAGAATAATGGAAGATTAATGAATGTCTGGATTGCTCCGAAGCTTTCTAAATTGCCCATGAAACTTGCGATTGTTAAACCAATGCTCACTAAGCCAAATGTAATGAGCAACATCACTGGCAATGCATAAATTAGGGTAACCGGATTCAATGGAATACCTAATGCCATGCCTACAAGAAAAACAATAATTCCCTGAAGAAAAGCGCTCGTGCTATCGCCAACCATTTTCCCTAAGAAAATAGTGAAACGCGAGATAGGTGCAACAAGAACTTCTTTCATAAAACCAAATTCTTTGTCCCAAATTACACTGATACCCATGAACATAGCTGTAAAAAGTAACGTTTGACCAACAATTCCAGGAAAAATTACCTGTTGGTAACTTAGGCCTGGAATTGCAAACCTCAAGCCAAATCCTGCGCCAAAAATTACAAGCCACAATAAGGGTTGAACAAAACTGCTGACCAGTCTTATTCTGTCTCTAAGAAACCGCTTGATTTCTCTAAGCCAAAGAGTATAGAAGCCTCGTATTTCAGTCATTTTATTGATCTCCTATGGATAGCCGCTACGCCATGCAGTTCCTTACTTGAATCTTCGCGAATAGTTCTACCAGTGTAATATAAGAATACATCTTCAAGATTGGGCTCGCGCAAAAGTATGGATTCGACATAAATATTATTCTGAGTTGCTAGCTCCATAATTCTAGGCATCAGAGCTTTGCCATTGCGAACAGTGATTTCAAGAGCACCATCAATGATTTGCTTTTTTTCAAGCCCCAAATATTTGGTTACAAGCTCTGATAAAGCATCAATGTTTTTTGCTTTAACTGCTACAACGTCGCCTTCAAGAGTCTCCTTGAGTTTAGGCGGAGTGTCCAAAATCACGATTTTACCGTGGTCCATGATGGCTATGCGGTCTGAAAGCCTGTCCGCTTCGTCCATGTAATGGGTTGTTAATACCACAGTTATGTCTTGAACTTTTTTCAGGTCTCGAATATACTTCCAAATATGGTCTCTGGTTTGCGGGTCAAGCCCAACTGTGGGCTCATCTAAAAACAAGACTTTTGGATAATGAATTAAACCGCGACCCAACTCGAGTCTGCGTCGCATTCCTCCGGAGTATGTTCGCAGTAAATCGTCCGCTCTATCTTCTAACTCAACAAGCTTAAGAATGCGGTCTATACGTTCTTTGTGCTCTGATGCTGGAACCCCATACAAGTTCGCATGCATATACAAGTTCTCGCGGCCAGTTAATCTGTCATCTATGCTTGGATCCTGAAAAACAATGCCAATAGATTTGCGCACTTTATTTGCTTCTTTAACAATGTCATAGCCGTTGACTGTTGCAGTTCCAGAAGTGGGCTTAAGAATTGTGCAAAGCATCGATATTATTGTGGTTTTTCCAGCGCCGTTAGGTCCAAGTAATCCAAAGATTTCGCCAGATTCCACTGTGATGTCTACTTTATCAACTGCCTTAAGTGAACCGTATGCTTTTGTTAATTGGCGAGTTTCAATGACATGGGGCATTTCTGGATTTCTCTTCCAGCATTTGAAACATAAGGTAGATTTAAGGGTTTTTTCCAAAAATTAAACTGATATCCAAGTTTTTCTTTCATAAATGAGCTTCATGCTAGTTTCTATTCAGCGACAAGCGCTCCAGTGTTTCCTTTGAAAGAATAATCCTGCTTAAGACATTGTTCATGAAAAAAAACAAAATTTCGTGTCGTTTATAAAAATACTTCAGTTACCCGCTACTAATTCAATTTTGAGCTGGTTTCAGAAAATTTCTTGCCATACCATAGAGTTTTTGGTGTTCGGTTCTTAATATTTAAATCTAAGAGCAGTTCTTTATTGAGAACTAGCTCGGGGTAGTATGGGAGAAGAAATAGCTGCACGAGAGAGTATATACAATATTTACAATAATCAAGCAAATGGCACTTATTTGAAGGTGGACAGCAATCTGCTAATCGACGATGCTGCTTATTTGAGCAGTTTTGCTGCAAAAAACCTTATATATGTTATGACGCCGTTTTTCGCTATAACAAGTACAGATATAACTTTACCCTTGAGGAAGCTCTATTGTTCAAAGACGAAGCGTTAACGGAGAGATAGCCTATGATTCTTGAAGCCCCCATTGCGTTTGTACTGATATTCATTTCAACTTTTGCAATCTATAGTTTAGGCAAAAGGTCAGCGCCTAAAACTACTATGAGCGAAAACGAGCAAGCATCTTACGCTTGTGGTGAAAAAGCTTCGTTCCCTGGGTTAAAAATCAATGTGTCGTTGTACCGATACCTAATT
This sequence comes from Bathyarchaeia archaeon, assembly GCA_049520955.1. GTDB lineage: Archaea > Thermoproteota > Bathyarchaeia > Bathyarchaeales > Bathycorpusculaceae > Bathycorpusculum. The sequence continues at coordinate 28,435 of JBEKPG010000016.1, read as the reverse complement.
TATTTTATTATTTTCGATTCATCCGTACTTTTGTTGGCTTTTGCTTCTATCGCTTTAGCAGGCACAAACCCTTTTCTCCTAATCCTCTATCTTGGAATTATTCTCGCCGCTGGCTTGATTCTCTTGGAAGGAGGAAAAGAATAGTGACTAACTATGTAACGTGGGCGCGAGTAAAATCGCCTTGGGTCCTGCACTTCAACTCAGGAGCATGCAACGGTTGCGACATCGAAATAGTCGCCTTGCTAACGCCGAAGTACGATGTTGAACGTTTCGGCATAAAACTCGAACCGTCACCAAGACACGCCGACGTTCTGCTGGTAACAGGATGCGTCACACAGCAATGTGCAGAACGACTAAAACGTGTCTACGACCAAATGCCACAACCTAAATTTGTCGTAGCCATCGGCGCATGTGCGTGCAGTGGCGGCGTTTTCGAAGGAAATTATAATGTGGTAGGCGGCGTAGACAAAATTCTCCCAGTTAACGCGTACATACCTGGATGCCCACCGCGTCCAGAAGCACTCATAGATGGGGTAGTGAAACTTTTAAATGCCTTAGACCCGCCTAAACCAAAAAAGCAAACAAAACAAGAAAAACAGCCCCAGCTTCCTGAGGAAAAAGCAAAACCCGTTGTTGCCCAACCAGAAGTAGTGGTGGCTTCGCAAGAGGTTAAACAAGTAATTGAGGAGACAAAAAAAGCAAATGTCAAACAATAAAATAGATATCCTAAGTGCGATTGAATCCAAACTTAAAGATAAAGTCCAAATTCAACTAGGCCAAATTGGCACAGCGGCCATAAACACAAGCAATGGCTTTCAACGCGACGTTCTCCAAGCCATGATAGACGCAGACGAAAAAACTGCTATCACTGCTATAACTGGTTTGGACCTTGGCGCAAACTTGGGCATACTGTATCACATACGTACATCAGACGCTTTCATAACCATTCGCGTCGAGGTACCAAAAGACAACCCAAGAATCCAGACAATAACGGACATTCTTCCTGGAGCTGTCTTTCACGAATTGGAAGTATCAGACCTTTTCGGTGTTATTTTCGAAGGCAATTTACTATCGGGGCACTTCGTTTTATCTGAGTATTGGCCTGAAGGAGTTTACCCTTTAAGAAAAGATGTCAAAGCAAACGAAGTAAAACTTAATCCTCCGCCACCTGAAGTCAAGCAGCCGGAAAACAAGAATATTGTAAAAATCATCATTGGTCCACAGCATCCTGCGTTGCTAGAGCCAGAAAAATTCGCTGTAACAGTTGACGGAGAAACCGTAACAAAAGTTGAACCCAGAATCGGCTATGTTCACCGGGGAATAGAAAAGGCATCTGAATCTCGAACTTATGTGCAGGATGTTTACTTAGTCGAGCGGATTTGCGGCATCTGCAACGCTTGTCATGCTTACGGTTTTGTTGGAGCAGTAGAGAAAATATTGAAAACTGATGTTCCCCCGCGAGCCAAATACCTGAGAGTAGTAGCTTTAGAACTTAACAGGCTACACAGCCACTTGCTAACTTTAGGCCACGCTGGATTAGAAATCGGTTACGAAACTCTCTTCCAGTATTTCTGGAGAGATCGCGAACCAATCATGGATTTGATTGAATTAACCAGCGGCAACCGCGTTTATGCATCTCTTATGACTATAGGCGGTGTAAGACGAGATCTAAAAGACAGTGAAATCCCCAGAATCAAGACGACCTTGGAAGAGTTGAAGAAGAAGTTGCCATTTTACAGGCAAATCTATGAACATGAAGCCTCAATTAAGGCTCGCATGCAAAACGTAGGGGTACTCAAGAGAGAAGACGCAATAAAGCTAGGCGTTGTTGGTCCGGTAGCCCGCGGATCAGGTTATAACATAGATGTTCGAAAGGATGAGCCTTACGAAGCATATGGCGAGATTCCGTTCAAAGAAATAGTTTACACCACTGGCGATGTTTGGGCAAGAATGAATGTACGTATGGACGAAGTTGAAGAAAGCATAAACATAATTGAGTACGCAGTCGACCATCTGCCAAAAGGGCCTTTCCGAGTCGATGTGCCCCGAAATGTGACTGCAGGTGAAGCAGTTCACCGAAATGAGGCTCCAAGAGGCGAGCTATTCTACTATGTTAAGAGCAATGGAACGGCATATCCAGAACGTGTTAAAGTGCGTACTCCAACATTCGCAAACATCCCATCATTCCTCAAAACAGCCATAGGTGAAAACATAGCTGACGTTCCACCGAACTTTGTAAGCTTAGACCCATGCTTCTCATGCACAGACAGATGACAACAAATGATTGATTTCGACTTAATCCTCAGAATCCTAATTTTCCCTGGCTTCACCTTCATATTATTGTTGACTCTTTTCTGCGATTGGGTTGAGCGTAAGCTCGAAGCACGATTACAAAACCGCGTTGGACCCATGGTCGCAGGACCAGGTGGGATTCTTCAGCCTTTGGCAGACTTCATAAAGCTGTTAACAAAAGAAGATATTGAACCACGAGATGTTAAGAAAACCGTTTTCAAGTTTGCACCACTTCTAGCCTTCACAATTATGGTTTTCGCAATATGCTTCTTGCCTATTGATGGAGCAAGCGTACTATCCACGACCGGGTTTAACGGTGACTTAATTATTATTTTGACATTCTCAACTATCGCTAGCTTTCTGTTATTCCTTTCAGGATGGGCATCGTGCAATCCTTATGGCACTATAAGCTCAGCCAGAGTGCTAACCCAGTTCCTAGGTTACGATATACCGCTTTTCATTATTGCGTTAACACCGGCATTTATTGCTGGAAGTTTAAGCATATTTGTCATAGCATCTAGCCAGACATTTCCATACATACTTTTAGCCCCATATGCTTTCGTGCTGTTCATCATAGCTATGCAAGCAGAGCTGGAAAAAGACCCCTTCGACGTTCCTGATGCAGAAAGCGAGTTGGTGGGCGGACTAGAAACGGAATACACTGGCGCAAAATTAGCCTTCCTCCATTTGACACGTGATGTGCAAATTGTTTTCGGAGCCGCCTTGGTGGTGGAATTGTTCCTTGGCGGGCCTTACGGGCCAGTATTCTTTGGATTGCCTGCGTTCTGGTATTCCTTGTGGTTTGTCCTTAAGCTTTTGGCGGTCGTTATAGTTACCGAATATATAACAACACTTTTTGCAAGATTGCGCATAGACCAGGTATTATCAGCTAATTGGAGAATAATCTTACCCGCAGCAATACTATCGCTAATGCTAACCGTCGCATTGGTAACCTGGGTATATCCGTTGGTGTAAAAAAATGGCGAAGACGAAGACAAAGAGATCACGTATACCTCCAATGTGGAAAAGAACCGTTTCACATATATTCACTAAACCAGCCACAACAAAATATCCCTTCGTGAAACCTAAGCTTCCGGAGGATTACCGAGGCAAGCCAGAATATACCATCACAACATGCAACATGATAGATCTTAGCGGGACAAAACGCGAGCTTGGTCTCGGTTTTGATGTAAGTTCACTCGTGAGGACCAATTGCACTGTGTGCTGTAGAGATTGCCCAGCAAATGCCATTGAAATAGTAGAGGTTGACGGTAAAAAGCGGCCACAATTCGATTTTAACAAATGCATTTTCTGCAATCAATGCATTGAAAGCTGCCCCAGAAACGCAATAAAAGGCACTGCCGAATACGAGTTGGCAACAACTGTCAAAAGCTCATTAATAATAAAGCCACACCCAAACACCAAGGAAGGTACTAAACAATGATCCTTGAAATCCTCTCAATAGGCTTAATAATTTCCGCTTGCCTAGCGCTGTTCCTAGATGAAGTTGTTTACTCCGTTGCAGCTTTATCAGGAACGTTCCTTTTCACAGCATTACTTTACTTCGAAAATGGAGCACCCTACGCAGCTATTTTCCAGTTCGTCGTCGGTGTGGGAACATTAGCCATCCTGTTCCTATCAGGAGAAATGTTAAGCGATAAAACTACAAAGAAAACCTCACATACAAAACTCTCAGCCTTGATTGGCGCAGGCGCAGTTTTATCGCTGCCTGCAATCTTTCTTTCAGTTTCGAGTTCAACAGGCACATACTATAGCACAACATTTGGGAACGCCTTATGGAACTTAAGCGGAGTAGACGTCATTTTACAAGCTCTCGTTCTTTTGACTGTGGCATTAGGAATCGCTATCATCTTGTATGAGCGCAAGAGCGGTGGCAAATAATGGACTTTGTCATACTATCGCTTGTAATGCTGGCAATCGGCATCTACGGTTTGCTAACTAATCGGCAGCTCCTGAAAGTCTTCATCTCAATAGAGCTAATCGCTACCGCGGCAACGTTAAATTTTGTGATGCTTGCTTCTTCGACGGGTCAAGGTTTAGGTCAAGCCTTTCTGATACTGGCGTTTTCCACAGACACAGCCGTTAGCGCAGTAGTCCTCGCGTTGCTGGTTATTGTGACGAAAAAGTATGGAACAAGCAACATCAACGAAATACTAAAAATCCAAGAAAAAAAGGACAGTGAGGCTGAACAATAATGTCTTATGAAGATATTTCCGCATGGCTTGTTTGGGTATTCCCCCTCGTTGCATGTATGTTCGTTCCCTTAATCGCAAAAAAAGGCGACAAAATCCGAAACTATTTTGTTATCGCAGTCACGATAGTTACCGCCGCTTTCGCTTTTTCACTTGTACCAAGCGTCTTTTTTGGCAATGGACAAGCAACAGGTTCGACAATTGCTTGGATTGCAGGCATCAACGCTGGAGTATACATTGACCCGCTGTCGGTATTGTTTACGTGCCTTGTTGCCTTCTTCGGCCTAATCATCGCGATCTACTCTTGGGGTTACATGAAAGGCGAAGAAGGATTAACACGATACTACTTCTTAATTTTGCTTTTTATAGGCTCAATGATAGGTCTTGTAATCTCAGATAACCTGCTTCAACTGTTTATTTTCTGGGAAATGGTGGGCTTATGCTCTTACGCGTTAGTTGCTTTCTGGTATAAGCGGCCAGCATCAGTTAATGCAGGAAACAAAGTTTTCATCATGACCCGAATCGGCGACATTTCCTTGCTTGCAGCCATAGGATTACTTTACGCTGGTCCCCTTGTTGGAGGACAAGCCATCGGATCGTTCAGCTTCCACACCATAATAGCAGACCTTTCAAAAGCTGCAACCGCTGGAACGTTGAATACAGGTCTTTTGGTCACGGTTTTCTTCTTAGTTTTAGGCGGCGCTATCGCAAAGTCCGCCCAATTCCCATTGTTCACTTGGCTCTATAGTGCAATGGAAGCGCCAACTTCAATCAGCGCCCTGCTTCACGCTGCCACAATGGTTAAGGCAGGCATTTATCTTCTAGCAAGATTCATACTCATAGCTTCAGTAGCAACTCCATTAATCGTCGCTCTTCAACCACTCTGGTTCCCAACAGTCGCTTGGATAGGCGTCATAACAGCGCTCATTGGTGCTACGCTGGCAATAACCACAACCGACATCAAAGGAGTTCTCGCATACTCGACTGTTAGTCAAATCGGTTTTATGATGGCTGGGTTAGGAACGGCTGTTGCGGGCGCAGCGTTATCTGTTGGCTGGTTTGCCAGTTTATTCCACATGGTTAGCCATGCTTTCTTCGAAGGGCTCGGATTCCTCTTAGCAGGAGGCATCATTCATGCGCTTGGTACAAGAGACATGCGATTAATGGGAGGGTTGAGAAAAGCTATGCCTGTAAGCTTCATTTTGATGGGCATAATGATTATAACTACAAGCGGTTTACCACCTTTTGCTGCATTCTTTAGCAAAGGCTTAATTATCTCAAGCGTAACCAGCGTAAACCTGGTACAAGCAATTCTGCTTTATGCAACAGCTGCTATTACGTTTGCTTACGTAATACGGATGTTCACCCTAGTCTTTATGGGACAAGAATCAGAACACTTGCAAAAACAGCACGTGCACGAAGCTCCAAAAGTCATGCTTATTCCAGCTGCAATACTTGCAGGATTATGCATCGTCTGGGGTTTATCCATGCCTTTGGTCGCGAACTTTATGCACTTGAACAACCTTGGAATCTCAATCCTCGGCTCCTTCACTGACCTGGAAACCCCAATCTTTCTTGCAATGCTCATTCCAACGGGCTTACTTGTTTACTGGGCTTACTACAAAAATTCCATGCGCATAAGAAGTATTGGTGGCGGTTCGAATCCAATTTCAACTATGCTAAATCACGCATACTTCGTTGATGACCTCTATTCTGCCTTCGTCAAAGGACTCGAAAAATTCTCTAATGGCCTTAAACGTGTTGAGGATTCGGGGAATCTGTCGCTAAACTCCTTCGCAGGCTGGTTTGTGCGTTCCTCTTCAAAACTGAAAAAAGTGCCATCAACCACAGTTCAAAACTATATCGCTGCAGGAATAGTCGGCTTGATACTAATTGTGGTGCTAATAATATTAACGGTGGGAGTCTAATAAAATGTCATTTACTCTTTTAGCAGTATTTGCCATTCCAGCTTTAAGCATACCCTTCGTTTACCTAACAGGTAAGCAATCGCCTAAAGCTGCAGCCATCTTTGTTGCACTAATCGCTCTTGTTAACATAGCATTACTCTTAACAACTGTTCCAACCATTCTCAACAGCCCAACCCACCAATACGTTGAACCCCACACGTGGATACCGGTTATAAATACTTCATTCACTCTTTTCGCCGATGGCATCAGCGTTTCCGTAGCGCTAGTAAGCCTTATTCTCATTCTTGTTGCATCGATATTCTCAATTACTTACATGGCTGGGAAAAAGCATCTTCCTGTCTACTACGCTTTATTAAGCATGCTTTCTGTCGGATTGGTCGGCGTATTTATAACATCTAACCTTATCCTCTTCTATTTCTGCTGGGAACTAATGCTTGTCCCAGCATACTTCATCATCGGCGAATGGGGCTACAAAGACTCATACAAGCAAGCCTTCAAATTCTTCGTATACACACATGCAGGCGCCGTCTTTGTACTCTTGGGCATCGGCGGAATCTACTTTGCGACGGGAACCACCGACATGTTTCAAGCTCAAACTGCCTTAGTCGCAACTGCCCCAGCTATCGCTAAATGGATTCTTATAGCTTTGACAGCTGGGTTCGCCGTTAAAATGGCTGTTATCCCTGTCCATATGTGGTTGCCGGATGCTCACGCTGAAGCGCCTGCACCAATGTCAGCGCTATTAAGCGGTGTCATAATCAGCGCTGGGGCTTACGCAATTCTTCGGCTTTCACTAGGAATGGTTTTTCCAGCGGTTGGAATTACATTTGGAACGGATTTCTTACACGCGTTAGCTATTATCGGCGTAATTTCCGCCTTCTTTGGATCATTCATTGCATTTGTTGCAACTGACATAAAGCGTTTAATTGCATACTCAAGTATCGCTCACATGGGATACATAATGTTCGGGCTTTCGCTTTTTCCGGCAAATGCAACTGCTGGAACAGTTGTACTTCTCGCTTCGTCCCTCGCAATAACGGGGACTGTGCTTCATATTGTCAGTCACGCCTTAAGCAAAGGTCTTCTCTTCCTCGGGGCTGGAGGAATAATGCACCAAACAGAAAAAAGAGACATCCGCAAAATGGGTGGATTGGCGTCCAAAATGCCGTTCACAGCTGTTTCATCCACTATAGCAGCTTTAAGCATAGGTGGAGCGCCACCGTTCGCATGCTTCATCAGCGAATTTCTAATATTCGTTGGGGCATTCCAAATAATACACATTGATTCATTCTACATCATCCCCACTGCTCTTATGCTCATAGCAACTGTGATTTCGCTGGCCTACATGCTGAGATTCACGTCAAATATTTTCCTCGGTCAACCAGAAGACGAAGAGGCCGAATTAAGTCAAGAGGGCAACGAGGAAAAGAAAACGTTCGAGGTCTCAAACTACATGAAGCTATCATTCGCTATTTTAGTCGTACTAGTAATCCTTGTTGGCATCTACCCGACATTCTTCCTAAATCTAATTCAAACGGTGAGAATTGGATAACTTAGGTGAACTCTGATGGTTGAAATAATAGACGTACTATTACCGATATTCACTCTTGCTATAGCTGCGATGCTAACTATTCCAGTGTTCAGGCTGATAAGAAAAAGTAACTATAGAACTGCTTTGACTCTAAGCTGGTTCATAGCAGTATTTGCAATTACAGGTGGGTGGATAGCTAACCTAGCACTAAGCTATTACAGCGTACCCTCTCCAGGAATTATTAGCTTAGGCTTAAGCGGCACTAATTCATCAATTTTCTCAAGCGCCTTTCTGATAGACGCCATCTCCATTTATATGACAATAATCGTAGTGGCACTCAGCGCCGTAGTCCTGGTATACACTGTGTTCTCCGTCGGCTCAAACGATAGACCATCAGAACGGTACTTCGCTATAATGCTAATGACCACAGCTGGCATACTAGGCGCTGTCCTCGCAGGAGACCTTCTTACCCTTTTCATATTCTGGGAAGTTGCAACCGCGGGCGCAGCGTTCCTAATGCTATTCAAGAAAAACGCCTTCTCCATAAATGCCACACTAAAATATCTCATCATGGTAACCATTGCTTCAGCGTTTGTAGTTTTAGGAATGTCACTTGTTTACGGTTTAACAGGAAGCCTAAACTATCTGGCAGTTGGAAGAAGTTTAACGGGTATGAGTAGCAATCACCTGCTTATCATAGCCTTCATTTTCATAGCAGCTGGCTACGCTATAGAAGCCGCAATTGTACCCTTCCACTTCTGGCTTCCTGACGCTTACACAGCAGCTCCCGCGTCATCTGCAGCTTTCCTCTCGGCCCTCGTTGACCAAGGCAGCTACTACATCCTCATAAGAGTACTCTTGTATATCGTAATTCCAAAAGGTCCAAATTCAGTGTTAGATTGGACTTTAATGCTAGCAGTATTGGCATCAGTAACCATGATCGTCGGCAACCTGTTTGCATTAATACAGAACGACGTAAAACGCTTAATCGCGTACATTTGTGTCGCAGACGTTGGCTACAACTTGGTAGCAATATCAAGCGTAACCGCACTTGGCTTGCTCGGCAACCTCTACTTCTTCCTAATCGGTGGCATAACCACGGCCCTCGCTTTCATGGCGCTCGGCATAATAAACGGTCACGGATTCAAAAGCTTAGACGACTTCTCAGGGCTAGGACGAAAAATGCCACTTGTATGTTTAGCCTTGGTAATGGCTGGGCTATCATTTGCAGGTGTTCCCCCCTTCGGAGGATTCATAGGTAAATACTTAGTCTTCACCGCCGCCATAGAAGCAAACCTATCATGGCTAGCAGTCATCGGAGTTTTAACAAGCGTCCTTCAGACAGCGTACCTTTTCAGGTTAATCTATGTCATGTATGGAAAGCCATCAAAAGACGAGACACCGATAAAAGAGTCAAAACGGCTGCTTATTCCAATTTTCATCCTCGCTGGATCACTAATAATTTTGGGTCTTTTCCCAAGCATCGTGCTAAACCTGATACACCCAGTCGTAAACCAACTCCATACCCTTATCCCGACCTTACCCGCCGTCTAAGAAAAATTACGCTTCCCAAAAGCAACTGATTGACCCACTTAAGATAGATTATTACCCGCTTTCCCATTAGCCTAAATCCGATGACAAAAAGTAAGAATTTCTGTTTTTCAAGGAAGCCGTTTTTTTAGTTTGGAAGTTAAAGCTTAATGTGACAACAAACTTTGCAATGTAAAGTATAGAAAAAATGAGAAAAAGATTTTGCGGTGGTTTTACTTCACTGCTTATCTTGTTAAGCTTCTAAGCTTTTATTTTTTCTCGTTGCAACTCCAGTAGCTACATCGGGAAATTGTTCCCTTAGCCTCTTCTCCGCAGCTAACTCTGCTTCCTCCAAGATTTTTTCAGCCTCTGGGTTTGTAGTTGTTCCAATATTCATGGGGATTTCTGTTGACAGGTTGCTTGAGGTTACAATGTTTCCTAGTAAACTTCCTATGTTTTCGAGTTCTTGACTTGCCTGTGGCAAAATACCCGACATGCCTGATTGGACGTTGTTTAGTACACTTGCCGCTGGAATTAAGACTGCAACTAAGTCGCCGACTTCTGAAACAGTTTTAAGACGCATCGATACGCTTTCTAAAGCAAGGGACTCCTGGAGCAGCATTTTCTCTATCTTGCGGATTTCCCAGAGTTCGCTGGCAAAGATATTTGCTCGTGCCTTATCCCTGTTTGCAATAGCTGTTACAACGCCTTGGAAGAGAGTAGCATCGCGGCTCTCAAAGCGTTTTTCGGCTAATTCCAAAGTTTTTGTTTGAGCGTCTAAGCGTTGGATAACCACATTTATTTGATCTTTCAGATTTTCGGGAGGCTTGCTAATACTTCTAATTTTTGACGAAAGAGACGGCTCCGGGTCTTTGCTTTTCCATTTATCGATGAAACGGTTAACCAAGATAATTTCTCCTAGATTTAATCCAGTTTTACCATAGGAATAACAATATAAAAAATTGTTTGAAACATTAAGTTAAAACTAGACCACATGACAACCTTGTTTTTAATTTTCCTTCTAAACTATTAACTGCTTGAAAGGAATATTACCATTGAATACAATTGGGAATCAAGGGAAATTGGAAAAATTTGTATTTAAACCGATTTGTTAAACAGCTGAAAAACAGCCACTTTTGCAGGCACTGGAGGATACTACGGATCCTGGGCTGAAACACACCTCTTCGTTGGCTCGCCACCCGCAACACCAGCGCCAGCTGTTACGCCAGTGACAAACGCTGCGACCGCATCAGACCTCATGACATACATGGTTGCTTCAGTAATAGCCATAATCATTGCAATAGCCATAGTCGGCATAATTCTACTCAGGAAAAAACCATAAAAACGCATAACCAAAAAACAATTTCCCCTTTTTTAGTTTTCAAAAGCAATGTAAAAGAGAAAAGGACTCGTGCCTAAGAGCTGAATTTTATCGGAACGGCTAACGATTATCCTAAAAATCGCTTTATTTTCGGATTTGTCCGCTTCCTAAAACAACGTATTTTGTTGTTGTAAGGTGTTGTACGCTCATGGGTCCTCTAGCGTGAAGTTTCTGTGTGCTTATGCCGATTTCTGCGCCTAACCCGAATTGGTTGCCGTCGGTGAACCGTGTGGATGCGTTCCAGTATACGGCGGCTGAATCTACTTCGCGTATGAACCGCATGGCTTTTTCGAAGTCGGCTGTGAGGATGGCGTCTGAGTGTTTAGTGCCGTACTTGTTGATGTGCGCAATGGCTTCGTCTAGGTTCTTCACAACTTTAACGCCGATAATTAGGTCTAGATATTCAGTGTACCAGTCCTGATCAGATGCAGGTTTAACGTCTGAAACAATCTTTTGTGTCTCTTCGTCACCTCTAATTTCCACGCCTTGTCCTCTGAGGGCGGCGATTACAACTGGCAAGTACCGCTTTGCAATTTTGCTGTGAACCAAGAGTTTTTCTGCCGCGTTGCAGGTCCCAGGTCTTTGACATTTGGCGTTTATCACTATGGGTGTTGCTTTTTCTAAGTCTGCATCTTCTTCAACGTAGACATGGCAGTTGCCTGTTCCTGTTTCAATAACGGGTATGCGTGAAGTTTCAACGACAGTCTTGATTAAATCTGCGCCTCCTCGAGGAATAAGCACATCGATGTACTGCCGCATAAGCATTAGTTCCTCAGCAACCTTGCGGTCAGGAGAATTCACCACTTGAATTGCTTCAACAGGCACATTCGTTTCTGCCAAAGCGTCCCGAAGTACATCGCCGATAGCAACGTTCGAGTTTAAAGCGTCTGAGCCTCCTCTTAGAATAACTGCGTTTCCGGATTTAATGCAGATTCCCGCTGCATCAGAGGTTACGTCTGGTCGTGACTCGTAGATTATTCCCACAACACCTAAAGGTACGCGAACTTGGCTGATTATCAAGCCGTTGGGGCGCACCCAACTATTTATGATTGTGCCAATCGGGTCAGTTAAGCCCGCTACTTCTCTTAATCCTTTAGCCATGGTTTGGATTTTAGCCTGGTCGAGCGCTAAACGGTCAAGCAATGCAGATTTGAGCCCTTTCGCTTTGGCAGCTTCCACATCTGTCTTGTTTGCAGACAAAATCTTTTCCGAGTTTGTTTCAAGAGCGTTTGCCATTCTGCAAAGTGCAGTGTTTTTTGCTTCTGCTGTCAGTTTTGCCATTTCCACGGAGGCTACTTTTGCTTTCTTGCATATTTCGGTTATCATTTTTCTTCCTCGATTAAGTGTATGCTTCTATGATCAATTACTTCTTTAGGTTTATCGCTACCGAGTTGATTTTGTACTTCTGTTACTTGTAATCCTTTAATTAGATTTAATTCGGCGCTCGTATAGTTGGGGTTACCTTTTGCGAATTCAACTTTGCGCTCGTCAACGATGCTGACTACTTCGCCAACGTTAAACTCCCCTACAACCCGTGTTATGCCCACTGGTAGCAAGCTTGAACCTTCAAGTATAGCTTTCTTGGCGCCTTCGTTCACGTGGATTTGGCCTTTAACGGCTGCGCCGTATGCAATCCAGCGTTCCACTGCAGGCATCGTATTTCGAGGCTTAAAGAAAGTGCCAACATCTTTTCCCATAAGAATATCAAGTAAAACGTTTTTTCTTCTGCTGTTGGCGATTACTACTGGAATTCCGCATGAAGTGGCAATTTCAGCGGCTTTAATTTTGCTTTGAATTCCTCCCCTGCCTAATTTGCTCTTTCCGTTAAGCGACACTTTCAGCTCAGCCGTTATAGCATCTACGGTTTTTATTAATTGTGCGCCTGGTTCTTGGGGGTCAGCGCTGTATAAGCCGTCAACATCTGACAATATTATTATCATGTCTGCGCAAATCGCGCCTGCTACAAGAACCGAGAGAATGTCGTTGTCACTGAAATTTACTTTATAGCCTTCCTTCAATCTAAGTTCGTCTACCGAGGTTACATCATTTTCATTAATTATTGGAATGACCCCTGTTTTCAGTAGCATCCCCAGCACGTTACAGGTGTGGACGTATGATGCACGATTGGAAAGGTCATCCGCAGTAAGCAGAATTTGCGCAACTTTCAATCCATGCGCCTTGAAGAGTTCACGGTATTTCGCCATAAGCACGCTTTGTCCCGTAGCGGCGGCGGCCTGTTGAAACACGACGTCATTGGGTTTCGGCGGTATTCCAAGTTCAGCTATTCCTGCCGCTACTGCTCCTGAAGTTACAAGAACAACTTTGTCTCCTTGTGCGGTGACAGCCGCTATTTGACTAGTTAATTTTTGCATTTCTTCCTCGTCAAGGTTCCCTTCACCGGTTGTTATGCCGCTTGTGCCAACCTTTACAACGACTAATCTTGAAGGCATCACATAATCACTTTGAGCGCAGACTTATTGAGATATGTTCCAAACTTCCTTAAAAATGCAACCAGTTTTGCTTATAACATTTCTATTAATTCATAAAAATTCTCAATTTACAGATGAAATTCCGTAAACGTTTTAGAAAAATATATAAGGAAAATGGGCATGGCTTATTGAACATGTTCATACCCTTACACGCCCTAGCAACATTAATGGTCAACTCTCCTTCGGTATTTTGGCTCGCACCAATATCAGGCGTAATCGCGGTCGTTGCTTCGCTTCTGCTCATGCGTAAAATAGGCAGGATGAGCCCTGGCGGACCAAAAGCCGTTGAAGTTGGCAACGCTATTCGTGAAGGTGCATATGCTTTCCTTAAAAGACAATATACAACAATTGCCGCCATCACAGTAGTCGTTTTCATTTTGCTGTGGATTGCTATACCCTTGCCAGGTACTCCTTTGGGTGTAGGCACTGCCGCAGCATTTCTTGTAGGCGCTGTTGCCTCTTTGGCCGCAGGCTACATAGCCATGGACAACGCGACAAAAGCTAACGTGCGTACAGTCGCTGCCGCAAAAGAGAGCGGCGCTGAAGCAGCCCTTAAAACTGCATTTTACGGCGGAGCTACAATGGGCTTGGCAGTTACCGGTTTATCTCTTTTAGGTGTAAGTTTTCTGTTCCTAATTTATGGCGGATACCACGCTATGTTTGGAGGGCTGACCGTTAGTGCAGCGGCAACCTTAGGCAGGGCCGCCGCAAGCGGTATTGTCGGCATGGGTTTTGGTGCATCATTAATCGCTTTGTTTGCACAGCTTGGAGGGGGAATTTACACTAAAGCAGCAGACGTGGGAGCTGATCTCGTAGGTAAAGTTGAAGCAGGCATTCCAGAAGATGACCCACGCAACCCCGCAGTAATCGCTGATAACGTTGGCGATAATGTTGGTGACTCAGCGGGCAGGGGCGCTGACTTGTTTGAATCTGCGACTGGAGAAAACATTGGCGGGATGATCATCGGCGGCTTAATCAGCATAGCCACGGGAAACCTGATATTCCTATTCTTTCCGCTCATTGCAAGAGCGCTGGGAATCTTTGCAACGTTAATCGGCATGCCCTTTGTTAAGCTGACTGAAGCAGAAGCCAAGCACCCAATGAAAGCTCTGCGAAAAGGTCTCATGGTAACCACAATAGTAGCCGGTATCTTGTTTTTGGTTGCTGACATCTTCCTGTTAGGCAACATCTACCTTTACTTCTGCTTGCTCTCAGGTTTAGCCGCAAGTGTATCAATAGACTACATTACAGACTACTACACTGGACGTGACCGAGGCCCAGTAATGAGAATAGCTCAAGCCAGCGAAACAGGAAGCGCCACCAACATCATCACAGGCTTCGCCGTCGGATTGGAAACAACCGCGTTACCCGTAGTTTCATTGGTTATTGCACTGATAGTTTCATACTACTTTGGAGTGCAATTCGCTACTCAAATACACTTAGCAAACGTTGGCGTGCTCCCCGGCTATTTCATAGGCGGAATTTACGGAACTACCTTAGCCACAATGGGTATGCTTGCGGTAATGGGCATGATCTTAGCGCTTGATGGTTTCGGACCAATCGCTGACAACGCAGCAGGCATAGCAGAAATGTCAGGTGAAGGCGGCCCAGAGGAAACAATGGAAGCTCTAGACGCCGTGGGAAACACCACAAAAGCCTTAACAAAAGGCTTCGCGCTGGGCTCAGCACTACTTGCAGCTCAACTGCTATTTCAAACATACTCTTCAGAGGTCATAGCTCACTTCGGCGGAACATTCAGCGTAGACATATCCAACCCAGCTATCCTGATTGCCGGTTTCATAGGTGCAATGATACCATTCTTCTTCAGTTCACAGGCAATCAGCGCTGTTGGAAAAGCAGCAGCCGAAATGGTTGAGGAAGTCCGACGGCAATTCAGGGAAATTCCAGGTATCATGGAAGGAACTGGCAAACCTGAATATGGCAAAGCTGTAGACATTAGCACAAAATCCGCGCTAAGAGGTATGGTGCTTCCAGGACTAATTGTTGTGGTTGTTCCAATCGTCATAGGCGTTCTGTTGGGGCCAGAAGCAGTAGGCGCACTTGTAATTGGTACCACGCTTTCAGCAGTTCCACTTGCTTTGCTTATGAACACTGGCGGCGGTGCATGGGATAACGCAAAGAAATACATTGAAGCAGGTCACCATGGCGGTAAGAACTCACCCGCTCACGCAGCGGCAGTTGTAGGCGACACAGTCGGCGACCCAATGAAAGACACGGCAGGACCAAGTCTCCACGTACTCATAAAACTGATGAGCACACTATCAATTGTCTTCATCCCACTGTTCATCGGCATACTAGCTAACGCACTGCATATCTAAACAAAAACTCGGGGGAGCTTTTTCTTCCCACAAATTCTTTTCTATTTTTTAAATTAAAAATAGCGTTTAGACTTTAACTTGATAGTTTAGTTTGGTTATTTGAGGATGCCGCATTTTGGGGTTTTCCAGGCATCTCGTCAGTATATGATTCCTCTTTTATTTGCTGTGCCATTTCCTTACCTAAATCAGTCAGATAGAATAACTTGTATCGGTTGCGTCCGTTTCGTGTGAGCTTAATTTCTTCGCGAAAAAACTTGGCATCAGTTAATAATTCGCAGTTTCTAATATCTACGCTGGGAATGGGTGTGCCTAAGCTTTCATCTAAGTAATAGAGGTATTGGTCTTGGTTATCTAAGGCTGCTAAAAGATACCTTTTCAATGTGCTTGTTTGATCCTGAATCTGCTTACACATAAAATCTTCAAATTTTTTAGACATTAAAATCTCTCAAAAATTAGTTGACAACTAAGTTTAGGATATGAAGGGATTTAAATTTTGCCTTCATACTTGGTACTCGGCTAACGTTGTTTTGTTTTGGCATTAACTATGTTTTTATTTCTTAGTGCTGCAACTAGCTAAGAGAAGTGCAGACTTTGAAGATTATTGAGAAGAATCTGGATCAAGATTTCATTAAAGTGGTTCCTGATTCGCCAGATGACCTTTGGCACTTGTATAACATCATTTATCAAGGCGATGAAGTTTACGCGTTTAGCTCAAGAGCCATAAAAAGTGACACGGAGGCTTCGCGTCCCAAAAGTGGGGAGCGAGTTTCAGCTTTCATGGGGGTAAAGGTGATTTCTGTTAGCTGGGACAAGTTTCTGGGTAAATTGCGGGTTCACGGGTTGATTTGCCATGCCCCAGACATTTTTCCTACTGGTGCGCATCACACGCTAAGTATAGCGCTGAATCAACCGCTAACGATTGTGAAGAAAGAATGGCCCAAACACTTACTAGACAGGCTTTCGAAGGCAAGTGAAAACGAGAAGCCCATGCTCATAATCTCTATTGACGATGAAGGTTTCGCCATTGCAGAAACCAAGCAATACGGTGTAGAAATTAAAGTGGAAGAACGGATGAAACTTCCCGGAAAGCTGGAAGCAGACAAACGTGTCGAAGCCACAAAATCGTATTTTCGACGTGCTTTAAACAGCCTAAGCCAACTCTGGAATCAAAATCACAGTCCAATCGTCGTTATCGGCGCAGGTTTTGTTAAAAATGATTTTGCAAGATATCTTTCTGAAGAAGCACAGGGAATGTCCAAATCAGTTGCCGACGTGAAGAGCGTTAACAATGGAGGCACAGCAGGAATCTACGAAGCGTTACGTTCTAGCGTTTTATTGCGAGCGGCAAATCAACTGCGCGTTGTTGAGGAAGCTGAAACTATAGAAGAAGTTATGAAACGGTTAGGCAAAGGAGAAGGAACAGTCACATATGGAGTAGATGCCGTTGAAAATGCTGCTAATATGGGCGCCATTGAAAAACTAATTCTTTCCGACGTAACACTACGTGATGTGGACGAAGAACAAAGATTGAAACTTGAGGCGCTCATGAGGGAGGCGGAAAAACGCGGTGCAAATGTAACTGTAATCAGCACAGAGCATGAAGCAGGAGCAAAATTGTTAGGATTGGGAGGAATTGCAGCTTTACTTCGGTTTCCAATCTATCGAGAGACCACGACGAAGTAGGCCGTAAACCTTATTTCTTGCTAACATTTTTCTCGAAGTTTTTTTTCGGATTAATTAGCGGTTGGATGGTGTTTATAAGCAATTTTTTGACGTTTATAAATAGATGCTTTATATACCCCTACCCTATTTAAATACTCAAACGCGTGAGTTGACATGAGTAAAAGAAAACCAATCATCAAGATACAAAACATTGTAGCTTCGGTATCGCTTAATCAGAAAATCGACTTACAAAAAATTGTTGAAAAATTTCCCCAAACCGAGTATAACCCAAGCGTATTTCCAGGTTTAGTTTTTAGACTAAAAAAACCAAAAACAGCCACCTTAATTTTCGGCACAGGTAAAATGGTTTGCACAGGCGCTAAATCAGAAAAAGAGTCACGCAGTGCGGTTGAGAAAGTAGTTAAAGAGTTGCGCGGCGAAGGAATCCAAATTACAGAAAAACCCATTGTAAACATTCAGAACATTGTTGCCTCTGCGGAACTTGGCGGCGAAATCGACCTTGAAAGCCTGGTTTACAAACTTAGCAAAGTAATGTATGAGCCAGAACAGTTTCCAGGTGCAGTATACCGAATGGATGAACCTAAAGTAGTGTTCCTCATTTTCTCAGCTGGAAAACTTGTTTGCGTTGGAGCCAAAAAAGAAGAACAGGTTTACGAGGCCGTCGACAAAATCCAGCTGCTGCTTGAAGAAAAAGAGCTTATCTACTATCCTTCTTAAACCCATTTTTTCATTCTTCTACGAACCGCAGGATTTAAGTCTGAGAGCTTTTTGAGCGCCAACTCAAAAGTGTCGTCAGCCGGTAACTCTCTTTTAACGAAAACTCCAGTTCTGCCAACCATATCCCTCTTTAGAAGTGCGTGAACCCTATCGAGCACGGTTTCAGCAGAAATGCCTAAAATTTTGGCGGCAAATTCTTCTCTGCCAACGATGCTGCTTTCCATGTGACCCTTCTCAGTTGGTTCAATAAGCACAAGCCGTTTGTCTACACCTGCAACTCGAACGCCGGCTTTAAGCTGGTAAAGGTTGGTTTCTCCACCGAATTTATAAAACTCTCTCTCCACCCTGCGCATTTGCATTAGCGGAAACGAAACAGTGATTTGTTCACTGATTTCAATGTGGGCTTTCATAGCGTACGTTGGCGTGGCTTGAACAATTAACCGAGCATCGACTGGAATGTGTGCTTTTTCTATGGCGGTCTCTACAAGAAAACTATTTTGGACCTCGGGAATGAATATGTCGATGTCGCTTTTCTTATGAACATCGCCTCTGCTTATGCTTCCATGAACAATCGACTGCAAATGAAATGCGACTAAAGCATCCATAATTTCAATTGCCTTGGTTCTGAACTCATTTAGCAGCGTCCAGCGTCCACTAGTATACGTTACTTCCTTGTAATCTTCATGCTTTGTCGGCTTGACACTCATTTCATTAGCCAATTAAGAAGTTAATGTGGCATTGTTTATTTAGGTTAATTTACCAATCAGATGTTAAACCGTGAAGACTCAATGGCTGCACTTGTCTGTAGCGTCTGCAAAAAAAGAGAAGCCTTCTTTCACAGGCAGTATTCAGGTGAAACACTGTGCAAAAAATGCTTCACCCAATCCATCGAAGCAAAGGTAAGAACAACCATCACGCGATACCACATGCTCAAATTTGATGACCACTTAGCAGTGGCAGTTTCAGGGGGCAAAGACAGTTTAAGCCTGCTCCATATTTTAGCAAAACTGAAACGGTTCCGCCCCAAGACCACCCTGACAGCTGTAACAGTGGATGAGGGTATAGTTGGCTACAGAAATGAAGCCCTAGAAATTGCAGCGGCAAACTGCAAGAAACTCGAAATTCCCCACCACATAGTTTCATTCAAAGATCTTTACGGTTTCACGCTAGACGAAATTATAGTTAAGGCACGTAGCAAAGGCGAAACAGAGTTGACGGCTTGTGCTTACTGTGGCGTTTTGAGGCGGAAAGCCATAAACATCAGTGCACGCCAGGTTCAGGCAAGCAAAGTTGCAACTGCTCATACGTTAGATGATGAAGTGCAAACAATCCTTATGAACATTTTCCGCGGTGACATAGTACGGTTGGCTAAGGAGAGGCCAGTTACCAACGAAGTGCATCCGTTACTTGTGCAGAAGATTAAACCTTTTTGCGAAATCCCTGAGAAAGAAAGTGCTTTGTACGCTTACATCAAGAGAATTCGGTTCCAGGACACTCCATGCCCCTACGCTTCTGAAGCGTTACGCAATGATATTCGCTCGATGCTTAACCGTATGGAAGCGAAGCATGCTGGTACAAAATTCACAGTTCTCAAATCCATGGAACGTTTAAGACCCGCATTAGATGAAACTGCTAAAAAAGAAGCCTTCAAAACGTGTGTTGAATGTGGAGAGCCCTCAGCTTCCGATTTATGCAAGACCTGTGAGATGCTTAGGCACGTGCGCTAAGGCTTGTGTTCAAATCCCTGTTCGCTTTTCAGCTTACGCAGCATTTCTGAAGCTTCAAACGCGTTGCTTGCTGAGGCCACCTTTTTGGCTCGCAACAGATCCACCTGTGCGCCGCAGTAAGGACAAACTTTGGTTTTTTGCCCCTTAGTAGTAAGCATTAGACCGGCGCATCGTGTGCATTTTACTATTGAAGTTGCCTTCATTTCTCTTTGTCTTCCGAAAGGCTTTTCCACACACGAGTTGATAAGGTTTAGTTGAGAAGAGAACGAGCATATGAGCAACGGAGAAGAACAGCCTAAGCCAAGATCCCGTTTAATGGACTTAGCAATTGAATACTTCAAAAAAGAAGGCTACAGGGTCAACAGGGAAAATGCAATAGTAGAAGGCTACAGCGGAGGAGATAGGCATTTTGACCTTATCGTGCAGAAAGGCCGCTTGGAGCAAGGCGTTTGGGTTAGAGATTGGAACAGAACCATAGGTGTTAACGTAATAATTGGGTTGGATACTTCTTCAGAAGACGTTGGCTTAGGCAGCCCCATCATGATTGGCGATAAATTTAGTGATCACGCCAAATCATACTCGAACAGACGCAAAATTACACTGTTAACCAAGCATAAAATAGGAAGCTTAAGGTAGGAATCATTTCCAGCATCTGTTAAGACAGATGATATTCTTTTTGACAAAATTCTTTTTGACAAAAATGCTTTTAGATAGCTTTTCTTGATGCAATGATCATAGGCTTAACAATCTTGTTGATTGTTACAGTACTCCATAAAAAACCGTAACGCAAACACTCAAGCTTTGAGGTACTCGTCGGTTAAGCCTTCACCTTCAAGCATGCCCAGCCAATCCACAATGCCTGTGTAGCATTTCTTGCCTTTTTCCAAAACATCCAAAATATCTCTAACTACGTTCTCAACTGTTTTGCCCGTTACATCCAACTCGCAAACCTTGCCGGGCTGCGCCTGGATGGCTTCCACGAGACAGATGTCGAGGATTTCAGCTGACAGGTTCTCCCAAAGCTTGGCTCCTTCGAAACCGCATTGTTCCATGAAGTGTTTTAGTTCTTTGGGGTTTCGCCGCAAAACAAAAACTTTGGTGACAATTTCTGTTGGAGTTACGGATGCAGCGTAGTGCCCGTCGACGATGACGTTGGCTTTGTCTGCGGCGTTTATGGTTTCGGCAAGTTTTATGCGCATCTTTTCTTCGTCGATTATGATTGTTTTCCTCTCTTTGTCTTCGCCCTGAGTTAACTTGTAGGCTTTGGCGTATTCAGTCAAGTTAATGTTTAGCGCATCCAGCATCACAGTTAATTGCTTAGCGGTGGCTGTTTTTCCAGTGCATGGAGTACCCGTTATTAAGATGACCCGTTTACTCATGAACAGTTACTGATGCTTGAGAAATTCTTATTGCTTCCGATAACACTTTAACCGTTGGGTTGGCGAGTTGGTGTGTGGCTGTCGGACCCAAAAAATGCTGGGTCTGAGGAAACTCCGCCCACGCGTAGAATTGCAGTCCCTCAGGGGACAGGGTGAGAGCCTTGGCAACGGAGCAGAAACGAAACGTCCAATTGGACTTTGCAATGAGACATTTGTGATGTCGAGTGCGCCAACTTGGAACCGATGAAACGGCCGTCCTGCAAGTGGAAAGGGCAAACAGACGCCTATGACGAATCTACCTGAAGGCGCGGGTAGCCCGATTAGCCGAATGCCACAATAACAGAAGGCGGGTTACGTCCAACACACCAGCCTATTTTACTAATACACCAGCCTTTTTGTCTACTCATTACGTTTTTTCGCCTTCCTAAATAGCATAATACCTTGAGGAGTAGTGACAACATACTGCCAACATTGCTCTATCAGTTCGCCGGCTTCCTTTGCATCTTTAGCGGTTGCGTGGTGGTAACTTTCAGCGTCATCGTCTATGGGCACTAGATGGGTATAGACTAATGTGCTGTTTATGTTGCGGTGGCCCAGTAGTTCTTTTACGTGGAGGATGTTTCTTGTTATTGCGTATTCTTTGGTAGCTTTGAAATGTCTAAGACTGTGAAATCTTATTTGTTTTAGGCGTGGGTTTTGTAGTTTGATTGATAGAGCGTGTTTTTGTCTGTCATATTTCCAGCGGAAAGCGTTAAGGTTGCCATATCCAAAGATGTACTGGTTTGTTTTGGGCAGTGCTAAGAGTCTTGCCATTAATCTGCTTGATATTTTTGTTTGTCTTGGATTGCCGTGTTTTTCAGCTACGCATTTGAGGGTAACGTTTTCCTCATCCAGATCGGTCCATTTGCATTGCCATAATTCGCCTATTCTGAATCCTGTTTCTTTGAGTGCAAGCACGCAAGTTCCAACTTTTTTACTGCAACCGGCTACTAGAGCATCTACCTCTTTTTCTAAAGGTACAAAGGGCAGAGATTTCTTGTTTTCATAGTAAGGCGGTTCCCAGCTTATTTTTAGCATTTCAGCGAAACTATCATAGCGCTTACAAAGTTCTGTTTGTATCCATTGCTCCATTTTTCGTTTGTAGCAAGAACCGTTCTGACCGCTTCAGGATCATGCAAATTAACGCCGCTTTTCTCGGAAAGGTACCTCAGCAGTTTAACCCTTGTCTTTATCGTAGCATCGCTGTACTTCCCTTGCTTCTTCAGATACCAAAGAAAATCGATGATTTCGCCTTGAATTTGCGTTTGGTGTGTTTGGTTTCGGCTAATTGCCACAACATCGGTTTTTTGTTGTGGTTCCAATTTTTTCGCCTTGTCCTGCAGGATTGCGCTTAATTGGTGATCGCTATTTGTCCTTGACAATTTAAAAGGGTTTGGTTCACTAAATCTAAGATTACAATCTTTGCAGTAGTAGCGTTGCAAGGTTAAGCCTTCAGCAGTTTGTCTAGTTCCAGCTTTGTCAAAAGGACCGGTAGAACCACATTCTGGGCAGCTTAAAGGTTGAGGTTCTGTAGAAAGATAGTTTGCTGTAGGTTTTGAGCCTAACTTCTCAGGAAGCGCATTTTGAATACTAATATCTGCAGGAGCGATGTTTGAGAAGCTATCCTTACTCTGAACCTCAACCATAACTTTCAAGGCGCCTCCTTATAGTCTTGTCTCTGTATGTCGGCGAAGGATGGTTGAAAAGATGCGTTTGTGAAGGTTCGCTTTAGTGCCTGGTAGCAATTCTCACAGCGTCTAAGTATGTCTTTTTGAGGCGTTATGATTTGCTTTGTGACTGCTAAAGCTCCGCACGCTTCGCATTTTTCGCCGCTTTGAAGCTCTTTAACGTAAAATATAGGCTGTTGCCTATTTGCTTCGTTTTCCTTAACTGTTTCTTTTGCTTTTGTCCTTTCGCCGAATATAAGCGAGTTGCCGCTGTTTTCATTCTTCTCTGAAGCAACGGGGTTTACTGGCTCTTGCTTTTCTGGTTTGCCGTTTGTGCCGTCTTTGCCGACCTCAGAAAAGGAATCCCTACCCTCAGCTTGCTCAGTTCTTTCCGTTTCGTGGGGTGGGTGTTCTATTTTGGCATCGGCAAAGCAGGCAAGAGCGGCAAAGCCGTTCGTTACCTTATGTGCTTCAACCAGCTTTGCCGTTTGATAGTATCCTCGATTGACTTTTACTAAGCCTTCAGTTTGAAGAATAGCCATAAGTGGGCGAAGCTGGTTTTTCTCGGTCAACTCAAATCGGGCTTTGATCTGCTCTTGTGTTGTACCACCGGAGAGCAAGATGAACTTTAAGATTTCAACTAACTTTTCAGTCTCTATTGGTTCTTTTGTCAACTGCCCTTGAACTCTTAGTAGCAGCATTTCCACGTCTTCGGGCGTTAGCCGCTCCATGTGTTCGGTTTGTGCTAGGGCGTTTAGGCCTGCTCGGCTGTACTCCTCCTCTAAGGTTTCGCAAACGAGCGCGACATGGTCTTTTGTTACGCTTAGCTGAGTTAAGTCTTCTGTTGACAGTGTGAGGTAAGCCATTGAGACACTCAGGCGCGCCAGCTTCCATTTCATGTCTGCAGAGATTATAGGGATTCGGTCGTAGTGGAACTTATTCATTAAGTCTGTGGCTTTTTCAAGCAGGTATGCCTGCGCATCTGGCGTCCATACGATTTGTGCCTTGGCGATCCATGCCCATTTAAGCGCTTCAGCCAGCAACTCCAGTTCAGGTTCATGTTTAACGTCAGTTGCCTTGTTGATTTGCTCAGGCGTTACATCCCGTTGGTCTGCAAAAACCGCTAAGTCGCGTCTTGCGATTGATGTCTTATCTTCCACCGTTGCGAGCGCTTGGATAGGGTAGAGAAATTCCTTCAGCGGCTTTGTAGTGTACTTGTCAGTTTCTCTGTCAACGGCGTTGAAGATTTTGATTTGTCGTGTACGTGCATAGGCATTACCTTTTCCGGCTTTGATTATAGTGACTTCTCCGCTGCGTTCTGCCTCAGCTGTGACGGCCCATTGTGATGCGGAGAGTTTATGGCAGCCATCCATAGCTAAGATTTTGCGGTCCATCAGTGGCAAGAAGCCCCATTCGATGAACCAGCCGCCGCTTTCTCCCTGTACAGCCGCGCCTACTAATCCAACTATGCTTGCGGTTTCTGCGCTGACATACATTCCAGCCTTCAGCAAGCCCTGGATTAATTTCTTGACGGTTTCGCTCTTTCCGACTGTTGAGTCTCCTATGACGTCAACTATGCCCCAGCCATGCTGGGATTCGCCGAAGAGGCTAACGTATGTTGGCGTGAACGAGCATAGGAGGACGGCTTTGGCTATGTTGCGTCTACCGACTATGTGGGTGTAGAGTTCGCAGTTGTCCAGTATCCAGTTTAGACGTTCTTTTGGTGTTTTGCTTTCAAGTTTTGCCTTCAGCTGACTGAGTTTGTTGAGGTCAAATTGCTCTATCTTTTCTGGGAAGCTAATTTCATAGGCTAATAATGTTGTTTTTTGTGTGCGGGGGTGAGGTAGTGGTAGGCCAGTGACGGCAATGACCTCGGAGGGCTGGAAATCTAAGGGTTTGTCTGTCGCTATGTATAGGTCAAGGTATTTGTATTCGTGGCCTTTCTCATCAACGAGTTTGGTTCCCTGCTTCACTAGAGTTGAAACCGGTGGTCTGACCCTGACCAGATAGACTGTGCGGTATCTCTTGATGCCGATTGAAAGCACTTTCCCCTTGAACATTCTTTTGAGGCGATTCAGTTTTGTCTCGTCTTGAATGCCCACAAGTGCCAAGTTTACGGGGTTATCAATTTTCAGAATTTGGTTTTCTGTTTCGGGTTCTTGGTTGTCCTCTTTTGTTATGGCTTCTATTTCTGAGGGTATCATGTAGCTGGTGCTTGTGCTGCTTACCACGGCTTCAACTGAGACGGGGCTACCTGATAATTCGGGGTTCTCGATGTCGTTGACGTGGCTGAGAAGGACTGGCTTTTCGAGTTGGCAGTCGGGTAAGCAGTAGCCATATTCCTTGATCGATTGGCAAGTTGCTGTTTTCTCGGGATCTACGCGTTCAACTTGGCTGCTACAGACGTCATAGTCAAAATCGCCCTGCGACCTGAAAAGATCAATCACTTCCTGATCTGAGTAGCCAAGTCTTTTGTATTCTCCTGCTATAGCCAGCCGCATCAGATGTCCGTTGCCGTTGATCAGTTGCTGCTTCAAGGCTTCTACGATGCAGGGTCTGGGTTCCTTGAGGTGTCTTAATCTGCCCTGAGTTGGCGTTGGCTTTGTTGGTTTTTCTTTCTTGTATAAGCCTACGTTTTCTAATGCTTCGTAGAACAGGGTTTCGGCGTTGTCGATGGTTGTTATGTTGTTGTCGTTTTCTCGGCTGTATCCTTCGCTTGGCGCTATAACCATTAGTTGGCCGTGGCTTAGCAGTTCCATTCCTGTATTGCTGGGTTTGGCGCCTTTTGCTGGTTTCCTTGAGAAGTAAATTAGGTGGTTGCCGCCTGACCTTGTTTTCTCTCGGTAAGTTGTTTGCATCTGGTTTAGAGCTTGCAGGGTTTTCTGTTTGATGTTCTCGCTTATGTTTGGGTCTTTGATGTCTCTGTCAACGCCTACCGGATAAATGGTTTCTGTGTCAACAGTGAGTTTCATTCCGCAGACTATACCGAACATTGTATATCTTTCAAAGTGCAATTCGTTAAATTCTTGTTCTGTTTGAGGTCGATCTTGCCATTGCTTCCACGTTTCTACCGCTGGCCGTTTCTCATACTCTTGTTTCTTGTCGTTCCATGAGAGAATGAAGGGAATGACTGAAACGCCTTTTCGATGCCACATTGCAGCGGCTTGGAGCAACATCATATTTTCAGACATCATCGTCACCGTTTCAATAGTTTTGGCGAAAACTGCTCGCATGCTTCGCTTCGGGCTATCTGATTGATTCTTCCCTTGGTACATCGCCCTGCCCAACTCGAGCAATCCCAACAGCGGTTTATAGTCTCTCCATTGATGGCTTGACTAAGTAAATTAGCGGCGATTGCTGTGCAGTCTTTGAGTGCCTCGGTATATCCTTCGGGAAGAGGTTCCTCATCTCCCTGAAAATCTGCTGTTTCATCGTATTTTTGAACGGCCATGTAGCGATAGCACTCCTATTTGACTGGCTTTCTTGAAATAAACTGATGCTGTGCGCCCTGTAGCTGGTACTCAAAACCTGCGATCTTGGCTTGACCGTCTTTAGATTTGACGTTTGACAGCAAAGCTTCGGCGCCTTGGGTATTTGAGAAAATCCACGCCGCTTCTTCAGGGCCTGCGACTTGTTTAGTCTTATAGGACTTCCACGGTAGTTTATCAGATTCTATCCCAGGTAATTGACCCAGTTCACTCTTTGATTGTGCTTGTTTTTCCGCTTCTGAGTATCCTTTAGCCTCGCCAATCCTGTTCAGGAGTTCGTCGTATTGCTCCTTACGATAAACTGCACAGTTCCGCTCCGCGATCAAAATGGAAATTTCAAAGTCAGAAAGCTTAGAATAGTCAAACTTGCGTTCGGCGTCCGGCACAGTTTAACCTTCTAAGTCTCTGCTTTAATTCCAAGAGCTTTCTTTTGGTCCGCTGAAAGAAAATTTAAGCTTGCCAGCTCTTTGTAGACTGCTCTTCTGACGAAGTCACTTAGGTCTTCTCCTCTTGCTTTCGCGACTTGTTTTAGCAGTTGTACATCTTCTTGGGTCATTTTTGCGAAGATTACTTGTTTAGTCATGGTTATTCACCGTTAGCTTTAAGTGAATGTATAGTTCCATATAAGCAGTATCAAATGAGACTATTTGGTCTCAGGACAATCAGAATGGGTAGAAGAACAACTTTCGAAAATGAGTATCACCCAATAGAGGAAAAGCTTGTAGAAATTGTTGCAAGATCAGATTGTCGCGGACTTAGATTCGGGGATATAGTTGACTTTGCAAAAAAAGAGGGCATAAGCAAGCCATCGGTCGCACGTTATCTGAAAATTCTAACACATAAACACATTCTCAAGAAGGATGGAACTTACAAGCTGGCGATGGAGGCAATCAACTGGAAGCATGCGCAGAGAAGTCTTTTCTCGGTATTGGCTATGCATCTTTTCGATGATCTTTTTGAGAAAGCTGGGCAAGGCATTATAATCGATAAAGATTTTGTTGAACTTTTCACTAAGCGCGTTGGGGTCTTGGCTTTGTACACTATTCTTGAGGGCTTCAACAAAACTTCAGAAAATAATCCGGAAGAAGGGGGAAAATGGATTGAGGAAGCCTTCGGAACATTGATTCAGAAGGATGGGTGGCGCATGTGTGTTAGCAGGCAAATATACGGCGAGATTGTGACGCTGATGGGCGCAATAAAGTTGGACACTCCTTTAAGACCGGAAATAGAATTGGCTGATGGAACGCTTTACGTTCGGCCGCCATCAGCAATAAAGCCAGGCTTGGCTGGGAAAGTGCTGAAGGAGCTCCCACCAATCCCCAAGGAAAGGCTAAAGTTGCTAAGAACCTGTCTAAAAAACCTTTATCCCATGGAGACACAAGTTCTGGACGAGGCTTTAGACCTCATCTCAAACGCTGCCGACCAGAGCAAGGGGAGGTGAAGATAACGGCTGATCAGAAAAAGGGTGATCCTCAAAAAGCTGCAGCACAGCTTAATGGAAGCATCGCAAAAGTAGCAACTCTACCAAAAACTCAGTTAAAAACTCGAGAAGCAAAAGAAGACCAGAAAGGTTTAACATAGAATAACAAAACTAAGGCATAAAAAACTGGTTTTTCCCAAGTGACCTATTTTCCGTTTTTAATTCATTTTCTTTTGTACAAGTCAATTGTTGTACATGAAGGGCTTGTTCAAGTGGAATTAACTTTTCTTAAGCACTCACCTACACTGACCTTCAGAATATAGTTACGTTGTTGATTTTAGTTATTGGTAACTACAAGTGAGAGCTTATTAGCTAAACCGACCAAATAGTCTCTTGACTTTAGAGAGGGTTAGTTACGGTTAAACAGTTAAACTTAGATTTGAAGGCAGCTAAAACTTCTAACGGTGCCAATTTGGGTTTTGAGGCTAAGTTGTGGATGACTGCTGATAAACTGCGCAATAACATGGATGCTGCTGAGTACAAGCATGTTGTGTTGGGGCTTATTTTTCTCAAGTATATTTCCGATGCCTTTACAGAAGTATATAGTGAATT